>CANQVD010000009.1 GCA_947627215.1 uncultured Eisenbergiella sp.
GAAAAAAATTTGACAAAAAAATACAGGCTTTATGCGGCCTGCAGCGATTTTTCCTTTATTTAACTGTCGAAGACCCGATAGTGCTAATATATAATTAACATCTCCCTCAGGCCTCTGTGGAAACACATGCACACTTGAGGGCGTTTTGTTTTTAAGGAGAAGCTGCATGTCAGATAAAGGGTTCAAAACGATCGAAGAGCAGATAGAAATCCTCCGCTCCCGCGGCCTCACTATTAATGATGAAGCGCGGGCCAGGGATTTTCTGCTGCGCAATAATTATTACCGTATCAGCGGTTATTCCCTGACCCTTCGAAAAAACGACATTTTCTCCAAATCCGCCACATTCCAGAATATTATCGATATCTGTCAGTTTGACCAGGAACTGCGGCACATCCTCCTTCAATACCTTGAAGTAATAGAGGTTCAGATGAAATCCATATACGCCTATGAATTTACAAAGGTTCACGGTCCCGCCGGATATCTCGATGAAACTTTTTTTACCGACAAGAGCAAACATAAAGAGATTATCACCAAGGCCAATCTGCAGAAAGTCCAGCGGCTTCCCCATGAAGCCTATCTGAAGCATTTTGTAAATGATCTGCAGCAGGACATCCCTCTATGGGCCTATGTCGATCTGCTGACCATATCCGACATCTCCTTTTTGTATTTTATCTCCGAACAGGCCATCAAGGATGCTGTTGCCCGCTCCTTCGGCCTAACCATGCGTAAAGGGGCTTCTATCCTCGGAAGCTACATGCACAGCATGACGATCATCCGAAATCTGTGCGCTCATGGAAGCCGGATATATAATCGCCTTTTCGAACAGAAACCCTCCCTTAACAAAAAAGAGAAGGCACTCCTGCGGATAAATAGCAATGGCGAACTTGACAATGCCCATTTCTATGGATTTCTGCTTGTTATGAAACGGCTCCTGCCCCCAGATCAATTCAGTGCGATGAAAAGTTCCATCATTTCGCTGACCCAAAAATATCCGTTTGTACGGATGGACTACTATGGTTTCCGCAGCGACTGGAAACAAAAATTGTAATGATGCCTCCTTATCTGCATATACTATTCAGGACTTCTCCCGCGAGCCAGCTTCGGCGCAATACTGCGGGCGGTCTGGGGCCAGAGGACTCTTCCTCTGGCTCTTTTAATACCAGAACTTCCCCGCACATCTTAAACAGATCTCTTTTCATTCCCCAGAAACAAAAATCCCGTTAAATGATCCCGCATATAAAAAGATGACTCCTGTTTAGGCAAGCAGCAAAAATCCCCGCCGGCACATTCCCTGACATGCCGGCAGGGATCCCTCGATCAGCCGATCATTTTTTCGGATACCGCGCGGGGATCAGCCCGGCCTTCATCAGGGCAAAAACGATGCTGGGCAAAAGCGCGAGCTGGATCACGATGCCCGGCAGAGCCGTGACAAAATAGCCGCCCGCCCAGGCCGCCATGGAATACGCCCCGGCCGAGAAGATCAGAGCTTTCGCAAGGCCCGCCGCGATACGCCCCGCGAGCATGCCGCCGACCAGGCTGATATACAGATCCGCATACGTGCTTTTCGTATGGACCGTCCGAGCGAGCAGTCCGGTCACGCAGCCGTAGACCGCGCATTCGATCATCATCGGGGGCAGCTTGGCCGCAGGCGGCATTCCGGTGAACAAGCTGGCAAACAGCGGTCCTGCCAGACCGCACAGCAGACCGAACGGCCCGCCGCAGATCAGACCGCACAAAAGCACTGGGATGTGCATGGGCGAATATACAGCGCCTGCATTGGGAATCGCGTGAAATGCCTGAGGCAGCACGACGCACAATGCGATGCAGACGGCCGTGATGATGGATTTTTTGACAGCAGTGATTTTTTTCATGTTCGTTTCCTCCTGATCTGTTTTGGCAGCGTCAAAAACTGCCCGTTTGTTATTTCGGCCGGACCCTCCGGCGGAAATCGTTATATAATGATGAATGCGGCCGCGAGCGCCGCGCAAAGCAGAAGGGCCAGCCAGTCGGCGGCCTGATACGGGGGATATTTTTTCTTCCAGACCCGTCTGTCCGTGCGGTATCCCCTGGCTTCCATGGCGAGGCTCAGCTCGTCGGCCCGCTGAAACGCCGCCAGAAAGACCGGCACGAGAAGGGGCAGCACGGCCTTCGCCTTCTCCCACAGCTTCGGGCTGTCGAAACGGGCGCCCCGGGCCGTCTGCGCCTTCCGGATATTGTCCGTCTCTTCAAAAAAGGTCGGGATAAACTGGACCGCCACGGAAAGGATCATCGCCGCCAGATCCGTCGGCACCCCGATCAGCCGCAGCGGCGACAGCAGGCGCTCCATGGCATCCGTCATGGCCAGCGGCGCCGTGCTGACCATCAGGACATTGCTCAGCACCAGGAGCAGGAATACCCGTGCCACCACATGGATCCCCTGGATCAGCCCCTCATAAGAAGGGCAGAAGATCCACCAGCGCATCCACGGGTGCTCCGGCCCGTAAAAACAGAGGTTCATGAGCAGGATGACGCCGAAGAACCACTTCAGCCTGGCCGCGGAACCGAACGCCGTCCCCGGCGGGATGTGCGCCAGACGGATCAGACAGACCGTAAAGGCCGCCCAGATCCCGTATCCGGGAAGCGAAGCCGTATGGACCACCCCGGCCAGCAAAATGAACAGGCACAAAAGCTTCGCGCTGCCGTCCAGACGGTGTATGACCGAGCTCCCGGGCTGGTACAGACCGACAGGCAACTGCTTCATCGCGGCCACCTCCCGGCGATCTCCTCCAGAAGCTGTCCATACCGGATCGTTCCGCAAGGGATCTCCCATCCCCGGCGCCGCAGCCGCTCCGTCATTTCCCGGACCTGTCCTGCACTGATCCCGTTTTCTTTCAGCCCTTCCTGATCGGAAAACACCTCCGCGGCGGGGCCGTCCCGGAAAAGCATCCCTTCCTTCAGTATCACGATGCGCCCGGCGTATTCCGCCAGGGCATCCGCATCATGGGAGATCATCAGGACCGTCATGCCGCCCTGATGCAGCTTCCTTAAAAGCTCCAGAAACGCCTCTCTGCTCAGCGGATCCAGCCCGGCGGTCGGTTCGTCCAGAATCAGGAACTTCGGCATGACCGCCAGAACACCGGCGATGGCGAGGCGTCGTTTTTCTCCGCCCGAAAATCCGAACGGAGATCGGTTTCTGACCGCTTCGAAGTCGAATCCCATCCACTCCAGCGCCCGACGGACAGCGGCCTGTTTTTTCTCCCCGCTCCAGTCCAGATATTTCAGCCCGAACGCCGTATCCTTCTCCACCGTGGTCTCAAACAGTTGGATCTCCGGAAACTGAAACACCACCCCGACCTTTTGCCGCAGACGGTTTCGGTCGAAATGCCTTTCATTGATATCCTCTCCGTCCAGAAAAACCTGCCCGGCAGACGGAGTCAGCAGCCCGGCGGCCAACTGGATGAGCGTGGATTTTCCGCAGCCGGTCCTGCCCATGATGCCGACAAATTCCCCGTCCCGGACAATCAGGGATATCTTTTTCAGCGCCTGCGCCGCATAAGGCGTTCCGGGCGCATAAGTATAGGAAACCTCCCGCAGCTCTATCGGCATAGCAGCTCCTCCAGTTCTCCGCAGGTTATCGGACAGTACGACAGCCGGATCCCCCGCCCGCGCAGATCGTGATACAGCCTCACCGGCAGGGGCGGCGTCAGTCCGGCCCGGTGCAGCAGCTCCGGATCCGTAAACAGCTCCCTGGGGGTGCCGACGGCGAGAAGCCGTCCGCTGTTCAGGATCGCCGCCCGGTCCGCCCCGACGGCCTCCCCGATATCGTGCGAGATCATTATGACCGTTTTCCCTTTTTCATGCAGGCGCGCGATCGTATCCCGCACCTCCTTCCGTCCCGCCGGATCGAGCATCGACGTAACCTCATCGAAAATCAGAATGTCCGGTTCCACGGTCAGCACGCCAGCGATCGCGATCCGCTGCTTCTGACCGCCGGAGAGCAAATGCGTGGAGCGCTTTTCATAACCGCTCATGTCCACCGCCGCCAGCGCCCGCCTGACGCGCGCCGGGATCTCCGCCTCCGGCACGCCGAAATTCCGCGGTCCGAACGAAAGATCCTCCTCCACGACGAACGATACAAACTGATTCTCCGGATTTTGGAACACCATCCCCGTTTTTTCGCGGATCCTCCAGACATTGGCGGGATCCTTCGCGTTCAGGAAAGCCACGGTCAGTTCCCCCTGCTGTACCTCCAGGAGCACATTCAGATGCCGCGCCAGAGTCGTCTTCCCGCTGCCGTTATGGCCTAGGATCGCGAGAAACTCCCCCTGCTTCACAGACAACGACAGACTATCCAGAGAACGGCGGCCGTCCTCGGCATAGGAATGGACCAGGTTCTCCGCTTTGACGATGTCAGGCACAGGATTCTCCGCTTTGATGGCGTCGGACATGAACTTCTCCTTTCCCTAACCGGCCCCGCGCTGTCTGCCGTTTTTCGCAAGGCGCGTCTTCACACAGCTTCCAACGGGCATAACGGTTTCCGGCGGATATAAAAAAGGCATGCGACATTTCCCTTCAGGGAAAACGCATACCTTCTTAGTATACAATGTAAAAACAATATAAAAGCCCCTCCGGCGGTACAACCTCCGGAACGTGCCGATCCGCCCAGAACGCATCGGACGTCATATTATGAGCGGGCGCTTCTGCGCCCATCGTCAGCTTCCTGCTGACCGTTTCACTGTACTATATATACTATATTTCATCCGGAATGTCAACGGTTTTCCGAAGTTCTCGGATCACATCCTGCAGCAGCTTCCCGATGCTCAGATCCTCCACCCCGACGACGATGTTATCGCACTGATTGATCGGAATGAGGATCCGCTTCGCGCGGCTCCTGGCCGCCGCCTGCGCCATGACGGGGGTGATCTCGCCGTACAGCGCGTCCGCGATCACGATCCCGATGGGCCCGACGATCACATCCGCCTTTCTGCAGCCCACGACCACGGCGTTCTCGCCCGTCGCGGCGTGGTCCGCTCCGGCCTTCATCATGGCGGAGGTCGCCGCCACGTTCGTCCCCACGGCGGTGATGACCGCATCCGGCAGATTTTTTTTGATGGCCGAGACCAGTTGTCTGCCGATCCCGCCGCCCTGCGCATCGATCACGAGTATGTTCACAGTCTTCTCCTCGCTTTCTTTCACTCCTTATCCCGGCACCAGTGTGCCTCCCGGAGCACCTTCCGATAGGGCATCAGCATCCCGTCGCTCATCTGACCGCTCATCTTTTTCTGCAGCTTCGGATTCGCCAGCATGGAACCCACCAGCCACATCCCGGCGATGGTCCCGGCCTGCTTCTGAGGCATATCGTCGTAGAAGCCCTGTTTTTTGTAAAACGCATGGTCGGCGCGCATCATGCCCCGCATCACATAGATCAGATCCCGGAAGATCTTCATGCCGCCGACGCCGTAAAAGTTCTGTGGCAGCACATAGCCGTTGTCCAGCGCATAGGTCAGCCTGGCGGACAGGTTCCGGATCCCGGCCGCATCCTGCGCGGCCCCGGCGAAATAATTGTGGCCCACCTCGGCCCTGGCCTCGATCAGCAGGCGCACGTTGTCTTCGTGGGCATAGTCCCCGACGATCAGATACCCCACCGGCATGCCCATGGTCATGGTGCGGTGCCCGTTGCAGAACTGTCTGTCGTCATAGATTTTGAAGGACGCGCCCATGGAATGGTCCCTGATGGTAAACGCATAGACCACCGCGTCGGCCTTCAGTATCCTGCTGCGCAGAAAATCGGAAAATCCGTCCTTATAGACGCAGGTCCCGTCTGTCGCGCATTTCAGACAGCCCAGACAGCCGCCCGCAAACGGGAACTTCGCGATATTGACCGTCTCGGTCGCAAAAGGGAACGCATCGCGAAACGCTTCCATCAGTGCCGCCAGCGCCGTATCGGAGTCCTCCGCATTGGTAAGCAGGATGACTTTTTTGTCCGTGCGTTTGTCCGGAGCTTCCGGGGGCTGCGCGGCGTTTTCCGCCGTCCGCGGCAGCTCATACAGATCGTTTTCCACGCTGTAGCGGACGAAACGCCAGAAATCCAGCGCCTCCTTCTGTCCCTTTTTCCCGGCCAGGTCGCCCATGTCCGCGGACAGTCCCCGAATATATTTCAGGCCCATGTCCTGACAGTTCTGCTCGATATAGCGATGCGCCGTCACGTCATAAAAATGCTTGGATGTGGTGATCTGAGTCGCAAATTTGCCGGACAGGTCCACTTTCTGTTCCTTCAGAAGCTCGATGAAGCGGTGGAGCTGCCAGGGCGCGAGAAATGTATACACGGGATAGGAAAACAGCAGGAGATCCGCCTTCTGTATCGTCTGCAGCGCTTTGGAGAAATCCTTTTCATACATCCGGATCCGCTGTCCGGCGTGAATGACCGCCCATTCGCAGTCCGGAAAATGCTCCCGCAGAAACAGCGCGGTCTGGAAGGTCACGCTCAGCTTTCCCTTGGGGGAGCCATTGATCACACAGATTTTCATACGCCATATACCTCGATCTGGGTCAGCGCCGGAAACGGAGACGGATCATCCGCCTTGATCAGCTTATCCAGCGTCAGCCAACTGATTTTCTTTTTGGGAAAGGTAAAAACATGGGGCTTCGCGCTCTTCTCCATGGGAAGCTCGACGGCGCTCCCGTCGGAAAACGTGACGGTGGCCTGCGTCCACCAACTGTCGTGGGGAAAATCCGCCCGGGTGACGAGCACGATCCGGTCCACCTCCACCTCGCGGCCGAATTCCAGCTTCAGGCAGGCGGACGGATCCCGGTTGATGCCCCAGGACGTGTACGGCCATTTCCCGTGGGAACGGTTCTCCGTCACGCCGTCGATGGCGTTGCGGGCCGCGAACACCGATTCCCCTCTGGTCTCCACGTTGGCCGACGCATGGGGATAACAGCCGGGATCGCCGTGCTGATCCATTACGTTGAGGGCCAGATTCCGGTAGGCCGAGATTTCCGCTTCCTCCGCCAGGCGGACATAGAGATAATGCCGGTCCCCCGAAAAGATCTTCGGCGAATAGCACACCTTTTTCTCCCCGAAGGGCACCGGATAGGAAACCGTGTGTTCCGTGATGTAGACCAGCGCGCTGCCCAGCGCGTCGTCAGCCTGCCATACCAGATGGACGTTTTTCTCGGAGGACTCCAGGACCACCCGGTCCCCCTCCCGGTATTCTCCGCAAAAGACCAGCGCCGCGCTCCCCCGGCCGCTGTCCGCGCAGACGACGGTCCCGTCGCCGCGCACGATCTTCAAAGTCAGTTCCGTCATACCAAAATCCCTTTCTCATCAATGGCGGTACAATTGCCGCGCACCGTCCTGCATCATGAAAAATCCGGACCGAAAATGCGTCTGGGATTTTCGGTCCGGATCCTGTCAGTTCCGTATCAATACGATCGCTCTTCTCATCCGGGCTGTTTGCCGATGTAAGCCAGGATGCCGCCGTCCACGTAAAGAACATGTCCGTTCACGAAGTTGGAAGCGTCGGAAGCCAGGAATACCGCAGGGCCCTGCAGATCCTCGGTCTCGCCCCATCTCGCAGCGGGGGTCTTGGCGATGATGAACTGATCGAAAGGATGCCTGCTGCCGTCGGGCTGGAGCTCGCGCAGCGGAGCGGTCTGAGGGGTCGCGATGTAGCCGGGCCCGATGCCGTTGCACTGGATGTTGTACTCGCCATACTCGGCGCAGATGTTCCTGGTCAGCATCTTCAAGCCGCCCTTGGCCGCCGCATAGGCGGATACGGTCTCACGGCCCAGCTCGCTCATCATGGAGCAGATGTTGATGATCTTGCCATGTCCCTTCTTGATCATGGAAGGAATGACGGCCTTCGCCACGATGAAGGGAGCGTTCAGATCCACGTCGATGACCTGGCGGAACTGATCTGCCGTCATCTCCAGCATCGGGATACGGCGAATAATGCCCGCGTTGTTCACCAGGATATCGATAACGCCGACTTCTTTTTCGATGGTGGCTACCAGCTCGTTCACGGCCGCCTCGTTGGTCACGTCGCAGACATAGCCGTGCGCGTCAATGCCGGCCTCTTTATAGGAAGCCATACCCTTGTCCACCAGTTCCTGCTTGATGTCGTTGAAGCAGATGGTCGCGCCCGCAGCCGCATAGGCCTTCGCGATGGCCATGCCGATGCCGTAGGAAGCGCCGGTGATCAGCGCCACTTTGCCTTCCAGAGAGAAGTCCTTCATTTGAAATCCCATTGTAGTGTCCTCCTTTATTTTTTTATAAAAATCAGAAACCTTTTCAGAAAAACGGAACGCGCCTTACAGGATCTCGGTGTTCTTCACCGCGTCCATATCGGTGAACTCCTGGTTCTCGCCGACCATGCCCCAGATAAAGGTGTAGGCCTGGGAGCCGCTGCCCGCATGGATGGACCAGCTGGGTGAAATGACCGCTTCCTCATTGCGCATCACGATATGCCTGGTCTCGGTGGGCTCGCCCATGTAGTGCATCACGAACGCATCCTCGGGCATATCGAAGTAAAGATAAACTTCCATTCTCCTGTCATGGGTATGGCAGGGCATAGTGTTCCACACGCTGCCGGGCTTTAAGGCGGTCATGCCCATCACCAGCTGACAGCTCTCCACCTGGCCGGGAAGGATGTACTTGTTGATCACGCGGTCATTGGACTCCTCCAGACAGCCGCAGGCCACCTTGTTCTCTTCCTTGATGATGACGACGCCGTCCTCCGGCACGCCCTCTCTCTTGATCAGCACGGTGGGATAGGTCTTGTGCGCGGGCGCGGAATTCAGATAGAACTTCGCGGGCTTGGCAGCGTCCAGGCTCCTGAAGGAGATGTCTTTGGAGCCCATGCCGATGTACATGCCGTTCTTATGCTCCACCACATATTCTTTGCCGTCCACGGTGACAACGCCGTCGCCGCCGATATTGATCAGGCCCAGCTCTCTTCTCTGCAGAAAATACTCCGCGCGAAGCTCGTCCCCGGCGGTCAGCTTCAGTTCCTTCTCCACGGGGGTCGCCGCGCCGGTGATGATCCTGTCAATGTGGCTGTAAACCAGCTTGATCTCGTCCGCAGCAAACAGGCCCTGGATCAGGAACTCTTCTCTCAGTCTCTTTGTGTCGTAGTGCTTCACGTCTTTTGGTGAAGCAGCCGTTCTCAATTCCATATGTTTCGCCCTCCTGAAACTTATTTTTTGCTACAATAACAGTATAGCAACAAAATTATCTGTTTTCTACCGTTTTATTTTCAAAAATATTGTTTTTCCTGAACTCATCCGCTATACTGAAACCATACCGCAGCAACAACAGTCCGGCCGCCCCTGGGAACGCCCCCGCCCGCACCGCGCCGTCCGTGTGCGTTCCTTTTCCGGACACGCTCGCGCTCGGAGAAAAACGCAGCGGCACTAGGCTCAGCTTCGCCCAAAGGGCTCGCTTCGCCAGAGGTGCGAAGCAGCTCTTAGGCCGAGCGTTTTTCTAACGGTCCGGGAAAATGGAATGCACACGGACGGCGCGGTGCGGGCGGGGGCGTTCCCGGGGGCGGTCGGACTGCTGTTGCGGGCGGAATGTTTTCTTCGCCGGAAAGGAGCCATCATGAAAGAATTTTCTTCCTGCAAGGACGCGATCCAGACCTGTCTGGACAGCAGATCCTTCGCCATCGCCCATCTGTACAACGACGAAAAGCCCATGGCCATGCACATCCACGACAGCTATGAGCTCTACTTCTCCATCTCCGGCGGAAAGCAGTTTCTGATCGACAATCACTTTTACGATATCGAACCCGGCGATATCTTTTTCATCAATCAGTTTGAAAGTCACTATCTGACCCAGATCGATCAGCAGGTGCACGAGCGGCTTCTGATCTCCATCTATCCGGACTATCTGAGGAGCCTTTCCACGCCGGGCACCGATCTGGACGCCTGCTTTCGCAGGCGCGATATGCCCTCGCCCCACAAGCTGCATCTCTCCGCAGAGGATCAGAAACGGTTCATCTATTTTTTCCACCGTCTGGCTTCCTCCTCCGGCTTCGGCAGCGATATCGTGGACCGGTCGGTTTTCGCGGAAATGATGGTATTTCTGACCTCCCTTTTTCTGCAGCGCGGCGATAAGGACGCGGTGCTCCGGGAGCATTCCTATCATAATCAGGTGGACGAGATCCTGACCTATATCAACCAGAACATCTCCGCCCCGCTGACCATCGACGAGCTCTCCGGCCATTTCTATCTGAGCGCGTCCTATCTGTGCCGGATCTTCAAATCCACCACGGGCATGACCATCAACAAATACATCACCGCCAAGCGGATCACGCTTTCCAAGGAATTTCTCTCCTCCGGCCTGTCCGTCAGCGAGACGTGCGAGCGGTGCGGCTTTAACGATTACAGCAACTTTCTCAAGGCCTTCACGAAGGCCGTGGGAATCCCGCCCAAAAAATACGCGCAGTTCAATTCATGAGCCGGCGCCTTTCGAATGCGGGCCGGTTCGGCAGGATGCGGTTTTTCCCCATGCGAAAATGCGGACCGGTCACAGATACAGCACATAGTCCTGCATTTCCTTCATGAATCCCGCCGCCTGCAGCGCCTCCGCCGCTTCCTTCGGGTATTCCTTCACAATCAGCCGCCGGATCCCCGCATACAGCCGTCTGGCCTTAAAATCGCGCACGAACAGCTCCAGCGCCTCCCGCAGGACTGCCGGCTCAAAGACGCGCAGAATCCTTCCCTTCCGCTCAAAGACGGCGGCGGGCCTTCCGCCCCAAAGCGCCGCGACGGTTCCCGGCACGTTCAAAAACGCCCTTCCCTCGCAATGAGGGACGGCCTTGCCCCACAGACAGGCGGGATCGGCGGCGTTCAGCCACAGTACGGACGGACGGTTTTTCTCCCGACGTTCCTGCTCCGCCAGCGCTCCGGTCACATAGACATAGTCCTCCTGCCGGATGAACTGCGCGCCCGACATGCCGGACACGAAATAGCCTCTCCGCACCTTTCCCACATATTCCCAGATCCGGAGCACAGCCAGCGCGTCGCTCCAGCTCTTTCCCTCCGCTCCGTCCTCCGGTCTCCTCCAGGTTTCCCGGCAGACGATCAGGTTCTGTTCAAACTGCCTTTCCAGCCATTCCTCCACGGTCATTTCCCGGACGGGACGCACCGGCGCCCATCTGCCCGCGGCCAGCGCCATCACCTTCGCGCTGACGCGCTGTCTGACCGGGGCCTTTTCCAGCTTATCCCACGCCAGCCACTGACGCACCGGAACGAAGCTGTCCGCACAGACCAGCCCTTTTCCGGCGAGGGACAAAAGCGGCGTCCGCACGTCCGCGCCCGCAATGCTCCTGGCCAACTGCTTCGCAAAGCTGGCGCCGCGGGTACAAAGCTGGTCATAGAGAATGCGCTCGTCCCCTGAAAGTTCCGGTTCCGGCAGCGGCGCCGTCTCGTCCGCCTCCTCCGCCCTTTCAAAGCACAGTCCCCCGCCCGGCAGGATGCGCCAGAAAAAATCTCCCTCCGCCAGCAGAGCATCCAGCAGATTTTCCCTGTAGCCCTTCACCCGTGCGGGCAGCAGCGTCTCCTCCCACAGGGCCGCCGGAAAGACATGCCCCGCCAGCAGGGAGATCGCCTCGCGAAGCTGATCCTCCGCGGTTCCCGAAATCTGCGTCCGTTCCGCCATCAGGCCCGCGTAGCATGCCGCCGGACGGGTCACAGCCTCCTGACGCAGGGCCCGAACCGTATCCCGCTGCGCCTTCCGATAGCGTCTGACATGATAAAAAACGCCGTCCTCCTCCACTGCGCTGTTCCCAGCAAGGAGCGCGTCCAGAATCTCTCTCACATATTCCGGAGGCAGAAAATAGCGCGCCGCAATCTCCCCGGCCGTCCCGGGTCCCCGGTAAAATAGCATCCGCCGCACGATATGGACCGCCGCATCGGGAAAGCTTTTGCCCGCCGCGGTCCGGATCGTGCCGGACTCCGTCCCGTTTCGCACGGGCTCCGACGCCTGCGCATCCCATGCGGCTCCGGACTCCATCGCATCCTGCGCGACTCCGAACGCCTGCCCGTATTCCTCCTGCTGCTCCGCGGCGATCCAGAGTCCCGGCTCGATATAGCAGGCCCTTCCGCTCCGCGCCAGAGACTCCAGCCATTCTCCCGGCACCGGAAGCTCGCCCGCCTGCAGATCTCCTTCCATCATCAGAAGCGTGTGAAGCTGCTCCGCATCCTCCGGCAGCCTTTCCCGCTTCTGCGCCCGTTCCAGTTCCCGCCGGTCCGGCCGAATCCCCTCCGTCTCCCTCAGGGCCTCTTCCGACGTCTGCCGGATATGGGAGGTGGTGGGAGCGTACTCGTACATTTCCGCCGCTTCCACCTGCCACTGCAGGGGCAGGGACATGGGGGACGGGACCTCCGTATATACCTCCCGCACCGCGATCAGTCCTGAGCGGATGCCGGAAAGGAGCCACAAGAGGCCGTCCAGATCCCAGACGTCCTCCAGACATTCCCGCACCGTTTCCCGGATCAGCGGATGCTCTCTGTCCTGAATCAGGCGGTCCAGCATCTCCGTGCTCCGAAGGCGCTGCATCCAGAGCGGCTGCCGTCCGTTCCGGCGCATGCCCGTCATCAGCGCCCGGGCCGCGTTGTACCGAAACGTCATCCCAAATACCGGTGTCTGCGGCAGCGCCGCCTCCAGAATCCGCCGCGCATGCCCGGGATCGACGGACTGCAGAATCCCCTCCGGAAGCCGTTCCTTTCCGTAGGCATAGAGCAGAATCCCGTCATCCTCGTCCACCGCGCCCACACTGTGTCCGGCCCGCTCCGCCGCATGCCGGGCCAGAAGCGCCAGCGGCGCATTGATCCGCCGCCCGAACAGGGAATGCACCATCATCTGATCGCTCCCCGTATGGTCCCGAAAATGCTCCACCAGAACCGTCCGGTCCCCGGGCAGACAGCCGGTTGCCGCAATCTGCCGGTTCAGAAAATCCGCCGCGTTCTGCACCGCCGCGCTGTCCAGCCCCAGCGCCGCAAGCCCGGCGCGCAGCGCGTCCTCTCCCCGGCCCTGCGCTCTTTCCAGCTCTCCCATCATTTTTCCGAAGGCGATGCCGGTCTTTTTATCCCGCCCTCTGACTTCTCCGTGCCAGAAGGGCAGCCTGGCGCTGGACGCTGACGCGGGTTCCACAAAAACCGTATCCTTATCCTGTCCCACGATCCGCCAGCCGAAGGAGCCCAGCAGAAACCGATCCCCCACGCGGGATTCATAAACGAACTCCTCATCCAGCTCGCCCACCCTGACGCCCTCCGGCGTCCTGGCGGCATACAGCCCCTTGTCCGGGATCGTCCCGCCCGCGGAAACAGCCAGCATCCGGCTGTAGGGATCCGGATAGACCAGTTCCCGGAGCCGGTCATAAAGCACCCGGGGCCGCACCGGGATCTCCCTCTGGTGTTCATAATCTCCGGCCAGCATGCAGAGCAGACTTTTCACCGTCTCCCTCGTAACCCCCGTAAAGGGCCAGGCGCGCCGCAGCAGCGCCATCACGTCATCCAGCGAATAGGCGGGCGCGGAGGGCGCCTGCGGTCCTTCGGCCGCCCTGCCTTCCTCTGCCGCCCGGGTCTTCTTTCCGGGCCTGCATCCTCCGCCCGCCGCCATGGAAACCAGATGCTGGGCCAGCACGTCCAGACACTGACGGGGCGGCCGCGCCTCCTCCACGCCGCCGCGCTTTGCCAGCGCCGCGGTCATGCCGCAGGAAAGCCCCTCCGGCGCGGTCCTGGGGTACAGATACATCACGCTCACCCGTCCGGGATCGTGACCGGAACGCCCCAGGCGCTGCATCATGGAAGAAACGGTGCGCGGGCAGCCGATCTGCAGGACCTCGTCGATCTCTCCCACGTCGATGCCCAGCTCCATGGAGGACGTGGCGCACAGCAGGCGCAGACGCCCTTCCCGCAGATCCTGCTCCGCGGCCTGGCGCTGCTCCAGAGAAAGGCTGCCGTGATGGACTCTCGCAAAATCCTCCCCGGCGATCTGATTGACATAATAGGCGAGCTTTTCCGCATAGCGCCGTCCCTCTGAAAAGGCAATGACGCTGCGGCCCGCCTGACAGCGCTCGTACACCCGCTGTGCGAGCTGCTCCCACACCGGATCCCGGTTCCGGCCCGTCTGCGCCTCGATACCCACCACATGGATCTCCACAGCCTTTTCCATTTTGGGCGCGACGATCGCCGCCGGCTCCGGCGACAGCCACTGCGCCGCCAGCTCCGGCGGCTCGATGGTGGCGGAAAGCCCGATCCGCTGCAGAGGATGCCCGCAGAGGGCCTCCAGCCTGGCGACCGACAGCAGAAGATGCGCGCCGCGCTTGGTGCCGATCAGCGCATGCAGCTCGTCGATCACGACGGCGCGGATACTCCCCAGCATCGCGCGGCCCGTCCCCGAGGTCAGCATCAGGAACAGCGACTCCGGCGTCGTGATCAGAATATGGGGCGGATGCTTCCCCATGCGCTGCCGCTCCTTCTGCGGCGTGTCACCGGTGCGCACCGCCACGGAGATCCTTTGCCCCGCTGCGCCCTCCGCGATCCCCGCGAGCGGCCTGCGCAGATTTTCCCGGATATCCGACGCCAGCGATTTCAGAGGAGAAACATAAACGAGCCGCACGCCCTCCCCAAGCCCTTCTTCCAGCGCCTGACTGTAAAGCCTGTCGATAAAAACCAGAAACGCCGACAGCGTCTTGCCCGTGCCGGTGGGCGCACTGACCAGAACAGACCTTCCGCCCGCGATCGCGGGCCAGGCCTCTCTCTGCACCCTGGTCGGTTTCCCGTATGTTTTCAGAAACCATTCCGCCGTGGGCCGCGCAAACAGCCTCAGCACTCCGTCGTCCATACGCCACCTCGTCTCCGGTCCCTTTCATTCTCCCGCTAAGGTCCCTTTTCGTCCGCACGCCCCCGTCCGCCCGGTCCGCCGGACAGCCCGCCGCGCATCCGGATTCGGCAACTCACAGCTCCGCCAGGATCACGTTGCGCAGCTTCCTTGTCAAGGTGAAGGTCCCGGCATCCTTCTTCTGCGTTCCCATCAGGATTGTCAGTCTCTCCTTCGGGAAATTGGCGAAGTACGCGCCCAGCCAGCCGTCCCAGCCGTACTCCCCTTCCTTTGCCAGATATCCGGTCTTCGAGGGCTCTCTGCAGACCCGCATCAGATTTCCGTAGCTGTAGCCGTCCAGACCGATCCAGTTTTCAAAGGCCATCTGCTGCCGGCCCATCAGCTCCCCGCCGGTCATGAAACGTACCGTTTCCGGCCGCAGGACGCGCACGCCGTCCAGCTCGCCCTCCCCCAGCAGCATTCGGGCAAACCGCATATAATCATCCAGCGTAGAGGCCAGTCCCGCGCCGCCCGAGGCGAAAGCGGGTTCCACAGCCATGTCATTGCGCACCGCCAGATTGTTTCCCGTGTAAAGCCGCAGGGACTTAGAGCCGTCCGCTTCCGTCACCGTCTCGTAAACGCGGGCCAGCCGGTCTCGTTTCTCCGCCGGGACCCAGAAGGCCGTATCGCGCATTCCCAGAGGGCCGCACAGCTCCTTCTGCAAAAATTCGGCAAAGGACATGCCGGAGGCTTCTTCGATGACCGCGCCCAGCACATCCGCCGAGGTTCCGTACTGCCACGAGCTGCCCGGCTCAAAGGCCAGCGCACAGCCGGCCAGCGCCCGGGCCGCCTCCCTGGTGGTCATGGCCCGGTCCGTAAACAGCCGCCGGTCCATCTCTTCGAACACCTTTGCCGACATGCGCCCGGCCGCCGTGACGCCGTCCGGATAGAGCATCCCCGATGTCATCCGCAAAAGATCATGAATCCGCAGCGGAACCTGTACCGGCCGCAGGACGCCGTTCTCACAGACCTGCAGTCCGGCATATTCCGGCAGGAAATCAGAAACCGGCTGACACAGATCCAGCGCGCCCCGTTCCATCAGGATCATGACCGCCGCGGCCGTCACCGGCTTCGTCTGGGAATAAAGGCGCAGGATCGTATCCCTGCGCATGGGCTTTTTCGCCTCCATATCCGCCCATCCCGCCTCACAGCAACAGAGCTCCTTTCCGTCCTTTTCTGCCAGCAGACTGACGCCGGCCACCTCGCAGCTTTCCACCGACCGCTCCATGATTTTCTTCAGCTTCTCTTTCAGTTCCATGTTCTGCTTCCTTTCCTTTTCCGCTTGACGGATCCCTGTTTTTCTGCATCCAATTGTAGCATCGCGCCCCGCAAACTGCAACTCCCTGTTGAAATCTCTGCCCAAATCGTTTATGATTTAAGAAGAGTATTTTGTAAACTTCTGACAGGAGCCGATCCCATGCTTTACGAAACCGCATCTCAATATATCCAAAGCGGCCGCGCGCTGCTGCCCTTCCTCCCCTATGCCGTCATTTCCGACCGCGGGGCCTGGGATTCCCTGGATCCGGAATGGCGGGATAAGACCGTCGCGCTGGGCGAAAGCTTTCTGCATTTTTCCTGGCCCTACCTGTCCGCCACGGACTTCTTAGATTTTTCCCGCACGGGCAACCGGGTCCGCTTCGAGGACCGCTTTTTTGCCAAACGCCACGCGCTGGACGCGCTGGTGCTGGCGGAATGTGTGGAAAATAAGGGCCGCTTCCTGGACGATATCATAAACGGCATTTTTTCGATCTGCGACGAGAACGCCTGGAACCTTCCGCCCCACAACAGCTACCGCCGCGACGCGCCCCAGCTCCCGCTTCCGGATCTGAGCGATCCGGTGCTGGACCTGTTCGCCTGTGAGACCGGCGCCGTGCTGGCAACGGCGGTCTATCTGCTCTCGCCGGTCCTGGACGTTTTTTCGCCCTATATCACCCGGCGGGTCCGCTATGAGCTGCGCCGCCGCATTTTCACCCCGTACCTGACCCGGCATTTCTGGTGGATGGGGGACGGCAGATCTCCCATGAACAACTGGACGATCTGGTGTACCCAGAACGTCCTGCTCTCCGCCTTTCTCGCGGGGGACGGGCTGTCCGAGGCCCGGAAGCAGCGCATCTTCCGCAAAGGCTGCAGGAGCGCGGACTATTTTCTGGCGGAATACGGGGACGACGGCTGCTGCGACGAGGGCGCTCAATACTACCGGCACGCGGGGCTGTGCCTGTTCCAGGTGCTGGATATCGCGGACGCGGTGACGGGCGGCGCGTTTTCCGACCTGGCGCATCAGGAAAAGATCCGGAATATCGCTTCCTATATTTATAAAGTGCATATCGACGACAAGTACTACATCAATTTCGCGGACTGCTCTCCCGTGGCCGGGCGCGCCGGTGTGCGGGAATACCTCTTCGGCAAGCTGACCGGGCAGCCCGAAATGATGCGCTTTGCCGCCGACGACTTTCTGGCGGGCGGCGCGGAAACGCTGCTGCGCCCCGAGGAGAACAATCTTTACTACCGGCTGCAGAACGGCTTTACCGCCGCCGAGATCAGGGCCTTCGGGACGGGCCCGGTCTCTCCCGTCCCTCCGGACGTCTGGTTCCCCAGCGTGGGGCTTTTCGCCGTCCGGGACGCACATCTGTTCCTGGCGGTCAAGGCCGGGGACAATGCGGACAGCCACAACCACAACGATACCGGCAGCTTCACCGTCTATCGGGACGGCAGGCCCCTTTTCATCGACGTGGGCGTGGAAAGCTACACGGGCAAGACCTTTTCCGCCCGGCGCTATGAGATCTGGACCATGCAGTCGGCCTACCACAACCTGCCCACGATAGACGGATACATGCAGCACGACGGCGAAACGTTCCGGGCCACGCAGGTTTCCTGCGACCTTTCGCAGAAAAAGATCGGCATGGAGCTCAAATGCGCCTATCCCGCGGCGTGCG
This sequence comes from uncultured Eisenbergiella sp., assembly GCA_947627215.1. Classification (GTDB taxonomy): domain Bacteria; phylum Bacillota; class Clostridia; order Lachnospirales; family Lachnospiraceae; genus Gallintestinimicrobium. The sequence continues at coordinate 17,800 of CANQVD010000009.1, forward strand.
GGCTGGCCTCCTACCGGCGGTGCGCACAACTGACGCCGGAGAGAGAGATCCTCATCTCCGACCGGTTCTCCTTCACGGACACCGGCGAAGCATCCGATCCCGCTCCGGGCGCGCATGAAGTCGTCCTGAGCCTGATGACCTATGAAAAGCCGGAGCTTCTCTCTCCCGGCCGTATCCGGATCGGGGAATCCGCGGGAACGCTCCTGTTCTCCGGCGCGGATCTGAAGGCCGTCGAAGAGATCCCCATCACGGACGCCCGGCTGAAGGGCGCCTGGAAGCATGAAATCTACCGGATCCTGCTGCGCGCGGCACAGTCCGAGGTGACGCTGACGATCCGATGAAATACGGAGGAACCTGAACATGCCCACACTATCCCACCGCACCGCGGGCTTCACCGACAGTGTGATCCGCCGCATGACGCGGATCTCCAACCGGTACGGCGCCATCAACCTCTCCCAGGGGTTCCCGGATTTTGAACCCCCGAAGGAGATCCTGGACCGCCTGCGGGAAGTCTGCTCCGAGGATTTTCACCAGTATTCCATCACCTGGGGCGCGCAGAACTTCCGTGAGGCGCTGGCCGCGAAGCAGTCCCGGCTGATGGGTTTTCCCATCGATCCCGACAGGGAGATCGTCGTGACCTGCGGCTCCACCGAGGCCATGATGGCCGCCATGATGACGGTGGTGGATCCCGGCGACAAGGTGATCGTGTTTTCACCCTTTTACGAGAACTATGCCGCGGACGCCATCCTCTCCGGTGCCGAGCCCATTTACGTGCCCTTGACGCCGCCCGCCTTCGGCTTCGATGCGGACGTGCTGGAGGCGGCGTTTTGCCAGCGTCCCAAGGCGCTGATCCTCTGCAATCCCTCCAACCCCTGCGGGAAGGTCTTCACCCTGGAGGAACTGAAGCTGATTGCGTCCCTGGCGGAAAAATACGACGCGTACGTCATCACCGACGAGGTGTATGAGCACATCGTCTACGAGCCGTACCGGCACATATACTTCGCCTCCCTCCCCGGCATGCGGGAACGCACCGTCTGCTGTTCCTCTCTGTCCAAGACCTATTCCGTCACGGGCTGGCGGCTGGGCTATATCATCGCGCCGGAAGCGGTCATCGAACCGGCCAAAAAGATACACGATTTCCTCACCGTCGGGGCGGCCGCCCCGCTGCAGGAGGCTGCGGTGACGGGACTTTGTTTCCCGGACTCCTACTATGAGGCGCTGAAGCACAGCTATACGATCCGCCGGGACCTGCTGCTGAAAGGGCTGGACGATCTGGAGATCCGCCACACCGTCCCCCAGGGGGCCTATTATGTCCTGCTGGACATTTCCGAATTCGGCTATGACAGCGATCTGGAATTCTGTGAAAGGATGGCGGAAAGGGTCGGCGTCGGGGCCGTGCCCGGCTCCAGCTTCTTCCGGGAGCCGGTGAACCACCTGATCCGTCTGCATTTCGCCAAAAAAGAGGAAACGCTGTACGCGGCTCTGGACCGGCTTTCCTCGTTCCGGGAAAAAATGCGCCGCTGAGCAAAACAGCGGCGGGATACAGGAGGTTAATCATGGGGATCATACCCACAAGAGAGCAGGCATGGGAACTGCTGACCGAGTACAACAGCGAGCATTTCCATCTGAAACACGCCGTTACCGTGGAGGGCGTGATGCGCTGGTTCGCCAGAGACCTGGGCTATGGCGATGAAGAAGATTTCTGGGGCATCGTGGGACTTCTGCACGATCTGGATTTTGAAAAATATCCCGATCAGCACTGCGTCAAATCCCAGGAGATCCTGCGCGGGCGGGGCATCGACGAGCGCATCGTGCGCGCCACGGCCAGTCACGGCTACGGCCTGACGGTGGACATCGCGCCGGAGCACACCATGGAAAAGGTGCTCTACGCCACGGACGAGCTCACCGGCCTCATCGGCGCGACGGCCCTCATGCGCCCGTCCAGAAGCGTTTCTGATCTGGAACTCAAATCCGTCCGGAAAAAATTCAAGACGCCCAGCTTCGCCGCCGGATGCTCCCGCGAGGTCATCACCGCGGGCGCCGAAATGCTCGGCTGGAGCCTCGACGATCTGATCTCTAAAACCATCCTCGCTATGCGTGACTGCGAGGATGCGTATGAGAATATATAATCCAAAAAAGAAAGGAGATGCTGCAATGGCAATGAAAATGGGCTGGCGCTGGTACGGCGAAGGGAACGACCCCATTACCCTGAACGATATCCGGCAGATCCCCGGCGTGACCAGTATCGTCTGGGCGCTTCATCACAAGATGCCCGGAGAAATCTGGGAAGAGGATGAGATCAAAGAAGTGGTCGATCAGATCCACGCCTACGGCTTTGACGCCGAGGTGGTGGAATCCGTCAACGTGCATGACGACATCAAGATCGGCCTGCCCACCCGCGACGCGCTGATCGAGAATTACAGGCAGTGCATCCTCAATCTGGGCAAATTCGGCGTGAAGGTCATCTGCTACAATTTCATGCCGATCTTCGACTGGACCAGAACGGATCTGTTCCACCCGGTGGGGGACGGCTCCACCGCCCTTTTTTACCAGAAGGACATGATCCAGAACGATTACAAGGCCATGGCCGAGTACATCATGAGCTTCACCGAAAAGTACCACATGACCTTCCCCGGCTGGGAGCCGGAGCGCATGGCCAAGCTGGACGAGCTGTTCAAGGCCTACGCCCCCGTCACCAAGGACATGCTCTGGGAAAACCTCCGGTATTTCCTGGAGGCCATCATGCCCGCCTGTGAGGAGGCCGACATCAAAATGGCCATTCACATGGACGATCCGCCATGGGATATCTTCGGCCTGCCCCGCCTGATGGTGGACGAGGCCGCCTGCGCGAAGCTGCTGAAGATGGTGGACAACCCGCACAACTGCCTGACGCTGTGCACGGGCAGTCTGAACGCGAACCCCGCCAACAACTGCGCGGACATCATCCGCAAGCACTGTGACCGGATCGCCTTCGCTCATATCCGGAACATCCACCATTTCGAGAACGGCGATTTCTCGGAGGCCGCGCACCGCGACTGCTGCGGCGAGACCGGCATCATCGAGATTCTGCGCGCCTACCATGACTGCGGCTTCGACGGGTACATCCGTCCCGACCACGGCCGTCAGCTCTGGGAGGAAGGCCCCGGCGTGTGCCGTCCCGGCTACGGCAAATATGACCGTGCGCTGGGCATCCAGTACATGCTGGGCGTCTGGGACCTGCTGGAGCGCCTGGATGGGAAAGCATGAGATCAGAACAGCGGGAGGGCGGCGGTATGAAACCGCCGCCCTCTTTCTCTGTACAAAGGACGTTTCCATTCCGTTCGACGCCCGTATCCGCCGTCCGATTGGCAGATCTCCCGATCAGTCTCCCAGATCGTATTTCACCAGATCCATCCGCACTGCCCCGTCCGCATAGAAGGAAATACCGGCCGCCGCCTGCTCCGTATACAGGGTGGCGGTCAGCGCCTGTTCTCCGTCGTTGACGAACACCTCCACGCTGAAGCGGTCCAGGATGATCCGCAGCTTCAGCCTGCCGTTCCGGCTGTTCACCAGGCTCCGCCTCTGGTGGATGATGGCCCGCCTGGAGCCGGAAAATTTTCTGTCAATCTTCAGGATGGAATCGCCCGGATGAAAGCTTAAGGAAGTCCGGTACTTGTCGTTCTGCGCGAAGCGGACCGCGAATTTCCGGTAAAGCTCCTGTCCCTCCTGCGGGCGGATGGAAAGCTCCAGATCCACTGTCCGTCCCTGGACGCCCTCCAGCGAGAGCTCGCCGGATACCGTGACGCCCTGATACGCCCGCCGGTCATGCCGAAGCAACTCCAGCTCCCGCACCGGCCTCTGATACAGCCGTCCGTTCTCCACCGACAGCTCCCGGGGCAGGCTCATCTGTCCAAACCAGCGTGCCTCCTGCGCCCTGATGCCGCAGGTATCCCAGTTCTGCATCCAGCCGATCATGACGCGCCGCCCGTCCGGCGTCTGCAGGGTCTGCGGCGCATAGAAATCGATACCGTAGTCGACGGACTGATCGTGCCGCTGGGTAAAGGTCTCCGTTTCCTCGTCAAAATCGCCGATCAGGCACATCGTCCCGTTTCCGTTGTGATACTCAAACCCGGAGGGCAGCATGTCCTGGGGGCTTGTGAGCAGCACCCACTTTCCGCCCAGCGGGAAAAAATCGGGGCATTCCCACATCCGGCCGAAGCGGCCGCCGTTCCCGGCCAGCACCTTTTTATACTTCCAGGAAAAACCGTCCGCGCTTTCAAACAGAAGGATTTGACCGTTGCCGTCCCCGCGCCGGTTTCCGGCCACGCAGCGGTATGTGCCGTCCCCGCGCCGCCATATTTTCGGATCGCGGAAATCCTGCGCGCTGCACCCTTCCGGCAGATCCGCCGCGGTGAGCACCGGATTTTTCTCATATTTTTCATAATCGGTCCCATCCCCCGCCGCCAGGCACTGGGTCTGGGTCTCCCGAACGCTTCCGTCCGCCTGCTGCTCCCGCAGCACGCCCGTATACATCAGAAGCTGTCTGCCGTCAGGCAGCGCCAGCGCGCTTCCCGAAAAACATCCGTCCCTGTCATACAGCTCGTCCGGGGCGAGGGCGGCCGGCAGATATTCCCAATGCAGCAGGTCTTCGCTCACCGCGTGCCCCCAGTGCATGGGGCCCCAAAGGCAGTCGTAGGGATGATACTGGTAAAACAGATGATATTTCCCGCCGTAAAAAGAGAATCCGTTCGGATCATTCATCCATCCCGTGCGCGCCGACAGATGAAACGCCGGCCTGTCGCACGCCGCGATCATTTTTTCTGCAGTTTCTTCGTATTTGCGCGCTTCCCGCAGTAACTGTCCCGTAATGACGATCACCCCTTCTCCTCGTTTCAGATTCTTTGCGGCCCGCCGCCTTTCGCGGTTCCCGAAGGAAATCCGCTCCGGGACAGCGGGCCGCGGCTGTTATCTTATTCCGCGTAATGCGCATCCAGATTATTCCGCATAATACGCATCCAGATATTTCTGGAAGATCGCCAGCAGATCCTCCAGGCCGTAGGCGTCCAGGCTCTCCACATACTCGTCCCAGTCCGCATCCGTGAACCCGTTCATGATCCAGTCGGACCGGGTGGTGTTGATCTTTTTGGTGATATCGGTCTGCAGGTTGGACAACTCTTCCGTATCCTCCTGCGTCATGAACACGTTGGGATACACGTACTTCATATTCATATCCGGTGTATAGTATTCGCTGATCCAGTCCAGACGGTACTGCGCGTCGTCCGGGCAGGTCACATATACGTCATAATATTCGTCCAGCACCGCCAGAGGGCCGTTCACGCTCTCCGCCTCCCGTACCTCCACCGGCGAAGCGTCTCCCAGCGGCGAATGCTTCAGCATCCTCTCGCCCTGCGCGTTCTCGCTCAGCTCAAAGATATCGAACTCGTCGTCCTCTCCGTAGGTGCCCCAGTTGTTCTGCGGGGACTGGAAGGGATCGTACATCTGGTCCAGCCATGCGCAGACCAGCGCAGGATTCTTCGCCACCGCCGTCACCACACAGCGCCCGCGGTCATAGCCGCTGGTAAAGGAGCCGTTCTCCGGCGTGATGTTCCTGGTATCTGCGGTCAGCGCCGGCAGCGGTACCCAGCCGTTAAAATCATCCACGATGTTGGCCACGTCCCAACTGAAGCATACCCCGTAGCGTCCGGATTTTCCCTTGGACACATAGGTGGACCATTCCTGTGTAAAGGCCTCCGTATCCATCAGCCCTTCCTCATACAGCTTGTGCAGCCAGGCGATGCCGTCCTTAAAGCCCTGCTGGGTAGCGGTGCAGATCACCTGCAGATCGTCCGTAACCGCGATGTGCCGTCCCTGATCGTTGTCGCCGTAGCCCTCGCCGAAGCCGTTGATCAGAAGCGCCATATCCTGGCTGCCGTCATTCACGATACAGGACATGGGGATGATGCTGCCGTCGATGCCGAACTCCGCCTGCAGCTCGGAGGCATGGTCGCGGAACGCGATCAGGACCTGCTCAAATTCGTCCACGGTGGTCGGCACCTCCAGGCCCAGGAAATCCAGCCATTTTTTATTGATGAAGCCCATTTCGCTGACCGTCTGGATCGCCGTCTTTTCGGAGCCAAGCTGCTCGATCCAGGGCAGCGCCCAGATGTGGCCGTCCGCGTCCGTGCTCATCTTCCGGTATTCCGGATATTTGTCAAATACCGCTTTCAGCTTCGGCATATAGGCGTCGATATACTCCTCCAGCGGGATGATGACGCCCTGATCCGCATAGCGCAGCAGATCGTTGTCGGAAAAGTTCGCGGTGAAGATGAAATCCGTCAGGGAATCCAGGTTCGCCATGGCCAGCGTGATCTTGTCACCCCACTGGTCGGCCTGGATCGCCGTCCACTCGATCTCCACATTGGTCTCGTCCTGCAGCCGTTTGAAAATGGTCCGCTTGTTGGGATCGGACTCGGTGCTTGCCGGATAGCTGATCATGCCGGTCAGGGTCGCCGTTTCCTGCAGCGGGAATTCCAACTCGGCGGGATCCACCTCCTGCAGCTCGCCGGTGTTCAGCTCCACGCCCGCGCTCCCTTTTCCGCAGGCTGCCAGGGAAAGGGCCATGACCGCGCAAAGTGCGGCCGCCGTGATGCTTTTCAAAAGCCTGTTTTTCATAACTGTTCCTCCTTGATGGTGATAGGTCCTGCGCCCCGTGCGGCACAGGTCTTAAAATAGGATCGCGATCTGTATCTTTTTACGGTGTTCCGCCCGGCCTCAGCCCTTGACGGACCCCGCCATGATCCCGCTGTCAAAATACTTCTGGAAGAAGGGATACATGACCAGCAGCGGCAGGCTGGAAATGATGATCGTCGCATATTTCAGCAGCTCGGCCAGTTGTGCGCGCGCCGCGGTGCTCTGCATGTCGGCGATCATGCCGGACTCCGGCTGGTTCTGGATCAGGATGGAGCGCAGTACAAGCTGCAGAGGCTGCTTTGCCGCGTCGTTTAAGTAGATCATGGCGTCGAAGTAGCTGTTCCACATTCCCACGAACTGCCAGAGGGCCAGGGTGGCGATGATCGGCGTACATACCGGCAGCAGGATCTTAAAGAAAAACGTCAGCTCATTGGCCCCGTCCACATCGGCAGCCTCCCGAAGCTCTCCCGGCACGCCCTGATAGTAGGTCCTGGCGATGATCATGTTCCAGACGTTGAATGCTCCCGGCAGGATGACTGCCCACATGCTGTCCAGAAGGTTCAGGTTGCTGATCAGCAGGTAGGTGGGGATCAGTCCGCCGCCGAAAAACATGGTGATCACGAAGATCACGTTGAAAAACGCTCTGCCGCGGAAATCCGGTCTGGACATGGGATAGGCCGCCAGCATGGTGACCATGACGGAAACCACCGTGAACACCACGGAATAGACCACCGCGTTCCGAAATCCGACCCAGATCTGTTTGTTGGAAAGCACGCGCTCATAGGCCGTCAGCGTCCATTTGCTGAAATCGAAGGTGATGCCCTTGTTCTGCAGGGTGACCGGATCGATGAACGACGCCACGATGATGTAGATCATGGGGATGATGATGGCGATCACGAACAGCCCCAGCAGCGTATAGCCCACCAGCAGCATGGTCTTATCCTGCATGGAATATCTGGCAAATCTGCTCTTTTTCTTCATTTCGGTCCTCCTTTACAGCCCCTGGCCGTCATTCATCTTCGCGACGATCTTGTTCACCGCCACCAGCAGGATCACGTTGATCACGGTATTGAACAGGCCGACCGCCGTGGAGAAGCTGTAGTCTCCGTCCACCAGACCCCTTTTATAGACGTAGGTGGAGATGATCTCGGAGGCCTCCGCGTTCAGATCCGTCTGCAGCGCGTAGGCTTTTTCAAACCCGATGCTCATGATATTGCCCGCCTGCATGATGAACTGAATGATCACGGTACTCTTGATCGCGGGCCACTCCACCGCCTTGATCTGCTGGAAGATGTTGGCGCCGTCGATCACCGCCGCCTCCTTCAGCTCCGTGCTGGCGTTGGAAAGGGCCGCCGTGTAAATGATGGAGCCCCAGCCTGCGCCCTGCCAGATCCCGCTGGCGATGTAGATGGTGCGCCATGCCTCCGGGATCGTCATGAAGTTGATCTGCGTGCCGAGCATCAGGTTCACCGGACCCGTCACCGAAAGGAAGATCCTCACGATACCGCACAGGACGATGACCGAAATGAAATTCGGCAGGTACAGCGCCAACTGGATCTTCTTCTTGATGCCGACGCTGGCGATCCGGTTCAGCAGGAATGCCAGCAGGATCGGAACCGGGAAGCCCCACAGCAGTCCGAATACGCTCAGCTTCAGCGTGTTCGCCAGATAACGCAGGAAATCCGGCGACGACAGGAAACGCTGGAAATGCTTGAGGCCGACCCACTCGCTCCCCAGAATGCCCCGGATCGGATTGTACCTCTCGAAGGCGATCAGAATGCCGCCCATGGGAATGTACTTGAAGATGATCGTCAGGACCAGGGCAGGCATCAGGAAAAACACGTATAACTGCCAGTGCTGAACGACGTAAACGAGGCTGTTATGCAGGCCGGTGTTTTTCTTTTTCGGTGTGCTCATAAACCGTTCTCCTTTCTTCTCCTTTTTCTGTTCTCCTCCTGCACATTTTTGTGCATTTGTAAAACTAAGGATATCTTTGTAAACAAACTATAACACTATTTTTACATATCGTCAACCTGTTTTTATCCAAATGCACAATTTCTGGGCTTTAAATTTTTACATTTAAACCGCAATAAATGACGCTCCGGGAAAATGTTCTCACAGCCCCGCGGCGCACTGATCCTGCGGCGTTTTCGGACCCGCCTTTCCCCGTTCTGCCGGGCACGGCGCCGCTTTATTGTGCAGAAAGGTTTTCTGTTTTTGCAGGGAGAAAGTTATCTGTTTTTATATGGAAAAGTCTTTTTTTACATTTGACACATTTCATGTTGTACATTATAATGAAATGCAGAAAGAAAAAGTTTGAAAAGAAGAAAGGAATGTCTATGGCAGATCGCGTTACCATTCAGGACATTGCGGACGAACTCGGCGTTTCGAGAAATACCGTTTCCAAGGCCATCAACAACACCGGCATCCTGGCGGAGGCCACCCGGGAAAAGGTGCTGAAAAAAGCCATCGAGATGGGCTACAAGCAGTTTTCCTATATGAGCATCCCCGGTCCGGGAGCGGACGCCGCTCCCGCTTCCCAGACGGCCCGGAAGGAGATCGCGCTGTTCACTTCCCGGTTCATCGGCAGCTCCCATTTCGCATCCACCATGCTGGACCGTTTTCAGCGCGAGCTCTCCATGCAGGGCTACAGCTTCACCATGCACCGGCTCCAGGACCACGAGGCCGCCGCTCTGCGCCTGCCCGCCTCCTATGATAAGGACCGCACCGCCGGGATCGTCTGCATCGAAATGTTCGACCGGGATTACTGCTCCATGCTCACCTCTCTCGGCACGCCCCTCCTCTTCGTGGATTCGCCGGTCTATGCCCGCACAGAGCCGCTGAAGGCCGACCACCTCTACATGGACAACCAGTCCAACATACAGAGTCTCGTCCGGGAAATGATCCGCCGGGGAAAGAAGCGGATCGGGTTCATCGGGGACATTTCCTACTGTCAGTCCTTCTTTGAACGCTTCATGGGTTATCAGAACGCCATGTACCTGTCCGGCCTGGAATGCCCGGCGCAGTACCTGATCACCGGCAACCGGGATGGGGCAAGGACGCCCGGCTTTGAGGCGTATCGGGATTACATTTCCGAAAAAATACGGCAAATGGACCGGCTCCCGGATGTCTTCCTCTGCGCCAACGACTTCATCGCCATGGACACACTGATGGTCTTCCGCAAGCTGGGCATTTCCGTCCCGAGGGACGTCTATCTGTGCGGCTTCGACGACGCCCCGGAATCCAGGGTGATCGCTCCCTCTCTGACGACAGTGCACATTCACAGTCAGATCATGGGGTCGTCCGCCGTCCAACTGCTCCTGTCCCGGATCCAGGAGCCCTCTCTGAATTTCCGCACTGTCCACACGGAAACGAGCCTGATCTATCGGGAATCCACCGGGGACTGAAGAGGGCCGGCGCATCCGTGCCGACCGGGCGGCCCACCGGGAGTGCGAAGGCGGTCCTGCGGGCGGCCTCCTGCCAGACGCACAAAAAAATCCGAACGCTGACAACTGCCAGTGTTCGGATTCTTTGATCTCAATGGACCCGAAGGGATTCGAACCCTCGGTCTCTGCGTTGCGAACGCAGCGCTTTCCCAGCTAAGCTACGAGCCCAAGTCAGTGGAAGCAATGGGGCTCGAACCCATGACCTCTCGCGTGTGAGGCGAACGCTCATCCCGGCTGAGCTATGCTTCCATGTGCTGACAAATGATATTGTACCACTTTCCGAAAAAGAATCAAGCCCTGATTTTAATTTTTTTCTCCGTTTCAGGCTATTTTTTCTGTGCGTTTTTGCCCTCGGCCTTCTTTTTCTCCTCCGTATAGATATCGATCAGCTTTTCAATGATCATTTTTTTCACATAGACATCGAAGCTGAGCATGCAGACGAAGGAAAACATCTGCAGGAAACGCTGCTCCGATTCCGGCGCCTCCCCGAAGGTCGTCCCCGCCTTCTGAAACTTGATCTTCACATCCTCCTTCAGGCGCTCCACCTCTTCCGGCTCCAGGGAAAACACCTCGTTGTACACATCCTCCAGCCGCATTCCCTCGTCCTTCTGGAAAAACTCATCCGCGATGGGCTTCAGGATCGTCTGGATGTCGTTGATGGACATGATATTTTTGTAATAATAGATAAAGATCAGGAGCAGAACATGCTCCTTGGAATACTTCTTCTTCACCGGCGGCGGCAGCAGATCGTTTTTGGCATAATTGTTGATCATCGTCTTGGTGAGCACCTTATCCTCCTGCGGATTTCTTGTGCTGTTCTTCAGACGGCTGCTCATGAAGGTCGTCACCTGATCCATATAGAGCTCGATATCCGGTATTTCCTGCGGATCGATATGCCGAATCCGCCCCAGACTGTCCAGGATGCTCTGCAGTAAATCTTCCGGCTCCAGCGTCATGATTCAATCTCTCCCCTCTGCGCGCACATAGCGCGTCACTTCATCCAGTCCCATATGGCCGCCGTAAATGTCCAGCGCCGTGCCGATGGTGATGTGGATGCGATCCTTTCCCGCGTTTCTGATCTTATCGATGTCCTCAAAGGCGTGAATGCCGCCCGCATAGGTGATCGGGATCTGATTCCAGCGGCCCAGCATTTCGATCAGCTCCTCCTCGATGCCGCTGCGCTTTCCCTCCACATCTACGCCGTGGATCAGGAATTCATCGCAAAAGGACGCCAGCATCGTCAGAATATCCGGAGACAGCTCCACATTCGTATATTTCTGCCAGCGATCGGTCACGATATAATAGCGTCCGTCCCGCCTGCGGCAGCTTAAATCCAGTATGAGACGGCTGCGGCCGATGGTCTCCATCAGGCGGTACAGATGTTCAAAGCTGATGGTTCCGTTCTGAAAAACATAGGACGTGACGATGACGTGGGACGCGCCCGCATCCAGATATTCCTGCGCGGTCTCCGCCGTGATGCCGCCGCCGATCTGCAGGCCGCCCGGATAGGCGCGCAGCGCCTCCAGCGCCTGCCGCTTCGTCTCCTCATAATAAGGGCTGTCCCTGTGGTTCAGCATGACCACATGGCCGTTTTTCAGATCCCGCTGCGCAAATAGCCGCGCATACCAGGCCGCCCCCTCCCGCGCGACATAATTCTCCGCGGCCCGGTCGCCGCAGTCCCGCACGCTGTCCCCCACGAGCTGCTTCACCTTTCCGTTATGAATATCGATGCACGGCCTTAACTCCATGTCCCCTCCCGTTTCCTTCGACATAAAAATGCGAAAACTTCCTTTTACATCCATTTTACAGGAAAGATGCATTTTATGCAACGAAAACTCGCATACTAGGCGCGGAACGGTTCCATATCCGGCCTTTTTCCTTCTGGCCGGGAATCCGAGCCGCTCTGTCTGACAAAAACCATCAGCAGACAGCCGCTTTGCGGCAGAAAGGGAGGAAAACATGAAAAAGCTCTGGAAAACGGTCCCGCTGGGTCTTCTGGTCTGCATGCTGTTCTTCGCGACAGGCTGCGGGAACAGCGACCGCAGGGACGGTCAAAATGACATGGCCGGCAGCTCCGCCTCGGAAAGCCAGCAGGAATCCGCCGCCGGCGGACAGAACAGCGCCGCGAAAAACGACACGGATGCAGGCGTTGGCGCAGGACATGACACCAACGGCGATTCCCTGACCAACTCCGTCACCGATCCGAACGGGAACGATGACACCGATCCGAATGGGAACGATGACACCGGAATAAACGGAACAGACGGTGCCGGGACGAACGGAAACAACGGCGCGCTGGATGAAGCCGGCAACGCGGTGGGCAACGTGATCGACGATGCGGGCAACGCCATCGGTGAGATTGCGGACGATATCGGCAGCGGCGTCCGCGACATCACAGACGGCCGCTAAAGCTGCGCGCCGACACAGACGGCCGCAATGCGGCCGCAGGTGTACCCGGAGATGCGCCCGCAAGGGCACCCGGAGATGCGCCGACACAAAAAGCAGGGGCTATCCCTGCTTTTTGTCTGCCGTACTCCATGCCGTCTCAGACGCCCTTCTCGATCATGGAGCCGTCCATATAAGCCTCCAGGAGCGCCTCCAGATGGGCGATATTTTCTTTCAGTTCCGTTCCCACGTCGGTGTCCGCCACATGCAGGCGGTGGGAAGCCGTCTCCACAATGATCGTGTCGGACACGATATCCGTCTCCTCCCGGATGGCCTTTTCCGCGGATTCAAAGGGCCTGTGCTCCACCAGGTTCAGGCCGTGGGAATTGGCCACCAGCGTATAGCCCGCGATGCCGGTCTTGCTCTGATAGGCCTTGGAAAAGCCGCCGTCGATGATCAGAAGCTTGCCGCCGCATTTGATGGGGGTCTGTCCCTTCTTGATCTCCACGGGCACATGGCCGTTGACGATATGGGAATGACCCTCGTCCAGCCCGAACTCCCGCAGGATCCGGTTGATCACCTCTTCGTCGTCCAGCAGACGATAATAGGCGTTCTTCGTTTCCTTATGGGTTTCGGGATCACCGATGAAGTACCGCTCGAAGGTGGCCATTTTATCCTTGCCAAACACCGGGGAATTGGGGCCCGTCCAGATATACCACATGATGTCCCGGCCCTTCTGCCGCTCCTCCCGGTTCTTGGAATAATAGCCCTTTCTGGCATAGGTCTCCAGCGCGTCGTACAGCGCTTTCCCGCTGTAGCGCTTCCCATATACATTGACCTCTTTGAAATTCCCCTCCGCATCCATGGGCACGCAGCCGTGATAGAGCAGGTTGGAATTGTGCACCTTATAGAGACTGCCCTTGGAAAACAGGAAGCGCACATGGCGCTGCAGCTTCTCGCAGTGGGTGAACGCATGGCGCAGCCGTTCCACCACCAGCGCCTCCTCCTCCGTCAGCCGGTACGGATCCTTCGGATCCACGGTAGGAAAATCCGTATCCTTCATAGGATAGGTTTTGCCGCCGATGCGGACCGTCCCGTTTTCAAAATCCACCTTGTCCAGCAGCAGCCGATCGTCCATTTCAAACTCGGGATGGCTCTTCACCAGTTGTCCCTCCAGCTTGAGCTGAATGACGGTGATGGCTTTGTGCATTTTCATATCCAACTGCATATCTCTGGTATCGTAATCGTCTCCGTATTTGATCGTGAAAAGGCTGCAGTCCGTATCCGCATAGGTCTTGAGCGCGAAGGTCGCCAGGGGGATCAGGTTGATGCCGTAGCCCTCCTCCAGGATGTCCAGATTGCCGTAGCGGGCCGAAACGCGGATGACGGAGGCGATGCAGGCCGTCTGCCCGCTGGCCGCTCCCATCCAGACGATATCGTGATTGCCCCACTGAATGTCCACCGAATGATACTGGCTCAGGGTATCCATGATGATGTGCGGACCAGCGCCTCTGTCATAAATATCCCCCACGATGTGCAGATGATCCACCACCAGCCGCTGGATCAGATTGCAGAGCGCCGCAATGCACTGGGGCGCGCGCCCGATCCGGATGATCGTGTGGATGATCTCGTTATAATAGAGCTCCTTATCCTGGACCTCCTCCTTTTCCGTGATCAGCTCCTCGATGACATAGGAAAAATCCGGCGGCAGCGCCTTGCGCACCTTGGAACGGGTATACTTGGAGGAAACCCGTTTGGTCAGCGCCACCAGCCGGTGCAGCGTGATCTTGTACCAGTCGTCCAGGATCTCCTGATCCTCTTCCCCCTGGATGATCAGTTCCAGCTTTTCCTTCGGGTAATAGACCAGCGTGGCCAGACTGCGCTTGTCCTTCACGCTCAGCGTGTTGCCGAATTCCTCGTCGATCTTGCGCTTCACGGAACCGGAGCCGTTTTTGAGCACGTGATTGAACTGCTCCCATTCCCCGTGAATGTCCGTCAGGAAGTGCTCCGTCCCCTTGGGCAGGCTCAGGATCGCCTGCAGGTTGATGATCTCCGTGGCGGCGTCCGCGATGGTGGGAAACTGTTTGGACAGGCTCTTCAGATAATATTGATCTTCCAACATAGCTCATTCTCCGTCGATCACATTCGCCATGCTGTACATGCCGGCCGGACGCCCGGCCAGAAACTTCGCGGCCTCCACCGCGCACCTGCCGAACAGCGCGCGGGAATAGGCGGTATGGGAAAAGGTGATCACCTCGTCCGCGCCCGCGAAGATCACCTCGTGTTCGCCCACGATGGAACCGCCGCGGACCGCGGAAATGCCGATCTCCTTTTCGGGCCGCTTCTGCCGGCGCGCGCTGCGGTCGAAAACATACTCATATTTTTCCTCGAAAACATCGTTAACGGCGTCCGCCAGGGCGATGGCCGTCCCGCTGGGCGCGTCCAGCTTCTGATTGTGGTGCTTTTCCACCACCTCGATATCGAAGCCCGCGGCCGCCAGCACCGGAGCCGCCTCCCGCAGCAGCTTCATCAAAAGATTGATGCCGAGGGACATGTTCGCGGAACGTAAGATCGCCGTCTTTTCCGCCGCCTCCTTCACATGGGCGAGCTGTCCTTCGGAAAGGCCGGTGGTGCAGAGCACGCAGGGGATCTGATTCTCCGTGCAGTAGGCCAGCAGGCCGTCCACCGCCGACGCCGTGGAAAAATCGATCACCACATCCGGTTTTTCGGGACATTCCGCAAGGCTCTGATAGACCGGATAACCGTTCTGTTTCACAGCATTTGCGTCCACACCGGCCGCAATGCGCATATTTTCCTCCGCCTCGATCATCTTCGAAATGACCTGGCCCATCCGGCCGTTGCAGCCGTGCATCAGTACGTTTATCATGATTCCTCCATTCCCGCCGCTCTCCGGGGCGCTTTCCTTCTTTATTGACGCGGGCCGGGATGTGCTCCCGGCCCGTTTCCTTTCTTCCTTATATTAAGCCGAAAGCTTTCATTTCCCGTTCCAGCACGGCCGCGTGCTCCGGTTCCACTTCGGTCAGCGGCATGCGCAGCGTGCTGCCGCAGATCCCCATCAGCTCGGCCGCCTTCTTCACCGGGATCGGGTTCACCTCGCAGAACAGGGCGTCCACCAGCGGCAGCGCCTTTAGCTGCAGCTCACAGCTTCCCGCCGCATCCCCTTCGAAGAAACGGCTGCAGATCTCGTGCGTTTCCTTCGGCGCGATATTGGAAAGAACGGAAATGACGCCGCTGCCGCCCAGGGAAAGCAGCGGAACGATGATGCCGTCCTCGCCGGAATACAGATCCACCTTGCCCTTCGCCAACTGCATCAGATGCGCGACCTGGGCGATATTGCCGGTGGCGTCCTTCACGCCCACGATATTCTCCACCTCGGTACAGAGCTTCGCGACGGTCTCCGGATTCATCGTCACGCCCGTGCGGCCGGGGATATTGTACAAAAGGACCGGGATCTTCACGGAATCCGCCACCGTTTTGAAATGCTGGTACAGGCCCTTCTGTGTCGCTTTATTATAGTAAGGCGTCACCAGAAGCAGTCCGTCCGCTCCCAGCTTCTCCGCTTCCCTGGACAGATAAACCGCAGTCTGCGTGCAGTTGGAACCCGTTCCCGCGATCACGGGGATCCGGTGGTTCACCTTCTCGATGCAATAGCGGATCACATCCAGATGCTCCTCATGCGTCAGCGTGGAGGACTCTCCCGTCGTCCCGCAGACAATGATCGCATCCGTCTGATTGGCGATCTGGAATTCGATCAGTCTTCCGAACCCTTCATAATCCACCGATCCATCCTCATGAAAAGGCGTGATGATCGCCACGCCAGCTCCCTTGAAAATCGCCATAGCTACCTCCTTCATGCTGTCTATCCAGCGCCGGAACGTCAGCCCCGCGGGCCTTCCGGTATTTTCCTATATTGAAAATATCATATCACCCGCACCGGGCACTGTCAACAAAATTCACCGGACAAAAGCGAGTCCAAAGTCTTTTGAATCATATGTCAGACTGTTGCTTTTGTTCGCCGCGCCATATAAAATGAGATTGATCCTTTTTTGATGAAGCCGGCCGGCGACAGACAATGACAGGGAGGAAACCCAGGATGGCAGTATATAAGATCATGATCGTCGAAGATGATCCCGTGATACGCACGGAATTAAAAAACATGCTCCGCGGGAACGGCTATGACGCGATAACGGTATCGGATTTCTCCCAAACGATCAATGAAGTCAGGGAACAGTCTCCGCACCTCATCCTGCTGGATATCCGGCTGCCCGGCAAAGACGGTTTTTCCCTGTGTTCCGAAATCCGCACGTTTTCCGATGTCCCCATCGTTTTCGTGACAGGCTGTAATACGGATATGGACGAGCTGAACAGCATCATGCTGGGCGGAGACGCCTATATCACAAAACCATACAATACGGCCATTCTGTTGGCGAAAATCGCTTCGCTTCTGAAACGGGCCTATCCGACCGGCAATCAGGAAGTCATACCGTACCGGAATACATTGCTGCACCTGGAAAGCGGCAGGCTCGAATTTCACGGGCGGCAGATCGACCTCACAAAAACCGAGCTGAAGATCCTGTATTATCTCTATAAGAACGCGGGAAAGATCTGCTCACGAAATGACCTGATCGATTTTCTCTGGGATAATCAGCTCTATGCGGATGATAACGCCCTGAGCGTAAATGTCAACCGGATCCGCGACAAGCTGGCCTCCATCGGCCTGCGTGATTTCATTCAGACAAGACACCGGCAGGGGTACTCCATATGAACGGAAAATTGTACTGGAAGCAGAAAATACCGCTCCTCATTCTGAACGGCGCCGGCATGGCGGCGCTGACCGTTTTTCTCTTATTGAACGGAATCAACAGCGACAGCCTGATCCTGATCTTATCCGTCTGGGGCGCGGTTTTGGCCGGGTATCTGACAGGGGCATACCTCCTCAGAAAATCGCAGATGGATGCGCTTTTGCGTTTAACTGAACAGCTTGAAGAACGTTATTTGCTCCCGGAGGTGATGGAGCGCCCTGCCCGGGCTGACGATCAGGTATTTTACCGGCTCCTGAAGCTGGTCGGGAAAGCCATGCTGGAGCAGGTCAGCGGGGCAAAACGGGAGCAGGCCGAATACAGAGAATATATCGAGCAGTGGATCCATGAGATCAAAACGCCCATCACCGCCATGAAGCTGATCTGCGAAAACCACAGATCGAATCTTTCCAAAGACCTGCTCGCGGAGCTTGAACAGATAACCCACTATACCGAGCAGGCCCTGTTTTATGCCAGGAGCGAACAACCGGAAAAGGATTATCTCGTGCGGGAGATCCGTCTTTTCGATGTCGTTCATCAGGCGATCGCGGAAAACAGGTATCTGCTCCGTCAGTACAGCGTGCAGATCGTCCTAACGGAAACCGACGACAGCGTGTATTCCGATGAAAAATGGCTGTGCTTTATCCTGGATCAGCTCATCGTCAATGCGGTCAAATACCGCACAGGATCGCCGAAGATCCGCTTTTATACAGAGCATGGCGGAAATGAAGTATCGCTGTGCATCGCGGACAACGGCATGGGGATCACCGCAGGCGACCTCCCCCGCATATTTGAAAAGGGCTTCACCGGGGAAAACGGACGAAGCGCCTCGCAGGACGCGACGGGTATCGGGCTTTATCTGTGCAAACGCCTGTGTGATAAGCTGGGGATTGGATTGACGGCAGCTTCCGATGAGGAAACGGTTTTCCAGCTTTCCTTCCATATCAATGATCTCGTCCATCAGGTGCAGGGCTGACGCCCTGCACTTCTTACATTTTTGTCAGAACTTCGTAAGAAAAACCGATACAAACGACCGGGCGGTTCCGTTATAATATTCGCGAAAGCAATAAGCCGCGCAAATCCGGGAATGGGAAAACGGCTGCCTGCAGACGGATTCCCCAGGCGCCGGATTGACAGGGCGAACGCCCGCTGCCCAGGAAAACCGAAGGTTTTTCGATGTCAGCACCGCTTGGGAAGGAGTGCAGATCGTGTCAGAAATATTGCGTCTGGAGCATATTCAGAAATATTACGGCAATCAGGGGAACCTTACGAAAGCCATCGACGACATCAGCTTTTCCGTCAGTGAGGGGGAGTTCGTGGGCATCATGGGCGCGTCCGGCTCCGGCAAGACAACGCTGCTGAACTGCATCTCCACGATAGATACCGTCAGCGCGGGACATATCTATCTGGACGGGAACGACGTGACGGAGATCAAAGAAAAGGAACTGGCTCGGTTCCGCAGGGAAAATCTCGGCTTTATCTTTCAGGACTTCAATCTGCTGGACACGCTGACGATCTCCGAGAATATCGCTCTTGCCCTGACGATCAACCAGGTGCCTGCCTCCCGGATCGAGGGAAAAGTGGCGGAAATGGCCGGTACTCTGGGCATTACAGACATTCTGGACAAGTATCCCTGGCAGGTGTCCGGCGGGCAAAAGCAGCGCTGCGCCTGTGCCAGAGCCATTGTCAACAGGCCGAAGCTGATCCTTGCCGACGAACCCACCGGCGCGCTGGACAGCCATTCGTCCCAAATGCTTCTTGGCACCATGCAGCGTATTAACGAGCAGTTGGGAGCAACGATCCTGATGGTAACGCATGACGCTTTTTCCGCCAGCTATGCGAACCGCATTTTGTTTTTACGGGATGGCAGGATCTTCACGGAAATCCTAAAAGGCTCCGATTCCCGAAAAGCATTTTTTGAAAAGATACTGAGTGTCCTCACCATGCTGGGAGGAGGTCAGGGCGATGTACGCTAAGCTTTTCCGGAACAACATCAAAAAAGCATTGCGGGACTATTGTCTCTATTTCTTCACCCTGGTCATCAGCAGCACCCTGTTTTTTGCCTTTCTCTCCCTGACCAGCAGCAGCAACGACATTCTGGGCGGCAGCGGGAACTACTCCCTCTCCCTGTTTCAAAATACGATCCGATATGCTGTGTTGGCAATATCCATTATATTTTTTGCCTTGATTCGGTATATCAACAGCTATATGCTGAAGCAGCGCAGCCGGGAATTTTCTGTCTATATGATCCTCGGCATGGAACAGCGAACCGCGGCAGGGCATTTTTTCGGGGAGACATTTCTCTTTGGAACGGGCGCGGTGCTCCTGGGGTGCCTGACCGGAACCGTATTGTCCGGCGCCGTCACAGCCTTCGTCATGCGGACCATTACAGGGACCGGAGAATTTCGGTTTAGTTTTTATCCGGATACAATGGCCTTGACGATCCTGTTCTTTTGCGCGGCATTTCTTTTCGTGGGGCTCGCCAACAGCCGCAAAATCCGTAAAATAAAACTGATCGATCTGCTGAATGAAAACAGAAACGGCGAAAGCCGGAATACGGGAAAGAGAAATTATTTTCTTTCGGTTCTTATCACGATCTTATGCTTCGGGATTACCGGGGCAGTACTGGTCCAGTTCACCCGTCAAAACGGCGTCTACGCCGGAAATATTCCGGAGGAGATCAGCAACCGTTTTCAGGCTGCGGCGATTGCTGCGGCCATCATCGGCATATTTTCCATGTATCATTCCGTCGTGTGGATCTTAGCGGTCATCCGGGGCCGGAAAAAATGGAAAAACCGCGGGACAAATTCCGTGCTGCTCGGGAACCTCTCTCAAAAGATTTACTCTACCGCGAAGATCCTTTCTATCTCGACCTTGGCGATCACGATCTCACTGGTCGCATTTGTGATCATGCCGATCCTGGCCGAGATCTCCGTGGGCTTTCTGGACTACCGTATGCCCTATGACCTGATGATCTACAATACCTATCGGTATATTGATGAAATAGACGACATCCCTCAGATCGATTATTCCTTTGTGGAGGATATTCTGGGGGAACATCATATCACAGTCTCGGAAGAGATTTCCCAGCGCAGCTATTTTATATGGGAACGGGATTTTAATACGGTGGCCGAGAGAGAAAACTGGCGCGACTTGCCGAGGCTGGCTATGCGTATTTCCGATTACAACCGTATGCGGGAAATGGCGGGGATAGAACCGATCCGTCTGGCCGAGGGTGAATTTTTCGTTCATCTTGATTATGAAATGGATAGGGACGCCTTCGAGGATTCTTTAGGCGGCGGCAGCAGGGCCATTCGCTTAGATGACGGGACGATTCTCAATCTGTCAGAGCCGGCAGTTTATAATGATCCATTGGGACAATACCTGTTTCACTCTGACGATTCGATCCTCATCTTCCCGGATGACATTTGTCAGAAGCTACACCTGGCCTGCACCTGCTATTATGCCAATACCGGGGAAGCTATTCCGTACAGTCTCTGCGGCACCATCAGCGATGAGATTTCGGCCGCTTTCCACGATAGATATGCGTATTTGTTTGATCGGTACGAGACAAAATATCAGTCTGACAAAAATTATATGAGCTTTATCGGGCCGATCCGTTTCCGGACCCAGGAGCAGAACGACATTGCTTTGACCGCAACCAGCATGCGTCTTCTGGGAATTTACACCGGCATCGTTTTCTTTATCATCTGTATGACCGTTCTGTCCCTGCATCTTACGACCGATACGGTCAGCCAGCGCGCCCAATACCGTACCTTATTCCAGATCGGAACGGACCGGCAGAAAATCACAAAGATGGTGAGCAGACAGAGCGCCGTGTACTTTTTCCTGCCCTGCGCTACTGCCCTTGTCGCGGCCCTGCCGCTGATCTACTCCTTTATGGTCCGATATGGATATAAGGTATTTACCTATATCGGCAGCATTGGCTTCCGCTTTGGCGTATTGATCCCCTGTCTGCTGATCCTTGTCATTCTCACCTGCTACTACGGGGCGGCGATCTATACGATCAAAAAGGATCTGGAGAATACGCTTGGCAGATAGCGGGCCGGGGGGCCCTTTCACAGCATGGATGATTGAAAATTACACACCTGATCTCATATACGCTTATGAATGTTCCGTCTCTTCGATCGGCTTGCCAATAAGCCGTATTTTAAGAAATACACTAAGAAAACCTGCAGCATCAGCCGGTCACTCCGTTTACATCGCCTTGACAGGAGGATAACATTGTACTAAAATAAATTATACTTTATTTTGGACAAGGTTTTTCATAATGCAGTATATTGAACGTGAATTAGAACGAAAATTCTTAAGCATGGCCGGAGTGTTCAAAGCGGTTATGGTGGTGGGCGCGCGGCAGGTCGGCAAGTCCACCATGCTGCGCCGATTGGCGGACCGGCAGGGACGTCAGTGCGTCACGATGGACGACCAGCAGACGAGGGAGCTTGCGAGAAACGATCCAAAGCTGTTCTTCCAAACCTTTAAGCCCCCGCTCTTAATCGACAAGGCGCAGAAAGCCCCGGAGCTGTTTGAAACGATCAAAATCATCTGCGACAATACCGAGGAACGGGGACTGTTCTGGCTCACCGGATCCCAGAGCAGGAGGCTTGTCCGGCGAGCGGGCGATTCCCTCGCCGGGAGGATCTGCGTCCTGAAAATGTACAGCTTATCGCAGCGGGAGCTGCTCGGGATCCGCCCAAAGGACAGCCTGGACTTTTCCCTGGACGCCCTGCAAAAAAGAAGCAGACTGTTTCCGGAAAACAACATTTGCGACACTTTTGAGCATATCTGGCGCGGCGGCCTTCCTGACGTTCAGGCACTGGACGAAGAACAGCTTCGGGAATACTTCAACTCCTACATTGAAACCTACCTGATGCGGGATGCGGTGGACGATAACGGAATCACGGACACGGAAGGATTCCGCAAATTCTTACGCGCCTGCGCTGCTTTCAGCGGACAGCTCTTAAATTATAACGACCTCGCTGTTTCGGCGGACGTGTCCGGCGTCACGGCAAAGGAATGGGTCAAAGTGCTGCAGTCCATGGGGATCGTTCATCTGCTGGAACCGTATTCTTCCAATGCATTAAAGCGGCTTGTCAAGACACCAAAGCTTTACTTCTGCGATACCGGGCTATGCGCCTATCTGTCCTCATGGACAGGAAGGGACGTCCTGATGAACGGCGCGGCGGCGGGACACTTTTATGAAAACTATGTGGTCGGCGAGCTGCTTCGCAACTACACCTACGGAAAAGAGAGCGTCAACCTCAACTTCTACCGGGACAAAGGGCAGAAAGAAATCGACCTTGTGATCGAAAAGGATAACATCCTCCATCCGTTGGAGATCAAAAAAGGAACCGCCCCGGATAAGCGGGCTGTCAGAACGTTTTCCGTCCTTGCCGCCGCGGGAAAAAAGCTGGGGAACGGCGGCGTGGTCTGCATGGCCGACGCCCCGTTCCCCATAGATGAAAACAACTGCTATATTCCTTCCAACATCCTGTGACCGAAAGCGGCGCGAGGAGAACGGGCAATCTGACACCCCGGAGCATCATCGCGCCGCCGGTTTTCCCGTTAGGATTTCAGCCTCAGGGCCTCCACGAGCATGTGATAAATGGCCAGTTGATCCGCTTCGGCAAGCCCTTCCAGAAGTTGATTGATCTGATTCATGGCGCAGAAGCTTCCGGCCTCCGTATCATCCGGCATGATGCCGTAAAGAAGCTGATCCATTGTGATCTGAAGCCCGCGGCAGATGCTTTGAATGGATGCCAGCGTGGCGTTCTTCTCTCCGCGCTCCAGTTGCCCTATGTATGCGGGATGCAGACCGCATTTTTCTGCCAGCTCCCCCTGACTGAGATGCCGCATTTTCCGAAATTCCCGGATTCTTTTCCCAATGAGCTGCAATAATTCTGACATGAATTTTCTCCTACTGCGTGGTCCTCTGCCCGGCGCGCCGCCGTTTCCCAATACCTGCCCCTTCCCAGCCTGGGCTTCAGCCGACGCTCCCGATGATGGCCGCTTCCCATGCCCCGAACTGTCCTTTCCCATCCCCGGCTTTCAGTCAACAGCAAAAATATCCCTCGTGTACACTTTCTCCTGTACGCACTGCAGCTCCGGCGTCATCCGATTGGCGAGGATCAGGGCGCTTCGCTTCGCAAACACATCGAAATCCCGGATCACTTCACACCCCGCGAACCCGTCCGCATCCAGCGTTGGTTCATAGATCACCACGGAACACGCTTGGTCCGCCCGCAAAAAACGGATCACGTCCTGAATCGCAGACTGCCTGAAATTGTCCGAACCGGCCTTCATGATCAGGCGATAGATGCCGATGATACGGGATTTTCCACCGTGTTCGGCGCCTTTGACCTTCTGCAAAGCCCGTTCTGCTATATACTTTTTCCGGGTCGTGTTGGAGGCCACGATGGCCGCGATCAGATCGCCCGGTATCCCGTCATAATCCGCCAGAAGCTGCTTCGTGTCCTTCGGCAGACAGTATCCTCCGTATCCGAACGAGGGATTATTGTAATGCGAACCGATCCGCGGGTCGAGGCCAACGCCCTGAATAATGGATTTCGCGTCCAACCCCTTCATCTCCGCATAGGTGTCCAGCTCGTTGAAATACGCCACCCTGAGGGCAAGGTACGTATTGGCGAACAGCTTTACCGCCTCCGCTTCCGTGGGGGACATGATCAGGACATCCACATCCGTTTTCTTCGCGGCCTGCTTCAGAAGCCCGGAAAAGACCCCGGCCTGCTCCAGCGCCTCCGCATCCTCCCCGTCCGCGCCCACAATGATCCGGGACGGGTACAGATTGTCATAAAGCGCCCGGCCCTCCCGCAAGAACTCCGGGGAAAAGAGGATATGGCCTGTCCCATGCGCTTCCTGCATGCGCCGGGTAAATCCGATGGGGACGGTGGACTTTACCACGATATACGCCTTCGGATTTGTCTCAAGGGCCTGCGCGATCACGGATTCCACGGAGGATGTATTGAAATAGTTCCTATCCGGGTCATAGTCGGTGGGCGTGGAAACGACCACAAAATCCGCCTTCCGGTAAGCGGAGACCGCGTCCATGGTCGCGGTCAGTGACAGCTTCCCTCCCGCAAGGTACTCCTCGATCTCCCTATCCTGAATCGGGGACTGCCCCCTGTTGATCCTGTCTACCTTTTCCGGCACGATGTCTACGGCGCTGACCGTATTCTGCTGCGCCAGCAAAACCGCCAGGGAAAGTCCCACATATCCCGTTCCAACCACTGTAATGTTCATCTTCCTATGTACCCTGAATGTCTTCCCTTTCCGTCTTTTTTCGCTTCCTGTCTGTCTACAGGCGTTTTTTGAAATACGCAATCGTCGGTTCCAGTCCATCCGCCAATGAAATCGTCGGCTTCCAACCCAACTCTTTTTCCGCCAGATCGATCACCGGCCTGCGCTGCGTCGGATCATCCTGCGGCAGGGGCTTATGTACCAGCTTCGACGCAGAACCCGTCAGCTTCAGCACCAGTTCCGCCAGCTCCAGCATAGTGAATTCTCCTGGATTCCCCAGATTCACCGGCCCGGTAAAGCCGTCCCGGCTGTTCATCATGCGGAGCAGCCCTTCCACCAGATCGTCCACATAGCAGAAGCTGCGGGTCTGCTTCCCATCGCCGTAAATGGTGATATCCTCTCCCCGCAGCGCCTGCATGATGAAATTGGACACCACCCGGCCATCGTCCGGGCGCATCCGGGGCCCATAGGTATTGAAGATGCGCACGATCTTAATATCCACGCCCTCCTGACGGTGATAGTCGAAAAAGAGCGTCTCCGCCATCCGCTTGCCCTCGTCATAGCAGGAACGGATGCCGTTCGGATTCACATGCCCCCAATAGCTTTCCGGCTGCGGGTGAACCTCCGGGTCGCCGTAGACCTCGCTGGTGCTGGCCTGCAGAACCCTGGCCTTGCAATGCCTGGCCAGCTCAAGCACATTCAGGGCTCCCATCACGCCGGTCTTGGCGGTCTTGACCGGATCGAACTGATAATGGGGCGGACTGGCCGGGCAGGCCAGGTTGTAAATCTGGTCGCACTCCACATAGATCGGCTCGATGACATCATGACGGATGAACTCAAAATGAAGGTTGCTCATCAGATGTAAAATGTTCTCTTTTCTGCCCGTGAACAGGTTGTCCAGGCAGATGACTTCATTGCCCTGGTTCAGCAGCTTTTCGCACAGGTGGGAACCGATGAAGCCGGCCCCGCCGGTGACCAGGATTCGTTTGTACGGCATGATCATTCTCCTTGTAAAATTTGAAATTAAAAAATCCTGATATAAAGTACGCTTGTCTGTTTTCTTGTTTCTCAGACAATTTCATACTTTATATCAGGATTCTCTTGTCGTAACGGCTTTGCTATTTGCCGGGATTTATCTCATCATGCCCAAGGAAGCGGGAGCAGTAGTCCTCTACCATCCTTATAAATTCTTCAGCCACGGTAATCTGTTTTTCCGTTTCTTCCCTGCTGGCAATATAAAAATCATCGTAGTCACTTGCATGCCTGATCGCTTCTGCACCCGATATCCGACGCCCCATCTCTTTGGGAAACAGTTCCGTCCTTACATAGTTCTTGTTAAAACTCGCAATCGCATCCTTATGCCGTTTGTAAGCATTCCCATCCATTGCGTGAACGGCATTCACCGCATGAAAGATTGCGTAATATGCCCTGTTATTAGCCGGTTTATATGCCTTTGCCTCAAATAAAAGCTTTGCAGCGATCAAATCTTCCTTTGCCGTTTCGATCCTGTATCGAACCAAATCTTTTCGGGTGCCGTAGTCTTCATGCTGCGTCATATAGCATCACACCCTCCTTACTGATATTTGTATAGAAGGGATAAGTGTTCACCCATTTCCGAAAATGCTCCAAACTCTTTGCAATCGGTTTTATATCCAACCCATACTCCATGTTAAAATCAAAAGTAACATTTATCAGTTGATCGAAGTATGCCTTACTCTCCATATCCGTAAGATCCAGCAGGATCATAATATCCACATCGGAATCTTCTCTGAAATCCCCTCTGGCATAGGATCCGTACAGAATGATCCGCTTCAAGTGCGAACCGTATATTTTAATGATCTCCTGTACGTACTGTTGTAATACATTTTGTATGATTCGCGGCATATATATATCCCTCCCTGCCTGTTTTTACTATATCAAATTACTTCAAAACTGACAAGGTAGTTCTGGTAAATGCCCGGATGTTTTTGTGGGTGATCCCATCTCTCTTCTGTATCATTTTTCCCATTTTATCAAGTTAAGGGGGTAACTTTTGTATTTTTTATTATTTTATCCCCCTTAAATGGCATTTAGCGGCTTTTCTTCTGTACTGTAGAACAGACAGGCACAGGATGAATCAGGCAATCCTAATATAAAGTATAAAATTGTCAAGGTGCGGAAATGGTATATTTTTTATCATCCAAAGTGAGAATAAATATTCTTTTAAATTATCTGATTCTCACATGGACGGCATACCTGCAGAATCAATTTGCCATGAACCGATGACAAGAACGGATACCGTTCAGATTTATATGCCCACAGCAACTTTCCAACAGTTTTCGCACAGGTGGAGGCCGATAAAACCGACTCCGTCGGTAATGAGGATTCTCTTCCTTCATAACGCATCTTTCCTTCCTATCCTTTTCAATCTTCTTAAAGCACTCATAAAGATATCTTCATGAGTCACACCGAAATAAACTGATGTAGCCAGAATATAAACGGCAATACCTAATAAAATCTGCAGGAAAAGAATTAACCATGTTGTTCCAGCCCATTGCCCTAAATGATAAACAGCAAAAAACATAATCAACCCAATCAGGAAAAAGGGCAGCGCATTTTTCAAATATGTTTTTAATTCTAAATCATGACGCACCGCCCACATCTGAATGATACAAACACTTGCTTCCGCTGCAATGGTGCCGATTGTCGCTCCTACCGCGCCAAATGATGGCAGCAATGCAAAATTAATTATTAAATTGACAACCGCACCCATTATTACCGAACACAAATATTCCCGATCTTTCTTGGCTGGGATCAAATACTGTGTACGTATCACATCCGCAAAAGAAATAAAAGGGATGGTAGATGCGAGTCCCATCATGATAATGCCGGACGGCTCAAACTCCTCTCCCCAAAAAAGCGGAGCAAAAATACAACCTATACCAGCAAGTCCAAATGCCAATGCAAAAGCAAGGCACATAATATAACGCATTGAAACCGTGATATAACGCAGAATGACGCTTTGCCCGGATGACTGTATCAGACCGGCCATACGCGGCAACATCACAGTACCAAATGCACCTATAATCGAAAGCGGTACACTAACAACCTTTTCTGCATTCTCATAGAAACCTAACTGCTCTTTCCCGCTGATTGCCCCAATCATAATCTTGTCCATATACTTGTACAGGCTAATGGCGATTGCCGGAATAAACAAAATAAGCAAAGGTTTGATATGCCTACACATATTTTTCATATCCGGTCGTACAATGCGCACATATTTCTTTAACGGTATCCACAGTGACAACTGGTTTAGCAGTATGCCCAGCGCCAAAATGAGACAGTACTTCCAAAGATCATTCTGGCTCCTGACAAACAGGAAAATGCAAATTACATTCAACAGCTTAATAACAGCGCTTCTGGAAACTGTCAATTTGAATTTTTCTATTCCAAAATGAAACCAACTGATATCAAACAGCGCGCTCAACACAAATACGCCTTGAATAATTGCGTAGATGCGTTCTGATTCCTGCAGAAATATATAGCAAATATAAGCGGTCATGCACAGCAGCGATACAATAATATGTACTGACAGCAAGCTGCTGAATGTTATACTGAGCTTTTCCGGTTCATCCCTTACCTGCGCAATCGCACGGCATCCATAATTCTTTATCCCAAGCATGGAGAAAAGCACAAAATAATTGGCTATTGTATAGGAATACGAGTATATGCCCAGTCCCTCCGCGCCAATCACCCGCGCAATATACGGGGATGTAATCAGCGGGAGAATGAGAACCAGAACCTCATAACACATCTGGTAAAAAAGATTTTGCTTTACATTGGAACCTCTCATATTCTGGCAAGCCCTTTTCTTATTCTTAACGTTACCTTTCTGCGTTCTGGATATCCTAAAGCAGCAACTTTATCAATATTCATACCCAAAACCAGCATTGGGTATAACAATACTGTCGCCGTTATTGCTTCTGTTATCCCCATAATAAGGAAACAACAGAGAGTAAAAAGAACAATCTTTCCATAAATCGATTTGATATTTCTGTTAATATTTTGATTTGCCATCCAATAGCCAATTATTGTAATTATTCCAAGCAACAATCCTCCCGTCAGCAAAATATATAATATATAATTATGAGGATGCGCTGCCCATAAGATGGAATTATACATTTGTTCATATTCGTCACCAGAGAGATATCCATATCCCAATATGGGCTTTTTCAGAAAATATAATATTGACATTTTCCAAACTGGCAATCTACCTGAAAAAGTCAAACTCTTCCCAAGAATATTTTCAATCAAAAATGACATAAATGTTTGTATATTAAAAAAGACAATACCTATTAATATCACCGCAGATACTATTATCCCATTTGTCAAATTGATTATTGGGGGAATCGTTTTCTCTTTACTATGATATAACATCAATAACACAAGAAATAATGTGTAGCCTACAAGTGCCGTTGCCGAATCCACAAGGACAAATGTACAAGCAGAACATGCAAGCAACATCCAAGCTCTAAAAGCGATTTTACCCCATTTCCAATATGACCGAATTAACGCCATACATATGATTGGCAAAATTGTCCGTATTTGATAATTTTTATATCCCAGCAGCCAATTTGCCGAATATAAATCCGTTTGATACATTCCTTTAGGAAACAAAAGAACAGTAATAAAATTAGCATAAACCAACAATTCCAAAATACTAAACCCATCAATAAGTGTTTCAGGACTTTTTGTTAGCCATATATCAAACATGAGGCACAAAACCAAGCTAGCAAAGTTTGATTTCATATATTCATAAATACTTCCACCACTGAAAACTGTTGTAAAAAACATAGCTCCATAAAACATTATTATCCATATCCTAGATTTAGGGATTGGCATAGATACAATAGAAACAATAATTAAAAGCATAGCAATCACAGGACTTATATAGTCATATAGCCTGTCAAGCCATCCAATTTCACAAAAAAAAAGGGGTTTAACCAGAACAATCAATAAAATTCTAGTAAGTATTTTGCTTTCATAAAAATTATTCACCGTCAATTTCAAAATAAGTATTCTCCCTTATATGCTCTTATATGTCCATATCATCTGATTTTAAATTAATTAATCTAAGGTCTTGCACATTTTTATGTATTATTTAAATATGAAACGGAATACCTCTCAAAAAGGGTTAAAACTTTTTGACAAAATACATAGCCATAATCCAAGCAAACCTGATGTCCGGTAATTACAAGATATTGCATTTTGTTTTAGATTGATTTAAAGTCGCTTACCAGTCAAATTCGTATTCCTATTCCAAACTTTGAAAAACTATTTCACACTAGAAATGTATCAACAGCAACCTTAAAACGACATAGGATTGCGCATAATTCAGCATTTCTACGGACATTCCCAAAATACTGTCTACTCTCATGGGAAAAACATTTCCGTTATGTGCCAGAAAAGAACGACACATATGAAATGATTAGGTTTATGCACTTTGATCCTATGTTCATATCTTAATTTTATCTATAAACATTCTCCTTGTCTTATTCCGCACGATAATCACCAAACTCTCAAACAAAGCGGTGAGTTAAACTTGTTTTCAACTAAGATTTTTTGTGCCGTCGTATATATTGATGCAATGACGTAATACAAAAACACATGATGATCTCTGATCAAAAGATAGATCACCTTTCTTCTAATTGTTTTAAAATCACTTAGTGAGCATTTAACAATATATCGCTTGACAACATCGTTGTTGTAATACCTTTCCATATACTTGCAATACTCTGAATAGTCCATACGCCCAGTAGAATGGAAAAACATTGTAACATTGACATCACTAAATATACTAATCGTTTGATTTCCAAGAAATTTCAAATATAATTCATCATTATCGTGATTCTTTTGAATAAAAATCTCCATTTCCCGCAAAAACATAAGCAATATGTCAAGCATTTCCACATTATATCGCCTACAGGTTGAGTTTGCATTAAAGCGATAATTATAACCCACATAATCAAGGAAAAAAGCTTGCTCAATACAGTCTTGAAAATAAAGGTGAAAAATCAAATCCTGCCTTCTCTTAAGTCCAACCGGAAATCTGCAGTTATTTTTTTTCAAAGTCTGCAAGCAATATAATTTCCCCCAAGGAGAAGAGGTATCAAATCCTAAAGAGCATTGATACGTCATACAATCCACTTGCATTTTTTTGATTTTTTCATGATCCAATTGGAAAGATCCCATCTTTGGATATTCCCAAACCGGAATCCCTGCTTCGTTATTATCTCTTCTCTGAAAATACACAATATCCCAAGGTTTTATGGCCACAC
The DNA here is from genome assembly GCA_947627215.1 of uncultured Eisenbergiella sp. Lineage (GTDB taxonomy): Bacteria > Bacillota > Clostridia > Lachnospirales > Lachnospiraceae > Gallintestinimicrobium. Next base: position 48,715 of record CANQVD010000009.1, read on the forward strand.
ATTCCATCACTTTTTCGCAACAATCCAATTCCAACCAGTCATCCGGATCAACGAACATAATCCATTCACCCGTTGCCATCTCAATTCCAACATTGCGAGCAACAGATACTCCCTGATTTTCTTGATGGACAACAATTACGCGTCTATCCTTTTTGGCGTATTCGTCGCAAATCATCCCACATCCATCTGGCGAACCGTCATCCACAAGAATAATCTCGAGATTTTGATACGTCTGGCCAACGATGCTGTCCAAGCACTGGTGGATATATTTTTCTACATTGTATATTGGAACAACTATAGATATCTTTTCTTTTTGCATATCTTTACCTGTTTATTTAAACTATAGAGTTTCATAATAGCCGCATCTTTTATGGTTTTTCTTTCAAACGCATATATTAAGCTACTTGACTAGCATCATTCGCATTGCCCCATGGTTCTGTGCATTTTCTACCACTTACAATCAATGAGCCGGTAGCATTTCCTTTGCCGTATGCAACAATTTTATCGGCCACACCCACGGCAGTCGTAACGCATATTTTAAAAATACTTGGCGTTTATTCATATTTCTATTATCATTGCTCCATATCGCCCTATGGATTAATGGTACTCCTTTGATTTTTTTGATTTCTGCCGCAATCTCCTTATATGGCTTTTTATTCTGAGGGTTGAAATAACATTTATTCAAAGAAGAAGAAACCGCAATCAAAGCAACGACGTCAACTGCATGGGTCGCATTTTCACCAAGATCATAACGTTCTGTATAGTTATGCATTTTCTCTACAACATAATATGATTCTTTAAATTTATTCAGGTTAAAAGACTGTGTAATTCCTGTAGATGTAACTCTGTTGTGATATCCCACAACTGGACACCCAATAAGAGAAGCAGCGCAATCAAAAGCTTGGAAATTAAACAAGACATCTTCGAACACTTTACAGCCCACATCATACTGAAGTTTGTTTTTCTTGATTAATTCACCCCTAAACATTTTATCCCATGGACTTGCAAAAGAACTCCAATTACTCATTAAATTCGTTATATGTTCCCGCTCGGTAAAATAAAAATTATCAGGAAAATGTCTCTCAATTTTGCTTTTTTTCTCAAGCTCCAGAATCCTGCCACCGGAAAGTATGATATCCGCTTGCTTTCCTCTGCAGGATTGAAGTAACTGTTCATAGAAATCTGGCTCACACCAATCGTCTGAATCTACAAAAGCAATCCAGTCACCAGTGGCCCGGATAATACCTTCATTGCGGGCTGAGCTAAGGCCACCATTCGGTTTGTGGACTACAATAATCCGCGAATCTTTCGCTGCATATTCGTCACAAATCGATCCACAGTTGTCCGGTGAACCATCATCAACAAGTATAATCTCCAAATTCGTATATGTCTGGTTAATAATACTGTCTAAACACTGACACAGGAATCTTTCCACATTATAAACTGGAATAATAATAGTAATTCGCTCATTCATCCAAATATCCCCACTAATTAACTGCTAATTTTGTTTTGTTCAATATTTTCACTGGCTAAATCCAAGGTGGTAATAGTATCGATGTACTTATGTCTTAAAAAAGATATGTTCATATGCAGCAAAACCAACTTTCAATGGCCATACCCTCGGCAGGCGTAAAATCTCTTTTAATAAAATTTGCTTTCCAGTCAAGAATCGGTTATCTTTTTCTTGAATGGCCGCCTTGAAATAAGGTTTCTCTTTCAGTGCTTCTATATCCTCCGCGACAGTTTTATAATCATTTGGATTGTTGGAGTTGAAATAACAACTCCGGCAACATACTGAAATAGTCCCTATCGTCGCGGCAAAAACCGCCTGTTTTAAAATATCTTCCCTGTCATATTGATTAGCATCTAAATAGGTATGCAATTTTGTTATGTAATCGTAAGCTACCTGCGGCTTTTCTTTATTGTAATTGTTCCCTATTGATGTAGGGTTCAGTCGGTAGTGATATCCGATATCCGTACTTCCCCCCACTACCCGGGCAAAATCAAACACCTTAAAATTAAACAGTGCATCTTCCCATCCTCGGCACGTCGCGTCATAGGTTAAATTGTTCTCGTTCAAAAACTCCCTTTTATAAAACTTATCCCATGGCAGACACCAATTGCCGCGACCATCTATCGTTTTTTTTACAATAGCTCTCGCCATACAATATTCTTTTATTATATCTCCTTCGTACAAAAAAGAGGCATTTGGCGAATGATAAACAACTTGCTTTCCCTCGATTTCTCTGATATAACCGCCGGCGCAATATACATCTGCATTTTCTGCAGATTGCTTCTGCATACTACTGAAAAGCTGCTCGTAAAAATTGATATCCAGCCAGTCATCTGAGTCGACGAATGTGACCCATTCCCCCGCGGCTCTGGCAAGTCCATCATTGCGGGCTGCACTTAGACCGCCGTTCTTTTTATGGATGACCTCGACCCGCGGATCCAACGCCGCATATTCATCGCAAATCCTTCCGCATTGGTCGGGTGACCCATCATCAATCAGAATGATCTCTAAATTTGTAAAGGTTTGGTGGATGATGCTGTCCAGACATTGTTTTAAATAGTTCTCCACCTTATAAATTGGCACGATCACAGATAATTTACTTTCCATCTCGCTCCCTCCCATAAAACGCTGACAAACCGCATGCTCAATCCGAATTTCTTTCTCCATCAGCTATTGGCGTTCTTCCTCGCTGATCTCCTCAATGGCCTGATAAATTTCCTCAAAAGTCACATCATATCAAGATTGTACTCAAATTTCTTCTGATAATGTTCCACTAAAAGAAGAAAAACATCCCTCGGAGCAGGTACATTCCTTTTAATCAGGGTATCAAAAATATCAAATGAAACGATCTTACAGTCAGCCTGCTCTATTAACGGTATAAGCTGCTTTGGGTGAATGGCATATTTTTTTGTTAGCAGCCTCTTAATCGCCTTTTTCATCTTGGTAAATACCCCATCTGCCCCTTTGCGCATCCAAAATTCCCTGCCAATACATCTTTAGATATTCCCTTTTATCGCCAAACAACAGCAAAATCTTCATCAGGCGCTTAAGCAGATCCGCTTTTGCACACCATGTTTTATAATGCTTGTCGATAAACACATCGGCTCTGACCGTGTAATAATAGCGTACCGGCTTATCCCAGCCATATTTCAGTGTGTACCACAGGATCTTTTTTTCCATTGTTATGGCTGGTTTATGTATTAAAACCGCTTCCCTGCATTCCAAAACGCGGTATCCCTTTTTCCGCAGCCGCAGGCAAAGTTCCGTATCTAACCCATCCAGGAAAAGCCCTTCGTCAAATCCACCCATCTGCAAAAATATCTTGACATTGACGAGACAGCCCGACATCATCAGCCATTCAACATCATATACTCCTTCTCGCTTTTTCAACTTCTTCCTGTCATATAAGAATTGAGGTCCCAGAATAGCGATCTTTGAATCATTTTTCTCCGCCAGAGCCTTTTTATAAACTCCGGTAAGGTCATTGCCAAACCTACTGTCAGGATTGTTGGTATAGCACCAATCGCACCCATCTTCAAAGGCTATCTGCATCCCTTTGTTCATTCCGGTACACAGACCCAGATTTTCATGGGAAAGAAGATATTTTATTTCACATCCCTCAATATTTTTGAACACATCCCACATTATCAGTTCACTGGACTGCCCGGAATTATCTATCAGGATCAACTCGTCTATAGATTGGCAGTATTCATGGATATTCTCATACTCCTGTCTGGTGGGTTGATAGAGGACGACCACGGCGCCTATTTTATTCATTGTCAGCATGATATTTCTCCATGATCTTATGTATTTTCCTGTTATCCCCCCAAACCGCTTTTGAGTCATAGGGGCGGTCAGGGAACTTCCCATAAGCCAGCCTGATATGATATCGGTTATCCCTGATAAACTGTTCTACCCTGTCACAAAGCTTCTGCGGTATTCCGGAACAGGCATTGATCACTCCGTTGATCTCATCCTGTTCAACGATTGCCGCAACCTGCCTGCAAAATTCATCGTAATCTATAAAATCCCATTGATTCTGCCCCTTTGTAAAAGGGAATTCTTTATCCCCCCTCTTCTCTGCTACTGTGATCTTAGAGAAAATGGAACTTCCAAATTCCGTATTTCCCACAATATAGTATCCGCGAATCCATTGATAAATGAGCGCATTCTCTTCAGCAAGTAACTGTACGCATTTTCGCAGTGTATCCTTCCCAATCCCATATAAGCTCTGCGGATTAGTCGGAGTATCTTCTTTAATGCTTCCCTCCCAGAAGCCTACCTCATGCATACTTCCCATAACGGACAAATGCTTCACACCTCCATCAACCACACGCTTCAAAAACATATAATGCCGCGGAATATCCTCTATATGGCTCAGAGCGCTATGCACAAACCCATCCCGCCATGCAAGGTGCAGTACCTTCTCCGCCTGTATTCCATAATATGTAAATTCCTTTAATGGATCTTCCACAGAAAAAAGATCTGCCTGATAAACGACAGCCCGGCTGTCCACATGATCCGCGGCAAAATCCACGGCGATAACCTTCGACCCATCATCCAATAATTGCTTTACAACGCCCTGGCCTATATACCCATTTGCTCCGGTCACCAAGAGTACATTTCGTCCTTCCATGTTAATCACTCCACTTTTAATATGCGCACGGCTGCTCCAACGTCTATCGGCTTTCTCTCTGAGGAAAATCCTTTCTTCATAAAAATTATCCCATCATCCCTTGTTGCCATTTATTCTAATTTCAGGAACTGCTTATCAGGGAGCAAATTGAATACCCCTGTATGATACAGCGATAAATATGCACGTTTTATCATTGATTTGATCATGGTTCTATGCTCCCTTACCACCGCTCTATTTTAAAAGGCAAATGACAGGCTTTACATACGAATGCATAAATCCCACCATGCGGATCGCCAGCCAACTTGGCAATGCATGATAGATTTTTACGACCCTTTCGTGTTTTTCAAAATCTTTCATCTTACGCAGCGGTGTGTCCTTCCACAAGCTGTGCGCATGGTATTCCCACCACAGTTCCGCATAGGGATGTTTGCTGCCCTCAAACCACGGCCGGATAGACAAAAAACTGGTATTAAAATGAACCACTGCCGGGCTCGCGACCGCCGCTTCCCATTCCTGCTTGGAGTAACCGAATTGCGGCTTACGGTAGATCCGCATTTCCTCATAGGTAAAGTCGTAGGCCAGCGCGGTCAGATTGTAGCGCGGACTGACCAGTATAAACTGGTTGCTGATGGTGCTGTTGAAAATATCCTGGTCGGGATATTCCACTTTTCCCTTACGCTCATAGATGCGCCTGATGAGCTTGTCCTGTATATTTTGTTTCCGCCATTCCACCACATTCATCAGCAGCATGCCGGTATTGATGTAGTTATCGGTCTTCTTTGCTCCGATCGCCCATTTGTGGAAGTTGCTCATGCATTCCAGGCATGCCGCGCCCAAGTGGTTTGTAATATCGGTGTTCCACAGTTCTTCCAGCGAGTCAGTTATCAGGATATCCCCGTCAAAATACAGAACCTTCTCAACTTCAGGATATTTTGAAAACAATACGCCCAAAAACAGGCGGACAAATACATTGCGCTTCCAGCGGGAGGTCGGAGGGGTAATTTCCAAAAGTTTCTCGTTCTCCGGCATAGGGATGAAGTCAAGCTGCTGGTTGTATGCCTGCGCTGTTTGGACAAGCCTTTCTTTGTTTTCTTTGCTGATTTGATCCTCAACAATAAATACATGTATCTCGCCCATGTGCTTGTTAGTTTCCAGCAGGGAAAGAAGTGATACCCCTGTGATTTCAGCAAAATTCTCATCTGAGACATACATAATGTTCATTCTTTCACCCTGTCCTGCCGTATTGTCCGTTTGCTTCCAGTGCTGCTTTGATAACCTGATCCATGTCATAATACTTGTACTCACCTAGCCGACCGCCAAAGATAATGTTTTGTTCCTTGGCTGCCAGCTCCTTATACTGCTCATATAAGCGCTGGTTCTTCTCGTCATTAACCGGATAATACGGCTCGTCGCCAGGTCGCCATTCCTTTGAATACTCCCGGGTAATAACCGTCTTGCCTGCATTGCCCTTACCGAACTCAAAATGCTTGTGCTCGATGATGCGCGTATAAGGTGTTTCAGCATCGGTGAAGTTCATCCCCGCCACACCCTGGTAGTTGTCACAGTTCAATATCTCGGTCTCAAATCGCAGGCTGCGGTATTCCAGTGAACCATACTTGTATCCGAAATAGGCATCAATAGGTCCAGTGTACAGTACCGTTTCCGCCAGCTTGTCCAGTTCCGCCTTGCTGGCCAAGTAATCAACTCCCAACCGCACCTCGATACCCGTAAGCATATTCTCCACCATTTTGGTGTAGCCGCCGATAGGGATGCCCTGATACGAATGGTTAAAATAGTTGTTATCATACCGCAGACGCACCGGCAGGCGGCGGATAATAAAGCTTGGCAGTCGGTCACAGGGACGCCCCCATTGCTTTTGCGTATAACCTTTGATGAGCTTCTCATACACATCACGACCGACCAATTTGATAGCCTGTTCTTCAAGATTTTTCGGCTCGCCAGTTATTTCTTTGCATTGCTGTTCGAGGATGGCTCCGGCCTGCTGCGGGGTGTTGATGCCCCACATCTGATGGAAGGTATTCATATTGAAAGGTAGATTGTACAACTCGCCCTTGTAGTTGGCCACCGGCTCATAACGGAAGTGATTAAACTTTACGAATCGCTGCACATATCGCCACACTTCTTCGTTGTCGGTATGGAAAATGTGCGGACCATACATATGAATCTGAATACCATCTATTTCTTTTGAATAGATATTGCCGGCAATGTGGTCCCGCTGGTCAATAACCAAACAACGCTTACCGTCATCCGTCATCCGGCGTGCAAACACCGCACCGAACAATCCAGCACCGACAATGAGGTAATCATACGATTTCATACTCATAACTCTTCCTTTTGGATTTTGCAAATTTTCCGTTCGCTACAGTAATTTTTCTCAAATAACGGCATACAGTACCGTTTCTGTACCATTGTTGCGATATTGCCTTACATACAGTTTGTATTCCGGAACCAATTCGTGGATATATTCAGGAATGCGCAACATATCTTCGTCACTGTGATACAGGCAAATCGTCAGTTTGGGATGATTCCGACGAATCGTTTCCTCTGCTCCGTGCAGCGCAGCAAATTCAGAACCCTCGATATCCATCTTTATCCATGTCACATCTTTGCAAATAGGAATATCATCCATGCGCGCAACAGAAATTTGACATGTTGCTTCTGATTCATCCTGCGTAATGTGTGATTGTCCGCCGCTTGTTTTAAAGTAAAGGACAGCGTCATGATCCGAAACACCCTTATCGACGATCACAACTTTACCGTTGTCGCCAAAACCAGATCTCAGCAGGCTTTGGTTCGTCTTGTCCGGTTCAAGGGCAACGATTTTATAAAGGGAAACATTATCCCTTGCAGCATTTTTAATAAACAGCCTTATTGTATCGCCCGAAAAGGCACCACAGTCGGCAAATACTTCCCCCTTTTGAACGTGAATAATATCTGGGGCGAAATACTGCTCCTGTATAGGGCTAATAAGTTCTTTTTTCAGCGGCTTTCTATCAGCACGGTATGCGATTACCCCTCCCCACACCATTTTCGACTTTTCATCGGCAAAGATATGCAAAAGCTCGTTTATCCTTTTCTGATTGTCCAAATAATATTTTCGGCTTTTCAACATAGCACTTGATGGGTGCTTTCTCAATTTCCGATCTGATAAGGAAGTAAGGCATGCATTGATTGCGCTGGAGATGCCTGTATTATGTAAAGTCTGGGCGATAATTAAAGTCGCTTTATGCTCGTTCATCACCGACCATACACGATTTGCTGCATACGGCACTGTGAATTTTTGTCTTGTCTCCTGATTACCCATTTTTGTCTCCCAATTGTTTTGAATCAGTATATTTTCATTTCATGCCATCGCCACGCATGGCGGACGATAATATCAATATCGGCGTACTCCGGCTTCCAGCCCAGCACTGCTTTTGCCTTTTCACTGCTCCCCACAAGCACTGCCGGATCGCCCGGCCTGCGGGGCGAAGGTGTAACAGTGAAGTCTCTCCCCGTCACCCGTTTGACCGCACTGATAATCTCCAGCACGCTTGTCCCCTTCTCATTCCCCAGATTGAAACAGTCGCTTTCGCCGCCTCTTTCCAGATACTGCAGCGCCAGCAGATGCGCCCGTGCCAGGTCTGTCACATGGATATAATCTCGCACACAGCTTCCGTCCGGCGTGAGATAATCCATCCCAAAGACTTTGATATCCGGCCGCTTTCCCGACGCCGCATCCAGCACCAGCGGGATGATATGCGTCTCCGGGTTATGGCTTTCCCCAATTTCTCCGTCCGGGTCAGCACCCGCCGCGTTGAAATAACGCAGCACGACATATTTTAATCCATACGCTTTTCCATAATCCCGGAAAATCCGCTCTACAGTCAGCTTCGTCTCTCCATAGGGATTGATCGGCTTCTGCGGCATCTCCTCCGTGATGGGCACTTTTTCAGGTTCCCCATAAGTTGCGCAGGTAGAAGAAAAAATGATCTTGTCACATTGATGCTTCCTCATCACATGGAGCAGATTCAGCGTATTCACGACATTGTTGAAATAATACTTTTCCGGCTCCCGCACGCTCTCGCCCACATAGGCATACGCAGCGAAATGGAGCACAGCGTCAATGGGATATTTCTGAAACACAGCTTCTATCTCTTCCTGGTTTTTCAGGTCTCCCTGAATAAAAGTTCCCCATTTGACTGCCTCTTTATGTCCATATACCAGATTGTCAAATATAACTGTTTCATATCCCTGCTGTGATAACAACTTATTCGTGTGGGAGCCTATATACCCGGCCCCGCCGCAGATCAATACTGCCATTTTCGTTCTTTCCCTTCCTTACTCGGCTCCCTTTCCGCTGATCACGGCAGGAATCGCCATGCAGATGATCTTCAAATCCGTCAATACGTCTGCCTCGTTTATGTACCGGTAATCCATCCGCATCCACTCATCAAATGGAACATCATTTCTACCACTGACCTGCCAGTAGCATACCAGTCCTGGCTTCGCCAGCAGCCGTTTCCTTTGCTGCTGTGTCAATTGCGCCGTCTCATAGGTTGGCAGCGGCCTTGGACCGACAATGCTCATCTGCCCCAACAGGATATTGATAAGCTGAGGCAGCTCGTCAATACTGGTTTTGCGAATCAGCTTTCCAACTCTTGTAACCCTCGGATCATTTGTGAGTTTGAACGCCGGACCGTCCAGCTCGTTTTGGGATTCCAGCTCAAATCTTTTCTCCGGGGCATCCCGAAACATGCTTCGGAACTTAATCATACGGAAAACCCTGCCGTTAAGACCGTTTCTTTCCTGAAAAAACAGCACCGGCCCCGGATCGTCTATGTAAATGGCGGCAGCAACGATCAAGAACAGCGGCAAAAGAAGAATCAGCCCAATAAGGCTCGCCGCGATGTCAAAGGTCCGTTTCATAAACCGGTATCCAAACCGCCTGTTTGGGGCAACCGAATAAATGGGAACTGCGACCGCATCCGTCAATTCATATGAAACCATCGATTCCTTCGGAACAGCCTGAGCCATGATCCTTCACCTCAACCATTTTTTTCATCGTTTTTCCATACAGGGCGTCCTGAAAGCCAGCTCTGCTGCACCCTCATGTCGTATCAAACACGATCCCGATTTCCGCCAGGCGCTCAATCCTGTCCGCCTCCAGCACGCCTTTTCTGTATCTCTGTTCCTGTGAGCGGAGCCATTCTCCCAGCGGGTATCCCTCCGCCGTCACATAGGACAAGAGGACCGGCACCTGCCCGCCGTTTCGGCGGTACGCCTTTGCGAAGCTGTATCCGCGGTTCCATCTGTCCGCCTGGACATTCCAGACCATGCCCAATCCCTCCAGCATCCGGATCCGCTCGCCGGTCAGCTTTCCCTCCCGATACCGGGTGCGCTGGTTCCAGATCCAGATTCCCAGCCGGTATCCGTCTTTTGCCGTATAGCTTCCTTTTACATCGAGATGTCCGTGTTCGCCGTAGTAGGCCCTTGCGTGTTCCAGACCGCGCAGCCATGCTTCCTCTGTCACATCCCATGTGATCCCGAGGGCTTCCAGCCGCCTGATCTGCACGGGCTTCAGCTTGCCCTCCGCATGTTTTTTCCGCTGTTCCGATACCCATGCACCGAGGGGAAAGCCGTCCGCGTCCCTGTATCCGGCAGGCGGGTTCAGCCCGCCCTGCGCGTCGAAATAGGCTTTCGCATATCCGTATGCGCGTTCCCATCTGCTCCTGTCCCGATGCCAGCTCATGCCGATCTCATCCAGCAGGCGGATCTGTTCCTCCGAAATATATTTTCCCCTCTTCCGGTTGTACCGCTGCTGGGAGATCCACGTCCCCAGCCTCACGCCGTCCTCCGTCTCGTAATGTACATGGATATTCAGGTTGCCGTGGTCCCGATAGTACTGCTTCGCAAGCTCATAATACTGCTGCCAGTTGCGGGTCAGAACGGATTCCCACTGTATCCCGATCCCCTCCAGCCTGCGCCTTCTCTCTTCCTTCAGGGTCCCGCTGTGATACTGATTCCTGACGCCGCGATACCACGCTCCCAGACGTACCCCGTCCTTTGTTTCATACGCTGCCGGGATGTCCAGATCGCCATGCTCCTTCAGGTAGGCCTTTGCCGCTTCAAATTTCTGCTCCCATGCGTCCTCAAATTCCCACACCATGCCCAGCGCGGAAAGCCTGTCGAACTGTTCGTCCGTAAGTATTCCGTCCCGCTGCTTCCGGCGCTGCCGGATGATCCAGTATGCCAGTCCGGGATCCATCCTGCGGGTAGGGAGGAGATCGCCGTGGGCGTCCCGATATTCCTTCGCCTGACGGTATTTTTCTTCCCAATGCCGCTCCTGCTGGGTCTGCCAGCTCATGCCGATCTGATTCAGCTTCTCGATCTGTTCCTGGCTGATCCCCGCGCCGCTGCGGTAGTTGGTTCGCTGCGTAACGATCCAGAGCCCCAGCTTCGTCCCGTCCGGCGCAACGTAGTCGGCAGCGGGAAGCAGGTCGCCGTTTTCCCGATAATAGGCTTCCGCCTCCGCATACATGAACTCCCAGGAGGCGGTGAGCGTATCCTCCAGCTCATGGAACAGCGCGCGGCAGTCCTCCACCGCTTCGATGATCTGAAACCGCTCGTTGACAAGGATTCCCGGTTCTCCCAGAAGCTGGTAAAGCTGCCGGAATTCCCGCATCTCATCCTGAATAGCGCTGATGCTGTATAATCCGGCTATGTTATTGACAATATCAAAGATCACCGGCTCCCCGGAGCCGCTCGCTGACAGCGCCCGCCCGATCTGCTGCTTATAGACAGTGGGCGATACCGTCGGCCGCAGCAGGATCACCCCGTCCACCCCGTCCACATGGATGCCTTCGTTCAGGGCGTCGATGCAATAGAGCAGGCGCAGATGGTCGTCCTCCCTGTCCGCCTTAAACGCATCGAAGGATTCGCTTGCCTCCGGGTCCTGGGAATAGACCGAATACACCCGCGGGCATTCATCCACGGAATGGAACCACTCCGGATGTCCCATCATCTCATCCATGTGCTCCTTATTGGAGCAGAACACGATGTATTTCCCATGCGGGGCAGGCATATATTTCCGGAAGATCACATCCAGTCCGTCCGCCTTTTCCAGGGTGCGCCGCAGCGCTTCGAGGATCCGGTCGGCCCGATCCCGCTGGCGTCTGTTCCGGATGCTGAGGATTCTTTTTTGATACCGCTCCAGATCCTTCCGGTACGAGTAAACCGCCATCACATAGCGGGGCGGGTTCAGGATCCCGCGCGAGATCGCCTCTCCCAGCGTCATTTCCGAGGCGATATTTCCCCCAAACAGCTCCTCCGACATGTCCCTCCGGTTGTCGAGATAACGGACCGCCGTTGCGGAAAGGCCCAGCACCGGCACGTCGGGAAAAAGGCGCAGGAGCCTTGCGACGCCGGTCTGCCACTGCGCCGCCCCTGCCCTGTGAAACTCATCCCATATCTCCAGAGACGGGTTGAGGGCCCGAACGGACGCCTCATCCATGTTCATGAGCTTCGCATAGGTCAGGTAAACGATATTGCCCGGAACCTCGGCGCCGGTCGCCCTGAGATTCTCGATCTGCGTCCGGAAGATGTACTCGCTGGGGGACAGCCACAAAACGGTTTTGTCCGGATGATCCTCGCACAGCTTAAAGCCGATGAAGGATTTCCCCGTGCCGGTGGGATGGATCACCGCGGCTCTGCCCGTTTCCAGCATCATTTCCGACGCCGCTTCGTATGCGGCCTGATTATGTTTGTATAACGTGACGGAAGCGGGACCGGTCCGCGATTCAGTCCCCATACTGCCCATAGTACTTCCCGTAATACCTGCCATAATACTTTCCGTAATACCCCTTCCCGGAAAGGTTCACCTTGTTCAGCACGCACCCCAGGATCTTCGCGTCCGCGATCTCCAACTGCTCCTTCGCCTTTCTGGCAAACCGGTAGCTGATCGCGCCGCATTCCAGGACGATCACCATGCCGTCGCAGCACTTCGAAACGACGGCCGCGTCGATGACGCTGCCGATCGGAGGCGTATCCACGATGACGATATCGAACTCCTCCCGCGCTTTTTCAACCGCGTTTTTAAAGATCTGATTGCCCAGAAGCTCGCTGGGGTTCGGCGGCACGGGGCCGGCGAAGATCATATAAAAATCGGGGACATCCGTCGCGCAGATGACGTCGTCGAAAGCCTGCTTCCCGGCCAGGCAGTTCGTGAGCCCCAGCTTCACACGCCCCTTCCTGTACCGCGACTTCATCGTCGACTTCCTAAGGTCCGCGTCGATCAGAAGCGTTTTCTTTCCCGCCTGCGCGAAGGAAAGCGCCAGTTCAAAGGAAACGCTCGATTTCCCCTCGTTGGGCGTCGCGCTGGTGATCCCGATCACCCTGATGCTGTCCCCGGAAAACTCAATGTTCGTCCGCAGGGTCTTAAAGGCCTCCCTCGTCCTGAAGTCCTGCGCCTGCTGTTTGATCTCGATCTCCTGCATGGGAATCTTCCTTCCGTCTATCTGTCATTAAAATCGTCGATCAGGATCTCGCTGTCGTCGTCGGAAGCTTCTTTGTCCGGCTCCGCCTCTTCCTCCGACGGGGGCCTGACGCCGCCCTGGCTGCCTTTCTTATTCTTTCTCCTGCCCTTTCTTCCGGCATGTTCCTCTTCCATGACAGGGATCAGGGCCAGCGTGCTGATCCCCAGATACCGTTCCGCGTCTTCCGCGGATTTGATCGTATCGTCGGTGAGATACAGGACCAGAAGGACGGCCGCGCACAGAAAGACGCCGAGAAAGCCCCCGACTGCCGTCCATATCAGAACGGAGGGCTCCGACGGTTCGTCAGGCAGGTTGGCGTGATCCACCACGTTCACCGCTTCGACATCCGTGACGTTCTGGATATGCTCCGAGGCGACGTCCCTGATGCAGTCCGCGATTATCCGCGCCTCCACCGGGACCGGATCCTTCACGGTGATGCTGATGATCCGGGTATCCGTGATCGTCTCCACATCGACCCTGTCCAGAAGCTCCTCGTAATCGTCGTCCAGACCGCATTCCTGAATGACGGACTCCAGCACATACCGGCAGGTGATCAGCTCGCCATAGTCCTTCGTCAACTGCGTGGCGAGCTGGGTATCGCTGTAGGTCAGGCTGTCTCCCCCGGTCTTGCTTAAGATATAGATCTTTGTGGTCGATTCATACTGCGGGGTCAGCACAAACGAGCTGAGCGCAAACGCGGCCCCGCCCGCCAGGATCCCGCAAAGGAGGAGCAGCCACAGTCTGTGCAGCATTAAGCCCAGTACTTCCCCAAGATCGATCTCGATTTCATCGTTTCTGTCTGTCTCGTGCATGTCGCTTCCTTCATCCCTGTTTTTTGTCATTGATTATCTTCATCGCGTTGCCAAAGCAGACCGCGTCCGCGTATGCGGGATCATACCTTCTGTAAAGCTGGGACAGGCATTTTCTCACATCCGGGGACCGGCGTCCGTCGTCATGGGCGTCCGTCCCCACATAATCCGCCAGCCGTTCCTTCAGCAGCCTGTGGGCAAACCTCTTTACGCCAAACCCGAGGGCGCCCGTGATGCTGGCCGCGTTGATCTGGATCCCCACATTCAGGCCCTTCAGCTCCTTCACGTTTTCCCAGTTCTGCAGCAGGCATTCGTAGCGCTCCGCGTGGGCGAGGATCGGCTCGTAGCCCATGCCGCCGAGTTCATCCAGCGCGTTCCTGATGTAGGAAAACGGATGGGCCGGAAAGAATTCGATCAGGACGTACCGGCTGCCCGCCAGGGTAAGCGCACGGCCCTCCTCCAGCCGCTCCGCGATCTCCCCAGAATAGAGGATCTCATTCCCGGCGTACAGGGAAACCTCCATCCCCCTTTTCGCCGCTTCCCGCCGCACCTCCTCCATCCGCCCGCAGATCGTGGAAACGCTCGCGTTATGTCGCCCTTCCTTATAATGGGGCGTCAGGATGAAATTTCGTATGCCGCTCTCATAGGCGGTCCGGATCATCCGCATGGACTGCTCCATATCCCTCGCGCCGTCGTCTACGCCCGGCAGGATGTGGCAGTGCATGTCAACCATTCCTGGCCTGTCTCCTGCAGTCATATCTTTTTCCCGCACCCGCCCCGCCCGCAGGCGGGGACGGGATGCTTTCGAAACCACACATTTTTGGAAACTGATTCAACGGAGTGCTGACCTTTTACAGGCACGCGCTCCTCTCACCGCTGCGTCCAGGCAGCCCGCAGGACCGGTCAGGTCCTGGGAGACTTCGCCGCGTCCGCGGGGATGCTGGTAAGCTGCGCGCCCTTCGTCACGAGGAACGTCACGTTCACCGCGCCGCCGAAAGCGGGAAGCGCGATGGCAATGGCGCCGTTGATGATGACCACGGGCACCGCCACCCATGTGCCGTCCGCCCTCTGGTACAACGCCTGCACGGTCTCGTTGGCCGCCAGTGTCCTGCCGCCCAGGATCTCATCCAGCACGAACGCCGTCGAGATGGACCCGTTCTGCGACACAGTCTCACCGGCCGCGGTCTGCAGGCCGATGGACATGCTGCTGACGATATTCAGCGCGCCGGTGGAATCCGTCAGGGACAGGCCGCTGACGCCGGTAAAGTTCACGACCTTCATCTGAGGGGAGGCAAGAGCCGCCACCAGAGAGGCCGCCTGCGCCTGTGCCTGTGCAGCGCTTAAGGGCTGGGATACGATGGCTACTGCCGCCGCGTCCACAACCTGCCCGCTCGCGGTGGTAAACACCGTGCCGGGAAGCGTCGCGCTGTTTTCAGCCGGAACAGTCTGTGCCGGCCCCGCCTCGGTACTGCTGATGCTGGGGCTGATGACAACCTGATTCATTTCTCCCTTCGTGATCGAAGGGCTTGGCGATGCCATAGCCGTCATGCCGGAAAATGCGAGCATGAGGGAAAGAATCACTGCAAGTTTCTTTTTCATGTCAATCACCCTCCTTTCTTAAAAAATGATAAAAAGCTGTGTGGCTTCTATATCAACAGTCAAAGAACGGCTGTCAATATCTGGCAAAACACCTTCCCCTGATCCGCCGGGTCTTCGTGGATCCGACAGGGACCGCGGGAAGTGGATATCCGGTCCTTCCATGCAGGTTTCACAATTCTTTATAAAAGACCCTCAGGATCAGTTCATACAGCGCCGTCTCATCCGGATAAAACTCTTCAAAGATCTCTCCCATCTTCACCTCTCCCTGAAGCGAATAGACGTCATCCTGAGAGAAGCTGCAGTCCAGGGCCTCCCCCGCCAGATAGACCGCCTCCTCCGCGGAGATATCCGTCGTCATGTAAGGCTTTATCTGGGAATACACCTTCAGGGGGATCGTCAGGTCCTCCCGCACGGCCCTCCTGGCCTGCCCGATGAAGGCCTGCAGGTACTGCTTCTGCCGCTGGAGCCGTTCACCCGCGCTCTCGGGTATGCCGGTGTCCCGGTATCTCAGGAAAAGATACGCATCCTGTCCGTCCAGGTGGACGCGGTCTCCCGCTTTCCAGTCCGCGCTGTAGGCTTTTCCGTGGAAAACCGTCTTCGCGTTGACCGCGGACTCCGGGATCACCACATCCACGCCTCCCAACGCGTCATTGATGGCGGCGATCCCTTCCATATTTAAAGCGCAGTAGCCGTGGATGGGGAGCCCGTAGAACAGCTTTGAGACGGCATCGACTGTATTTTCACAGCTCTCCTCCAGCCCTTCCCCATAGGCGTGGGCCAGGGCGATCTGCGCCGTATCGGTTCCGGCGTACAGGCCGTTCCGGTCGTAGACGGATATCTCCGTCATCGTATCGCGCGGGATCCCGATCACGCTGATCTTCTTCTGCCCGCTGTCGAAAACGACCAGGAACAGCGCGTCCGCCTGTCCTCCCCTGTACAGATCGGAGGACGCCTCCACTTCGCCGTATCTGTCGATCCCCATACACAGGAAAGTGCGGATATCCTCATCATAGAGATACGTTTTCCCATGATAGCGCAGCCCGTTGGCGGGCAGGGCCTCCGCGTGGACCCCGTCGGAAGGGGCCTCTGTCTCCCCTGTCCCGTCCTGCTGCTCTGTTTCCTCAGAGGGCATGCTCAGAACGGCGTCCTTTGCCCTGGCCGCAAGGGAGTGCGCCCCATGCCAGCGGATATATCCGTACGCTCCGGCCAGCAGGACGGCGATGACCAGGATGGCGCCGCATCCGATGAAAAGGATGCGCGCGGCGTCCAGCCTGCGCCGCCTTTTTCTCTTTTTACGCGTCCGCGCTTTTCTTAAGGTCGGTTCCCCATGCGCCGCGCTGTGGGGGGCGTCTGCCGGTTTCCCGTGAGCCGCGCCGCGGGGAACGTCCGCTTTTTTTTTCTTTACGGCCGCCAGAGTGTTCCCGTTCCTTTTCTCACCCATCTGTCAGCACCGCCTGTACCAGATACCGCCTGTCGTCCTTCCCTGTCACGCCCGTCGACAGCGTGAGGATCTTATCGTCCGCCGTTACCGGGACGGATTCGTCCAGATAGGTGTCCATGCCCCGCTGTGCGAAGACATCCTTCAGATACGTGTCAAAGATCGTATAGTTCCAGAAATCGTATATTTTGATCAGATGCCTGTCGTCATACTCGTATGCCGCGAAGATCTGATATACGCGGCACGTATCCCGGGTCGTCACACGGATCTCACGGCAGCGGTCAAAGAAATCCCTGTCCTGATACTGATGCAGCCCGGCAAACCTGCCCTCCACGTTTCTCCCGTATATGACCGTATTCGGGTCGCTGAAATCCTTTCGGTTATAGTATTCCGTATAGATGCAGCCCGACGGGTCCTCCGCCTTTTCGATATCGTGGTTCAGATAAAAAGACTCATCCTCCGGGGACTGCAGCAGCGGGAAGCTCAGATCCGTACCCGTGATCTCCAGCCAGGCGTAAACATCCGGGTTGTACGACGCAAGCTCCGCAAGGGCCTCCTGTTTATCGCCGCCGTTTCGCGCCTCTTCCAGAATGTCCCCGGCCGTTCGCACGGGCGCCGTTTCCGTCTCCGGCACTGTCGGTCCCTCATCGGGTGCGCTCCCCCCGGTCCCGCAGGAGGACAGACACATGCACAGGAAAAAGGCCGTGATAAGCAGCAGAATATACATATAATGTGATTTTCTTTTTTCCATATCGTTTACTCCATCGCTTCTTTTCGGCAGCGCTTTCCCACAGGATTGTGCACTTCGCCATCTGGGGCCTCCTGTGCCGCTGCTGTGGGCATCGCCTCCGAATAAAATCAGCGCATCCATCCGACAATACCTGATGGGCAGGCTTCCCAACTGGAGATTCACTTTTCGCAGAGTTGAATACTCTGTGAAAAATCCAAAGCGATATTGAATTTATGAGAATAAATTCGGCGAAAACGCCGCATAAAGGCGTTTTCCCGTATTCTGATACGGGTGTGCGTCTTATGGGAGCTGCCGGAACGACTGCGGATTTTGACTGCTATAAATCAGATGTGAAGAAGAGGAAGCTTATTCATGTTGGCTCTTTTTAATTCCAAAGAAGAATGCACATAGCGGTCAAGCGTGATCGAAGTGTTTGCATGGCCGAGAACCTCGCTGAGGCTTTTCAGCTCAAAACCGGCTTCCACGCACCTTGTTGCGAAGGAATGCCGGAGCGTATGGAAATGAACCTCCTCCATACCGCATTCACGGGTGTACTTCTCCAGCCGGTACTGCAGCGTCCTTGGGTCCATCGCCTCCTGCGTCCCTGTTAAAACATAGGCCGCCGGATCCTTTTTCATCATTTTGCCGCAGAGCTCTGTCACTTCATCCGACATGGGAATGATTCTGCAGGAGGTGTCGCTTTTCGGGTTTCCTACCCATATCCTCGTTTTTGTTCCGGCCTCCTGATCCGTATTTTTTAACCGCTGCATGGTTTCACGGATCCTGATTGTCCGCTCTCTGACAGATACGTTTTCCCATCTGAGAGCGCAGAGCTCGCCCAATCTCATTCCCGTAAACAGCGCCAGAAGAATCCCAAAGCGGCAGTCGTCCATTTCGGACAAAAGATAGGAAGTCAGCCGCCTCTGCTCGTCCAGGGTCAGGACCCGCATTTCCTTCCGGTCCATTTTGGGATAGTGAAATTCCGGGATCGGAAGCAGCCCCGGAAACTGCTTCGCCGTATGGTTTATGACCGCGCACAGTACGATCATAATGTCCTTTACCGTTTTAGGTGCGAGGCCGTCCATGTCTGCCAGCTCCCATTTGAAATCCTCGACCGTCTTTGTATCCAGGGCGGTCGGAATATATTTTCCAAGCCTGGGCTTCACATGCTTCTCCAGAATTGAGCTGTATTTTACATAGGTAGATTCCCGTATTTCGCTCCTGCGCAAAGCGAGCCATTCATCACAGAAGAAAGAAAACTGCCTCCGTTCACGGGGCAGTTGCTGCGGCGTCTGGCTCTGCAAGCCCATCTTCGCTTTCATCACCTTGTCCTTTGCCTCCCGATAGGTTTTTCCATAACAAAAACCGTATATGATTTTCCCGGACAACTCGTGTCCTCTGATATAGCGGGCCTCCCACCTGCCGTCTTTCCTTTTAAAGATATTTTCGCCTTTCCTGGCCATAAAAATCCCTCCTTGAGTCTTAACAATTTTCAGAATAGATTATACTGAATCTTCGCTATCTTTCAGACTGTTTATTTGACTGCGAATAGCCTCCTGTGCACGTCCGAAAAACGGCTCCTTATGTCAAACACGAACACCGCAGCAGCTTTTTTTTGTCAAAAAATGACGAAGAATCATAAAATATTTGCATTTTACTATTGCTAGACTCGGATTTTCATGCTAAGATAACATTTGTTATGTACTGCATTTATCTTCACAGAGTATTCAACTCTGCGAAGACAGGAAAACGATCATGTTTAGACCCATATCTGCATCATTGCGACGCAGGTATGGGTTTTTTCGTGACGGAACGAGAAGAAATCAATTCTTTCATACGCCTGTCATTATATCGTGTATTGTGGATTTAAGTCAACATTATACGATTAATATATTCTCATTCTGTGGATATAATTTAACAATAGCGGAAGGAGGGAATGTCATGGAAGAGAATGAAAAATGGCTGCTGGCAGTGGGCCAGCGGATTACAGAAAGACGGAAAAAGATGGGTTGGACACAGGAAGAGCTTGCCGACAGGGGAGATCTGACGCCGCAGTTTGTCTCCTATGCGGAATCCGGCAAACGCGGTATGCGCCCCGAAAATCTTCTTAAAATATCCTCGGCCCTCGGTGTCAGCGCGGATTACCTGCTGACAGGTGAGATGATCGATAAAGACCTGCTCCTGCTTTCGGACAAACTGAGGAAGCTTTCGCCAGCACAACTGCGTATTGTTGAAAATATCGTGGACGAGTGCAATGCTCTTTTCGGCGGCGGCAGCGTCCATTAGAATTTTCTGCCTCCGAAACGACAGCGATATCCCATATGTGCGGCCTGCCGTCCCAGGGGGATGGGGAAACAGGAATCAAAAAAGGGACATGACCGCCTGACGGCGCGCCATGTCCCTGCCTTTTTCTCCTACTCCTCCAGCAACTCCAGCTTGCTGACGGATACCTCATAGGCGATGCGCTTTTCCAACTGATCGTCCGCCAGTTTTTTCATGTATTCCCTGCTCTGGATGCGCCCCCACACCGCGCAGTGAGCGCCCACCTCGAAGCCCCCGGCATAGCGGGCGTTCCGGCCCCAGCAGATACAGGGGATATAATCGGACTTTCCGTAGGGACGGTTCACGGCCAGCAGCACATCCGCGATCTCCCGGCCCAGCGGCGTCTTCCGGTAGACCGGTTCCTTGCAGATATAGCCGTCCAGATAGATCTGATTGGTGCGGGAGCTTTCCTCCAGCTCCTCCACAAAAGAGATCTCCCGCGCGAAAACGGACAGGATCAGCTTGTTTTTGCGTTCCTCGTGCCGGTTGTAGGAGCGGAACTGCCCGGAAATGCTCACGTAGGCCCCCTGATAATCCTCGTCCACATCGATCAGGCGTTCCGACACCATGATCGGAATGATGTCGTAGGACTCGCTTAAGCGCGCCACCTCCACGTCCACCATGTAGAATCCTTCCCCGAAGATCTCATGGCTGAACGTGAAGCCGCTGATGATCTTTCCCATGATCACGACCTGATTGTTTTCAATTACCTTATCTGTCATTTTGAAGTTCTCCCTTCTTGATACAAGAATTTTTTCGGAAATAGTTCTTTCTGCTGCTATCCCCTGTCATGTATTATCAGTTTATGGAAAATATTGAGAAAATAGACCGCAGGAAGGGCGCGGTTTTCGGCACGCTTCGACCCGTGCCGCGCATCTGCCCCTCCCCACGCCCGCAAGCCCCCGCTTCCTGTCGAAATGAAGCGGCCGTTTCCCATACGACCAGGTCCGTCATACCTCCGCCCTTCCCTCCGCCGCCCCTGCCCTGCCTGCCCCGCCTGCCGACCCCCGCTCCGGGGACGCGGCCGGTATCATGCCGCGGGGGGCCCTTGCCGGGGGGCATCGGAAATCCGTCAAAATCCTTTTTGGCCCGTGCAGAAAAATACGGGATGTCTGGGCGAAGTGAGTTTCCCGTATTTTTCTGCGGCTTCTGGCCGGAAAGGATTGCAGACGGATGATGCCATCCGGCACTGGGTCCCCGCGGCATGATACCGGCCGCGTCCCCGGGGCGGGAGCCGACAGGCGGGGCAGGCCGGGCGGGGCGGCAGCGGGAAGCGCGGAGGGGTGACGGGCCGGGGCTGTGGGGGCTGTCGGAAAACCGTCCGCATTTTTTCTTGCACCGCCGGAAAAAGGGTGCTATACTTGTACAGGCTGACCGCAGAGCAGTTTTTTATGGTATGGGCCTGGACGCAGACGGGCCGGAATATGAGGAGTTTTTTATGATTCAAAAAAGAGAAGATGTCAGAAACATCGCCATCATCGCCCATGTGGATCACGGCAAGACCACGCTGGTGGACGAGCTGTTGAAACAGAGCGGCGTATTCCGCGAGAATCAGGAAGTGATGGAGCGCGTCATGGATTCCAATGCCATCGAGCGGGAGCGCGGCATCACGATCCTTTCCAAAAATACCGCCGTCACCTATAACGGCGTGAAGATCAATATCATCGACACCCCCGGCCACGCCGACTTCGGCGGCGAGGTGGAGCGCGTGCTGAAGATGGTGAACGGCGTCATCCTGGTGGTGGACGCCTTTGAGGGCCCCATGCCCCAGACCCGTTTCGTCCTGCAGAAGGCGCTGGAGCTTTCCCTGCCGGTCATCGTCTGCATCAACAAGATCGACCGCCCGGAGGCCCGGCCCCTGGCTGTGGTGGACGAGGTGCTGGAGCTGTTCCTGGAGCTGGACGCAAACGACGAACAACTGGATTGCCCCTTCGTTTTCGCTTCCGCCAAATACGGCAACGCCACCACCAATATCACCGTCAAGAGCAGGGACATGAAGCCGCTGTTTGACACGATCCTGAATTATATCCCCGCCCCCGAGGGAGATCCCGACGCGGGGACGCAGCTTCTGATCAGCACCATCGATTACAATGAATACGTGGGCCGCATCGGCGTGGGCAAGGTGGACAACGGCACCATTTCCGTCAATCAGGAGGTGGTCATCGTCAACCATCACGATCCGGACAAGCAGAAAAAAGTCAAGGTCAGCAAGCTCTACGAGTTCGACGGGCTGGCCCGGAACGAGGTGCGGGAGGCCGGCATCGGTTCCATCGTCGCCATCTCCGGCATCGCGGACCTGCACATCGGGGACACGCTCTGCGCGCCCGAAAATCCCGTGCCGATCCCCTTCCAGAAAATATCCGAGCCCACCATCGCCATGTATTTCATGGTCAACGATTCCCCGCTGGCAGGCCGGGAGGGCAAATACGTCACCAGCCGCCACCTGCGGGACCGGCTTTTCCGGGAGCTCAACACCGACGTCTCCCTGCGGGTGGAGGAAACGGATTCCACCGACAGCTTCAAGGTCTCCGGCCGGGGCGAGCTGCATCTGTCCGTCCTCATCGAGACCATGCGCCGGGAGGGCTATGAATTTTCCGTCAGCAAGGCGGAGGTGCTGTATCACACGGACGAAAAGGGACGGCGCACCGAGCCCATGGAGCGCGTCTACGTGGACGTTCCGGAGGAATATGCGGGCAATGTGATCGAAAAGCTGGGAACAAGAAAAGGGGAGTTGGTGAACATGTCCACCAACAACGGCTCCACCACCCGGCTGGAATTCCTGATTCCTTCCCGGGGGCTCATCGGTTATCGGGGCGAATTTCTGACCGACACCAAGGGCAACGGCGTCATGAACACCATATTTGAAGGCTATGATCTCTACAAAGGCGACATCCAGTACCGCAATCTGGGCTCCCTGATCGCCTTCGAGGCGGGCGAGGCCATCACCTACGGCCTGTACAACGCTCAGGAGCGCGGCATTCTTTTCATCGGCCCCGGCGAAAAGGTTTACGCGGGCATGGTCATCGGCCAGACCGGCCGCAGCGAGGACATCGAGGTCAACGTCTGCAAAACCAAAAAGCTGACCAACACCCGTTCCTCCAGCGCGGACGAGGCGCTGCGCCTGACGCCGCCCCGCATTTTGAGCCTGGAGCAGGCGCTGGATTTCATCGACACCGATGAGCTTCTGGAGGTGACGCCCTCCTCTCTGCGCATCCGGAAAAAAATCCTGGATCACACCATGCGCAAACGCGCAGCCATGCAGGGAAAATAAGAATAAAGCGAAAAACAGACACGATCCGCGGGGCCGCATTTGCGGCCCCGCTTCATTTTATGCTGAGAAAACCGTCTGCCGCGCAGAACGATATTTCAAAAAGAGCTTCGGTGTGGCGGCGGGAGCCCGCAGCCGACGCGTTCACGCCTTCCGCAGCCACTCCTCCGGCGCTTTTTTCAGAAGCTCCCCGGCCTGCTGCCAGTCGGACGGCAGCGCGTCCCGGATGAAGTCCAGCGCGATGATCGCATTCAGGCACCACTGAGACACGAAATTGGTGGAGATCCAGGCGATCTCCTCCAGCTCCTTCCGGTTTCCGGCGTCCGGAACCGGATGCACCGCAAACCCCTCGTGCTCGGTCTCCGCCGCCAGCGCGCCCAGGAGCACGCACCAGGTCTTTTCCGCCAGTTCAGGGCTGTGAAGGTGGGCCGCGCCGTAGGCGGCGATCCCGGCGGCCATGAAGGGATAGGAAAACTGCCTCTTTCCCAGCAGGCCGCTGGTCTCTTTTTCTTTTTCCTCGGGGGACAGCAAATAGAACCTGCCGTAATCCGCCAGCATCTGTTTCCAGTCCTCATCCTCCAGAAGGTCCGCCATTTCCGCCCAGACCGAAGGCGCGCCCATGCAGATCTGCAGATGGGTTCCTCCCGTGGTCCGCTCCCCCGTATAGCGGAGGCGCACCGTCTGCGGATCGAATTCGAAATCCGGTCCGGAGATCAGGCGCAGCGGCGCCTGGCGAATGGTTTCCGAACCCACCAGGATTTTGTCCCGGTAAGCCGTATCTCCGGTCATCTCCCACCAGGTCATCCAGTTGGCGCACAGCGAGGACCAGTCCGGTCCGCTCCTGGCGTGGCTGGGGAACACCATGTCTTTTTTGTCATAAAAATCGCCCAGAGGATCCTTGTTCAGGAACGTCAGCTCATTGTCCTTCAGCTCCGCGAAAATATCCTCCATCCGCCGGTCCCCGGTGAGGAAATAGTAAAACCGGTGGTGACAGGCCATGGCGATCCGGGCCTCCTTGCACGGACAGCCCCAGTGTCTGACGTTGTGCCGGGAGCCCAGCCCCTTGTATTTTCCCATGTGGTAGACGTCCACCTCGGAGGCATGGCGGGACAGCCGCTCCGCCAGCCGGAAAATATCCGCCCGGCCGGTGCGCAGGAACGCGTACCAGAGCCACAGCGTGGGCACCAGCTCCGTGTTGTCCCAGGCGTAGCCGCCCACATCGTAACGCCACTGATGCCGGAAGGGATCATAGGTGTGCATGAAATCCCCGTAGTTGAACATGCCGTACCAGCCCCGCTGCTCCACTTCCTTTTCGTAGAAATCGACGGCCCGGTCCAACTGCTCCTCCAGCCAACGTTCCACCTCGTTGTCCCTGGCGGGCAGCGACCAGTATCCGAATGCCCTCAGCGCGTGATAGTATTCCGGATCGCCCACATAGAGGGGCGGCTCGTCCACCGATTCCGCAAAGGCCGCCAGCGCGGCATCCGAAGGAATGAGCCCTTCCCGAAAAGCGACAGCGCACTCGCTGGTGCAGGCGACCCCATAGGGCGTGGCCCCCTTGTAATCATAGCCCTCATAGCAGGATTTGTTATAGCCCCGGTTGGCATAGTGCCGAAAATCCATGGCCGGCGCCTCCGGCGACCAGAACCAGAGCTGTACCCTGGCCGTATCCTGCGTCAGCCCGCTGACCGTATAGCCGGAAGGATACTTCTCCCAGAAATCCCGGATGGAAAACAGGACGCTGCCGGAACGGGAGCCTACGGCCGCGCCGCCCTCCGTGCGCACGCCGTGCAGGCAGTCCAGCAGACAGCAGTTGTCATCCCGCAGCTTCTTGCGGATGGAGAAGGAATGCTCGTCCGTCTGGGCCAGCCGGTATTCATCCCACATGGGGATCCGGGAAAGGATTTCGGCCAGCGCGGCGCTCTCTTCTTCATCCGGCTCCACCCTGCGTCCCTCCCGCTGGGCCCGGTACAGCCGCTCCGGCGCGCGCGGGATCCAGGAAATGAGCTGTACCGCGCTCTCGTGAAAGGTTCCGTGATCCGTCATGAATTTCACATGGCGATCGTACACGGGGCCCGACATGGGAACGCTGCAGGACAGGCCGATCCCCTTCAGGAAATCCCGGTCCTCATCCCCGTCATACAGGAACGTATGCGTAAAACGCAGTTGTGCGTCCTCCAGCCCGATCTGCATGCGCACCACGAAGGGGAACCTGGTATTCCCCTTTTCATCCGTATGGCAGCCGGTAAAACGGATCACGGCCTGCAGCGGACCGTCCTCCTCCACCGCCCTCTCCGTGATCCGGGACACATAATGCCTTGTGAGACGTGCGGAGCAGCCGTCGATCACGGCCGGTTCCTCCAGCAGAAGCTCCAGCTCTCCATCCGCCAGCACCCTGCGCCCGTTCCATTCGATCCCGGAAAACAGGTGTCTTCCGTCCCCCGGGATCACGGCACAAAGCTTCCCGGCGCTCACCTCCAGCGCGGCTCCCCGCTCCGTCACGCAAAGCCGGGCAGCCGTGCCGTCCTTTCCGCTTGGCACATCCGTCGCTTTCCCATCCGCTGCGGGCAAAGGTTCCGCCGCCTCCTTCAGCGCCGTACCGTCCGCCGGCGTCACCTCGATCTCATCCTCCAGAAGCGCCGCATTCGCCGTGTGTGCGGTCCATTTCACGGAGCCGTCGGGCCACCAGGCCGTCACACGGGACTGCACGGGCACGCGCCTGCCCCCGCTGGTGAGCGCAAACGCCGTCTCCTTCCCGCAGCGCCCCTTTTCCCACATACATCCCCAGGTGGTATAGCCCATCCGTTCCTGCTGCTTCATCACATGCAGTTTCATTTGTCACGCCCCCAATCCTGTCCGTTTCGGGCCCGTCGGCTGCCCGCCCATTCCGAGGCCCGTTCCGCTCCTGCCTCGCGGCCCCTCAGACCGCGTATACCCGTAGATTCGCATACTCTCCGACCATCGGCGCCAGTTGGCGGAACCCGATCTTCCCGCCGCCCAGCAGCGGGCCGTACGTCTTCCCGTCGTCCTCGAACCGGAACACCTCCAGCCCGTTTACGGCAAAGGCGACCGTATTGTCCTTTTTGACGATACGGATCCGGTAAGGCGGCGCCGCCTCATCCGCGTCCGGAATCGGATCGCCCCCCTGTGCGGTGAGATAAAAGCCGTAGCTTTTTCGCAGATTGCAGGTATGAAACGCCCGCTCGTCCGGCTCCTTGCGCCGAAAATAGGAAATATGAAAGGCATCGATATCCCCGTGATGATACTGAGGATACATGCCGGTGCGCTCCGCCAGGGACGGATCGAACAGATCCTCGCCGTTCCTGCCACGGGCCGCGAAAAACGTCATGCACAGTCCCGGCTCCGCCACCGGATAAAAATCCCATTCGATCCGCACGTCGGACGGAAAATCCGCGGGACACCAGAGCACGTAATTGGCGCGCTGGCCCTCCTTTTCGCTCATGGCGTTTTCCATGCGCAGTCTCCCGTTGGGAAAAGTGAGCACTGCGCTTCCCTCCAGCACGAACCCCGCAAGATCCTCCTGACAGGCCAGCGGATTTTCATAAATGAGCCTGTCCTCTGTTCCCTCCCGTTCCGTATCCTGCCGCATTTTCATCGCTTCCTTCCTTATTATTAATATCATCCGCGCGCCAGGCCGCGCCGTTTCCCGGACCGTCTTTCCGCGCGCCGGACCGCATTGCTCCCCGCATTGTCCTTCCACGCGCCGGGCCGCGGCCCCGGCATACGCCCCCTCGTGTCCCGTCAGCTGCCCCGGGCCGCCGACGGCGAGATTCCGAATTTTTTCTTGAAAAGCTTGCTGAAATGGTAGGCATCGTCATAGCCCACCCGGGCCGCCGCCTCCTGAATGCTCAGCCCCGCCTCCTTCCGCAAAAACTCCATGGCCTTCTCCATGCGGATCTCGATCAGATAATGGATCGGCGTATTCCCCGTCTCCGCCTTGAAGATCCGGGAAATATAAAAGGGACTCAGGTACATGTTCCCGGCGATCTGGTCCAGCGAGATCTTGTCCGCATAGTGATCCTCAAAATAATCGATGATCTTCTCCACGATCTCCTTGCGGTTCACGGTCTCAAAAGTATACTGGCCGGGCGCGACGGTCTTCGGCGTCTGCTCCCGCTCCCGCAGTAAAAGCAGCAGAAGCTGGACGGCATAGGCCTTCATCATGTAATAACGCCCGCAGCGGTTCTGGGCCTTCTCCGCCTCCATGGACACGCACAGCTTGCTGATCTTCAGCCGCAGATCCCCGGAGGTATGCACCACCGGGCTGTCCGCCGGGAAAGGGATGCAGTTAGGCGGCATCCCGTCCAGGTGCAGATCCGTCAACCCCACATAAAATTCCATCCGGGCCTCCTTCTCGTCCCGCACCAGCGCCTGATGTCCGGTGCCGGCGTTCAGGATGATCAGATCGCCCTCCTGTACCTCATAGTTCCTGTCGTTGATCCGGTAACCGCCTCTGCCGGACTGCACGTAGCACAGCTCCAGATGCTCGTGCGCGTGATAATCCTTCATACTTCGGGTCCGGATCCCCTTCCATGTGAACAGAAAAGTGGGGTCGAATCCCGCCTGCAGCAACATGTCCTCCTGACTCATGACGCACCTCCGTATGTAAGATGGGACAATCCTATTGCAGTTTCGCATCTCTTCCACATGACAATATCTTACATGAACGCCACAAGAAAGTACATTCATTTTTTGAAAAAAATCTATAAAATTGGAAAGCGCAATCTAAGAAAGGAAGGAGTACCTTATCATGACTCCAATGAAATGGTTCTGGGGATTTTTGCGGAAATACCGGTTTTACATCCTGGGCGGTCTGATCCTGACCACCTTTATCTCCGCCATGGCCGTCATCAATCCCTACATTTCCGGCCGCATCGTAGACGATGTGATCCAGGGCGGACAGCATGCCCTGCTGCCGCGTCTGGTGACCGCGCTGTTGGCCGTCACGGCGATCCGGGGCGTATGCCGCTTCTTTTACCAGTTCATTTTTGAGACCTGCTCCCAGGGCGTCCTGTACGACATGCGGGACGCGGTATACAAGAAGCTGCTCCACGAGGATTTCGCCTTCTACAACCGGAAAAAGACCGGAGACCTGATGAGCCGCCAGACCGGCGATATGGAAGCGGTGCGCCACTTCGTCGCCCTCCTGATTTACACCGTCTATGAAAACGCGCTGCAGTTCGGCTTCGCGCTGTTCATGATCTTCACGGTGGACACCCGGCTGGCGCTGTGCATGCTGGCGGTGCTGCCCTTCACGGCGCTCAACACGCTGATCCAGTCCAGGGCGGTGCGTCCCAAATTCCGCACCATCCGCGAGCGCTTTTCCTCTCTCAACGCCTTTGTGCAGGAAAACATCAGCGGCAACCGGGTGGTAAAAGCCTTCGCCAAGGAAGACTTCGAGCTGGAAAAATTTAATAAAGAAAACGACGCCTACCGGGACGCCCAACTGGCCTCTTCCCGCGTATGGATGAAGCACCTGCCCATTTTCGAGTTGCTCTCCCACGCGCTGAACGTGATCCTCATGCTCTACGGCGGCTGGCTGGTCATCCAGGGCGATATCACGCTGGGCAACCTGGTCACGGTCAACGGCTATCTGTGGATGCTCAACGGCCCGATGCGCATGGTGGGCTGGTGGGTCAACGATATCCATAACTTCATCACCTCGGTGGAAAAGATCTATGCCACCTACACGGAGGAGCCCGGCATCAAAATGCCTCCCGCTCCCGTGGAGCACAAGCGGATGGAGGGCAATGTGGAGTTCCAGAACGTTTCCTATACGGCCGACGGCGAGGAGATCGTAAAGGACATCAGCTTTGTCGCCAACAAGGGACAGACCATCGGCATCCTGGGCACCACCGGCGCGGGCAAATCCACCGTCATGAACCTGCTCTGCCGTTTTGTGGACGCCACGCAGGGACAGGTCCTCATCGACGGCGTGAACGTAAAGGATCTGAACCTCTACGAGCTGCGCGACAACATCGGCATGGCGATGCAGGACATCTTTCTTTTCTCCGATACGATTGAAGGAAATATTGCATACGGGAGACCGGACTGCTCCTTCGAGGCGATCCATGAGGCCGCAGTGATGGCGGACGCCAACCACTTCATCAAGGAGCTGCCCGACGGCTACGATACCATCGTGGGCGAACGGGGCGTGGGGCTTTCCGGCGGCCAGAAGCAGCGCATCTCCCTGGCCCGCGCCCTTCTGAAAAAACCCGCCATCCTGATCCTGGACGATACCACCTCCGCCGTGGATATGGAGACGGAGAGCTACATCCAGACGCAGTTGAAAAAGCTGGGCGGCCAGTGTACCACCTTTGTCATCGCCTACCGCATCTCCTCCATCAAGGACGCCGATCTGATCCTGGTGATGGACGAGGGAAAGATCATCGAACGCGGCACCCATCAGGAGCTGCTGGCCCAAAACGGCTACTATGCCAGCTCTTTTTACCATCAGTACGGGGAAACCCCGGAGGGCGTCGCCTCCCTGCGGGAGCAGGCGAAAAAAGAGGACGCCAATTGGAAGGAGGCGGTCTGAAATGGCGAGAAATAAATACGATGTGGATGAGATTCTGGAGGATAAATTCGACCTGAACCAGCTCAAACGTCTGCTCGGTTATCTTTACCCTTACCGGAAACGGTTCGCCAGCGTGGCGGTGATGATGCTCACCTCCTCCGCGGGCCTGATGCTCATTCCCCTGTTTTTCAAGGAGATCATGGATACCTGCATCCCGGCGAAGGATATGCGGGGGATCGTCTTTTACAGCGGTCTGACCCTGCTGGCCGCCTTCTACTCGGCCGTCAGCCTGCGCTATAAGATCAAACACATGAACCTGATCGGGCAGCAGATCATTCACGATCTGCGCTACGATATTTTTTCCCACCTGCAGGAGCTGCCCTTTTCCTATTATGACGACAGGCCGCACGGGAAGATTCAGGTCCGGGTGGTCAACTACGTCAACAGCTTAAGCGACCTGCTTTCCAACGGTATCCTCAACACCATCACCGACCTGTGCAACCTGATCTTCATCCTGCTGTTCATGTTCCTGACGGATGTGAAGCTCACGCTGGTCTGTCTCTGCGGGCTGCCCGTTCTGGCCGCTGTGGTGATCTTCATCAAGCGCAGACAGCGAAAGGCCTGGCAGATCCAGAGCAACAAGCAGTCCAACCTAAACGCCTACATCGCGGAGAGCATCAACGGCATCCGCGTCACCCAGTCCTTCGTGCGGGAGAACAAGAACAGCGACATTTTCAACGATCTGAGCCAGAGCTACCGGAAATCCTGGATGAAAGCGGTCAGCTTCAACTTCATCATGGGTCCCAGCGTAGACATCATCTCCGCCATCACCACGGCGGCCGTCTACGTGCTGGGCATCCGCTGGATGCTGCTGCCCGACGCCACGCTGACCGTCGGCACGCTGGTGGCCTTCACCGCCTATATCAGCCGGTTCTGGGCCCCCATCAATACCCTGGCCGCGTTTTATAACTCGCTGCTGACGGCGATCTCCTATCTGGAGCGCATTTTCGAGACCATCGACGAGCCGGTAAAGGTCAAGGACGCCCCCGGCGCCGTACAGATGCCTCCGATTCACGGAGACGTGTCCTTCGAGCATGTGACCTTCAGCTATGAAACAGGACTGCCCATCCTGCACGACGTGAGCTTTCACGCGAAGCAGGGCGAAACCTTCGCCATCGTGGGCCCCACCGGCGCGGGCAAGACCACGCTGGTGAACCTGCTGAGCCGTTTTTACAACGTGGACTCCGGCAAGATCCTGGTGGACGGCATCGACATCTCCGACGTCACGATCCGCTCCCTGCGGACCCAGATGGGCGTCATGATGCAGGACAGCTTCATCTTTTCCGGCACCATCATGGACAATATCCGCTACGGCAACTTCACCGCTACGGATGAAGAGGTCATCCGGGCCGCCAAGACCGTCTGCGCCCACGACTTCATCATGGAGATGGAGGACGGCTATTACACCCAGGTCAACGAACGCGGCAGCCGGCTCTCCCAGGGGCAGCGCCAGCTCATCTCCTTCGCCAGGGCCCTGCTGGCCGATCCGGCCATCCTGATCCTGGACGAGGCCACCTCCAGCATCGATACGGAAACGGAGATCGTGCTGCAGAAGGGCCTGAACGAGCTGCTCAAGGGCCGCACCTCCTTCATCATCGCCCACCGGCTCTCCACCATCCGCGGCGCGGACTGCATCATGTATGTGGACCACGGCGGCATCGTGGAGCGCGGCTCTCACGAAGAGCTGATGGCGCAGAAGGGCGAATATTACCACCTGTATATGTCACAGTACGCATTCCTGTGAGGCACCGCGGGCTTTTACAGCGCGCGCCGAACATGCCGCGCTTCCGTTCCGAAGACGCCCGTGCCTCCCAGCATAGTGCTTAAAGGCGCGGGCGGGAAGCTCCAGAAGAATATCCGCCGTACTTTTTGAGTATCAACGGCATGTCGCAGGAACCTGTCCCGTCCTTTTTCGCGAAATCCCGGAACAGGAAACGGCGCAGCAGCGGTTCCTTCGCCGGCGCGAGCAGGGACGGCTGCATGGCGTCCTCTCCGGAGCAGGGCACGATCTCCGCCCGGTCCCGGAGGGTCTCCAGCAGCGTCTCCGCCCACCGCCCCCGCACGATCACCAGAGATACCCCTCTCCCGTCCGCCAGCTCGGGCGCGCATTTTTCAATTCCCCAGAAATCCCCTATGGTAAAATCAAAGTCGTTTCCGGTACCGCAATAGGGACAGGCATAGCAGCTCGGACGGTACGTCAGGCCGAGCTGGTACAACCGGCTGAAGCCGTCCTGATGGATGGGGACGGCCGTCTCCACACCGTTCACTGTATAGGACACGGTGTGCCCGCTGTTTCTGCGCCACTTGTCGCGGAAGTCAAAGGCTTCCAGCGGACTGCCATGCCCCAGCCACCGTATATACTCTCTCCAAAGGCCGGGAGATGCCACGCCCCGGCAGATCAGCGAGATCACATGCAGGTTCTCCGGTCTGCCGCCCAGAAATGTGAAGAGCCCGTGACATTGGCACGGCGTCCCGCTGAAAAGGACCTGCCGCCCGGATGCCAGCGCCTCCCGGATGGGGACAAAACAGCGCAGCATATCGCTCTGCACATACTTCGATTTTCGCATGGGCGCAATCCTGTCGGAAAGGCGGTGAACGACCCGGAACGCTTCATCAAAGCACGCGCCGCAGACCAGTCCGCCGTCTGATACGACCTTCTCCGCGATCAGCGAGAACGCACCGCCTGACGTGCTGCTCCGCAGCAAAGCTTCATCCCGGCATCGGACCGCGAAAAAAAGGCCCTCCCGCCGGGCCTGCGGTTTCCCGGCGGGGCAGGCCTTCTCACAGAGGCCGCAGTCCACGCACAGGCCGCTGTCCACCTCCGGATACGCGAAGCCCTCGTCGTTCCATTTCATGGTAATGGCTTTCCGCGGACAGGCCGCCGCGCAGGCCCCGCAGCCGAAGCATCGTTTCGGTTCAGAAAACAGCTCCATCTTCCGTGATCCCCTTCAGATAATTCATGGATATCTCCCGCGCCGCCCCGAGGCGCTCCGCGAAAAGACCGGGAGAGAGCGGCGCACACAGTCCTCTGAAGGCCGCGTCCGTCCCTGTCTTTTCCAGCAGCTCCTCCATCCGTCCGTTCCGATCCGCCAACCTTCCTGTCAGCCGGGCGGTCCGCAGCGGGCGTCCGAACAACAGGGAAAAAACGGCACCGTGGAATGAATTGGTAAAAACGCACTCCGCGTGCCGGATCAGAGACAGCCACTGCTCCACACCTGTGCCGCTCCACGCGTCGAAGCCGAATCGGGGTAGAAAGGAACCTGTGACGGTCCGCAAAACAAGACCCTTCCGCCCGGCGGCCTCTCTGGCCGCGTCCGCGAGCTCACTGTTATTTTGCAGCAGGAACAGCAGCGCATAGGGCGGACCCTCCAACGGGCGGGCCAGCTTCTCCCAATCCTCCCGGTCGAGAAGAAGCGTGGGATCCAGACACACCGCCGCGTCCCGTCCCGTCAGCTCCCTTACGAGACGCCGCCCGCTCTCCTCCCGGACGGACAGCCCCCGGAATGCCTTCAACTGGGCGCCGCACCACCCACGCACCCGCTCCGGCAGATCGGCGGTCCCGAAGCTGGCCGCGTAGGAAAAGCGCTTGTCCGAAGACACGAAAGGGAGAAAATACCGTCCGTCCACACCGGGGATGGTGAGATTCCACACCTGGTCACTGCCCACGACAAAGCGGTCGTATACGCTGTCCAGCTCCTCCGCTCTCTCCGGAGCACACTCCGGGGCGCAGACAAGACGCCTCCCCCGGAAATCCTCGAACAGGGCGGCCCGCTGTTCTCCTGCCTGCCGAAGCCGGCGGATCAGTGGTGCCGGAGCGGCATTCTCCGCCCATCCGGGCACCGCTCCGGCGGGGGCGTCGGAAAAGGAGAGAAACTCGCTGTCCGCGCCCAGACCTTTCAGAACCCTCTGCAGAGCGTAGGCCTGCAGGACCGCGCCGTAGCTGTCTGCCTTATGAAGTGTCAATATTCCGATCTTCACTTTTGACTCATTTCCTCCCTCGCGCGGATCAGCGTGGAATACAGAAGCTTCTGCCGGTCTGACTGACGGATTCTCTCATTCTCCCGGCGGTAATGCTCCTGATCGCAGTCGCAGTAGGGCAGGATCGCGGCGCGAAGCTTCGCAAAGTTCTCGATGCGGGCAAGCTGTTCGGTATAGCTCCGCCTGCGACTGGAGTGGCCGCCGCTCCTGATGTAATACCGGAAGAGCATATCCGGGATAAACCCGCATTCCGTCCGGCTGGCGGGCGGCAGCAGCAATTGCAGGTTCTGTCCTTCGGGAGACAGCGGGATGCGCTTTTCCGGGTAGCAGTCGAATAACAACCTGGTACGGAGCATATATCCATCATAACAATACGACGTCATGTGGAAAAGTTCGTCGAAAATATTTTTCACGCACCGATCATTTACGGTCGTCGCGTGCATGATCTTCTGTTTCTCTGTAACAACAACAAATCCGTCGCTGCGGACCATCCCCAATTCCGGGTGGGCGATCAGATATGCTGCTTTCTTTTCCACGCTGTCCGGCGTCAGCATATCATCCGCGTCGCACCAGGTGAAAAACTCCCCCGCGACAAGAGGAAGAGCGGCGCTGACAGCGGCGGCCTGTCCCCCATGAGGAACACGCAGGACACGGATTCTGATCCCCGCCGCCTCCAGGGGACCCTGCATATCCGACAGATATTCATAAGAGCCATCCGTGGAGTTATCGTCCACCGCGATCAGTTCCAACGGCCGCCAGGTCTGGGCCAGAACGGAGGACAGGTAATCACGGAACCAGGGCATAGCATTGTAGATCGGGGTGACCAGCGATACCAGGGGCTTCATTCTTTTCGCATCCTCCTTCGCAGAATGGCGGCATAGTTCCGCATCTCCTGTTGCCGGTCCACCCGGCCTGTGTTGGTCAGATGGATTCGCCTCCGGAGCGTCACCGCGTTGATCCGCTCTGTGGGAAGTCCTGACCCCCGCAGCGCCATCTGCCACGCCACGGTCTCGCCGCTGTCCAGTCTCTCATCAAACAGGCCGACACGGTCGAACACCTGCCGGCGCAGCAGGGCGCAGCCCGGCAGAATGCCCCCGTAACTTCCTCTCCGGCAAAGAAGCCCTCTTTTCTGTTCTTCCGTCAACTCCGGCGACAAAAAGTCCTCTGCCAACCCGAACACAGCCGCCAGCTCTGGCCTCATCGCAAAGGGGACGTACAGCGCCTCCAGCGCCCCCGGTGCCAGGACATCGTCTGCGTCCAGCAGCAACACCCACTCCCCCGAGGAGATCCGGAGCCCCGCATTGCGGGTCTTCGCCGCCCCGCCGTGAGGCAGTGTCAGGGCGATATCTCCCAGTTTCCGCGCCAGCGCCGGCGTCCCGTCGGCGGAGCCGTCATCCACGATGATGAGTTCCACTTCACCGGGCCAGTCTTGTGTCCGTATGGACGCCACCGCCTCGGACAGATAGTTTTCCGCCTGCCAGGCGGGGATAATGACGGACAACTTTTCCATCGTTCCCGTTCCCTCCGCCGGCCTATCCCCTTGCGGGATCGTTCCCGGCTCTGCCGCCGGTCAGCCTGTCGGCCAGCCACTGTCTGTGCTCCTCCACGACCCGGGACGCCGCCCGCATGGTCTGCGCCATGCGCCGGGCCGCCGGAGATGGCTCGATCCCCCGCTGTTTCATCAGCATCAGCGCCTCGCCGTAGTGCTGGCTCTCCCTGTGGGCCAGTACATTGGCCATGTACCAGTCTTTATCCCGTTGGAATGCCTCTACATTGAACACATCGGAAAAACGCTCCAATGTCCCCAGACCGTACAGCGCCGCCATCGTGCGCACGCACTTACCGCACCGGCCGCAGTTGCGGTCGGATTGGATATGGATGCAGGGGTGAAGCTGCCGCCAGGCCAGGGGATAATCGGACAGCTCCTTCAGCTTTTGCGCCCGGGAGTAGGCACCGTAGGCCGAATAGAAGGTGGTTCTGTCCGTCCGAAAATTGTCAAATAACACCAGTTCATAGTAGAAGCAGTTATTTTCATCGAAAGAGAACCGGGAAAACTCATATGCCGCGGAACTGTAATAGACCCCGAACAGCTTTTGCAGCGCCAGGATCACCGCCGCGTGGCGATAGGCGGCCACTGCCAGAAAAGGCTCGGGCACCAACTCCTGGATATTGCTGTCAATCCCCACCACGGACAGCCCCAGCTCCGCCGCCACGCCGTCCTCCGCCTTCCGGACCAGCGCTTTCAACAGAGCGGAGTTGTCCTCCGCCTCCAGCGCGCCGTTGCTGGCGATCATCAGATGAGTCAGCCGGCGGCTGGGTTCCTCTGCGTGCAGCGTCTTCATCAGCGTGAACATGCTGTCCACGCCGCCGGTCCAGCCGGTAGCCACCGCCCCGGCGCAGGGCAGCTTCACGTCCGTGGACTCCGCTCGCAGCTCGATGGCGTGATATCCGGGCAGGTTGGCCGCCAGAATGGGGATCAGGTAGTGCCGCAACTGGTAGAGCAGTCTCCGGCTCACCGGCGCTTCGCAGACGATGTCCATGCCATCCTTCATGGCTGTGGTCAGCAGCCCCACCACAAAGGCGTCCGCCCGGTCGTCTACCAGATATTTCCCGTATTTTTCGTCCACGGAGAACCAGAGAGTCTCCCTTTTGCCGCGCAGTTCCAGTTTCGCGCAGACTCGGGCTGTTTCGCCCGCGCTTTCCAGGTAAGGTGTACAGATATAAATCCGGTCACTCATGGGGAACCTCCTCTGTCTGTTGCGTCCGTTTCAGAGCCTCCACCGCATGTCGAATTTGCTTTTCGAGAATGTAGGCCCGCGGCGGGATGGACACTTTCCGATCCCGTATCACCTGCATCACCTGTCGGGCGCGGGGATCATCCTGATTTGCCATGATGTATGCAAGATACTGCGGAAATTTCTTTTTATAATTCTCTACATCAAAGACGGCCTCATAACGGTCCAATTTGCCCAGCGCGTATAGAATGGTCTGAGCCTCTTTGCACTTTTTGCAAAGCCCACAGTTGCGCTGCCCTACGATTCTTTTGCTATAGCAAGCGTGTAGCCAGCGATAAGATGGAGCCCAGTCGGAGATCTGTACCAACTTTTCATAGCGTTTTACCTCTGAACCAGATGAGTAAAACACAAGGGAATCAGTCGATGCGCAGGCGGTACTTAATAGGTCATATTCCTGCCCAACTGACAGATTTATTGTAAACTCGCCTGCCGAAGCAAAAGATGAGATCAGATAGCAGGAAAACAATCCCTGCAACGCTAAAGCACATGCGCAATGACGCGTTATGACAAACGCATTGGTATCCTCTTCCCGCAATGCCTCATAAAAATTTGTATCCAGAAAAATTGTTTCAAACCCCTGTTCCCGGGCGAATACCTCCGCCGCAAGGCAGGTCTTGCGGAATATATCCCGGTATCCCTCTCCGTACTTCTGAAAGGTGACTGCGTTAAAGACCGCAATGTGGGTCAGCGGGTATTCGCAGTCCCGCCCATGGGACATGATGGTATACATGCAGTCTAAGCCGCCAGAAAAACCGGTGCCCACAGCGTTCTGATTGGGGTAAGGCTCTCTGGTCAGCGGGGCACGGACAGAGATCATGGGATGAGGAGAATTCGCCAAAGTCAGCGTGGGGATCAATGAATCACACAACTGATAGTGCAGGCGCTCGCTCATAGGATCCTCGCACACAATGTCATGTCCATAGCGCAGCGCGGATATCAACATCACAAATACGAAAGCATCCGCCCGGCCCATGGCAAGATAGTCCTCCTGCCGACTGTCAATAGCGAACCAAAGAGTCCGTATGTTTCTTTCTCGCGGACCCCCCCCCGGACAAATTGTGATGTCCGCGCACAGCCGGGACTGTCCGTCTGCCCGCTGGATATAGCTCTTTCCAATGTGGATCACTGGCCGCCACCCTCCCTCTGTTCCATCGCCCGGCGGAACTGCCTCTCGTACACATAGGCGGCCGGAGGGATAAACACACCGCTGTTTTTCAATAGATGATATGCCTCTTTCGCTCTTATATTAGAGTTGGCATTTAAAATAACATATGCGACCCTCTCTGGCAGATGATGCAAAAAATCAGGTATGTTAAAAACTTTGGAATATCTGTTTAGAGTATCTGTCCCCAGTGCGTAGAGCGTAACCAAATCACAAATGCATTTGCCACAACATCCGCAGTTTGTTTTATCTGCGGCATTGAACCAGCACGGATGTAGCCACTGCCAAGACGGCTGCCAATCCGCGAGTTTTTGTATCTTTTGCCACCGTTTTATCTCCCCGCCTGACAAATAAAACGAAAGGGACTCAGTGAAGCTGCTAATCACTATTAACCAGTCATATCTCGCGCAGGTATGCTGTTCATCCAGCCTGTCGCAATTCAGAGAAAATGTGCTTAAACTAAAAGCTGATGAAAGCAAATAACAAGACAAAAGTCCCTGAAGTGCCAAGGTACAGGCTACATTTCGAAAAGTGAACACACTGGATCTTGACTCTATACCCAGCACATTGTAGAAATTAGTATCTACGATCACCGCCTGCAATCCATAGGTTCCCGCAAACCGCACGACCTGTCTGCAATTGGCAAGGAACATTTTCTGACGCTTATCACCAAATTGGTCAAAATGACTTGAGTTGTAGACAACAATATGGGATATCGGATATCCGCAATCCGCTCCATGCGTCATAATCGTATAGAGAGAATCCACGCCTCCAGAAAATGCTGTCCCCACCGCGCCAGCATTTGGGTACGGTTCGGCGGTAAGTGGTGCCGTGATATGTATCGGATGATAGCGATCTATTGCAGACGAAAGCGCAGGGATCAAATCGCAGTTCAACTGATAATGCAACCGCTCGGACATCGGGTCTTCGCACACAAGCTCATGATCCCCGCGCATAGCCGCCGCCAGAAACGCCATCACAAAAGCATCGGCTCTGCCCAAACAAAGGTATTGCTCCTGAGAATTGTCCACAGAAAACCACAACGTGTTTCTATGATTTCCTATCGTGATATCCGCGCACAGCCGGGACTGTCCGTCTACCCGCTGAATGTAGCTTTTTCCAATGTGGATCACTGGCTCAGCCGTCCTTTCTCTGCGAAGTGCTCAACTCCTCCATAGCCCGGCGGAATTGCTTTTCATAGACATAGGCCGCAGGGGGAATAGGCACATCCCGCGCCGTCATCAGCGCCAGCGTTTCGTCATACAGGTGATTCCCCCGGTTGGCCAGCACAAAGCCCATCCGGGCGGCCATATGCTTCCGATACTCCGCTGTGTCGAACACCGCAGCATACCTGTCCAGCGTTCCCAGGGCATACAGTGTCGTGGCATCCCTGGCGCACTTCTTGCAGTGTCCGCAGTTGAGTCCCCCTGCTCCGCCGTAAATACAGGGGTGGAGCCACTTCCAGGAGGGTTCCCAATCCGACAGTGCCTCCAGTTTCTGCCAGCGTTTCACCTCCATCCCGGAAAGATAGAATGTCAGGCCCTCGGTGGAGGCGCAAGAGACTGTCAGCGGGTCGTAGCTGGCGGAATTGTGCAGATCAAAATGGAAATTGGCGATATCGTGCCCGGAGGACAACAGGTAAACAGCGAACAGCCCCTGGAGGGCCAGGGCACAAGCCAGGTTGCGGAAGGAGTACACATCCAGGAACCGCTCCGGAAGCGCCTCATAGAAATTGGTATCTACAAATACGGTCTCCAGGCCCCGCTCCCTGGCAAACTGCTCAGCGGCCCCGCAGGCCCGCCGAAAATTCTCCCGGTAGCTCTCCCCCTCAAACACGCCTGAGTTAAACACCGCCAGATGGGTCAGCGGGTACTCGCTGTCCGCACCGTGGCGGTAGACCGTATAAAGGGAGTCCGCGCCGCCGGAAAAACCGGTTCCCACCGCGCCTCTGCTGGGGCAGGGGGACTCTGTCAGCGGCCCGCGAACAGGAACAGGACGGTAGACCGTCCCCACAGAGGACAGTGCCGACATCAGGTCATCCCGCAATTGATGGCGCAGGCGCTGGGACATTGGATCCTCGCACACCAGCGTGTGGCCACCCCGCATGGCGGCGGGCAGCAGGGCCATCACGAAAGGATCCGCCCGTCCGACGCTGAGATACGCCTCCTGCGCGGCGGGGACTCCGAGCCACAGTGTTGTACCGTGTCCGTTCAGGGTAACGTCCGCGCACAGCCGGGACTGACCGTACACCCGCTCAATGCGGGCCTTTCCGATGTTCAGCACGGTTTATTCCCCCTTTTTGCATTGCGGATGGCATCGGCATACATTGCCAGGCGCTCCTTTGGCAGGGCATCTTCCTGGTACGAAACCTGACCGTCATGGATCCGTGTAAAGTATAGCCGCTCCGTCAGGCAGTGCCCGGCGTCAATGCCGCCAGCGCAGATACGGGCGATCCACTCCGTATCCTCTCCTCTGCGGTAGCCAGGAAGGAAGTGCCCCTGTTGGGCAAATAACGTCTCCCGAATACAGGCAGCGGGGAGGCATCTTTTATATTCTGCCCCATATGCATCCATCAACCTTTGCTGTGAAGGCGTCATGTTGCTGTACTCAATCCCGGAAAAGCCGACGGGCAAGCAGAACACGATCTGACATTCGGGGTGGGCGTCCAAGTATGCCACCTGTTTTTCCAGTTTTGTGGGCGCATACAGGTCGTCCGAGTCCAGCCAGGCGATCAGTTCACTCCGAGCCTCCTCCAGCGCCCGGTTCCGTGCCGCCGAGATGCCGCTATGGGGCTGCCAGATGTAGCGCACGCCGCCATAGCGCCCCACCAGCTCCGCCGTGCCGTCCGTGGAACCGTCGTCCACCACCACGATCTCAAAGTCCCGGTAGGTCTGGGCCAGCACACTCTCGATGGCTTCTCCCAGGTATTCCTCCCGGTTCCAGGAGGGAATCAGCACCGATACCCGGGGACTCATTCCTCCTCCCGGAAGATGGGCCAGCCCTGCTCCACGTCCACGTCATGGATGGGGTCTGCCAAGATCAGGTCCTGCACCTCGGCAAACTCGTCCAGGGTAAGCGTAAAGCCCTCCGCCGCGGTCTTCGCCTCAATGGGCTCACCGCCGCCGGGAACGGTCTCACCGGGGACAAGGATCTCCGTTTCCTGCAATCTACCAATGAAGCGATCCAGCTCTGCGGCAAAGTCCTCCGGACAGCCGGGGATTTCCTTCACAGCGGCGGCGATCTCCGCCGGGGCATTCCCCTTGACCAGCCGATCCAGCACCACACTGCCCAGCATGGTGGTGCCGTAGTACATGCCGGTGACATAGTTGATGACCACGGCCTGTCCATCGGCGATGTCATAAAACATTTTTTCGTCATTCAGCTTATACATGAAATTACATCTCCTTTATGATAAATTCGCGGAGAAACTCCGCGTTTCTGCGGGGGTCACCACACTGATGAAATTCATAAGCGGGAAGATCGGAGAGGCGGGTTGCCATCTGGTGGACCTGTTGTGTTTCACGGCTGAACCCGGCTTGAATCATTGTGGAGTAGACAATTCGTGTAATGACCGGTCCGGATGGCACAGATGCGATCCTAAGGACACCATCTTTTTGTCTTACAGGAATCAAAAGGCATTTGATTTTCAATCCGGATTGGAGCAAAGCAACAGAAGCGTCTAAGGCGCACTTCCCGCTTGGCGCTGTTTCTATTGTCTGCATATCAGGCTTCAACTTTTCGCACATATCTTTGTTTAAGCAGACTGTGGAATAGAGAGGCATTGCCCGATGCTCTCCGGTTCCTGTCAAGATTATATAATCGTCTCCTACAACATCCATTCCGGCAAGCATACAAGCAGTTGACAATGTGGATTTTCCCGCACCGCTCTGACCGGCAATCAAAGCACCAACTCCATTTACACCAATAGCTGCGGAATGAAACATTATCATTCCCTCTCTGAAAGCCCACTGGTAAAATACTCTATGCATCGCATGCATATACAACATCCTATTGCCGCTTGCAATGTCATTACAGCAATAGAATACCTTATTTCGGAAATCAGCACATAATATCCCCTCGTTTATAAAATTGGCGACAAAGCCGTCTTTAACGTCATATTTCCATCGAACGAAATTATTATCTTCTCCGATATATTCTGCACAACTGTCCTGCCAATATTTAAAAATCGTATGTGGATTACGCTCTGTCTGTACTATCCGGCCCCTGAGTCCCATAGAGGCATACTCGGCATCTGACGAAGAGGCAAACCGCAGTTCAATGATCCTTCCCGCCACTTCCACCTGGAAGGACGGCCAGGGAGCGGGAAATTTCTTTGCAAGCCGCCGCTCCACCGCCGCGAAGAAAACGGAAAGGGGCACTTTATTTTGATTTTCGCTCATTTTCTGCCTCTCCGGGATCCTTCCACGGGCGTCTGAACCGCCTCAGGAGCGTTTGAACTGCCCCCGACCGACACAGATCCATGCAGTAGGTCCCAAAGCTATATTTTTGCCCCATTGCCTTCATTTCCACCGTCCTCATGCGGGACAGCGCGTGATGGCGGGCAAGGGCGCGGACCAAACGGCGCGGCGTCATGGCTCCTCCCGGCTTGTAATGATAGGACTTCCAGCGCTCTGTGGCCCGCTGCAGATTCAGACCGGCCTCGAGCCATCTCTGATATTCCGGCGTCCAGGGGAATGCGCTGTCGATCTCTTCATGAGAAAATTTGTCGGAAAAACAATCCGCGAGAAGGGGAAGCAGCCTTCGGGCGCTGTTTGTCACATGGAGTTTCGCCGCCCTCACGGCCAGCATATGAGGATCAAAGCCGGATATCCGCTCCGCGATTCGGAAGCAATCGCAGAGGAATTGGGGCATACGGCTGGGGAAAATGCCCTCAAACAAATCTCTGGCAAAGTTGTCCAGTTGGTGGAGCAGCATATCCTCCGGGCAGGGTACAAGCACATCCTCCCCGAAGAAGGCACAGGGCAGCGCACAGTCCCAAATATCTGTGCCCTTCTCGCCGTGGTGTTTAAAGATCCAACTGTGTATTTCCAACGGCCGGTCCTTTCCCTGTATCTGACCGTGATAGAGCCAGGGCGCGTTGCCCAGATAAGTCTCTCCGCCGCTCTGGAGGGCCCGGATGGCTTCACCGTAACGCTCCTCCGGTACGGCAATGTCATAGTCCCCCATGATCCGTGGGATCCCCTCGGCGTAATAAAATCGGAACGCCAGTCCCTTAAGCAGCATGACCGGGATTCCCGCTTCACGGAGTGTGTGGATTTCTTCCAACAGCCACGGGATCCGGATGGTGTTGTGTACCTGCCAGTATTGGTGGAGTCCCTTGAGTCTGGAAACAATTTTCGGAGGAAATCGTTCCCATCCCTGTTTGTAGCCGATACAGGAGAGTATAAGCAGTTCTACTTGACTGCACCGGTCAATATCCAGCCCGTATGTCAATATCTCCATATCCCCGGCCGTCATACGCTGGCCCAGGGAAAGGGCGATCAACCGCCGTTCTCTCGACGACAGGGAGGGGATTCCGGAAAGGTCCTGCGCTGCGTTCATTTTCATTTTCCTTTCAGGCCGACGGTATCAACAATAAAACTGTCCGTTTTCAAAAAATAGTACCTTTCCACAAATCCGGCCGGTCCTCGCCCGATGACCGGCCTTCGGCATGTATCCGTATTACCCTCATGGCCGCGGCAGAATCGGTTAAATATTGCATTATGTCTGGTCCCTGGTCAGGCGCATCCCTCTTCAAAAAAAAGGGGGGGTATTGTACCAAACCGCCGGCGCGGCGGCCAGCCCCAAGTACATAAATCCACTGCTTTTAAAACAAAAATAACATTTCTCAAGAATCTCTGGGCAAATATACTTTGCAGATATTCCGTTAAATTTTTTCTACATTATACACCGGAATAATTACAGATGTTTTATCATATTTCCCTCATACAACTTAATCATGCATTCAATGTCTTTTTACTATTTCTAAACGGGTATGTCCTAAAATCGCAGCCATATCTGTAAAAGAAGACCAATAACTTCCATATATTTTTCGTGTACAAGCCAATGCAAACAAATCCGTAACAGCAGCCATCATCCCATCTTTCGTATCTCTTCTGATTGTTGATGTATTATTAGTAATTATTTTTTCTTCAAATCGTTTTATAATAAATTCTTTGATATACATATCGTCTGTTGCCAAAAAAAATTTCACTTCGGGATTCTTGATAATTTCCTTTTCCATAGTCCCAATAA
This sequence comes from uncultured Eisenbergiella sp., assembly GCA_947627215.1. GTDB lineage: Bacteria > Bacillota > Clostridia > Lachnospirales > Lachnospiraceae > Gallintestinimicrobium. The sequence goes on from CANQVD010000009.1 coordinate 92,852, forward strand.
ACAACTCAATTGGCGAATTTTCTATCGCTTTTTTATTGTCTGTCCGCCTAATATGAATACCAATACACGCTTTCCCCTGTTTTCTGGCAATTGTACGTATTTCATGTCTTATGTTCTTATTTGGCATTATCCACCAAAAATCATACCATCTTTTACATTTAAAAAAATGACAACCAGATGTCAGGAAAAAATTGTTCTCTCCTCTGCTGGCAGTATACGCATCTAAAAATGCTATATTATCCGCATAATCCTTTGAATAACAATTGGACTCCCCCGTTGCCGCTTTTATTTCCTGAACAAAATCCTGTTCATCTGATTTATAATGATATATTGTCAAATGAATACCTTTTATGCTTGCATACCACCTCAGCCATGATACAGAAAACAAATCTTCATATCCTGCTCCAACATCCGAATTGATTTCCCATAAAACTACAATGGAATCTTTATACCCCCCCCCTAATTTTATTACCGAAGCGATTGCCCTCAATCGATTACATAAGCCTCCCACGGGCTGCAAATAAATCATTTCCAAACCCCTCATCTATATATATCATTCAAAAACAAATTCAAACCTGTGCCTCAAATATCTATTTTCAGTTAGTCAGACATCCGGATGGGCATTAATCTCATTACATAATAACTGAATATAAATATCAATCACACAATTATACTGAATAATGGATTGCTGTTCCTTAATATAATTATATATTTCAAAATTACTGGCTCATATTGGTACCCCCGGGCCATCTTTATTCCCCTATTTCTCGCCGCCCCAGCGCCAATATGTCTTTTCCGGAAAATACCAGATGAAATTTTTTATAATCTGAAATAATATTCTTTATCACCTCCCGTGATGCATCAATGTTCTTTATAATTTCCGAATTCATCCGCTGTATGATAAGGTGTGAAAAATATCGACATCCCGCAAAAACTTTTTATTACATTCGATATTTTCCCATTTAAAATCCCTCATCATTCATGCCGCATAATGCACGGGTGCTCAACATATATAAATTTGAAATATATCCCTCTCCTTAAATCCAGACGGTTCCCGCCCAATGACCGTCCTTCGGCGTGCATCCGGATACCCGCATGGCCGCGGCGAAATCGGTTAAATTCTGCATTATGTCTTGCATTTGATCAGTCATATCCTTCTTCAAAACGGGTTTATTATACCATATAATATTATGTATTTCCATAGTGCAATTAAAAAAAGACAATTTCAGGATTGATACAGCATGAATTTCACGTCTTCGCTGTGCGGCAGCGCAAAATACCGTTTTTTTCCGCATTTCGGTATGATGGCTGAATTTCGCATTTTGTATAATATAAGGGCCGCGGCGCCTGCAGCTTTCCGGAAGGAAACCCGCAGATTCCAGGAAGAAAACCGGAAACATTTCATTGACAGCCCACCGCCCATATGTTAGTATACCGTGTGAACTGTTCACTTTCTCAACGATAAAGAGGGCCGACATGAACGAAGAGCTGCTCAACGCGTGGCTGCGCCTGTCCATCGCGATCAACACTGACTGTTTCATTTCCGACATGACCTATAACGAATCCCTGATCTGCAATCTGCTGTACCGGAACCGAAGCTACGGCGAGGGCCGGAAGCTGACAGCCACGGATCTCTGCGATAAAACCAATATGCTCAAATCTCAGATGAACCGCACGCTGAACGAAATGGAGAAAAAACACCTGATCCGCAGGGAGCGCTCCACGCAGGACAAACGGCAGGTTTTCATCAGCCTGGACATGGCGCAGATCGAAATCTACGAGCGGCAGCACCGAAAGATCCTGTCCCTGATCGATACGCTGCTGGACAGGGTCGGGCGGGAAAAAGGGAACGACATTTTGAAGCTGTTCAACGAGATCGCCGATACGGCCCTGGAGGTCCTGAAATAACATCGGCGAAGAGGCGCGCTATCCGGCGCTTTCCCAGCGATCACATAGAAAGGATTTGACATCAGTATGGTCAGAATTTTAGTGGATTCCTCTTCGGATATCAGAATCGACGAGATCCGGCAAAAAGGATATCTGTTCGTGCCCGTCACCATCACCATCGGAGAAAAAAGCTATGTGGACGGCGTCGATCTGGAGCGCAACGCTTTTTTTGAAATGCTCACGCAGGGCTGTGACTTTCCTAAGACCGCGCAGCCCTCGCCGCAGGCTTTTCTGGAGCATTTTCAGAAGATAAAGGAGGCCGGAGACGAGCTCGTCTGCATCCTGCTGTCTTCGGAGCTTTCCGGCACCTGCCAGAGCGCGCTGCTGGCCAAAAGCATCGCGGACTATGACGGCATCTATATCGTGGACTCCCTCACCGCCACCTACACCATCAAGGTAATGGCCGATTATGCCGCGAAGCTGGCCGGACAGGGCATGTCCGGCGCCGACATTGCCGGGCGGCTGGAAGCCCTTAAATCCCGCGTGAAGGTCATCGCCGCGCTGAATACGCTGGAATATCTGCAGAAGGGCGGCCGTCTCTCCAAAACCGCGGCGATCATCGGAGAAATGGCGAACATCAAACCCGTCATCACCGTGACGGAGGAGGGGAAGATCGGCGTTCTGGGCAAATGCATCGGCAAGAACAAGGCCATCAGCTTCATCGCGAAGCATCTGGAGGCGCTGCGCATCGATCCGGCGTTCCCCGTCTATTCCATCTTTTCCTACGGCACGCAGAACTGCGAATTATTCGAGGAAAAGCTGGCGGCGGACGGCATTTCCGTCACGGAGCGGCTGCAGATCGGCGCCACCATCGGCACCCACATCGGGCCGGAAGCCTTCGGGCTCATCTATGTGACGGCGGAAAATGTCGGCTGAAAAAGTGCTGTACAGCAGACTTTTACAAAACTGGGGCCGCTCCGATTTCGGAACGGCCCCGCGCATTTTTTACAGATCTCATTTCCCGCACGCCGCGCACATCGCGCCGTCCAGATCCGCCTGCACCTTTTTCAGATCCTGCCGGATGGAAAGCTTCTGCGGACACAGGGTCTCACACCGCCCGCACTCGATGCAGTTCTTCGCTTTTTCCTCTTCCTTCAGGCCGTTCTCCCAGCCATATTTCACATGGCTGTAGGTTCCGTACATGTGATAGTGGTTCCAGACCGCGAAATTCTGCGGGATATCAACGCCCACAGGGCATGGCATACAGTACCGACAGCCCGTGCACCCGTTCTGTACGCAGCTGCGCAGCTCCTCCGCGATGCCCTCGACCGCCGCCCGCTCCTGACAGGACATGGGCACATAGGAACCGAAGGTTTTCAGATTGTCCCGCACCTGCTCCTCCGTGGACATGCCGCTTAAGATTACCTTCACGTTGGGATGGGCCGCCACCCAGCGGAGCGCGAAGGAGGCCACGCTGGCATCCGGATTCATCTGATGGAATTTTTCATTGATATCCTCGGAGAAATTCGCCAGGCTGCCGCCTTTGATGGGTTCCATGACCACCATCGGAATGCCCAGCTCCTCCGTCAGCGCGTATCCTTTATCGCCGGCCTGCTCGTTTCTGTCCATGTAATTGTACTGGATCTGACAAAAATCCCAGACATGGGACCGAAGGATCTCCTCAAACACCGTATAATCGTCGTGGAAAGAGAAGCCCAGGTTGCGGATTTTCCCTTCCGCCTTGAGCTGCTCACAGAATTCCACGATCCCCAGCTCCTTCACCTTTTCCCAGCGGTCCCTGCTGACCGCATGAAGCAGGTAAAAATCCAGATAATCTGTCTGCAGCTTTTTCAACTGCTCCGCAAAAATCCGTTTCGCATCATCCAGCGAATTCACCGCCCACAGCGGCAGCTTGGTCGCCAGATAAAACGAACCGCGGTCATATTTCTGAAGCACCCTACCCACCACCAGCTCACTCTCGCCGCCGTGATAGGGATACGCCGTATCTATGTAATTGACCCCGGCCGCGATCGCCTCATCCATCATCGCTTCCGCGCGAGGCTCATCAATCTTCCCCTCCGGTGTGGTGGGAAACCGCATACAGCCAAATCCCAGAAGCGAGGTCTCGATCCCCTGCTTCTCCCACTTTCTCATTTTCATAAGATGATCCCTTCCTTTCATCATAACCGGCTGTTCGCCGTACAGTCCGCCAGGCCCGGTTTCGCCTGCCGATTTCGGTTTCAGTCCGTGCGCCTGTCTCAATTATCAGTATACCCTCCCTTTCTTTTTTATGCAACCCTAAAAAAATGAACGGAAAACCGACTGGACGGGAATGCGCAGATTTATAAAAAGTATCTTTAAAAGTGCCTTGTAAATCGCCCCGCGCCATGATATCCTGTAATCAGCCCTTCGGGGCCGGGCTCCCAAAACGGGTAAGCGGTTGGCCTTTTGCCGGATCTTCATCCGAGAACTTCCAGAATCAACGGAGGTGGTTCAGATGGGAAATAAAGCGAAAGGTACATATGATGAACACGATTCTCCGCATCCTGGAGATCGCAGCGTCCCTGATCGGCTCCGCCGTGAAGGCCGTTGAAATCTTCCAGCGGACGAAAAAAGAGCATCAAAAAAGCAACCGCACCGACCAAAGTTAAGTTGCTTTTTTGTAAGTTACTCTAACCAAGGCCAACCGTTTGCTTTACGGGAGCCCTTTCATTTATTATACTATCATTGGCAGGGTTTCCTGTCAACCAGATTTTTGACATTGTCCACATTATCCGCTTTACTAAAAGTTACTTTTCACACAGTAGCCAGCCATAACATTAGTGCCGTCAGCTTAATCGCTGGCGGCACCTGGCTCATCATTTTGGTTTTTCTTTGGCTTTTGTCTCATTCGCTTTCGACAGTATATATCTGATATCTCTTTGTATGTGTTCCCGCCTCTTTGTCTCAGCAAATAGACTATGCTCATGGAATCACACAGCCACATAAAATTATTAAAACTTCTCAATACCATTGCCTGTTTTTGTTTTCTTTTATACACCCGGGCCAGCCTTTCGCAAAGAGAATTGTTTGCCGGAACGTTTTTGTCATGCAAGAACAGCAGTTGGCTTTCTTTATACTCGCGGAGGCGTTTACATAAATTATAGCCCTCGCGATAATAATCAGTTGGCGGAACGTCCAGATACTCCCCCTCCCCTATGTCCAGTATGGCATCATATCTTTTTTCGAACTCTCTCACGATGAGTGCATCTAATTCTCTGTGTCCAAGATTATTGCGGTAATGCAGCATTTCTCTTATGAGTCCCAGCATTTCTATGTTCCATTTCCTGTCTGGTTCATTTTCTATGCTCCCCTTTGCATACCTTATATTGTGCTGGTGGCACTCCTGGTGTCTGAGGCCATATGAATAAAAGGTTGTGTCGTGGTCATGTATCACCGTACCCGGATAGTTCTCTAATGGTGTCCCCTGTATTCCCTTATGCCCTTTGCTTTCCCGGGCAATATACAGCGCCGCATGGTTTTGTTCGGATGCAAGCACAAGTACCTGGGCGCTGTTCCCGTTCACATTTGCATTTGTGAAATCAGCATTCATGACTGGGGATGTCATGAGTTTCCCTATGATATCGTTTCGTTCCGTTTCTGTTTTGGTAGATAATTCCTCACAGAGTCCGTTTATGAAGCCTGTTGATAATTCTAATCTGCCGCCGGTGATCTCCGAGATAAATTTTTTTACCTTTGGATGGGATACATTGCATTCATTTCCCAACAGAAAAGCCAGCGCTTTTACAGAACCGCCGTAGTTTACTTCATTCACAACGCCTTCGGGAAACGGGGCATGTATACGGCTGCCGGTTTTTCTGTTTCTCCATACCTGCGCCCTGTATTCCGTTGTTTTTATGGCAATGCGGATCTCAACAAGCTGCCGGGACATGACATGGCCGGTCCTGTAATAATCAGGGTCATGAAGACATACGTCAGGCGTGTCAAGCATAACCGTTTCATCCGCAGCATGCCTTTTTCTTTCTGCCCCTTTATGTCCCGGCTGTCCGCCTTTTTTCCTTCCGGACGGTTCCCTGCTGTTGATGATCTTCCTGCGTCCGGGCCCCTGCATGGAGGAAAGGAGGGAAGAATTCTCAAAGTCCCTGTTTATCTGTGCTGTGAGTTTCTGGTTGAGATTTTTTGCTTCTTCAAGTTCCGCTCCCAGGGCATATTTTTCTTTTCGTTCCTTTTTCAGCTTTTCGGTTAATCCATCTATTTTTCTTTCGGCAGCAAGTACATTTTCCTCTGCCTTTATGGTTTCGCTCTGCGCCTTCAGGACAGCCTTTTTTCGTTCGGCATCCACATCGTCAAATATTTCATTCCAGTATTTGCGGACTGTGACCGTTTCAGCATGGGATTTTGCAAGTTCTTCTTTCAGGCGTTTGATCTCCTGGTCTTTGGCACGGATCACGGCCTCATAATCCTGCCGCAGTTGTTTGAACTTATTTCCGGATTTATAGGATTTGAGCTCCTGTTCCAGATTTGCGTTTTTAAATTTTAAATACCAGATATATTCTGAAACAGTGCCCATCTTATCACATCCCTGCCAGTCTGCCTTCCAGTTCCGAAATTTTTTCTTTTGCTTCCCGGAGTTCTAACTCCAGCCTGACGGCTTCTTTTCTTAATTCTGAAATTTTAAGCGGCCTGAGTCTTTCAAGAATAAGTTCTTCCGGTGTTTTTTCTGTTTTATTATACGGGCTGTTCCTGCGGCATCGCCCGTCAGTAGGTTTGATCTCACCTGTTTCAGGGTCAACTCTCCCGATGAGGGTTCTTTTGCACCGCGGCATCTTTTTTTCCTTATCCCAGTAGGACTTTGATTCATAAGCGTAGGTGATGCCGGAACGCTTATCTTTAGCAAAAACAATTGACATGCTGCATCCTCCTTTGAATAGAGATGTATATATTATAACACATACCTATTTAAAAGTCAACATAAATCCCTGAAAATATTGATAAAATCAGTAAATTCAGGGATTAACAAGTTCAGATATATAGATATGTCTTTATTTAGAGCTGGCTACTGTGTGAAAAGTAACTACTAAAATGCCCCTTATCAGACCGACCGGACGGGAATGGGCGGATTCATAAAAAGTATCTTTCAAATGCCTTGTAAATCGCCCCGCGCCATGATATCCTGTAATTAGCCCTTCGGGGCCGGGCTTCCAAAACGGGTAAGCGGTTGGCCTTTTGCCGGATCTTCATCCGAGAACTTCCAGAATCAACGGAGGTGGTTCAGATGGGAAATAAAGCGAAAGGTACATATGATGAACACGATTCTCCGCATCCTGGAGATCGCAGCGTCCCTGATCGGCTCTGCCGTGAAAGCCGCTGAGATCTTCCAGCGGACGAAAAAAGAACATCAAAAAAGCAACCGCCCTGACCAAAGTTAAGTTGCTTTTTTGTAAAGTACATTAAACGAGGCCAACCGTTTGCTTCACGGGAGCCCTTTCATTTATTATACTATCATTGGCAAAGCTTCCTGTCAACCAGTTTTTTGACACTGTTCGCTTTAGCTCGCATGTTACTGGTTCCCATTCACTCCGCATACAGAATCATTTTCGCCCACTCCACACGGCATCCGTCGGCGGCAATTCTTTTCCTTTGGTCAGATAAAACCGGTCGAACCGGATACCGCCGTCCGGGCTGCTCACGGCCAGCACATGCTCCCCGGCGTCCAGCGATATTTCCGCCGCCGGAACCCAGCGGTAGATCTGTTCCGCCTCATACCGCCACAGCCTGCCTTTCAGATACAGCCGTTCGTCCGGAAGCTGCGCCCCGTCCACATACACGCCATAGCCGGATTCCTCTCCCAGATTGAATTTGGTCAACATCCAGAACGTATAGATCCCGCCGTTCACCCGGAACCGATACTGCAAAACGGGCGTCTCATCCGCACCGCCCCGCTCCGAAGAAACAGCGTCCGTTCCGCACCGGTACATGGCCAGTCCGGTGCGCCCGTAGGATTCGCTCTGACAGTGCCGCCAGCCGACGCCCTTCGTGCAGGCATATCCGCTCTCCGCCAGTGCCGCCGCAGCGTCCCACTTCACTGTGCCATCCTTTTCCGTCGGAAGGCACCCACCCTCACGCAGATAATCGGCAGGAATCACCGGCCTTCCCCAGATCTCCTCCTGTACCGAAAGCATGGACACGTTTACTGTATCCTCCTCCAGCTCCGGCCGGGCATAGAACTGCTCCCTAGGAAGGAGATCCGCCTTTCCGTAGAACTGCCCGCACCAACGTCCTACATCGAATTCCCGCGGCATCGACTGCGGGCCGCCGATCCCGGCCAGGTTGTTCTCCCGCCTTTCCCCGAAATAGATCAGGATCCGGCTGAACGCGAAATAACGGTCCACCGCATACAGCCTCAGTTCATGCACCCCTGCGGTCATCCCCGGCAGACGGAGCCATAAAAGGTCCACGTTGTCCAGCACGTTTTTCTTCCAGTTTCCCCGCCACTCATCCGTGGATGGAGACTCCACAACCCACACTGGACCGCCGTCCGCTGACACCCCGATGCGGATGCGTCCGGTGGAGTTTAAGGACGGGAACCGCCAGATCTCCAAAAGAGCATCGCCGGACGTCGTATTTTTAAAATGATAGGTCAGCGGAACAGCGTCCGGCACGGCACGGTCTGCTTCGGCCGATGATCTGTACGCCATTCCGGCAGACGATCCATTTATCGTCCCGGCGGACAGTTCACCCTCCGTCCCCTCCGGCGCGCAGCGGTCACAGACGGCCTCTGCCAGATTGCCCCGGCACCTGCCCAGCCGCCGCACGATACGAAAATCAGGTGAGACGGCGCTGTCCGCCTCTATCACGATCAGTCCGTCGTCCTCTGCGGGGATTTCACCGTCCCCGGCCTTATCCCACGGGATCACATGCACCGGAATAGAGGCTCTGCAAACACGCCTCTCCGGCACACCGCCTTCCAGCTCATAAATCAAAATCTCCCCGTCCCGCGCCTTCGTGCCGTCCTCCGGCACGAAACAGAGCCGCTTCTGCGTGCGGAGTGTACCGCGCAGACAGTTCGTTCCGGCCCCGTTTTCAGATCCATGCAGAGCCCGCATTTCCGGCGCGCCGTCCCGGCAGTTCTGCTCCCGCACGCCACCGGCCCAGCCATCCTGCCCGGCCGCCGCGCTGCCGTCTGTTTCCGTGCGGTAACCTGTCTCCGTCAGCCGCAGCCATTCCGGCCAGCGCACCTCATACGCCGCCTCTCCCGCACCCGTATTGCCCAGCTCGATCCACTTTTCCGCCGGACGGACAAAAGACAGTTCCTTCTGATCCATCCAGACGGCCGCATCCAGCCCCGGCCGTTCCGAAATGGACAGCGCAGGCGTGCGCAGCGGCATCATGGCGGCCCGCGGCGGCGGGAACCCCTCCGGATTCAGGATGCCGTTCCATTTCCCTCCGGCCATGACCTTATTATAATAATGAAGCATGGCGCGCCTGGCGTCCTCAAAGGCGATAGAACGCTTCACAAAATGATCCGCGGCCTGCCCCCAGCCCCGGTCATAACACAGGCCGCTCCGATCCCCGTAATACCATGCCAGGTTAGTGAAATAGCCCGCGTGGATCCGCATCAGCACCATCTGGAAAAAAGCGTCCCGCTCCTGTGCGGGGAGCCCCGCATACAGCGCGTTCCCTTTTTCGAACAGCTCCTCGTAGACGTGGATGCGCACCGCGGCCTCATCCCCATAGGCGTTCTGGGAAAACGCGCCGCTGTCCATGTTTTCCAGCTTGCGCACGTTGGTGAGCTGGGAAAAATCGTTCAGCAGCGCTGCCGTCTGTCCGCCGATCCCGCCTGAAAAATTCCGGTCGATCCAGTCGGCCGTCCAGGCCTCCACGTCCTCCGTCAGCGCGCCTTCCTTCCCGATCTCCCAGGCCAGCCGCAGGAAAAACTCGATCTCCTGCTCCAGCGGCTTCATGGCGCCCACGTTCATCACCCAGAGCTTCCGGATGTCCTCCGCCCACGCCTTGCGCAGCTCATTGGCAGTGTGGGCCAGCGGGATGGAACACAGGAACACATAGGACATGCTGGGCGGCGCCCAATAGGAGTTGTGATAGTAAACGCCGTTCCCGCCCGGACGCTTTTTCTCCCGCTCCGAAGGATAACGGCGGATATAGCCGTAGTTGTCATTGGCCCAGACCAGCGTCATGTCCTCCGGCACTTCCAGCCCGTTGTCGTAGAGCTCCAGCACCTCCTTGTAGGGGATGAACGTCATCAGAGGCTTTCGGTCCAGCACGTCCTCCAGGATCTTCCGCTGATCCCGGATGACCTGCTCCAGCAGGGACACCTTGGCCCGCATCTGTTCCTCTTTGGACCTTCCTTCCAGCCCTCTTGTTTCAAAGCCGGAATCGTGGATCCCCCGCATGCCCAGCGTATAACAGATCTCGAACTCCCGATTCTGTTCCACGCTCTCCCTCCAGTATTCCTGCAGGATCTCCCGGTTCCGTCCTTCCACGGAATAATCATAGACCGCATCCGCATAGCCTTTTTTCGCGATCCACGGCTTCCATTCCCGGTTGTTGGAGCGCATCAGCATATCGCAGTGGGACGTGCCCACCACAATGCCCATCCGGTCCGCCAGCGCGCCGTTTTCCGGCTTCATATTGAAAGAATTGACGTGCATCGCGGGCCAGATATAGTTGCCCTTCAGCCGCAGAAGAAGCTCGAACACCTTTTCATAGGTCTTCACCCCGATGGTGCCCTCTCCCATGTGCCCCTTCACCCAGGCCTCCAGCTCTTCCTCGTCATTGATAAAAATGCCCCGATATTCCACCGAAGGCCAGTCCGCCTTCCTGTAGCCCTCCGGCAGCCGCAGGCATTCCTTCATCTTCACCGGCACGTCCGCCCAGAAATACCAGGGAGAAACGCCCATCCATTCACAGAACGAATATACGCCGTATATGACGCCCCGCCGATCAGTCCCAATGATATAGAGAACGCCATCCCGGACGCAGTGCAGATACGCTTCCCGGCGCCAACCGCCCGTCCCATCCCGCAGCACGCCGTCCCGCAGGATCTCTGGCGGCACTGCGGAAGCCATATGTTCCACGCTCGCGACGACGATCCGCGCCCCGGCATCCGCACCCTCTGTACCGGAGCGCAGAATCTCCACCTTCCTCAGCACCTTCTTCAGATCCGTTTCCAGGTTGGAAACGGCGATCTGTACCGCCTCCGTCTCCTGCGCGCTGACCGCCAGCACAAGCCTTTGCCCTTTCCCGATATAAAAATCCATTCCTGTTCCCTTCCTTTTCCGATGCAGGGATCCATCCCATGCGGTGCAGGAATCCCTTCCAGCGTCGCGTCTTCCCGTCCTGACGCAGCTTCTCCTGCAAGGACATTATACCCCCGCTCGGACAGGCGCACAAGCCTCAGGAACACCCCCGGACATCTTTCATCCCATCTGTCCATAGGACACTGAAAAAATCTGGAAAAGAGTTATCAAGATTTTCAAGGCCTCCCCCCTTCCGTTGCCGGATTGGGTATGACAACAAAGGGATTATGACATATCTCGCAATGATCTACCAGGCCATTGTTCTATTCTCCGAAACGCTTAAAAAGAAAAAGGCGGATCACAAACTGTATTCCCGATACAGCCGGGATCTTTCATCCGCATCCCGCGCCGCAAATACAGCTTCGTCTATCCTGCCGTCCGACAGCAGGCGGGTTATCAGGCTGCCGAGGCGTTCTTCGCCGCATTTTCTGCCGCGTTCTTCGCCGCGCTTTTCACCGTCAAGTTCCCCTTCTTTTCTTCCCTCCGCTTTTCCTTCGGCCCTTCCCTCGGCCCTGCCTTCTGCTTTTCCTTCCTCTCTGCTCCTCTGTATCAAAATCTCAAACGCCCTGCACATATCCCTTTTCTCCTCCTTCTCTTTCCTCTTTTCACTCCGGCCTCCGCTTCCCGAACCGTCCGGAACCTCCAGCCCCTTCAGATCCAGCATCACGCAGAGCATGTCGTAGGTATCCTCATCCATCTCCCGGAACCGCGCCTCGTTGTCCCGAAAGTATGCCCGCATCGCTTCCGGATCGTCCTTCCTTTTCAGCATCCCCACCAGTTCCCGCAGGCCCGTCTGAAACCGCTCCTCCTGCTCCGCCAGATTCACCACGTGGATCCGGTAGTTCTCCAGATACGCCCGCAGCTCTCCGTCCATCCCGTCCAGGCTGAACATCTCCCGCATGCTCTCCGCCGCTCTCCACTTCCCGTTTCCGTGATAGACCACCAGCGTGATCACCGGGATCAGGCGGTCCTCCGCACTGAATCCGGACAGGTATTCCGCGCCGGGCTTCAAATCCCGGGCCTGCATATGGCGCTTCCTGATGCGCCGCATCTGTTTCCGGAACTCCTCCACGTCATACTCCGCGCAGCGCAGCGGCATGCCATGATTCATTTCATCCTGATTCTCCACCGCCAGAAGCACGGGGCAGCCCTCCCGGCAGAGAAGCTTCGCCGCGTCCCGCTCTCGCTGAACCCTCCGCTTTTTCCCGTAACGGCTGGTCAGCGGCTCGTGATAGGTCCGCTGCACATCCGCCAGGTCTTCGGGGCATATGGCCTGCCTGCCGCCGTATACAACTGCGTTGTAAAGATCTGCCAGCACCTCCTCTTTTCCAACGTAATAGGAAAACGTATCATTTTTCTCTCCCACAGGATCCTCCTTTTTTCATCAATGAGAGAAAAACTGTCCAGGCTTTTCACATGCCGCGCACAGAAACGGATCCTCTATTTTAAAAAAGTGTGATAATCGCCCGAACACGGGCACGATCACAGAAAGCGGCCTCGGACCTGCCGCCAAAAGAACCGGTCAGCCATCTGCTTCCGGCAAAAAGTCTGGTAACAGCTTCTCTGATGTCTGTTATCCGTTGAGATGAATCAAGTGTAGCACAGGGAGACAAAAAAAGCAAGCGCGCCGATAATAACAATGCAATGCCAGCTATAAAGTAAACGCTGTTTCCGTTTTTTGATGGGCTGATTCCCGAGGGATGGCTGCTCGGTGTTGTGAACAGAAACTGGAAACTAAATATCAAAGACCGGTTTGGTTTGCTGCCTGTCGCCTATAAAGACGGAATCGGCAATGTAAGCATACGGGAGGACCGTATATGAATTGTTTATGCTGTGGGAAACCGCTTCATTCCGAAAATGTCAGGTCCGGTTGGCACAAAAGCTGTATCAGGAAATTTTCTGGAACAACGGAGCTTCCTGATTTTGCGATTGCTCTTTTCATTCGTTGTCGGTAATTCCGATATGCATCTGAAAAACTTTTCCCTCATCGAGACAGCAGAAGGCAGCGGACAGTATTTGCTTCCACCGGCATACGACCTGCTTCCGGTCAATGTCATCATGCCCGAAGACAAAGAACAATTCGCTCTTGCAATGAACGGGAAAAAGACAAATATTCACCGGAAGGATTTCCTCATCCTTGCAGAGGAATGCGGGATCACGCACAGCTCCGCCGAAAAAATGATCGAAAGAACTGTCTCTCAAAAAGAAAAATTCATTGCCATGTGCAGTCATTCACTTATGCCGGAGCATCTGAAAGAAAGCTTTGTTACCCTTATGGAGGAACGCATCGTTTATCCGGCTGCGATCCTTTTGGGGCCGATGCCGGAAAATACAGGCTGTCCGAGCGAAGCGAGTTTCCCGTATTTTCCGGCAGTTTCGGGCCGAAGAGGATCACAGCCGGATGATGCGTCCCGGCACCGGGACCGCGCACTGTGTGTCACTGCCTCCTCTGACCGGGGCGTTGTTTCATCGGGCCGCGCAGGAGTCCCCGAAGGGCAAGCGGTCGGTCCCGGCCGCCGCGCCTACGCCTGCCTGATCAGCCGGAAGCTGCGCACCATGCCGTACATAGGCGGCGCGCTGATGCGCACCCCGACCTCCAGCTCTCCCGCCGCACAGGAAATCCCCGCGACCTCATACCGGGCCCAGGCGTGCTCGGCGGGATGGACCACGGTCTCCCGGCGCGTCCCATCCGCCGTCTGCGCGAACAGACGCACATCCACGCCCGTGGTATCCGTCCCCCTGAATTCAGCGGACAGCCGATAGAGTCCCGGTTCGGGAACCTGTACCCTCTGGCTGACGCAGAAGGAAAAGTTCTTCGGCGACTCCACCCGCAGCGCGTTCTTCGGCGGCGCAGGAAACGGATCGATGAATTCCGGATAGATCTGCGCTACGACGGACGGGTTCGAAGCACTCACCTGCCACTGAGACATCCCAGCATCCAGCGCCGCATCCCGGATCAGGTTTCGCTCCGCCTGTCCGGCAGGATCTCCGGCGGCAGCGCCCGGCGTTTCTTTCCGCGCACCGGCGTCCGGCCCTTCCGCACCGCTTCCGCCCGGGGACACTCCCGTTTCTTCCGGCGCATCCTCTCCGATCAGGATATTCTGCTCCGTCTCCCGGATCTTTTCCTCCAACGGATAGCCCTCCGTCCAGCCGCGCTCAAACTGAAAGGCGCGGATGCCGTCCATCACCCGGCCGTCCTGATCCAGAAGGCCCATGTTCTCTCCCCAGCCGCCGTGTCCGTCTCTCGGCATGCTCAAAGGCTCCCAATAATAGATGCCAAGCCCCTGTCTGTCCGGAAGGGACGCCGTGATCTGCTCCACCAGCTCCAGCACCCGGTACTGTCCCTCCGGTTCAGCGGGCACGCCCGCGATGCGCTCCTGCACCCGGTCGATGAAGCCGTGCTCCACGATGCGCCAGGCATGGGCCGTCTCCACGATCATGACGGGCTTGCCGTAATCCGCGGTCAAGCGCTCCAGCGTCGTTTTCAGATCCCGGAACGTGCCGTGCCAGAACGGATAATAGGACAGGCCGATGAGATCGAAGTCATCCAACCCGTTTTCAAACGCCCTGGTAAACCAGTCCTTCAGATAAAAATAGCGGCCGCCCTGATCCAGATGGATCATGACCTCCATCTCGTCCGACCCCGCAGCGGCCCTGGCGCCCCGGATCCCGGCGTTGACCAGCCGCACCATCCCGGCCCAGTCCGGCAGCTCGCCGTCCGGGAACAAAAGCCCGCTGCGGATCTCATTGCCGATCTGCACCATATCCGGCAGAACGCCCTGCGCCTTCATTTCCTCCAGCACATCCTTTGTATAGGAAAAAACCGCCTCCTCCAGCGCCGCGCCGCTCAGATCCTCCCACGCCTTCGGCTTTTTCTGCTTGGCGGGATCCGCCCAGAAATCCGAATAATGGAAGTCCAGCATCAGCCGCATGCCGTGAGCCCTGACCTGCTTTGCCATCCCGATCGTATGCTCCAGATCGCAGTAGCCCCCGGAAAACGGTTCGTTGGCGGGCGTGTGCCAGATCCGCAGCCGGACCGCATTGACGCCGTATTTCTGCAGCAGCGCCAGGGGCTCCGTTTCCGTCCCGTCAAAATCCTTCACCCGCATCCCCTGCGCCAGACACTCCGGCAGCGAGGAAATATCCACACCCTTATAAAAATCCAGCCTTTTCATGATCCTTCCCTTTTTCCTTTCCCGGCAGCCGAAGGCAGGGCTTCCTCTGCCGTACAGAGCCGAACGAACGCCGCGCGCGGATCCACCGGTGAAAAAGCAAACGGCCCGATTCCCCCGGGCCGCGCATTTTTGTCCGTATCCGCTGCCCGTCCGTCAGCGCCCTTCCCTGTGCACCGTGTCAGTCGACTTGCGCAGCAGTATTTCAAAGTCCATCATCACCCTGGGATCGTACTCCTTTCCCAGGATATACTGGATCAACTGTTTCCCGATCATATTGCCCACCTGTCTGGCGGACACGTTCACCGCCGTGACCGCGGGCGTGAAGCAGCCCAGATTGGAGCTGTTGTACAGAGAGGCGATGGCGATATCCCTGGGGATCCGATATCCCTCTGCCTGCAGCCTGGCCATGATCCGGGTACAGACCACGTCGTCCCCGCAGACGATGCATTCCACCCGCCTGCTCATGATATTGTGGATCAGGGAATCCAGAAGCTCCATGTTCAGCGGGACCGTGTGGAAAAACTGCTTCTCCCGGGATATCCCGCTCTTTAGGAGCGCCTTGCAGAAGCCCTCGTAGCGGCTCCGGTTCACCTGATAGGAAAGGTTCTCCACCACCAGGGCGAACCGCTGATATCCCTGTCCGATCAGCAGCGTCGTCAGTTGCTCCGCCGCGCCTTCGTTGTCGATATCCACCTCCAGCACGCCGTCCCGGCCGCACAGTCCCGTCATGCCCACCGGAAAATGGATATCCGTCAGATACTGCACCGCCTTATCTTCCTCCAGGCTGCGGGTCAGGATGATGCCGTCCACCTTTTCCTTCTCCACCAGGGCACGGATATTGGAAATATCGTTCGCCGTGGCCGTGGTGAGCAGGATGTTGAAATCCATCATGGACGCGGTTTCGCATACGCCCAGCAGACAGCCCTGAAAATAGGGATTCCCCGTCGCATACACGTCCGCCGGAAGGATGACGCCGATATTTCCCGTGCGCACCCGCTCCGGTTTTGCCTCCTCCCGGCTGCGGCCCCGCTCCCTGGCGAAGGAAATGACCCGCTCCCTGGTGGCGTCGCCGATCCTGCCCTTTCCCGACAGGGCCCTGGACACCGTGCTTTTTGACAGATTCAGTTCTCTCGCGATCTCATCCAGCGTCATTTCCTTTTCCGTCCCTTTCTGAAGCCAGTTGTCCGTTATTCTGAAAACGGGGCCGCCGCACATGATGCGTAACGACCCCGTTTTTGCTGTAAATGTCCGTCTGCCGG
>CANQVD010000010.1 GCA_947627215.1 uncultured Eisenbergiella sp.
TTTACCACTTTTCCCACGTTTCGTTAAGCAAGTTACGATGCAAGCATCGGGGAATGTACCCTCCTATGATTCAAATACAACAAATAATCAGGGAGAATACCTTTAGCTGTTTGAATCATCTCATACAGATAAATATTTGATATTTCGTAATCTGCATATATATCAACATCCGACACCCCTGCCAATAAAAGCAATAATGCAGAAATGATTCCCGTTCTGTCTTTACCCTCCTGGCAATGAAATAATATACCTCCAGCAGAGTTTGCCATTGTCCCAAAAATATCTGCAATGGCTTTATCATTCTCAATCATGCGATAGTAATTCTCAATAACGTCATTTTCTGAATTTGGAGCTTTGGCATTGATAGATAAAGGATAGTTATAACAAGTAAATCTGCAATCAGACACAAAGGCATTAGGGCTCATGTTAGCAATTTTTTCATTCCTCAAATCTATAACTGTTCTTATATTATGCCTTATCAAAAATTCTTTCACACCATCATTTACAATAAATGGAGCGTCACTGCGAATAAATCTTTGCGGTTTAACACTGTTCTTGTTTGCCGTTGGCGTATATCCTAAATCTCTCGCATTAAAGGTATTATTCCAGTTATATCGTTGCATTGTATTATCCCCTGAAACATCGATTTACAGTAATTTCTCTAATTCATCAAGTAATTTTCGTTTCATATTCGAAAGCTGTTCCTCGCTGGGTCTGCTGTCATTGGAATACATCTTCTCCATGGGATACCACCAAACAGGACCTCTGCCGTTATTCCCATAGTTTTCAATATCACCGCTGATCCTTGGGAACAAATGCCAATGAAGATGAGAATCACCCATACCGAGCAACTCATAGTTTATCTTTTCAGCCCCAAAAGCCTTGACACAGCTTCAGCAACTACCGTCATTTCTTCAAGGAATTTTACCCTCTCTGAAAGGTCAAGATGAAACAGTTCGGCTTTTTCTTCATGGTGCTTGTAAAGAAACAGCGTATAGCCGTAAAAATGCTGATTATCGCCTATCACCACATATCCCGTTTCAAGTTCCTTTACAAAATAAGGGTTCACGCCCTTTTTGATCATCTCAATTCGTTCACATACCAGACACATAATTATCTCCTGTAAAGCCAAATTAGCGTTTTCTAACAATAATTATTTTATCAGAAATCGCTCCTCTTTTCCATTGCCAGCGCTTAAACAAATTTGCTTGAAATCCGCATAAATACTGGCTTTTTTAATCCCATTTCATCACTCGAACTCTATCGTCCCCGGAGGCTTACTCGTCAAATCATACAGCACCCGGTTGACCCCCTTGACCTCATTGATGATCCGGTTCATGACCCTGGACAGCACCGCGTACGGGATCTCCGCCGCCTCCGCCGTCATGAAATCGGAGGTGATCACCGCCCGCAGGGCCACCGCATAATCGTAGGTCCGCTCGTCCCCCATAACGCCCACGGAGCGCATATTGGTCAGGGCCGCAAAATACTGTCCCAGCCCCTTGTCGCAGCCGGCCTTCGCCAGCTCCTCGCGGTAGATGGCGTCCGCGTCCTGCACGATCCGCACCTTGTCCGCCGTCACCTCTCCCACGATCCGCACGCCCAGGCCGGGGCCGGGGAACGGCTGGCGGTACACCAGATATTCCGGGATGCCCAGCTCCAGTCCGGCCCTTCGCACCTCATCCTTGAACAAAAGGCGAAGCGGCTCGATGATCTCCCGGAATTCCACATGCTCCGGCAAACCGCCCACATTGTGATGGGATTTGATGACCGCCGATTTTCCCAGCCCGCTCTCGATCACATCCGGGTAGATGGTCCCCTGCACCAGAAAATCCACCGCGCCGATCTTTTTCGCTTCTTCTTCAAAGACGCGGATGAATTCTTCTCCGATGATCTTGCGCTTTTTCTCCGGCTCTGACACGCCGGCCAGCTTGTCATAAAAACGCTGCTGGGCGTTGACGCGGATGAAATTCAGGTCGTAGCTGCTGCCGGGGCCGAACACGGCTTCCACCTCGTCCCCTTCGTTTTTGCGCAGCAGGCCGTGATCCACAAAAACGCAGGTGAGCTGTCTGCCCACCGCCCTGGACATGAGCACCGCCGCCACAGAGGAATCCACGCCGCCGGAAAGCGCGCAGAGCACCCTGCCGTTCCCGACCTTTTCCCGGATCTGCCGGATCGTGGTTTCCACAAAGGATTCGATCTTCCAGTCGCCCTTACAGCCGCAGACCCGGTACACGAAGTTGGACAGCATCTTCATGCCCTCCCGGGTGTGCATCACCTCCGGGTGAAACTGCACGGCATAGAGCTTTTTCGCCGCGTTCTCCATGGCTGCCACCGGGCAGACCGGCGTATGCGCCGTGACGGCAAAATCCGCCGGGGCCTGTTCGATGTAATCCGTATGGCTCATCCAGCAGATCGTTTTTTCCGATACATTTTCAAAAAGGACGGAGGACGTGTCCACCTCCACTTCCGTCTTGCCGTATTCGCTGACGGGAGCGGTCTTCACGCTGCCGCCCAGCATATAGGCCATGAGCTGAGAACCGTAGCAGATGCCCAGGATCGGGATGCCCAGCTCGAACATCTCCTTCGGGCATCTGGGCGAATCGTCCCCGTAGACGCTGTTCGGTCCTCCCGTGAAAATGATCCCCTTCGGGTTCCGCTTTCTGATCTCTTCCAGGCTCATCGTACACGGATGCACTTCACAGTAAACATTGCACTCCCGCACCCGCCTGGCGATCAGTTGGTTGTACTGCCCGCCAAAATCCAAAACCAGAACCAGTTCTCTTTCCATCCCACTTTCTCCTCAGTCAAAAAACGCGCATTTCCGTCAGCGGGCATGTTTTTTCCGGAAATTCCGGTATGCCCATAAGAGCTTATAATACGCCATAAAAAACAGGGTGGACTTCTGCTGCATGGCAATCAGCTTTTTTTCCTCGGCGTGCACCCGTTCCCGATAATAAGGATTCTCCTGAAAATCCGGAAACGCCGCGCGCATCTCATCCCCCATTTTTTTCACAAAACGGACGGATCTCCAGCCGCCGCCCACCATATAGGAAAACAGCGTATTCACATAGAACAGCACCGTAAACTCAAAACAGATCTCCGGCCGGTATTTCTCCAGATAGCCGAACCGCTCCGCCTCCCGCAAAAGCCCGCGCCCCGCCTCCATCCGGTCCTCGCACCTCGCCCTGGAAACCGTGTGCACCGTGGAGCTGCCGTGCTGATAATAGTAATACATAGGCTCCGGAATATATTCGTAGTGCTTCGCATGGAGCATCACCGAAGCGCCGATGGCATTGTCCTCATAAAAAATGTGCTCCGGGAAACGCAATCCGTCCTCCATGAAGATCTCCCGCCGGTATACCTTTACCACCAGGCTGCCGCCGTCCAGGATCAGGGAACGGTACTTCTCCTCTGTCAGCACGCCGCTCTGCTCCGGCCTGCCGTTGGGCACCGGCTCCCCGATCTTCATGCTGTGCTCATCGGTGAGATAATAATCACAGCCCACCATATCCGCGCCGGTCTCCTGCGCCTTTCGCAGAAGCTTCTCGTACATGTCCGGCGTGATCCAGTCGTCGCTGTCGATGAAACCGATCCACTCGCCCCGCGCCAGGGACAGGCCGATGTTCTTCGCGCCGCCCTGCCGCCGGTTCTCCGGCGACGCCACGGCTCGGAACAACCCGGGATACTTCCTCTCATACGCCCGCAGGATCTCCAGCGACTCGTCCGTGGAGGCATCGTCCACCGCGATGATCTCATAATCCTCCACCGTCTGATGTACCAGCGACTCCAGACAGTATTCCAGCTTTCCGTCCGCGGCCATATTATAGACCGGCACAATGATGCTCAGCTTCACGCCGCGCCTCACTTTCCCAGACATCCGCCAACCGTCAGGAGAGCGAAACCGAAACCGGCGGGCGGGGCAGGGGCGCATATCCCTTGTCCCGGACCGTTATAAATACGCCGGTACTTACGCCGCGTCCTTTGCGGCGTTACGTACCGCTGCGCATTTATCCGAGCGAGAGCGTGTCCGGGAAAGGGATATGCGCCCCTGCCCCGCCCGCCGGTTTCGGTTTCGTTCTCCTGACGGTTGGCAAATGTCACGCTTTACAAATTCATTTCCTGCAGACGGCGGCGGATATCCTCTATGGAGAGCCACTCGGTGTTATTGCCGGAGCTGTAGGAAAAGCCCTCCTCCACCCGCCTGCCGCTCAGATCCGGCTGCTGCTTGTTGTTCCAGGTCAGTTGCGGATAGACGATAAAATGCCGGTCGTATTCGAAGGTCGTTCCGGAATCCTCGGGCGTCACCATGATCTCGTGCAGCTTTTCTCCCGGACGAATGCCGATCTCCTCGATCTCACAGCCCGGCAGCATGGCCTCCGCCAGATCTGTGATCTTAAAGGAAGGGATCTTGCTGATGAAGGTCTCGCCGCCTTTGGCCTCCTCCAGCGCCTTAATCACAAGCTGCACGCCCTGCTCCAGGCTGATCCAGAAACGGGTCATGCGCACATCGGTGATGGGCAGCTTCGTACCGCCGTTTTTCACGATGTTTCGGAAGATCGGAATGATGGATCCGCGGCTGCCCGCCACATTTCCGTACCGGACGATGGAGAAATTCACGTCCTTATTGCCCACATAGGCATTGGCCGCGACGAACAGCTTGTCGCTGACCAGCTTCGTGCCGCCGTACAGATTCACCGGATTGACCGCCTTATCCGTGGAAAGCGCCACCACCTTCTTCACACTGCCGTCCAGCGCCGCCTCGATGACGTTCATCGCACCGTGGATATTAGTCTTGATGGCCTCATGCGGATTGTATTCACAGGCAGGCACCTGCTTCAGGGCCGCCGCATGCACCACGTAGTCCACGCCCGCGAAGGCTCTGCGCAGACGCTCCAGATCCCGTACATCCCCGATGAAAAAGCGCAGCTTGTCCACATACTGCCTGAATTCATCCTGCATCATCCACTGCTTGAACTCATCCCGGGAATAGACGATGATCTTTTTCGGATCGCAATGCTCCAGCACGTATTTGGTGAAGCACTTCCCGAAGGAACCGGTCCCGCCTGTAATCAATATCGTTTTTCCATCCAGAATCATAAGATTGTCTCCTCGTTCATATCCGTCAATTCCTGACAGCTTATCATATCATACGTTCCGCCCGTTTGCAAACCGCATTTTGCCATAATCCGTTTCGGCCCGGCCCATCCGCTATCCGAGCGCCCTCCGGGAAACGCCCCGGCCGAATCCGCCGCCGCATGGGGCATTCCATTTTCCCGGACCGTAGAAAAGCACTGGTTCTTAGCGAAGCAAGTCCGCCAGGACGCCGCTGAGCTTAGAACCACTGTGCTTTTCTCCGAGCGGGAGCGTGTCCGGAAAAGGAATGCCCCATGCGGCGGCGGATTCGGCCGGGGCGTTTCCCGGAGGGCGCTCGGAGGGCGGATAGCCTAAACCTCCCGCGGTGCGCTCATATCGGTGTACATGTCCAGCAGCGCCACCGTCTCGCTGGCGGGCCGCCCGTAAGCGTTGCAGCAGCGGTGGGAAACCTCCTTGCTCCCCGCCTTCCCCGGCGCCATCTCCACGCTCATGCGGCTGGCGCCCAGATTCGTCTCGTTGTCCAGATGCTTTAAAATATCGGCGATCAGTTCTTCCTCCGTCATCGCTCTTCTCCTCTCCGAAAATCCGCTTCTTTGCGGAACTTCCTCACAAATTTTTTTCACACCAGACGCTCAGCGGGCATTCCCCGCACTTCGCCCTCCGGGCCGTGCAGATGCTCCGGCCGTGATAGATCAGTTGGAAATTGATCCGGTTCCAGTGATCCACGGGCAGCACCTTCATCAGCTCCTGCTCCACCTCCGCGGGATTTTTCCCGGATGCCCAGCCCAGGCGTCTGGAAATGCGGAACACATGGGTATCCACCGTCACGCCGGGGATCCCGTAGGCGTCCGCCAGAAACAGCGTGGCTGTTTTTCTTCCCACGCCCGCCAGCCGCAGCAGCTCATCGATGGTTTTCGGCACCTCTCCGCCGAACTCCTCCACGATCTGCGTACAGCACTTTTTCATATTTGCAGCCTTGTTTTTGTACAGCCCGACCGAACGGATATACTGCTCGATCTCCTCCGCCGGTGCGTCCGCCACGTCCTGTGCCGTCGGGAAGCGCGCGAACAGGCCGGGCAGCGCCTCGTCCACCTGTTTGTCCGTGCTCTGGGCGCTGAGCATGATCGCTGTCAAAAGCTGCCAGGGGGCCTCATGGGAAAAGCCCTCCTTTTCCACACCGTAGGTTTCATCCAGCCAGGCCAGAATTTTGGACAGGCTTTCTTTTGTAACCATTTTTTCCCCTGCTCTCCTTTCGGATCCGTCATTCACGGCCGATTGCCGGTTCACAGCAAAAGCCGCGGCCCCTACAGCACCTCTTCGTCCATCACCCGCAAAAGGATCCCGGCGATCCGCTCCAGCCCGATCCGGTCCGCATCGCCGAACCGCGCGTAATCCGGGCTGTCCAGATCCAGCACGCCCAGCACCCGGCCGCCTTTGACCAACGGCACCACGATTTCCGAGCGGGAAGCGCCGTCGCAGGCGATATGGCCCGGGAACTGATGCACGTCCGGCACCACAACGGTCTCTTTTCTCTGCGCCGCCGCGCCGCAGACGCCCTTTCCCGCCTCGATGCGCACGCAGGCCGGTCTGCCGCCGAAGGGTCCCAGCCAGAGAACGTTCCCTTTCATCAGATAAAAACCGGCCCAGTTGATCCGCTCCAGCCCGTTATATAAGACGCTGGCCGCATTGCTCAGATTGCTCACCGCCGGCCAGTCCGGGTCCAGAAGCGCCTCCAACTGTTCCGCCAGCTCTTCGTAAGACAACTGCATGTTCTTTCTCCCAATCAACGCTCCGTCTGCCGCCGGAGCTCTCCGCAGCAGAAGCATTGCCCTGCCGCGCCCGTTCCCCGGCAAAAAGGCCGCTTCCTCACCGCACGCCCGTTCCCCACAGAAAAACCGTTTTCCATGCCGCCCCTTTTCAGAACAGATCCAGGGACAGCGAATCAAAAAAGTCCGTATAACCCAGGTTTTCTTCCTTATAGCGCATCAGATACGCCTTCATTTCAGGATGATCTTCCTTCATATCCTGCAGGATCGCGTCGAAATTGTCGGCCGTAACACAGCCCAGCCTGGCAAAAAGCGAATAATACGGCAGCTCCTCCGTATGTTCCAGAAGCAGCACTTCCCAGGCCTCCTCTGTGGAGCACCCCTTGGTGTGGGAGCGCAAAAAGTCCTCCAGTTCCAGACGGATCTCCTCCGGCATCCCATACGGATTCAACAGCCGCAAAAAAGCCAGCCGTGCCTTGGCCCTGCGTTTCTCATTGGTAAAACGGTTGAAATCCGTGCTGGCGTAATCCTCTTCTCCGGTCAGCACATTCCGCTCAAAGCCCACAGCGTCAGGCTCCCGCAGGATCACCAGCATTCTGGCGTCCCATTTTTTCAGCCATTCCGCGCTGCCGGCTTCCGCAATGGAAAAAAGATGGGGATCATCCATCCGGGTGGCCGCCGCTGCCAGCAGGGCCGCAATCTCCGCCGTTCCGGCAGGCTGTTCCCGCTCCAGCCGGATTTCCGCCAGCCGTCCGCTTCCGAGGAACAGATCCTGTCCCAGCCGCAGCTCCTTCCAGGGCATCCGCACCCGCTCCAGCCGCGCGCAGTGCGCAAAGGCCCAGCTTCCCACTTCCTCCAGCGTATCCGGCAGGGATAAAAACCGCAGGCTGCCGCAGTTAAAAAACGCTTTTTTGCCGATCTCCGTCACCGGACAGCCTTCGATCTCCTCCGGCACCGTCAGGCGGCGCAGCTTTCCTTCCATACCGAGGACCGTCACCCTTCCCCGCTCTTCCCGCCAGCGCAGGCATCCGTCCTCCAGCTCCAGTCTGTTCTCCTGCATGGTTCCCTTCCGTTCCTTCAGCACGCCGTTCCCTGCCCGCGCAGCAGGCCGCGCGGCAAACTCACAGCTCCAGCTTCGCGAGCTCTTCCCGGATGCCGCCCTGCCGTTCGGAAAGCATCAGCTCCTCATTATGCCTCTGATAGTCCGGACAGCCGAACATGGCGATGAAGCGGGCGCTGGAAACGTTCACCGTCAGCTCCGTCACCAGAATCAGCATCTCATTGCCGTCCGCAAACGCACGCTCCACAAAACAGAACAGCGCATGCAGCCTGGCCTTTGTTTCCTCCGTCTCCCCGCGCAGGGCCGCCGTGCGCGCATCGAACCGGGTCTTTAAAAGACCGAACGCCTCCGCGCCTTCCACCCGTCCGGCAAGCTGCAATTCTTTCTGCGCCTCCTGCAGGAAGCGCAGCACCGCCCGGTGCTTCCGCCTGTCCTGGTCGGAGAGAGAACTGGCCTTCTCCCGGGATTCCATCAGCTTCCGCCGCCCTTCCTCCTGCATTTTCAAAACGCTCAGGACCTCCTGCCCCCGCCCGGCGGCGGCCCGCACCGCTTTCAGAAGCGCCGCCAGATCGGACAGATACGCCGCGTTTTCCATTGCCTCCCGAATGTCGTTCTGGATGCGGTCGATCAGCATGCCCAGCAGGGAAAGCCGCTCGTCAAAGGGCGCGGCCGAGGCCTTCCGCACGGTTTCCTCTCCCGCCTCCCCGGCCAGGATCCCTTCAACCTGATAGTCCCGTTTGTATTTCCGGTACAGATCGTAGTACGCCGTGAACTCCTTTACCACCCGCTCGTTTCGCAGATACTGCTCCACCAGCGTTTCGTCCGCCGGCAGCCCTTCCTCCTCATACAGGGAAAGCGCCGTGGAGAGATCCTCCCAGCCCCGGGCCGTCACATAGGAACGCCCGCTGACGGTCGTTTCGATCCGGTAAAAATATTCCTTTTTCAAATCCAGGAAATTGGTGACCGCATTGTGGAGCCCCTTTTCCAGCGCATAGGCTTTCCAGGCCTCGAAATCCTCCTCCACCTCGAGCACCCGCAGCCGGTCCATGGTCACCACGTCGAATTCCCGGACAGATTTATTGTATTCCGGCGGATTTCCCGCCGTCACAATGACCCAGCCCTCCGGCACCTGATGCCGTCCGAAGGTTTTGTACTGCAAAAACTGCAGCATGGAAGGGGCCAGCGTCTCCGACACGCAGTTGATCTCATCCAGAAAAAGGATCCCTTCCCGGATGCCGCTCTCCTCCATCACATCATAGACGGAGGCGATGATCTCGCTCATGGTATATTCGGAGATATCCGTCTCTTTTCCGCCGTAGACGCGATGGCGGATAAAGGGCAGCCCCAGCGCGGACTGTCTGGTGTGGTGGGTCATGGAATAGGAAACCAGCGCGATCCCCAGCTCCTGCGCCACCTGCTCCATGATGGCCGTCTTGCCAATCCCCGGCGCGCCCAGCAGAAAAAGCGGACGCTGCCGCACCACGGGGATCCGATACTCCCCGTATTCATCCTTTTTCAGATATATTTTTGCGGAATCCCTGATATATTCCTTCGCCTGTCTGATATTCATGCCTGCCGTTTCCTTTGTCTTTTTTATCCGGAAAAACCGTCCTGACGCTCCAGCGCATCCTCTTCCAGCACCACCCGGATCGCCCAGGGCGGAACCTCAGGTTGCTTATCATCTTCCCGCAGGAAGGCGAAGATCACGTCATACCCGGGCATCCGTTCCGGATATACCCCGTATCCGTCGGTAAAATAGATCAGACCCTTTAAATTTTCAAATTCACCCTTCCGCCGCAATTCCTCCACATAGGAAAAAACCGGCCGGAAATCCGTGGATCCAAAGCCCCGCAGCTCTCCCTTTCGCATAAACGCCTCGAATTCTTCCCCGCAGGTGATCTTCACATCGGAGCGGACTTCACTGTCGCACTGAAGGATATGTACGTTGACCTTCTGAAAAAAATGCTCTGTCGCTTTCAGGATCGAATACGTCTGCCGCAGGAATGCGCGCACCAGAGAACCCCTGCAGGACGCGGAAGTGTCCAGCGCGATGACAAACTCCCGCACCTTTTTCACATCCCGATATTCCAGCGGCTCCACCAACGGCATATTTCCGTACCGCGACAGACCGTAGGTGTAATAAATATAGTCGAACTCCTCCTCGTTGACGGACACTTCCTCGCCCATCACCGTGAAGCGCCGCAGCAGCTTCGCGTAATCGTACCGCTCCTTCGTGGCCTCCGCCAGATTTTTCTCCAGACTTTCCGAGTCCGTTTTCCCTTTGGAAAAGCTTTTCAGATCCGCCCCGACCCGTTCGCTCAGCTTCTTCCACTGTTCTTCCGAAAGCAGAAGCTCCCGGGGTTCCTGCCGCCTCCACAGTTCGTGGGAATCCCGTCCGAAAAGACGCCGCAGCCGCCGTTCCTCTTCCTGCGCGAGTGGATTCCTGCGGAAATACCGGTAAACCCGTTCCGCCGTCAGCGCGCCGGCCTGGCCGGAAAGCGCCTCCAGCACAGCCCTGGCCTCGTCGTCCGTCTCCAGCCCCGCAAAAGAAAGCCGCATTTCCAGGATCGTATTTTCCACGGCGATATCCGCGGACAGATCCCAAAGCGGCCCGTCCACCTTATCGTACCGAAAGCTGTGGTAGAAAATACAGTGCAGCAGCGTATGCAGATACAGCCTCGCCCCGAAATCCGGCTCCTCCCGGCACTGCCGCAGAAGGAGCAGCGGATCGTAATACAGCGCGGAAGCATCCGCGGACGCCCCCAGCGCCCCCGGCCGTTCCACGGGGCGAAGCCTGGACAGCGCCGCATCCAGGAAACGCAGATGGATCAATATGCTGTCTCTCGCCAGTTCCAGGATCCGGGCCGCCAGGCGGGACCGGTCCTGCTGTTGCTCCCTGCTGTACAAAGCTTTCCTTCCTCCGGGTCGTGCGTTTTTTCAGGCGGCCTTCGGACATGGCGCCTCCGGCGGATTTCATGCGCCTGACATGGTAACGAACGAATCTTCGATTCGTGAGTAAATAACCGCTTGCAGCTATTTTATCACAGAAACAGAAAAAAGGACAGATGCTTTTATCTGTCCTTTCCCTCTTAGCCGCGTTTCCGTTCCGCTTCCGGGGCCGGGAACCGAAATGCGCTCCCGGGACCGGCGCCGCCAAAACGCCTTGCCGTCCGTCTACTCCGGCCGTTCCGCGGTCACGGCGGCCCGGCCCGCGGCCCGGCCCACGCTGACCAGCTCCCGTGACACGGCATAGAGCACCAGAAACGTCATGTATTGCCGCTCCTTCAGCCCGTCCTGCATCGCGTCCAGCAGGCGCAGCATCTCCCCGCGGGAAAGCCGCATGGTCTCGCAGGCCGACAGCGGAAGCCCCGCAATATCCATCACCTGATAGAGCTGCTCCAGCCATTCGCTTCCCAGACGTCCCTTTTCCCGAATGTAAGCCGGATGCTGCGGATTGATGAAATGAGCCGAAAGCCATTCCAGGCGCTCCTCCTCCTGTACCGCGTCCTCCGTCCGCGCGCCCGCGGCCCGCTCCGGCGCCTCCAGGCAGCGCGCGGTGAAGTCCCGCAGCCTCCGCAGCTTCGGCCAGAGCTGATCCCGGTCATAGACCGCCCGGTCCTGCAGCGCTGCCATCAGCAGGAGCACGCCGGACATCGCGCTGCTCATACAGCCGCTGTCTCCCCAGGGCGCACGCAGCTCGTTCCAGACCGCCGCGTCCAGATACGGGACGCTTTTTATCCTGTCCGCGGCGTACCGCCAGGTCCCGTTGAGCAGCCGTCTCACCTGATGGAAATTGCCGGGCGACGGATCTTCCTCCGCCCGCGACAGGATCCCCGCCGCATAGATGGCGCTGCGCCGTTCCTTCCAGCCGAATTTTTCCAGGAACGCCGGATGGCGCCGCATCCAGGCCACGCCCTGCTCGTACCACTTTTCGCGCAGCTTTTCGTCCGCGCCCTTCAGCCACCGGCCGCCCTTTTCCTGGTTGGCCGCGGCGTAGACCGCCGCGGGGATCAGATAAATCCTGCCTTCCTCTTCCCTGCGCTCCATGCAGGCGAGCTGACGCCGCTCCACTTCGGAAAGCCTTCTGCCGCCCCGGAGGTCCCGCATATATTCCAGCGTATACAAACTGTCTTTTTCCGAGCATACGAAATAGAAAACCTGTGCGTTCTCAGACATCCCGCTCCACCTCCAGGAATTCTCCGTCCTGAAAGATCCCGAAGCAGTCCCCGTCATACCGATAACGGTACACCCGGTTCGTCAGGATCTCCGCACAGCGGTTGCAGTGCTTGTTGGTATCCCGAAGGCTGCTGCCGATCACATCCGGGGAGATCATGCTGGCGGCATGGATCTGCGCCTCGTGAATGCTGGTGAACGCCACATAAAAGTCTTCGCCGAAGCTCTCGGCGATCTGTCTGGCCACGCCGGGATAAAACAGCGCGATGGCGCCGTTGATCTCCAGCGTATTGGTCAGGATGTATCCCCGCATCCCCTTTTTGATCTGGGCCTTTCCCTCCGGCGTCATGAACTGGCCGTCCTCGTGCTTTTTCCGGTCCCAGGCCAGCAAATCCTCCACGCTGTACAGCCGGGGCGGATACAGGAAGCTGGTGTTGACCAGCGCCTCCTCCAGCACCTCCTTCTCGTCCTTTTTCCAGTTCTGCATCTGGCTCCGGTGCATCTTGGCGGTGAAATAGTCCCCGCCCTCGTGAGCCATCACGGCGTAAAGCACCAGGGCGATATCTCCGATCCGGGTGTACGGGACATCCTTCAGATCCCTTTTCGCATACTGATAATTCAGCGGGCGCAGGATCAGGTCGTTTTTCACCTTTTCATAAGTGCTCTCCTCGGACAGCGCCGTGCTTTCCTGGGCCTGCATCGCCGCCCGGAGGATCTCAAACAGTCTGGCCACCTCGGCCTCCTTTTCCTCCTTCGTGCCCTCGCTGATGCACGCTATCATTTCCCTGCTCTGCCGGAGCCTGGCGCAGCATTCCTTCTTCCCGCTGCGCAGTCGGAACAGAAAATGATTCTGTTCATATGTCACCCGGAACGGATAGGGAAATTCCCGGTCGATCTTCGCCTGCAGGTAGCTTTTGACCTGCTCGATCTTTTCCTCCTGCTTCACTCAAATACCTCCTTATGATTTGATGTTCGTCCCCGTCGGATACCTGTTGAACCACGCGAAATAGAAGAAATTCCAGAATTTTCAAGATATCTTATACAGGAATGGAAACGGCTTTCCGGGCCGTTTCCAGCATTATAGCACAGCGGCAGAAAAAGTGAGTACCATATCCGGAAGGTATTTTTGCACAATCCGCTTTTCTTTTTATACAATCGTTCTCCCGGCCGCCTCATTCCCAGAGCTTCCGGAACGCGTTCCAGGTTTTCTCCAGCCCCGCCTCCAGCGGCGTCCACGAAAGGCCCGTCTCCGCCGCGATCCTGCTGCCGTCATAATACTCCGTTTCCTCCGCGGTCAGCGGGAACGGCAGAAAAGCCGCCGGATCCTGCGCCGCCTCCCGGAAGGGGAGCCTGCGCAGCCGCATCCGTCCCCCGGAGGCCCGACAGAAGGCATCCAGAAAGCCCTCGTAATCCACCGTCCCTCCCGCCAGATTATACGCCTGCCCGAAGGCCTTCCGGTTCCCCGAAAGCGCCAGCGTCATGGCCGCGGCATCCTTCACGTAGACCGGCTGGAAACGGCCGGGCGCGCCCACCGGGCAGACGATCGTCTGCCCTTCGCAGGCCAGACGCACGAATTCCGATTCCCTGGGCGCGTAGTTGAAGGGCCCGTACAAAACGGCAGGCCGGATCAGGGTCGGATAAATTCCCCGCCGCGCGCAGCACGCCTCCAGCTCCTTTTCCAGCAGGCGCTTCTGCCAGATATATTCCCCGTTTTCCCCGCCGAAACGTCTTTCCTCCAGCGGTGCCTCCTCCGTCAGGGGGCGGCCGGTCCATTTCCGGTACACATCCGCCGTGCTGATCAGAATATACTGGGTCGGGGTCTTTGTCAGATGCGCCGCGATCCGCGCCACATCCCCTTCCCGGTAAGCGCAGAAATCAACCACCGCGTCAAACGCTCTCCCCTCCAGGGCCTTAAGAGACGCATCCTCCCGCCTGTCGGCACAGAGGCATTCCGCGCCGAATTCCGCCATGGACCAGGTGCCCCGGTTCAGGACCGTCACCTCATTGCCGGGGGCGGCGAGCATCGTATATACCCTTCCGAAGAAATAGCTGCCGCCGATCACGAGAATTTTCATGAATGGGCCCTCCCACAAAAACGCTTTTTTTGAGTGTAACACGGAATCCGCGCAAAATATATGTTCAGCCTGTCGGTATTCCGCTCCGAAAAAAGGATATATTTCACAAAACCTCCGTTTCGTCGCGCAAATATCTTTCTCTTTTTCTTTTTTTATGGTACAATTTACACATCTACAAAAATATACCTGTCAGGGGGACATATTATGGCAAAAGAAATGATTGCTATGCTTCTTGCCGGCGGCCAGGGTTCCCGTCTGTACGCTCTGACCCAGAAACTGGCAAAACCCGCAGTTCCTTTTGGCGGAAAGTACCGCATCATCGACTTTCCGCTTTCCAACTGCGTCAACTCCGGCATCGATACCGTGGGCATCCTGACCCAGTATCAGCCTCTTGTGCTCAATGAATATATCGGAAACGGACAGCCCTGGGACCTGGACCGTCTCTACGGCGGCGTTCACGTGCTCCCGCCGTATCAGCAGGCCTCCGGTTCCGACTGGTACAAGGGAACCGCCAACGCGATCTACCAGAACATTTCCTTCATCGAGCGCTACAATCCGCAGTACGTCATCATCCTCTCCGGCGACCAGATCTGCAAACAGGATTACAGCGACTTCCTGCGCTTCCATAAAGAAAAGGGCGCGGAATTTTCCGTGGCCGTCATGGAAGTGCCCTGGGAGGAGGCGTCGCGCTTCGGCCTGATGGTTGCTGATGAAAACGACAAGATCACCGAGTTCCAGGAAAAGCCCAAAAATCCCAAGTCCAACCTGGCCTCCATGGGCATTTACATATTCAACTGGGACATCCTCAAAAAATACCTGATCGAGGACGAGGCGGACCCCAACTCCGAGAACGATTTCGGCAACAACATCATCCCCAACCTGCTGCGTGACGGGCGCAATATGTACGCCTACCATTTCAGCGGCTACTGGAAGGATGTGGGCACCATTTCCTCCCTCTGGGAAGCCAATATGGAGGTGCTGGATCCGGAGCATTCCGGCATCGACCTCTTCGACGACGAATGGAAGATCTACAGCCGCAACAGCGGAATGCCCGGTCATAAGATCAGTCCCGAGGCCATCGTGGAGAACTCCATGATCACCGACGGCTGCCGTATCTCCGGCTCCGTGAAGCATTCCATCCTCTTCGCGGGCGTGCGCGTGGAGCCCGGCGCGGAAGTGGAGGATGCGGTGGTGATGGGCGGTTCCGTCATCAAAGCCGGCGCCGTCGTCAAGCACTGCATCGTCGCGGAAAACGTTGTCATCGGTGAGAACGCCGTGGTGGGCGCCATGCCCGCGGACGGCGAGAAGGCGGTGGCCACCATCGGCCCCGGCGTCTACGTGGGCTCCAACGCCAAGATCGGCCCCAACGCCATGGTCAACAATAATGTAAAGGACGGTGACGTACAATGGTAAATTCCAATACCAGCGCTTTGGGCATTATCTTCCCCAACAGTTATGACTCTCTCGTTCCCGAACTGGTCAGCGAGCGCCTGATGGCCTCCATTCCGTTCGCGGGACGTTACCGCATGGTGGACTTTCTGCTGTCCAGCATGGTGAACAGCGGCATCGACAACATCTCCATCATCGTCCGCAAGAACTACCACTCCCTGATGGACCATCTGGGCTCCGGGCGTGAGTGGGATCTGACCCGGAAAAACGGGGGCCTGAGCATTTTCCCGCCCTACTCCGAAAAGAACGTGAAGGTCTACAGCGGGCGCGTGGAGGCGGTGGCCAGCATCCTGGATTTCCTGGAGACCCAGAAGGAAAAATATGTGATCCTCTCCGACACCCATACGGCGGTGAACTTCGATTTCCGCAAAATGCTGGAAGAGCACATTTCCAGCGGCGCGGACGTCAGCGTCGCCTACAAGAGAGAGGAGATTCCCGAAGGCTTCAAGAAGATCGAAGTCGGCAGGAGCGATCTGTACTACACCCTATCCATCGACAACGGCAGAGTGAACCGGATCTTCATCAACGCTCCCGAGCCCGGCCCGCAGAATTTCTCCATGAATATTTACATCATGGACCGCAAATTCCTGATGGAGCAGGTAAAGGGCGCCTACGCCCGCGGCTATGTCTACTTCGAGCGCGACATCCTGGCTCCCCGGCTGGAAAAACTGCACGTGCACGCCTATGAGTTCACCGGCTATACCGCCCGGATCAGCGATATGAAGAGCTATTTCGACGAGAACATGAAGCTGTTAGACGACGAGAACCTGGACGGCCTGTTCTCCCCCAGCCCGGTCTACACCAAGATCCGTGACGACAACCCGACCCGCTACATCAACGGCGCCACCGCCAAAAACGTCATGGTGGCTGACGGCTGTGTGATCGAGGGCGACATCGAGAACTGCGTGCTGTTCCGAGGCGTGAAGGTGGGCAAAGGCGCGAAGGTCAAGAACTGTGTGCTGATGCAGGATACCGTCATCGAGGACGGCGCCGAGGTCGAATATCTCATCACCGACAAGAACGTCACCATCACCGCCGGCAAGACCATGAAGGGCGCGGACACCCATCCGGTATACGTCGCCAAATATCAGGTGGTATAAAACCGCGGCGGCGGCAAAACAATACGGCAGAAAACATCCGACAGGTGCGGGCTGCGGCAAAAGCGGTCCGCATTTTTCTGTCCGCCCGGCGGATTTTGTAAAAAAATAAAATTTTTTTTCACCTCTTTCGTATCTTTTCACCGCTGAAACTGTATATACCTGTGAGAATTATTTTCGACAAAACTCTCATTTTTTCATTCGTGGCCGCGTTCTCCGGCCGCACAATATTCTCACAGGCCCCCTACACAGCCGCTCCCCTGCCGCGTAAAGGGCCTGTTCTGTCATTCCTTTTCCTCCCGGAAAACGGGCCCGCCGTTTCCGGCTATCCCTTCACCAGCTTTTTTACCGCAGGAATCCGCTCCAGAACCAGCGTCACCAGAAACGCCGGAACCATCAGCACGATGTTTTTCAGGAGATTTGTCCAGACGCCGAAAGCGATTCCCCGCGTCATGAACCATGCGGCAAGCGGCGGCACGAGAAGCCATCCCATCAGCCAGTGAACATAGAAAATCCCCAGCGTCCGTCCCGCCAGGGCCTCCGCCGCGGCGGAGAGCCGCCTGCTTCGGATCCGCACATCCCGGCAGAGCAGAAACAGCCCCGACGCCATCAGGATCACCGGAACATGCCGGTATCCCTCCTGCAGCAGAATGCCGTCCCATTCCGGTTTCCCGCTCAGAAACCACTTCACGCCCCAGAGCGCGGTCAGACCGATTGCCAGCATACAGCATCCTAATAAGCGCTGCAGCGGATGGGCACGCCCCGAACGCGCCTCCGACGTTCCCTTCCCGCCCCCGTCCAGCAGCGCGCCCAGCAGGAAAAAGCCCAGCATGTTCCCGTATTTTCCGAAGGGCTGAAAAGCCGTCAGATTCTGGAAGGACAGCCCGAAGGAGATCCCCGCCCGGCGCAGCATATCGCCCAGAATCTCCAGACTGTACAGGCCGTCGGTACACAAAAGGGCCGCCGCCGCGAAAAACCGGAGCAGGAACCGACCCTCTTTTACGGCCGTACGCTCATACGCCAGCCGGACGGCGGGATACACCAGATACACCGCCAGCAGCGCTTCGATAAACCAGAGATGTCCGTTGACGACCTCCGGCAGCTCCCCGAAGAAGAACAGATAATTGCAGATTTCCCACGCGCCGGCCGTCACCGCCGTGCCCGTCATGGGCGGAACCGCCAGCAGATAAATGCCCTTCCAGACCGCGAACACCAAATAAACGCCGGCAGTCTTGCGGATATGCTTCTTCCACTGAAACGGCCGGGCGAAGAGCAGCGCGCCGTTCACCATGAAAAAGACGGGAACCGCCATCCAGCAGGCGGACATCCAGAGATTGGCGGCCACAGTTTCCGGCAGCAGCACAAAATGGCAGAATACCACCAGGAAAATGGAAACCGCCTTTAAAAGGTCCAGATACTGTATCCGCCTGCCCATAACGCCTCCTTTTTCCCGCCTTCCCGTTCCGCGCCGCCCGGCATTTTTGCGCCGCACTGCGTCCGGCTCATCCCCGCGCCCCGGGCTTTTTCCGCGTGCTCAGGATCACATAGACGAGCGTGTACGCCGCCATGAACCCGGAAACCGCCGGCGCGATGCAGCCGATGACGAACAGATTATCCGGGCAATAGGTATAGGCCAGATGGATCAGCGGCATGCGCAGCGCGAGCGCGCCGAAGCAGCAACTGATCATCGTGAATACCGTCTGGGACCGGCCGTTCAGAAAGCCGTTCAGCGTAAACACAAACGCCACCGCCAGATAATCGTAGCTGCAGGATCTGAAAAACGGGATCCCGGCCGCGATGATCTGCGCGTCCCGGTCAAAAATGCCGATCATCGTTTCCGGAGAAAGCTGTGCCCAAGCCCAGAAGCAGGCGGACGCCAGAAACGCGAAGCCCACACCCGCCGCCAGAGACTGCAGCGCCCGCTTCGGCTTGCCGGCCCCGTAATTCTGCGCCGTGATGGCCGCCAGCGCGCTGGCGACGGAGTTGGCCGGCAGCATGGCGAACACATCGTATTTGCTGGCGATCCCCACCGCGGCCGCCGCGTGTACGCCCAGCCGGTTGGTCACGGAAGTCAGATACAGGAACGAAAGGCGCACCATACATTCCTGAAGGGAAATCGGAATTCCCACAAAGGCCAGCTCCTTCGCCAGCCCCCGGTCGATCCGGAAATTCGACAGGCGGAAGGTGAAAATGAACTTCTTCCGGTTCAGGTACAGCACCGCACAGATCATGCTGATCCCCTGTGAAAATACGGTCGCCAGCGCGGTTCCGGACACATCCATACGGAAAAAACGCACCAGCACCACATCTCCGACGATATTGAGCACACAGGACAGGGCCACGAAATACATGGGCCGCGCGGAATCCCCGTATCCCCGCAGGATAGCGCTGATGGCATTATAGCCGCAGATGAAAAAAATGCCGCAGAAGCAGATGGTCACATACTGCTTCGCCTTCGCCACGCTTTCCGCCGGCGTCTGCAGCGCAGCCAGAATCGGATCCGCGCACAGCAGCATCAGAAAGGTGAGGATTAAGGAAACGACGGCGAACAGCGTCAGCGTGGTGCCGATGGCACGCCTTGTCTCCTCTTCCTTTCTCATGCCGGTATATTTTCCCACCAGGATCGTCCCGCCCAGCGTCAGGCCGGATACCATACTGGTGATGATCTGCGTGACCTGCGTCCCCGTGGACACCGCCGCCACGCTCTCCGGCGCGCAGTACCGGCCGATCACCATCAGATCCACCGCCCCGTAAAGGGCCTGGATCACGTTGGCGATCAGAAAGGGGACAGAAAAAGACAAAAGGACACGAAATACGTTTCCTTCCGTCAACAGATGATCTCTTTTCACAATGCTTTGCTCCTCATCCCGTTCCCGGCGCCCGCAGGCGACGTTTCACAGCGTGACCGTCTTCCCGGCCGTCGGTTTTATCACATGCAGCTTCGGCGCGTTCGTCTTCAGCAGCCTGTACAGCCCTCTGGTATCCACGCTTCTGGATA
This sequence comes from uncultured Eisenbergiella sp., assembly GCA_947627215.1. Taxonomy (GTDB): domain Bacteria; phylum Bacillota; class Clostridia; order Lachnospirales; family Lachnospiraceae; genus Gallintestinimicrobium. The sequence goes on from CANQVD010000010.1 coordinate 19,716, forward strand.
CGGGCGGAAACGCGTCGTCAAAATGGTCCAGCATCACCCTAGCCGGCTTCAGGCGGCGAATGATCCGGAGGACCTCCTCCTCCAGATCCGGGCAGCCCTGATACGGCAGGATCAGCAGGTCCGCGCCCACCGGATAATCCGCATTCTCCTGCAGGCCGAGACTTCCCATCACCAGAACGGTCCTGCCCTCCGCGCGCAGCTCGTACAGATAGGTCTGCCCCTTCTCCGGGAAACGGCGGTTGAGCCACAAAAGCGCCAGCGCATTCCGGACATACCGCAGATTCCTGGGAGAAAACAGCGCGGCAAGCGTCATCCGCAGGCCGGGAACCGCATGCTTTCCCTCGTGAACGCGCACGGTGACGCCGCCGATGGAGATCTCATCCCCCGGCTTTATCTCCACCACGTTTCCGGTATCCTCCGCCATACGGGCCAGCGTCCCGCAGGCGACGCTGCCGCAGTAAACCGTCGCCTCCGCGCCGCCCTGCGGATCCAGAAACGCCGGGACGTCCATCAGGTGATCCAGATGCCCGTGGGTGATGAAAATGAGCTCATCCTTTTCAAAATCGGCAAAACAGTTGGGATTCTCCCCGCCGGTCAGTTGAACGAAGGGATCGAACAGGATCCGCTCCCCCGCCGCCTCTATCCGTATGCTCGCCGTTCCGAGCCATGTGATCTTTATCATAGGTTTCCGCTTTCTTCGCGCAGGTCTTTTCGCTGCGCTCTCCCGCCTGCCTGCGTCGCGCCGGACCGACGCCATTCCTGTGCCCGCTTATGGCGCGTCAGGCCCTCACCGCTCCTGCACCTGCTTATGGCGCACCGGACCGCCGCCGTCCGCGCCCGAGTCCGCGAGCCCGGCCTCCAGCAGCGCTCTCCGGCCCTCCTGATTCCGGGTAAAGATCAGATCGCATTCCCCGATACAGGAAGCCATGAGATCGGCAAACAGACGCGCATCCTCCCGGTTTCCGCCGAACACCTCCGGCACGGCATAAAAGAACCGGTCCTCCGGACCCGGATCGGACATCCGCAGCAGATAGCGCGGATCCTCCACACCGCCCAGAAACTCCGCCAGAGCGTCGGCAAAAATATGCTTCTCCCGCTCCGTGCCGCCCTGCAGGCAGGCGTAGCAGGCATCCTGCTCCTCTTCCCGGTTTTCCACGCCGACCACCGCCTTTCCGGTCGTCACCTGACCGGTCTGCCGCAGAGCCGTCAGGATCGCGCCGCCCACAGCGCCGATAAAAAGCTCCGGACTCTCATAGATATCCTGCCGCCTTCTCACCGCCAGCATATAGACGAACGATACAACGGCGGCCGCAAAAGCGATCCCGGAAAAAATCCACTGGCCCACCGCCGCCAGAGCGGCCCCGGCCCCGGCGGCCACGATGAAGCCGCCTCTCCCGGCGTTCGCACGCCGTCTGTATTTCTTCCGCTGCCGCTGCACGGTGAGCCGTTCCGCCGCAAGGCCCACGCCGTCCACGGTTTCCATCTCCTCCATGGAAGCCAGCGTGCGTTCCCATCTTTTTTGAAGCCTGCCGCGGTCCGCTGCCAGAGCGGCCATTTCCCCGTTGATCTCCTCCAGCCGGCGTCTCCCGTAGGGCGGCCGGACGCAGGTGAGACGGTCCAGACCGTTTTCGATCAGATCCTCCTCATAATTCAGGCCCAGAAAGTTTTCAAACCGCCGGCGCAGCGTGGCAAAGTCCTCAGAGCAGGCCTCCGCGGCGCGCCCGTCCTTCTCCCCGTCCCGGTTCTCGTTCCAGAGCGGCTCCATACAGATCAGATGCCAGATATTGCTGACCTTGTCTGGATCGCCCTTCACGGCGCGGATCGCCCTGCCCCGCATCTGATTGCTGAGCATGAAGGAACCGACGAAGGAAGCCAGCACCAGCGTATTGACACAGGGAGAATCCCAGCCCTCTCCCAGCAGAGATCTGGTCCCCACCAGCACCCGGATATAGCCCAGCCTGAAAAGCTCCGTCAGATAGGCCGTCAGCCTCGGCCCGTTTCCCGAAAGATAAGCGATATAATACCCAGGCGCCTGACACGCCTCCAGCCGGGCCTGCTGCCGGTTTTCCTCCGCCATATCCAGAAACGCCTCTCTGGCTTCCTCCGGCAGGATCACCACGCTGCCCGAAAGGGCCGCCAGACGAAGTCCGCGCATATCCGGCCGCGGCCCGCGCGCATTCGACTGCGTTCTGTCCGCATCCTGCCGCGCCTCCGCCTGCGCTCCGGCCGCATTCCTTCGCGGCCCACGCGCATCCGGCGTCTCTCCGCTCTCCTCCGGCTCTCCGCCCCGGCGCAGATATTCAAAGATCGGCACCACACCCATTTCCCTGATCGGGCCGGCGTCGTCTCCGATGGCCTGCAGATATTCGCTGCGGATGAAATCCGTCAGCACCAGAAGACGCAGATCCTCTCCCAGATTCCCGTACTCCAGCTCCACGATCTTCCGGATGCTTTTCAGCTTCCCACGGCTGTTGATCAGCATCTTCTGTATTCTGGAGCTGGCATACAACTCCACCCTGTTTTTATGGATCAGCCCGCGGGAGCGCAGACTGTCCGCCAGCGCCTCCTGATAGCCCTCCCGGCAGCGGTAGCTCTCCGCGTCGTCAAACAAAAATCCCTGCAGGAGCACGGACATGAGCTTGGCATCCATTTCCGGAAGCGCGCCGTCCGTCAGCTCGTACAGCTCCTCCGGGATCTCCGCCTGTTTCTCATCCAGAAAAGAGAGCAGGGCCAGCAGATAGATCCGGTTCTCCCCGAACATTTTCAGGTATGCTCCCGGCTCCTTCATGCAGCCGTGTCTGGATATTGCGCCGGCGAACGCCCTGTCCTCCATCAACTGCCGGTATGCCCTGACCGACTCCTTTCGGAATTTCTTCAGCTCCGCTTCCTCCTCCGGAGCCGGCATATTGAAATAAATATAGTCCTGGTGCGGGCAGAGGCTTTTTTCCTTCACCAGCTCCGGCACCCCGATCTCCTCGTCGATGGGGCCGCACAGGCCGATATACCGGTTCCACTGAGCCGGTGCGGAGTCGTAGGGAGGCGTGGCCGTCAGGGAAATGATGAGACAGTCCGCATGTGCCTGCGTCACCTCCTCCAGCGCCCTCTGCCATTCCCCGCGCAGATGATGCGCCTCATCCAGGCAGAAAACGCCGATTCCCATCCGTTCCAGCGCCGCATTCAGATCGAAGGCCTCATAATCGGTCTCCTCTCTGCGCCCTTCCTCATCCTCTTCCACATTTTTCCTTTTCCGGACACAACTGTACAGCGCCTGATAAGTAATGGCGGTGACCGGCGCGGGCCTGCGGATATCGTTGGAGAGAAGCTCCGCCGGCGCGCCGAAATCCTCCCGCATTCGGGAGAGCCACTGTTCCCGGATCGTGATGCTGGGCGCCAGAATCAGGCAGGGTTCGTCCGCTCTGCCGATCAGCTCGATCCCCAGCGTCGTCTTTCCGGAGCCGGGTGCCGCAACGATATGAATGCGCCCGTCGTTTTCGTAGGACTGCACATGATTCAGCACGCGCTTCTGATAGCTGCGCCATTTCCCGCCGAAAACAAGGGAGCGCCGGACGAGTCCTGCCTCCGTCCGCCCCGACCCGCCTTCTGCCGCGGACATCCTCCGTGTATTCGGTTCGCTTCCACTTCTTCTCTCTGCCGCCATCGCCGTCCCCCGGATCACAAGCTGTTTCTTTCTATAAACGTACCACTTCACCCGGAAAAAGTCAAACAATAGAAGGGCCCCCGTTCCGGAAGCCCTCCGTCTCATTCTGTTCCGCCGATTTGAAAAACGGCCTTCCCGCGCCCGTCACTGCAGCGTCAGATCGCCCTCTCTGATCCAGCCGAGCTTTCTGAGAACCATGCCAAAAACCGTGCTCAGCACCGCCGGAAGGATGAAGCAGACCAGGAGCAGACCGATCCAGTCCATGGGCGTGACCGCGCTCTTTACGCCCGCCTCGATATCGCTCATCCAGCCCGTGTATACGCCGATCTGGCCCACCAGGCCGCAGGTGCCCATGCCGGAAGAAACTGCCGGTCCGTTCATCCGCAGGCCGAACAGACAGGTCGCGATCGGCCCCGTGATGGCGGAGGCCAGCGTGGGCGGGATCCAGATACGGGGATTCTTCACGATATTGCCCATCTGCAGCATGCTGGTGCCCAACCCCTGGGATACCAGCCCGCTCCAGCGGTTTTCCGGGAAGCTCATCACCGCAAAACCGATCATCTGCGCACAGCAGCCCGCCACAGCGGCGCCGCCGGCCAGTCCCGTCAGCCCCAGCGCCGCACAGATCGCCGCGCTGCTGATCGGCAGCGTCAGCGCGACGCCCACGATCACCGAAACCAGCATCCCCATGAAAAACGGCTGCAGCTCCGTCGCCCACATGATGAGCTGACCCACCGAGCTGGCCGCGGCCCCGATGGCAGGAGCGCACAACTTCGCCAGAAGGACGCCGGAAAGAATCGTCACCAGCGGCGTCACCAGAATGTCCACCTTCGTTTCCTTCGATACGGCTTTCCCGCACTCGCTGGCCACGATGGCCACCACCAGGACCGCCAGCGGGCCGCCCGCTCCGCCCAGTGCATTGGCCGCCGCGCCCACCGCCAGCAGGGAAAAAAGAACGAGCTGCGGCGCGCAGAGCGCATATCCGATGGATACCGCCATCGCCGGCCCGGAAACGGACTTGGCGAAATCGCCCACCTCCACCAGCAGCGCGCTTCCGATCTGCTCGCCCAGTGTCCCGATGATCGTGCCGATCAGCAGAGACGCGAACAGACCCTGGGCCATGGCCCCCAGCGCATCGATCCCGTACCGTCTCGCGGAAAAACAAATATTTTTGCGCTCCAGAAAACGCCGGAACGCTCCCTTCTGTGCACTATTTTCCATTTTCCTTTTCCTCCTCATGCAGGCCCCCATCGCGGCACGGACGGTCCCGGACCTCCGCACGCGCGAAAACGCCTCAAAAAGAATCTTCCCGATCCGGATTTCTTCCATAATAAGAGGAACTCCGTCCCTCTCTTCGGGCTTTCATAGAAAATAGCACATATGGGAACGGAATGCAAGCACAAAATAATAATTCCGTTACCTGCAAAAATAATAATTCCGTTGCCTGCAGGCCCGCCTTACGTCTGCGGACCTTTTTCAACCACGAGCCGCAGTCGGACGCCGCCGACCGCCGCACCTTCCGGCTCCGGAAGGGACTCCTGATTGCGCAGCACGGAAAGCAGAAGTCCCATCAAAACATACAGGCTCACATTCAGCCTTCCCCCGATGGAAAGAAACGGCAGGCCGCAGGCCGTGATCCAGAAATATCCCGTGTTCATCAGGACGTTCATCCCCACCGGCAAGAGAAGCACCAGCAGACAGGACAGTCCCGTCAGAACGCCCAGCCGGTTTTTCTGCCGCAGCACCCGGTATGCCAGAAACGCAACCGTCAGAAGCAGCGCGGCCACCAGCGCCAGTCCGGCAAGCAGTCCCCAGCGCTCCCAGACGCCCATCAGGAAAAAGGACTCCGGATCTCCAGCCGCAAGGGAAAGCCCTTCGCCCTCCGACGCGCCGAACAGAGAAAGCCCCGCCAGCGCGCGCCGAAGCTGCACGTACAGAAAACCGCCGTCGTTTTCCGCCAGATAAGGATTTTGCAGGACCCGAAACCGCCTGGCAAAAATTCCGTTCTGCCCCATCCTGACCGCGAACAGCGCGGCCCCCGCCAGCGCGAAAACCAGGAGCATCGGCAGCGCCCAGAGCTTTTTCACACCGTACCAGCCCTTCCCAACGGCAAAGGCCAAAATCAGCACACAGCCCCCCAGCCAAAGCTGCTGAAGAATTCCGGCCGGAATGCTGTCAAGCGCTGCCATGAGCGCACAGGTTCCCAGAAGCCAGGCCAGCGCTTTCAGGATCCCCCGCAGTCCCTGGCTCCGGTAATAAAAAACCAGTCCCGCATACGCCGCCGCCAGCAGGGCCACGATCCACTCCGTACGATAGTTCCCGTTGATCTGCGCGGAATAAAACGGGGCCAGCAGATAGAGCAGCACACCGCCGCACCAGATGGCGCGCGGATACTTTCCGAGGACGGTATAGTCGGCATAACACACCCCGAACATCAGAAGGATCCCCACCAGCGTGCTTCTGGAAAAATTCAGGAGAAAACCGAAAGCGCCCCCTTCCTGCCCGTTGACGGAATACTGTGCGGCAGTTCCCAGAACCGCCAGCAGCACGATACAGCCCGCCGCTCTCCAGTCCGTCCGGGGCCGGTGGATCCGGTCCAGACCTACGCCCACCGCCACGGGATCTCCCATCTGCCGCACCGCCTCCCTTTCCGCTTCTTCCTCCGTCATGCCCTCCGCCATACAGGCCTCCTTCTGGTCCAGAATGTGCGCGTACAGCTCCCGGTCCACGGCGGAGCGCATCGCCCTGCAGCGCATCTGCCCGGTACAGACGGACAAAAATTCCTCAACGCAGGCAGCCCTTTCCGCCTGCCCCTGCGGGCTTTCCCCCGCCGGCTTTGGCTTCTTTCCGCTAAACACTGACACAGACCACACCCCCGATCACTCTGCCCACCGCGTCCGCGTAGGCGTTCCATTCCTCTTTCTTTCGTTTCAGAGCATTCCGCCCCTCTCTGGTGAGGCTGTAATATTTGCGCACCTTGCCGCCCGCTTCCTTCTCATAAACGGAGAGCAGCCGCTTTTCCTCCAGCCCGTGCAGCAGCGGATACAGCGTCCCCGCCTTCAGCTCGAACACATTCTGAGACCGCCCTTTGAGCTCTTCGATCATCTCATAACCGTACATGTCCTTTTCTTCCAGAAGGCTCAGAAGCAGCAGCGTCATGCTTCCGGAAACCAGACTCTTGTCCATACAGGAAATCCTCCTTTCCCTTTCTTCCCGCGGTCCCTCCCCGGCCCGGGATTTCCCGCAATATATATAGTCTGCCTATATATCCGATTATATATAGACAGCCTATATATGTCAAGCTATGTTTTGAAAAAAATCCCCGGCTCCTGCGGCGCGCGGTCTGTCGGCACGGGCGGGCGGGGATATCCGCAGATCACTCCACCCGCACGCTGCTGCCGGGGCCGTCCGCCCCGCGCTTCTTCGTCACCACGATCCTGCGCTCGATGCGCTCCTTCAACTCCGGCACATGGGAAATGATCCCCACCAGACGGTCCCCCTCCGAAAGACGCTCCAGCGCCTTCATGGCCTGATCCAGCGTCTCCTCATCCAGCGAACCAAAGCCCTCATCCACGAACATGGTATCCAGCCGGATCCCGCCGGCGCCGGACTGGATCTCATCGGACAGCCCCAGCGCCAGGGACAGCGCGGCCTGAAAGGTCTCCCCGCCGGAAAGCGTGCGCACGCTGCGCGTCGTGGCGTTATAATGGTCGATCACATCCAGCTCCAGACCGGCCTTGACCTTCAGATCCCCGCTCTCCTGCCGTTTCAGCTCATACTGTCCGCCGCTCATCACCAGCAGACGCAGGTTTGCCCGGCGGATGATCCGGTCAAAATACGTCATCTGGACCCAGGTCTCCAGCTCGATCTTCCGTTTGCCCGAAAGCGTCCCGCCGGCCGTATCCGCCAGCGCCTTCACCTGCACATAGTCCTCCTCCACCCGTCCCAGCCGCTCCCATTTCCCGGAAACCGCGTCGAAAATGCTCTGATTCCGTTTCAGGGCGGCATACAGCTCCGTCCGCCTGCCGCTGTACCCGCTGCGCCGGGCGTTCAGCGCCTCCCGTTCTTCCGCGAGCCGTTCCTCCGCCGTCTCTTCCGCGCCCTCCAACTGTCTGCGCAGCGCCTCCGCCGCCGCGTTCAGGGCAGCCTCCTGCGTCCGGCAGGTCTGCAGCTTCTGCTTCGCCTGTTCCAGGCGTTCCTCCAGCAGGCGCAGGGCATCCCGATCCTCCGAAAGCCGCGCCTCCGCTTCTTCCCGGCTCTGACCCTCCAGGAGCCGGCCGCGCTCCGCGATCCGTTCCTCCTGCCGTTCCTGCTCCACCGCAAGCCGGGCCAGCAGCAGCTCTTCCCTGCGGATTCCGTCATCCAGTCCGTCTCTCTCCCGTTCCCATTGCCCCATCCGTTCTTCCAGGCGCCGCTTTTCCTTCAGCCGCTCCCCGTTTTGCAAAAGCCTTTCCTGTAAAAGCCGCCGCGCCTCTGTCAGACAGCCTGCGGCGACGTCCGCCGCGCCCTGCGCATCCTGCCTGTCGCAGCCGCTCAGCTCTCCCGCCCAGACCGCGGACGGATCCCACAGGCAGTCGGAAAGCCGGGCGGCCGCATCCTCGTACCGGATCCGGAGGGCTTCCTCCCGCTGCTTCGTTTCCTGCGACGTCCGCCGCGCCTCTGCCGCTTCGGTCTCCGTCCTTTCCCGCTCCGCTTCCAGCGCCCTTCTCCGGCGCAGATCCTCTTCGATACGGGTCAGCTCCGCCCGCCGCTGCTCCAGAAGGGCATCCAGCCGTGTACAGGCCTCCTCCGGCGTCATATCCTCCCGCCCCGTGCAGAGCAGAATTTCCTTTTGCAGCTTTTCCTCCGCCGCCTCCAGCGTCTCCCGCAGATGTCCCGCGGCCGCACTGCTGCGCTCCGCTCCGGCCTCGGCCGCAGAAAGCTTTTTCTTCTCCGCCTCCAGCGTCTCCCGCCGGGGCGCGTCCGCGGACGGACGGGCGGGCATGGGATGATGGACGGAGCCGCATACCGGACAGCGCTCTCCTTCCCGCAGCCTTTCCGCCAGCATTCCCGCCTGTTCGTCCAGAAACAGACGTTCCATCCGGCCATAGGACTCCCGCATGCGGTCGCGCTCCGCGGCCGCCTTCCGATATGCCTCCTGGCTGAGCCGAAGTCTGCCGCATGTCCGGTTCCGTTCCTCCAGCAGCTCTCCCAGCAGCTTCCGCTGCCGTTCTCTTTCCGAAAGCTCCGCTTTTCCGGCCTCTAACTGCGCCTCCAGGCCCTGAAGCGGCGCGAGCTGCGCAGCCTGCTCCCGCAGACGGCTCTCCAGCCCTTCCGCCCGTGCGCCGGCATCCGAAAGCGCTTTCCGAAGGCTGTTCCTCTCCTCAGCGAAACGCCCCGTCTCCTCCGTCAGCCCCTCCAGCCGTGCCGCCGCGCCGTCCAGCCGTTCCCTCTCGCGCGCCAGACGTTCCTTTTCCTCTCCCGCGTCCTGCAGCGAAAGCAGACGTTCCTGTCCGGAAGCGATCTGCGCTGTCAACTCCTTCCGCGCCTCCGTGCGGGCCGCGTTTTCCCGCGACCGACGTCCGATCTCCTCCGCCCGCCGGTCCGCTTCCTTCCGATCCGTCTCCTGTTTCTCAAACAGAGAAAGCTTTTCCGTTCCTGTCCGCACCGCTTCCTGTCGGGCGAGGAGCAGCGGCCGGTTTTCCTCCGCCTCCCGAAAGCTTCTCTCCGCCGCCTCGCGTTCCCCGCGCGCGCCGCCCAGCTCCTTCTCCTTCCTGTCAAGCTCTTCCCGAAGCTGCCGCTGCTGCCGCGCCCGGCCCAGCCGCTGGTCCGCCTGTCCGAGCTCCTTCTCCAGGCGGTCCATCTTTTCGGTGAGGATCCGAAGGCTCTCCCGGTCCCGCTCCAGAAGCTCCCGCAAAAGCTCCAGCCCTCTGGCGGCCCTTCCTTCATATCTCACGGCGCTCAGCTCCAAAAGCTCCGCCTGCAGCTCCGGGTGATCCAGACACACCGCATCGTCCAGGGACTGCTGAATGCTCCTGCGCAGCTCATCATAATCCTTCCACCGGCTTTTCACCTCGTCGCGGAGGCGGTTCTGCAGCTCCTGATACAGTCCCGTGTGAAAAATCTGTCGGAAAATCGCGCTGCGCTGTTCGGTTCCCGCGATCAGAAGCTTCTGAAAATCCCCCTGCGCGATCATGGCGATCTGGGTGAACTGCCGGTAATCCAAACCGATCAGCTCCGTCACCGCCCGGGTCACCTCCCGCGCCCGGGTCACCGGCGGACGTCCGTCAGAAAAGCGCAGCTCCGCGTCTCCCTTCTGCAGCGTGAGCCCGTTCCCCCGATCCTTCGGCCTCCAGTATTCCGGGTTGCGCCGCACCGTATAGCACTTCCCCCGATAAAGAAAGGTGAGCTCCACGAACGTCGGCACATCCGCCGCCGCATACTTGCTGCGCAGCATCCCCGCCTGGCGCACGCCGCCGCTGGCCTCTCCATAAAGCGCGAAGGTGATGGCGTCGAAAACCGTGGTCTTTCCCGCCCCGGTATCCCCGGTGATCAGGTACAGCCCCCTCTCTCCCAGCTTCGTGAAATCGATCTGTTCGGTCTGCGCATAGGGCCCGAAGGCGCTGACCGTCATCCTCTGCGGTTTCATCGCGTCTCCCCTCCCTCCAGCTCCTCAAACAGCCGGCCGATCAGAGCCGTCTGTGCCTCCGACATGGGGCGGTTATTCTGCAGCTCATAAAACGCCACGAACAGCGCCTGTCCCGACTTCTCCTCCTCCGCCTCTGCGCTCTCCACGGACCGGTTTTCCCGGGTACGCCGGTTGTCATACTCCAGCCGCAGCAGATTCGGATAGATCACCCGCAGCTTCTGCATACCGTCCGGCACATCCTCCTCATCCGTCAACGTAATCTGTATATAGTCACGGGTATTCGTATTTTCATAGAAGGACCGCGCCGTCACCTCCAGATACGTCCCCCGCACCCTGCGCATATCCCGCAGGGGCACAAGCGGCCTCTCCCGCACCGTCACATCTCCCTTTTTCCCCAGCTCCACCACGGTCACGGATTTCTCCTGCCCGCACTCCGAAAAGGAATATTTTAACGGCGTCCCGCAATAACGCACGGTCTGCCTGCCCACATACTGGGGACTGTGAATATGCCCCAGCGCCGTATAATCGAACGCCTCGAATACCGACGCGTCCACGTTGTCCAGGCCGCCCACCGAGAAATCCTCCGACTCGCACCGGCTGGCGCCGGTCACGAACTGATGGGCCACCAAAACATTCCGCCGGGATCTGTCCACGCAAAGCCGGGAGACGGCGGCCTGCAGCGCCGCCTGATAGCTGCCGGTTTCCAAAAGCTGTTCCGCATTTTCCGAAAGCGGCCCCACAGCCTCCGCAGACCGCTCCGCATCCGCCGCCGCATCCGGCTCCGCTTCCCCGTTTCGTTCCCGCGCCTCCTTTTCCAGCGCGTGCCGCACCGTGGAGGGCCTCAGAAAGGGAAGCAGCCAGACCGCCGTCTCGCCCCATTCATCCCGCAGAATCACCGGCTCCACGGTCCCGTCATACGGGGGCGAAATATAAACGCCCCGCCCGCTCATGAGCCGCGCGCCGAAGGCCAGCCGCTCCGGCGAGTCATGATTCCCGCTGACCGCGAACACCGGAATCCCCAGATCTGCCAGCCGGGTCAGAAATCCGTCGCAAAGCCGCACCGCCTCCGCCGAAGGGACCGCCTTATCATAGATGTCCCCCGCGATCAGCACCCCGTCCGGCTTTTCCTCCTCCGCAACGGACAGAATCTGTTCCAGAATATATTTCTGATCCTCCAGCATGGACGCCTCGTAAACCCGTTTCCCCAGATGGAGGTCCGACAAATGCAGAAATTTCATATTCTTCTCCTTTTTGACCATTCTATCACACTTCCGGAGACAAAAAAAGGACAGAAAAAACCCTTCTGCCTGAAGGGGGGAGGGTGGCAGAAGGGTTTCAAAAAAGGGGGGTATTAGTATATAAAAAAGAGGGGGTACGCTAAATTGTTATGCGATGGCGAACTTGCTGATCGCATCCGCAAATTCATTGCTCTCACCATGGCACTGTACAGTGAAGGTCTTCGCAAGTCCCAGACTGAACACGCCCATGATGGACTTCGCATCCACGATCGCCGAATCACATTTGACATCCACATCGAAATCACACCGCATTGCCGCACGGACGAACTCTTTTACATCCTCGGCGTGATTCAGACGAATCCTTATCTGGCTCACATGGCCTCATCCTTTCTCACAGTCAAAACAGCCAGTTGAATCAATTTCTTGTGTTTTCGCCTTTCGTTAATCCTATTGTATTCTTTTTCCGGGAATTGTCAACTGCCAAAAAACAGGCTTCAAAATAGGTAATTTGTATTTTCTGCAAAATTTATCAAAGAAAACCGGCAGGTCCGTCTGCTCTTTTCACATTCTCCGCTGTCAAATCCCGCAAAAAGTGAAATCGTTCTCACATATTTTGCATAAAAAATGTTTTTTTGTTGGTTAAAATTTCAGCAAATATTTTTTTCTTTCATTGACATTCCCCATCACGCAGAGTACACTATTGATGAACAGAAGGCATTTTTTGTATCCGCACCCGTATCTGCGTCCGGAAACGGCCGGCGGTCTTTGCGCGGCACGCTTTCCGCATGGAGGAGAAGCCCATGAAAAAAACCATCGTATGCTTCGGGGATTCCAACACACACGGATATTGTTCCGCCACAGGCGGCCGTTTCGACGAGGGCCGGCGCTGGCCACGCCTTTTGCAGGCCTATCTGGGAGAGGACTGGCACGTGATCGAGGAGGGACTGTGCGGCCGCACCACCGTCTTCGACGATCCTCTGAACGAGGGTATGAACGGCCTTTCCGCGCTTTACGGCTGCCTGATGTCGCATGAGCCCGTGGATCTTCTGATCATCATGCTGGGGACCGCCGATGTCAAGGCGCGCTTTTGCGCCAGCGCCCAGAACATCGCTCACGGCCTGGAGCGGCTGACCAGAAAAGCCATGTCCGTCCAGGAGGCATGGCGCAATACGCCCAACATCCTGCTGATCGCCCCCGCCCCCATCGATCCCGGATATGAGGACACGTACGCGGAAGGGGAAATGGGCCCCGGCTGCTCGGAAAAATCCTGCGAACTGGCCGACTGGTATCTGGACGTGGCGGACCGGCTGGACTGTCATTTTCTCGATGCCGGCGCGCTGAACCTGACCATGCACCCCAACGACCATATCCATCTGGACGAAAGAAGCCATCGGGTGCTGGCACGGCATCTGGCGGGATTGATCCCATCCCTTTTCCCGGCCAGGGATGACATCTGAGCCCCGATGAGGTTCAGGCCGGAAACGGCGGACGGATCCGGAGGATTCTAACCGAAAAAGCAGAACGCCGCCACCGCCAGCAGCGCCTGCAGGATCACGTACCGCGCCACCACCTGGGAATCGGACCAGCCGATGTTCCTGCGGACATGATCATGGAGCGGCGTCCTCGTGTTTTTCAGGATCGAAATCTTCATGTGGCGCTTCAGGAACAGCTTCACCAGCCCGATCCCGCCGTCCGCGATCGTCACACCGGCCAGCAGGAGATAGATAAACGGATTTTCCGATTTCAGCGCCACGATCGCGATATAAAAGCCCAGCGCGCGGGAACCGGCGTCCCCCATCAGCATGCTGCTGGGGGAGGAATTGAAGTACAGATAGGCGAACAGCACCGCCACGAACAGAAAATTCCCCATGGCGTAAAGGCCCAGCGTCTCCCGATACAGAACCGCGAAGGAAAGCAGGGTCACGCTGCTCAGGCTGGCGCACAGCCCGTCCACTCCGTCGGAACAGTTGGTCACATTGACCGCGCCCCAGAAGAGGATCACGGCCAGCACAAAATAGACTGCCTTCGGAAGCATAAGCTCCACCGGCCCGATCCAGACCTCCGCGTCATTGAAATTCAGGAAGGTGATCACCGCCATGACGGAAATGATCAGATCGATGGTCCCCTTCAGGTATTCATTCCACGGCTTCTCGGACGCATCGTCCAGATACCCGCTCATCATCATGGCGAACAGCAGAATCGCGTAGATCAAATATTCCCGGTCCACCGGCAGAAAAAGAAAGCTCCCCGCCAGAAAACAGAGCACGAACGTGAACCCGACGCCGCGCAGCTTTCCTTTGGAGAGCGCGCCGTTCACCGCGAACGCCCGCCCGTGATCGCTGGGCAGGAACGGGAACGGATGCTTCAGCAATAAAAACGTGAAGGCAAAGGTAACAACCGCTCCCAGCATGACGATTTGCTCCGGTTTCAGAAATTGCGTCCAGAAAACGTACATGTTCATCCTCTCTCCCGGACCTCGCAGCGCTGCCGCCCGGGCGCGGCGTCCTGTCGTTTTTCGAAAAGCCGTCTCTTTTTCCGCGCCGCTTCCTTATTATAACGCAACTTCGCCGATCCAACCACTGAAATTTCCGGTTTTTGAAAATTTATTCCATGCTCCCCTCCAACCAGCAGCTCCCGCCAGACGCCCCGGCAGAAAACGCCGCCGCCCGCCGCAGGGGTACATTCCATTTTCCCGGACCGTTAGAAAAACGCTCGGTCCAAGAGCTGCTTCGCACCTCTGGCGAAGCGAGCCCTTCGGGCGAAGCTGAGTTTAGCACCGCTGCGTTTTTCTCGAGCGCGAGCGTATCCGGAAAAGGAATGCACCCCTGCGGCGGGCGGCGGCGTTTTCTGCCGTGGCGTCTGGCGGGAGCTGTTGACGGGGGCTGGCTTTATGCCTCCTCCGGCTCTTCCTCGTCCTCCTCGATCAGCCGCATCCCGGCCGTCTCGGTGACGGGCAGCGAGAACACGATGGCCTTGGCCTTGCTGTCCATCCCTGCCTCCTGCATGATCGCCTTCATGATGCCGTTCTTGTCCTCTTTCTTCGTCACCATAAAGATCATTTCCTTTTCCGCGGCGAGGGAGACGCCCAGGAACTTCTCCGCTTTTTCCACGCCGGTGCCCTTGGCGTGGATGACCGTGCCGCCGGGGGCCCTGGCCACCCGCGCCGCGTCCATGATCGGTTCGATATATCCCTGATTCGCTATCACCACGAGAAGCTCATATTTCGTATCCTTCAAAACGCTCTCCTCCCCTTTCTGGAATTCCCGTCCTTCCATGAGAAACTGCAGTTGTTTCTTCCCGCCGATGCTGCTCAGCGGCACGATGAACGCGATGCCGGTGCCGGGAATGTCGATCCGCATCTGCCGCTGCAGGCCCTGTCTGATCTTTTTCCATTCCTCTCCTGTCACGAAGGTGAACAGGATTGCTTTTTCGGAAGCCTCCAGCCCGAAGGTGTCCAGCACCTCCGAGGCGGCAGTCCCCTGCCCCATGGCCTGAAGCAGCATCGTCACATTGTATTCCTTATAAAGGGCCAGAAACCGGCGCACCTGATTGCGGTCGCTGATGGTGGCCATCAGATAGATCTCGCTCATACCCTACTCCCCTCCGCCGTCAAAGCTCAATGATCGCGTTGTCATCCAGCATCTCGAAGGAATCCTCCGCATGGTGATGCAGGCGCAGAGCCACCTTCGTCCGATGCGAGGACAGGACTCTGGAGGCCAGCCCCATGGCCTGAATGGTGATCAGGGGCGTCATCGCCACCATCGCCACCACGCCGAAGGCGTCCGTCACGATATTGCCGCCCAGCGCCATACACGCGCCCTGCGCCAGCGGCAGAAGGAACGCGGCCGTCATGGGGCCGGAGGCCACGCCGCCGGAATCGAAGGCGATGGCCGTATACAGCTTAGGCACGAAAAAGGAGATTCCCAGCGCGACGGCATAGCCAGGCACGATGAACCAGAGGATGGAGATCCCGGTCAGCACCCGCACCATGGCCAGACCCAGCGAAACGGAGACGCCGACCGAAAGGCCGGTCCCCATGGCCGCGGCGGAGATCGCGCCGTCCGTGATCTCCTCCACCTGCTTGTTCAGCACGTAGACCGCGGGCTCCGCCTTGACGATGAAATAGCCCATCAGCATGGCGATGGGGATCAGAAGCCCCGGATATTTCATCCCGGCGATCACCTGTCCCAGATAATTGCCCGCGGGCATGAAGCCAACGTTGGCGCCGGTCAGGAAAAGCACCAGGCCCGCGTATGTATAGACCAGACCGATCAGGATCCGCTTCATCTTCCGTTTGGACAGCTTCAGCAGGATAACCTGGAAGACCATGAAAAACAGGAATACCGGCAGCAGCGACAGCAGGATCTCCTTCATATAAGTGGGCAGCTCCACCACGAACAGATGCCAGAGCTGTCTGGAATTTTCGATCTCCGGGATCTGGGGCGGCACATACACGCTCTCCTCCGGGTGATAGATCAGGCTCAGGATCATGACCGCGATGATCGGCCCCACGGAGCAAAGCGCCACCAGACCGAAGCTGTCGTCCGCCGCGTGGCGGTCGCTTCGGATGGCGGAAACGCCCACGCCCAGCGCCATGATAAAGGGCACCGTCATCGGCCCTGTGGTCACACCGCCGGAATCGAAGGCCACGCTCAGAAAGTCCTTCGGCACAAAGATCATCAGGACGAACACGATCCCGTAGAACACCAGCAGAAGCGGCGGCAGCGCGACGCCCAGCAGCATGCGCAAAAGCGCCATTACCAGAAACAGGCCCACGCCCAGCGCCACCGACAGGATCAGCACCATGTTCGGCACCGCCGGCACCTGCCCTGCCAGCACCTGCAGGTCCGGCTCCGAAATCGTCACGATGAAACCGATCAGGAATGCGGTCCCAATGATCATGAGCAGGTTCCGGCTTTTGGTCATGCTGGTCCCCACGCTCTGTCCCATGGGCGTCATGGCCACCTCCGCGCCCAGCGTGAACAGCATCATGCCGACCATCACCAGCGCGGCCCCCAGCAGAAAGCAGAGCAGGATGCTGGGCGAGATCGGCGCGATGCTGAAGCACAGCACCAGCACGATGGCCAGAATCGGCAGCACCGCCTGCAGCGCTTCCTTCCATTTTTCCTTCAGCTTCTTCGTCATTCCCATGGTCATACACCTCCCACAGAACACCCCGGCAAAGCGGATTTCTCCCGCGCCGTCCGAGGCTCAGACTTTTTTTAAGTATACCATACTTCCCGTTATGCCCGGAACACCTTACTGTTAAAATTATGCAAAAATTAAGGTTTTATCACCCCTCACGGGGCCGTTTGGCCCGGATCCTTCCGCGCGTCTTTTCTCCCCGTTTTCCTCACAATCCGCTATACTGAGAAAAAACGGATTTTTTTTGCCGGAAAGCGCAACGAACGCTCCGCCGGAAGCATCTTATGATCAGATCCCCGGCCGGCGCGATCGAAATACGGAAAAGGACAGACGAGAGCGGCAAGGCACGCTCTCCTCCCGCGGAGGAACCGCCTGTCAAAACAACGAAAGGAATTCTTTTGCAAAATGAACCGAGAACAGTTTGGCGAACAGGTCCTGAACCTGGAAAGCGCCCTGTACCATGTGGCGAAATCGATCCTGCGCAGCGACGAGGACTGCGCGGACGCCCTGCAAAGCGGCATCCTGAAGGCCTGGCAGAGGCTGGATACCCTGCGGGATGAAGCGCGCTTCCGTCCGTGGCTGACCCGGATCGTGGTCAACGAATGCTATCAGTTGCTCCGAAGCCGTCCGTCCCATATTTCGCTGGACGAATATCCTGGCTGGGACGCGGTCGCGGCGGAAGATGCGCGCGGAGAATCGGAGGCGCTGCTGGCGCTGGCGCGGCTGGAGGAAAAATACCGGCTCCCCATCGTCCTGTATGTGATCGAGGGGTATTCCCAGAAGGAAACCGGAGAGATCCTGGGGCTGACGGAGGCCAACGTGAAAAGCCGCATCCACCGGGGAAAGCAGAAGCTTCGAGCGCTTTTGGAAAACGAAACCGAAAAAGCGAAAACAGAAGAAAAGGCAAAAGGAAGGAGAAGCGCAGGATGAACAGAAACGAAATATTCCGTGAGGTTCCGGACGTCGTACATGAAGCCGTGCTGACGGCGCTGGATTCCCTGGAAGAAAAGAAAGCTCCGGGAAGAAAAAACAAGGCCCAAAACCGCGGACGGCGCAGCACGTTCCGCTTCTCCCGGGCAGCCGCCGCTCTTCTGGCCTGTTTCCTGATCGCGGGCGCAACAGCGCTGGCAGCGGAAGGGATCCGTCTGTACCGACAGCGGATGGAGGAAATGGATGCCGGAGAAATGGAAACCTACTATGAAATCGCTCTGGCCGGAGAGGCCACAGCGTCCAACCGGCCGTTTACGGCCGAAGAACAGGCCCGCTACGATACGCTGCTGCCGCAGTACGAAAATAACGGCCTGTTCCCGCAGGCCTCCCTGTCCTGTCTGGACGAAGGCGAACCCTACGGCGGAGAGGGCGTGTTCCTGGACCCTTCCGCCCGGACGCTCTACCTGCCGGACCGGGAGCTCACCGACGAGGAGCTGCTGGAGATCATGGAGTTCCACCATCGGGTGGATTACAGCATCTATCAGCAAAATCAGGCGCAAATCCTTTCCGGGGACGGCTGGGAAAGCCGAATGGCGCAGTTGAGCGATGAAAAGGTGTCGGAGATCTACCTGAACATGTTCGATAATCCCATGCCCACCAGCGGAAGCCGCAGCAGACCCTTTACCGAAAACGAACAGTCCCGGTATGATACGCTGGAGACACAATATGAGGAAGAGGGGCTCTATATCGAACCGGAAATCCCGATCATTCACGCGCCGGAGGAATACGCCGGAACCGGCGTAGCGCTCTGCACCGCGGACAGCACCTATTATATGCCGGAGGCGGAGCTCACCGACGAAGAACTGCTGCAGATCATCGACTACGATCACAAGGCGGACTACTGCATCAACCGGATCGCCCAGGAGGTCATGCTGGGGCTGCGGGAGCGGTATCCCGGTGATTGACAGGCGTTTCGCGCGCGGCGTATACTGTAACTGTAATGATCCGTACAGGAATACACGTTGCTAAGTTCACCTGTTTTCAGAGACGGCAGAAAGGGATTCCCTGCCGTCTAAAAGGAGGTCTTTCTCATGAAAGCACTGTTCATCGGCGGCACCGGGACCATCAGCACCGCCATTTCCCGCAGACTGATCGAAGAGGGGCATGAGCTCTGGCTCCTGAACCGCGGCAGCCGCAACGCTGAACTCCCGGAAGGCGCGCATTTTCTCGTGGCTGACATCAACGACGAAGCGCGGGCGGCCGAGCTGCTGGCTGGAGAGCATTTCGATGTGGTGGCGGACTTCATCGCCTTTGTGCCGTCTCAGTTGGAGAGGGACTACCGGCTTTTCAAAGGAAAAACGGATCAGTTCATCTACATCAGCTCCGCTTCGGCCTATCAGAAGCCGCTGTCCGATTACCGGATCGATGAGGGGACGCCTTTGTCCAATCCCTACTGGGAATATTCCCGGAACAAAATCGCGGGAGAGGACTATCTGATGAAGCTGTACCGGGAGGAAGGATTCCCCGTCACCATCGTGCGTCCCAGCCATACCTACTGCGAGCGCAGCGTGCCGCTGGGTTTTCACGGGCAAAACGGCAGCTATCAGGTTCTGAAGCGGATGCTGGAAGGAAAGCCGGTGCTCATCCACGGGGACGGCACCTCGCTCTGGACCATGACCCACAGCCGGGACTTCGCCAAAGGCTTCATCGGCCTGATGGGGAATCTGCATGCCATCGGAGAAGCGGTACAGATCACCGGCGACGAAACGCTGACATGGAACCAGATCTATCAGGCCACGGCACGTGCGCTGGGCGTGACGCTGCATCCCTTCTACGTTTCCTCCGCGTTCCTTGCGGCCTCCTGTTACTATGACGGTGGGGACGGTCTGCTGGGCGACAAGACCCACAGCGTCGTCTTCTGCAACCGCAAGCTGAAACGGCTGGTGCCGGCGTTTTCCGCCTCGATCCGGTTTGATCAGGGCGTCAGGGAAGCGGTAGACTACGTGCTTTCCCACCCGGAATGCCAGACAGAGGACCCGGAATTTGACGCCTGGTGCGACCGCGTTATCGCCGCCCAGGAGGAAGCGCTGCGGAAGGTAAAGGGCGCGGCTCTCTGAAAAGGGATGCGGCCCATTTCCGCCGAACCGCCGGTCATCCCTGACATCCGGCCGTCTCCCATCTGTCCCTCGTCAGCCGCAGCTCCTCCAGATCCGGCGGGGCTGCGGCTTTTCGTGCGTCATCCGTCTCCGGAAGGAATCCCAGCTTTTCACAAAGCCGCAGAGAGGCCGCGTTGTCCCGGCGCACCGCCGCCCGGACGGCGGACAGCTCCAGCTCCTGAAATCCGCAGCGCAATACGGCCCGGCAGGCCTCCAGCGCATATCCCCTCCCCCGAAAGGCGGGCGCAATGCAAAAGCCCAGCTCCGGCTCCTCCCGCCCTTCCCGCATCTGCAGACCGGCCAGACCGATGATGCGGCCGGTTTTCCCCGTCCCGATCTCCTCCCGGCATTCCACCGCCCAGATCCCGAAACCATAAAAGCCGTACATGTGCCGGATATAGGCCTCCAGGCCTTCCCGTTCCCACAGCACCCGGACGTCTCCGGCATCCTCCGCCGTCAGCTCCCGCAGCCGCAGCCGCCCGGTTTCCGCGATCTGCCACGGAAGTCCCGCATGGCGCTGCCAGACCTTTTTCAGAAAATCCCGCGACAGCCCCAGCGCCTCCAGCACAGCCTCCGCATCCGCGCTGTCCGCCGCTTCCAAACAGTTTCCCGCCTCTGAACCGGCTTCCGCCTCCGGGCTGCCGGGAGGCCCGCCGTCCACCTGCACGCACCATTCGATGCCCGGCAGCTCTGCGTCCGCATTTTCCGGCGTCAGGAGAAACAGCACGCACGCCCCCGCCTCCTTCAGGGACAGCGCCGTCCGCGGTTCGTCCGTCAGCCAGACGCTGCCGCAGGAGGCCGGAGCGCTGTTTCCGTCCGCTATCCTGATTTCCTTCTTCATGTCCGCTCCTTTCCGGCGCAGAAACAGCGCGCATTCCGCGGTCTCATTCGCTCCCGGCCTTTTTCATATTTCCGCTTTACGGCGGCAGCTTTTTCGATTACAATATCAGAAAGGCGGCCTCCGGACAGAAGCCCGCAGACCCCAAAATCATGATAATCCATTTTTTGAAGGAAAGGAAGCGCATTATGGCACAAAATCCCATCGTTACGATCACAATGGAAAACGGCGACGTTATCAGGGCGGAGCTCTATCCGGAGATCGCGCCCCAGTCCGTCAGGAATTTCATCAGCCTGATCAACCGGAAATTTTATGACGGCGTCATTTTTCACCGCGTCATCCGGGGCTTCATGATCCAGGGCGGCGATCCTCTGGGCAACGGCACCGGCGGCCCCGGCTACTGCATCAAGGGCGAATTTTCCTCCAACGGTTTCCCCAACAGCTTAAAGCACACCGCCGGCGTTCTCTCCATGGCCCGCACCATGGTTCCCGATTCCGCAGGCAGTCAGTTTTTTATCATGCATAAGGACGCGCCCCATCTGGACGGGGAATACGCCGCCTTCGGCAAGGTAACGGAGGGCATGGATGCGGTGAACGCCATCGCCGAGGCCTCCACCGACTGGTCTGACCGCCCCAGAATCGCACAGCGCATCAAAACCATGACCGTGGAAACCTTCGGCGTCACCTATCCGGAGCCGGAAAAGCTGGCCGACAAATAATACCGGCGGCAGGACATTTCGGCCGCGGGAAGAAAATGCCGCCCGCTTTCATGGGGAAAACGGCGCCTGCAAAACCACACAGCTCCATCCATAAGGAAAAAATATGCCTCTTCATATCGTAAGAAATGACATCACCCAAATGAAGGTGGACGCCATCGTCAACGCCGCCAACGAAACGCTGCTGGGCGGCGGAGGCGTCGACGGAGCGATCCACCGGGCCGCCGGGCCGCAGCTTCTGGCCGAATGCCGGACGCTGGACGGCTGCCGGACCGGCGAGGCGAAGATCACCGGCGCATACCGCCTGCCCTGCAAATATGTGATCCATACCGTAGGGCCGGTCTGGCGCGGAGGTCTGTTCGGCGAACGCCAGAAGCTGATCTCCTGCTACCGGACGTCGCTGTCTCTGGCCGAGGCGCATCAGTGTGAAACCGTGGCGTTCCCGCTGATCTCCTCCGGCGTCTACGGCTATCCAAAGGATAAGGCCCTGCACATCGCCGTCGATACGATCAGCGACTTTCTGACCGACCACGAGATGACGGTTTATCTCGTGATCTTTGACAAAAGCGCCTTTCAGATCGGGGAACGGCTTTTCCACTCGATCGCTTCCTATATCGATGACAACTACGCTGCCGCCCATTCGGACGGACCGGAGGAACAAAGCTCCCGACTCCTGCCGGGCCGGATGTCCCGCCGGGTACAGGAGCCCCATACCCTGTACGACGCCTCTCCCGGGCAGGATGGCAGACCGTTCGCCGCTTCCGGCGTTTCCCGCGCCTTTCCGAAAAAGAAGGCCGCAGCAGATCGCCCGGCATCGCCTTTGCCCGACGCGCTCTCCGGACCTGCAAACGGTTTCCCCGGCGCAAAGTCCGCATCCGTCCCGCCCGCGCAGTCCCTGCGGGACGCGCTGCGCCAGATCGATGAAAGCTTTTCCGAAATGCTGCTGCGCAAGATCGACGAACGCGGCATCACCGACGTACAGTGTTACAAAAAGGCCAACATCGACCGCAAGCTGTTTTCCAAGATCCGCAGCGACCGGCTGTACCGCCCCAGCAAGCCCACCGTGCTCGCGTTCGCCATCGCGCTGGAGCTTCCGCTGGAGGAAACGAAGGACATGCTGATGAAGGCCGGCTTCGCCCTGTCGCACAGCAGCCGCTTCGACATCATCGTGGAATATTTTATCAGCCGGGGGAATTACAATATTTTCGAGATCAATGAAGCGCTCTTTGCCTTCGATCAGCACCTGCTGGGCGCCTGAGAACGCGTTTTTGTCGCCTGTCAGGTGACCGGATCACATACGTTTTGTTTTATGATATGGCTGTAAGGGATGACCCGACAGCCATATTTTTTTGAAGAGCGAGACATCTTTGCCGCCGTGCCGGGGCATCCCGCGAAGCCCATTTTTCAACGCAGACCAAAGGAGGCACACACCATGAAGAAAAATCTGACGGAACTCGTATTCATCCTCGACCGCAGCGGCTCCATGAGCGGGCTGGAGGCCGATACCATCGGCGGCTTTAATTCCATGCTCGAAAAGCAGAAAAAAGAAGCGGGAGAGGCGCTGGTTTCCACAATCCTGTTCGACCACGAAATCACAGTCCTGCATGACCGCACGGAGGTGCAAAACGTCTCTCCGCTTACGGACCGGGACTATTCCGTGAGGGGCTGCACCGCCCTGCTGGACGCCGTCGGCAGCGCGATCCGGCACATCGGAAACATCCACAAGTATGCCAGGCCGGAGGACGTGCCGGAGCATACGCTTTTCATCATCACAACAGACGGCATGGAAAATGCCAGCCATATCTATTCCGCGGATCAGGTGAAGGAAATGATCGAACGGCAGAAAGCGAAATACGGCTGGGAATTTCTCTTTCTCGGCGCGAACATCGACGCCGTGGCGACCGCGCGCCGCTTCGGGATCGGCGAAGACCGGGCGGTGAACTATCACAGCGACAGCGTGGGGACGCAGCTCAATTACGCGGTCATGGGCGAGACGATCAGCGATGTCCGTGCCTCCCGTCCCCTTTCCGCCGGCTGGAAGCAAAAAATCGACGAGGATTTCAAAAAGAGAAAAAAGGACAGGAAGCAGGGCTGAAGCGATGGGAAAAGCGGCGGCAGGGGACGGGCGGCAGGGCGGCACCAAAAAACGCCCCTGCCGGTCGTTCTGGCCGCAGGGGTGTTCCTGAATGGGTTTTTAGGAATGGGTTTTAAAGTAACGATTCATGACGCTGCGGTCCATCGGCCCCGAAATATCCCGTCCCGCATCCACCGCCAGAAAATAAGACATGATCTGGGGAACTACGCTGTATTCCAGGCAGGAAAAAAGACCGCCCCTCGGCCTGAGCACAAAATCCTCTTCTCCCAGCGGAACGGGGCCGACGAGAAGGCCGTTGTGCATGATCTCCTTCACATAGCGCGCCAGGCGGTGCGCTTTCCCCGATTCCGCGCCGCCGTCATCCAGGATCACCACACACTGACGGCCGTCATAGCCAAAATTAGGGCCGTGCATCCCATCCTCCAGTTCCAGACCCGCCGATATGATCTGCGGCATCTCCCAGAGCTTCACCGCGCCCTCCAGCGCGAGCCCATACAGGGCTCCGGCGCCGGTGAACAGAATGCAGTCCGAGCGGGAAAACTGCCGTTTCCGTTTTTGATACCATTCCTTCGCTTCCGGGATGACAGCCCGCTGGCTGTCCGGCACCGTTGCCGCCTCCCGCAGCAGCGCTTCACTGCGTTCCCGGGACAGGAAGCCTCCGGCGAGTCCGATCTTCATGCCTAAAAGGATCAGATCCAGCACGCTGGCCGTATAACCGAGCGTGCGCATGCTGAATTCCTCTTTCCCGCAGTTCAGGCAGATATGACAGGGGGACAGCTTTGCCAGACGGGTCTGCGGAGATTCCGTCATGCTCATGCAGAAATATCCCTGCCCGGAAAGCTTTTCCATCATTTCACAGACAATCCCGGAGGTCCCCGTCTGAGAAAGGAATACATACAGGCTGTCCGGCGCGCAGATCCGTCCGCCCGCAATATCGTTGGGATACATCACTCTGACCGGCAGACCGGAAACCCGCTCCATGGAATACTGTGCGGTTACCGATGCCGTATAGGAGGTGCCGCAGCCCAACAGAACGATCTCCTTCAGCTTCCCCGTCCGCTCCTTCAGAAAAGACGCAGCCTCCGCATACACCTGTTCCTGCTGCTCCAGGATCCGCTCCAGCACAGGAGGCGTCCGCTCAATACAGTCCAGTATGGTTGTCATCCTTTTGCTCCTTTCCGTCACGGCGCGCCGCTCTGCCGCCTGCTGACCAGCTCCAGGAACTCTTCCAGACAAAGATCATTTTCCCATATATACTGCGCCGCCTGACGGCCCACATAACGGAAATGCCAGGATTCATAGGTGATCCGCCCTCTGATCAGCTTTATTATACTATCGGCGGACGGACTTACAAGGAGACATTTTCCCGGTCTGGAGAGGATATTTTTCATTCATTTCCCGACTTCAATCCCCCGGCCTCCCTCAAACATCAGCCGCCGGTTCACAAAATGGCGGATGTCCCGCTCCGTCTCCGGCGTCAGGTCCAGGAACTGACAGCCGTATCCGAACGCATCGCCGGTAAGCGGTCTGGCCCAGATCACCTCCGCCTTCATCTGGCGTCTGGCCGTGGAAAAAGCGTGATTGAACAGGACCACATCCTGCTTTTTCAGCTTCTGGCCAGTAATCATATAAACGCCGCCCGCGCTGATATTGTGGATCCGTCCGACGAACGGGCCGTATTCCAGCGAAACGAACGCCACGTTCAGATCCACCCTGACGCGCACATCCTTCTGCTGACGCACGCCCTGACCGACGCGCAGCACGCGGCACCGGGCCATCCAGGGCTCCAGCATTTCCGGATAATGATGATTTTCTCCGATCAGAAGCTCGCAGTATCCTCTGGTGACATGCCCTTCTCCGTCAAAAAAATCCACCTGCTGCCTGCACCGCGCATCCCGGAAGCTGCCGATATCCTCAAAATACAGAAAAATATATTCTCCGACAAGGTTCACCCTGCCCCTCGACAGGATCCTCCCGTCCTCCCCGTAAACAAGACACCTTTCGCAGTTCTCCAAAACCATACTGACCGCCCCTCCTCCGAAAGTAAATATATTAACAATTTAACATAAACCTTCGGCCCCGGCAAGCGAAAATGTCGGATTTGTGACAGGATCGGCGCTTTTGCTGCACGAAAGCGGGGCCTACACGGGCGGCCGGGTTTCCGCGCCCTGCTTCCAGTAGATCCGCAGCTTCTTCTCGTCCAGTCCGTCCACGAAGCGCTTTTTGTAATAGAGAAAATCCTCCAGATCGATGAGGATATGATACAAGATCGCCCCGCTGTCGAAGGCCTCCCAGTCCGAGGGAAGCTCCCGGTTCTTTCTTTCCTCCAGGATCTGCTTCAGATACTCGATCTGCTCCTTCGGATCGTTGGTCTCGACCACATAATCCTTCATGTACAGGATATAGTCCGCCACGATCTGCGCCTGTGCGGGCACGCTGCGGATCTTCTTCATCTCATAGTGCAGGTTCCGGAGGACGCCGCACTGCTGCAGCCGCATCTCAAAATAGTCGATATAGTAGCCGGGATGGGAAGAAAAGGTGTTGTTCTGATAGTCGCAGGCGTCCCGCACATACTGCCGGATATCCTGATCCAGCCCCCGGAGCTCCTGCCAGACATCCCCTTTCGCATCCTGATTGGAAAGATAGGCCGCCATCTGCGTCAGAACCGACCGCATCCGCTCCTCCGTCTGTCTCATGTGGCCCACCAGTTCCTTTTTGGAATTCGTGTTGTCGTGGAACAGGTTCAGCACGATTGCGATGGAGATCCCGATCAGCACCAGGGAAACCTCATTCGCCACGGTCGACAGATGAAAATCCATATCCCCCAGAAAATGAGCCGCGATCACGGAATTGACGGAGATCACGGCGCCCCAGCCCAGCGCCTCGCATACCACCACCAACAAAAAAATGAAAGCGCCGTAGGCGATCCATTCATTTTGGATATGGGCGAAAAAGACCCAAGTCATCACGACGGTAAAAAGCAGCGTGACGATCCGATACGCGGAGAGCTTCACCGTCTCCCATTTCGTGGAAACGATGGTCAAAAGCGTGATCGTCCCCGCCGAGATCTCATGATTCAAATGAAATTCATGCGCCAGAAAAATGGCGAAGCTGCTGCCCAGCGCGATCTTCAGCGCTTTCAGAATGATCTTTTTGCTCCTGCGGTCCATATCCCCCTCCCGCGCCTGCCATAACCCCCTTTGACAGTGTCCGCCGTTTTACATGGTGAACTGGATCACGCAGAACGCCGCGTAAATCGCCAGAAGCGCGATCCCCTGCGCTCTGGAAAGCTTTCCCCGGACCAGAGCCGGGACCGTCATGAGCAGCATCACGGCGAACATCACAGGCAGCTCCAGCACCAGCGTGGCGTTGTGCCCGAACAGCACGGAATTCTGCGGGATCGAAAAGGGCGCCAGCGTCACGGATACGCCGCTGACCAGCACCAGATTGAACAGGTTCGCACCGATCACATTGCCCAGAGAAAGGGCGCCGTGCCCCTTTATCAAAGAGGTGATGGCCGTGACCAGCTCTGGCAGAGAGGTCCCCAGCGCCACAAAGGTCAGAGCGATGACCGCTTCGGGTACGCCCAGCGCCTGCGCGATCAGCGTCCCGTTTTCCACCAGAAGATTGGCCCCCACCGCGATCAGCGCCGCGCCGATGACCAGAAACAGCAGATTGCTCCCCAGCGAGCCCTCTTCCTGTTCCGCTTCCGCTCCGGCCTCCTCCGGACTGTTTTTCATCTGCAGCACTGTGGTGATCATATAGATGACGAAAACGGCCAGCAGCGCCATCCCCACGGGGCGGCTGAAATATCCGACGGTATAGGCCACGCCCGCGTAGAACACGGCGGTCGCGAAGAAAAACAGCACCGGCGTGCGCAGCGCCTTTTTGTTCACGGGGCCGGGCCGCACCGCGATGGTGATGGCCGCGATCAGCGACGTATTGCAGATGACGGATCCGATGGCGTTGCCGTAGGCGATCTCACCGTGCCCGGTCAGCGCCGAGGTCGTGGAAACCATGACCTCCGGCAGCGTGGTCCCGATGGAGACCACCGTGGCGCCGATCAGAAGCTCCGGCAGCCGGAACCGGCGGGCGATCCCCGTCGCCCCATCCACAAACCAGTCTCCGCCTTTGATCAGACAGATCAGGCCCAGACAGAACAGCAGTACAGGAACGAGCATTTTTCTTTTCCTCCCAAAATACGATCGATCATGCGGCCGGACAGTTCCTGTCCGATGCCGCATTACAGATTCCATTATAATGGGAGTTTTTTTGATATTCAATCCCTTTTCGGGAATTTGTCCGGGGCCGTTTTCAGGAATCTGCCCGAACCTTTGTCGGGCGGGTGCACGGTCATCCCGAGATGACCGCGCACCCGCCCTTCTTGTATCTCCTGTTGTTTTGTCATCCATCCAAAGGATGCCGGAAGCAATGCAATCCGCTTTCCGCAAAGCGGGTTTCTCCCCATGGCAGCCTCACCTCGGCCGTTGTGCCAAAGGGAACGCTCAATAAAATATCCGTATAGCCCATCTGCTTCTGCCATTTCAGATAGATCATGCCAAAGGGCGTTTCCACCTTTGCCTCGGCATATAATAATTTTTTCGGAAGATAGGGGATCACCGTGAAATTCTGCCACCCGTCCTCTCCCGGCCTGATACCTGCGATATAGCCGTATAACCAGCAGCCGACCGCTCCGTACATCGGATGGTCATGGGAATTCATGCCAGAGCCCCGCTTAAATTCGAACCTTTCCCATATTGTAGTGGCGCCGTTCTGCAGCATGAAGCCCCAGGACGGATATTCTTCCCGGATCATGAGCTCCCAGGCCGTATCGATATATCCGTATTCCGTCAGCATCTTCATCACATACAGAGTATTCAGATTCCCGGTCGTGATCCGGCACCCTGCTCTTACGACTGCCTCGTGCATTACCTTTGCCGCAAGACTTCTCTTTTCCGGAGGCAGGATGCCGAGCCACAGGGCAAAGGCCTGGCTGCCGGGAGAGCCGCTCTCCACAACACCGTGTTCCGCGTCCCACCATTTTTCCAGAAAAGCCTTTTGCACGCGCTCCGCTTCGCGCCGGTTTTGTTCAGCCTCCCCCCAATCCTTCCGGATCCGGGCAAATTTTTCCAAAAGCCTGTAATTATAATAATGATATCCGGTAGACATGAATTCCCCGGACGTCATGGCGGAATGTGCATTCTCCATGGCAATGCAGCAAT
Organism: uncultured Eisenbergiella sp.; assembly: GCA_947627215.1. Lineage (GTDB taxonomy): Bacteria > Bacillota > Clostridia > Lachnospirales > Lachnospiraceae > Gallintestinimicrobium. The sequence continues at coordinate 48,342 of CANQVD010000010.1, forward strand.
CTGCCGGTCCCGCCCAGTCTCCGTAATGGGAAACCGTCACGATCCCGTCCCTGCTGTTTTCCTTCAGACACTCGTTCCAGGCCTTGAAGTGCGCATAATGCTTCTCAATATCCGCCGTGTCCCCATAATGCAGATAGTTCTCCAGCGCAGCGATCAGAAACGATGAACACACCGGATCCGCGGGACGCTTGCCGTAAACATACGGCGCCGTACAGGTGATCGCACCGTCTTCCGACTGTTCCGCCGCAATGTCATCCAGTATTTTTGAAAACAACCGCTGCGTATGAAAATTGTATGGCGTTTCTTCAAAGCGCACGGTCGCATCGTTGAGCCAGCCCATCCGCTCGTCCCTCTGCGGGCAGTCCGTCGCTATGGAATGCAGATTGTTCTTTTCCGTTTGGACGATGCAGTCCTGGATCGCATTCACAACAGGGCTTCCGCACCTGAAAAAGCTTTGATTCTTAATATCCGTGGAGAGCGCGATCGCCTTAAAATTCCCCTCTTCCGGAATACCCGGCCAGCCTTCTACATAGATATACCGGAAACCGTGATAGGTAAACAGCGGCCTCCAGCTTCGCTCATGTTTTTCACCGCCGCACACAAAGATATCCGTCGCCTTTGCGCCTCTTATCGTTTCCGTATCCTTACCGCCCTCCGGCATGATATTTTCCACATGGGATATCCTGATCTCCGTCCCCTCCGGCATATCGGCCGGGATCAGAACCTCCACAATCCCCGCGATATTTATCCCAAAATCGAATACATACCCGTTCTCCACCCGGGTCTTTACAACCGGCGACAATATCTCCTGCACCGTGATCGGGCGAATGGTCTGCGCTTTCATCCGCGGAGAGGCTTCCAATACGAGAACGGCGTTCTGTGTATACGTGGTCTTTTTGCGTTCGTCGTATTTTTCCCCGTCAAACAGATTGCTCGATACAATAGGACCGTGCCCGCAGAGCCAGCTTTCGTCTGTGTCGAGCCGGAAGATCCGACCGTCGACATATTCCACGCGCAGTTGCGCCGTCAGCTTCGGCTTTCCGAAAAACTCCAGCTTCCTGCCGTTCAAATACCTTCCGTTATTTCTCCTCCATCCTTCTCCCACGATAATATCCAGAACATTTTCATCCCTCTTAAGGAACTGCTTTACGGGTAATACCGTGTAATAGCACTGCTTCGCATAATTTGAAACCGCAGGCTGCAGACAGGCATCGTCCGCTTCCTGTCCGTTCAGCGCAGCATGCTGATAACCGATCCCGCAAAGATACAGACAGGCATTCTTCACCTCCCCGTCGATCCGAAACTGTTTCCGGAAGTATTTCGCTTCCCGCTCCTCATCCCAGGGCGTCGTGATCCACTCCGCGTCCCATGCCTCCATAAGGGCTGTCCGGAAAAAACTCTCCCCTACAGTGCTCTCCCTGCCGCATCCGTCCCTGAGCTGAACCGTCCAGAACAGTTCTTCTCCCGATCGCAGGGCTGCTCCCGCGTATACGGCCGACTGTCCTTTGTTAAAAAGCCATCCGCTGTCCCATTTCAATTCCCCGTCCGTTCGCACTCTCAGACGGCAGGCTGCCTGAAACTGCCCGTCCTCCGAATGCTCCGCCGCCCACGAAAAAACCGGAAAGGGATTATCCGTCACGCTTCCGTAAGTAAGATCGCCGTCTACCGCAAGGTTTTTTACAATAAAATGCATCCGAATTTTCCTCCCTTTGTTTGCCGCCGCTGGCACAAACGCAGAACGTCATGTCTGTGCATGACGTTCTGCGTTGCAGGGCAGACGTTTATTTTATGAAATCCTCATTCCTCCCATTGCTTCAGCCGGCATTTGAGAGAAAAACTTCATACCCTTCCTGATAAGCGTCTATCACCGTCTGCAGCCCAAGGCCATACAGCCCGTCTGTATACTCATCCCAATCGTCATCCAGACTCTTATTCCCGACGATAAAATCCGTTTCCCACTGAGTGTTGTAAGAGGTGATCTGTGTCTGTATGTCACCCACAGCAGTCAGATTTTCCTCAGAAACGCTTACGCTGGGCGATATTGAGCTGTATTCCTGAGATTCATATTTTTTAAGTATTTCTGTAACATCCTGGAGTACTGTCGCAGGAGCGGATTCATCCCGCACCCCGGCAAAATAAAGATCCTCGGGCTGGAACCTGATCTGGAAATTCGGCAGGGCATGGTTGGATGTCCAAAGATCATCCTGCGTAACTTTGTAATCTCTCCAGTAAGCCTGCTTTCCTACCGCATTCAATTCTCCGGGCTCTGCCGCAACGTACTCTTCTTCATAGTCCGGCCCGGCAGTAAGGATATTGTTTCCCTCACGGGTATAATGGAAATCCAAAAATCTTGCCGCCGCTTCCACATCCTTACAGGCGCTGGTAATGACGCCGCAGGCGCGGCCAACCTGCGGTTCGTCACCAACTAACATGTTGATCGCAGGCTGCCCATCGTTGCTCAGCGGAACCTGGCCTTCCAACAGCGCATAGGTCGGGGCTGTACACGTCTGATCCAACAAAAACGGGGCATAAAAACCCAAGCTGCCTATGGCAGGATCCTCGCTCATATAGACCGTTTTCGCCTGGTCCATCGTCAGCGTCAGGGACCCCTCATACACCAGCCCCTGCTCCCACAGGGAATGGATCCAGCGAAGCCCCTCACGGTAACCGTCCTGCACCTGTGCGCACAATACCTGATCGGTCTCGTTATCAATGTACAGATCGGCAGCAAAGGTTCTATTAACAGTGGGCACAAACGCATTCATGAAGAACTTGTACCAGGTTGTATCATTTGCAATGCCCATAAGTCCGATTTCGTCATTCGGATCCCCGTTCCCGTTTACGTCATTCTCGATCACGCCCTTCAGATAGGCTTCATATTCGTCAAGGGTCTCCGGCATATCCATTTCGAGGGCGTCCAGGAACATCCGGTTCGTCCAAAGCTTGGTGGGATGGCTCATGTGCGCCAATGTCTGAATATACGGGGTCCCGTAAATATGTCCGTCCGCTTCATAAAGCTTCGGCAGCATATCCGGCTCCTCCTCTGTCACATAAGCATAGAGATTCGGGAAGGATTCCTCAAGCATGTCCTCTATCGGCAATAATAATCCGGCCTTTCCATATTTAACCCGATCCGAAGCGCTGATCTTATTTACCGAACCGTTAAAAAAATAGAAGATATCGGGCAGATCATTGGATGTGATCGCAAGCGTTATCCGCTCCGCCATGACATCCGCCGGAACAAGTTCAAACTCCAGGTCTATCCCCAACTGATCCTCCAACCACAGGACCGTATCATTTTCATTTATTCTGGTGGGAAGATCATACCCCGGCGGGTTTTCGGCGGCCATGATCCGCAGGGTCGGCCTTTCTCCCGTTTCCGCCTTCCCCTCCTCCGGCTGGGTCGATGTCTCCGGGCTTTCCTGTACCTGCTGCGCCGCGGGCTCCGGGTCACCGGCAGTTTGCTCCGTTCCCGTCTGTTTCTGACCGCAGCCGATCAGCCCCGCAGTCATGCACAGTGTCAGCAGAACGGAAAACAGTTTCCTTTTCACTTCTTTTTTCTTCATACCATTACCCTCCTTGTATGGTTTATAAAATATATCATAACAGGATTCCCTGTTATAATCCCGTCGGACGTCATCCCTTCAGGGAGCCGACCATGACGCCCTTTACAAAGTGCTTTTGCACAAAAGGATACACACAGATGATCGGAGCCGTGGAAACAACGATCAGAGCGTATTTCATGGTGGCGAAAACCTGCATCATCCGTACCGCATCCTCCGATGACAGATCAGCCTCCAGATCGATCGTTGAATTCAGGATCAGGATCGTCCGCAAAAAAATCTGCAGCGGGTATTTGGTCTGATCCCGCAGATAGATCATTGCGCCGAAATAGGAATTCCACACGCCAACAGCCGTATAAAGACTGAACACCGCCAGAATGGGCTTCGACAGCGGCACCACGATCCGGAACAGATACCGGATGTAGCTGCATCCGTCCAGCTTGGAACAGTCAAACAGATCTTCCGGAAGGGCGGAAATGCTTGTGCGGGCAATGATGATATTCGAAAAGCTGATGCCCGGCAGCAGCAGCGCCCATCTGGTATTCACCAGCCCCAGCTTCAGATACACCAGATAGGTGGGGATCAGTCCTCCCCCGAAAAACATCGTGATCACAAAAAACAGGTTGAACCAGGTTCTTCCCGGCAGTTCCCTTCTGGAAAACGCGAATCCTGCCATCATTGTCGTCATAAGCTGGATCAGGACGCTCATGATCACATAAAATACGGAGTTGACAAAGCCCATGTATACGGTCTTATTCTGAAATACCAGTCTGTAGCCCTCAAGGCTGATCTCCTTCGGGAACAGCCACATTTCTCCGCTCGCAACGGCGCGCGAAGAAGAAAATGAAGCGCTGACGACATAGATCACCGGGTACGCACAGGCGACCAGCGCAAAAGTCAGTCCCAAATAAACGACCGCCATAAACGCGATATCTGAAAAATGCTGGTTTCGCATTTTTCTCCAAAAGACTTTTCCCATCGTTGCCTCCCTCCCGGCTCAGAACCAGCTCGCCTGCTTGGTGGCGCGCGCCAGCGAATTGAAAACGACTAACAGAACAAGGCTCACCAGGCCGTTCATCAGACCGACTGCCGTGGAATAGGCAAAATCCGCTCCCTGCAGCCCCTGTTTGTAAACGTATGTACTGATCACTTCCGTCACCTGCAGGTTCATCGGATTTTGCATCAGGTAAATCTTCTCATACCCAACGCTCAGCAGTCCCGACAGATTGAGGATCAGAAGGATTGAAATGGTAGGCATGATGGATGGCAGATCAATGTACCAGATCCTTTTCAGCCTGCTTGCGCCGTCAATGAGCGCTGCCTCCTGTATTTCCGCGTCCACATTTGACAGCGCGGCCAGATAAATGATCGATGAGAAGCCAGTTCCCTGCCAGACGCCCGAAAATATATAGACCCAATCAAAGGCTTTCTTATCCCCCATGATATTGACCGTCTGCATTCCAAAAAGATGCAGCGACTTTGCCAGAATACCGGAACGGTCGTCCAGCATCAGCGAGATCATGCCGACCACCACCACGGTGGAGATAAAATGGGGCATGTATGTAAAAAGCTGCACTGTTTTCTTAAACCGCTCCGCCCGGATCTCATTCAGGAATATCGCAAGGAGGATCGGAAACGGAAAACTCACGATCAAACTTTTTGAACTGATCCGAAAGGTGTTCCAGATCAGTTCCTTCCAGTTATATGCGCCAAAAAAACGTTTGAAATTCGCAAGACCTACCCAATCGCCGCCAAGCAGCCCTCTGGAAATGTCATTCTCCTTGAAAGCAAGGAGAACCCCGTATATCGGTATATAATGAAAGATGAATGTCGCGACAACCGGATACAGCAACAGAAGATAAAGCTCCCTGCACTGCCAGATCCTGCGGGAAAGCTTTTTCCGCTGCAGGCCGGCGGGAACACTTTTTTTATTCCTTTTCATTTTTCCGCACCCCCTTCTCTGCCGCCATGTCATCCCTGCCCCTGTGCGGCCCATTCCTCATTCAAGCTTCCTCCGGCTTTGTTTCCAGCTTCAGCGGAAAATCGCCGAGGTGCTTCAGTTTAAACCCGTTCCGCTTATATTCTTCATAATGGAACGCTTCCAGTTCATCGATCGCAAGCTTATGAAACTCGTAGAAATTATGCCACCATTCATAGCCGCTTCCCAGCTCTGCGCCCAAATAAGCGTCCGCAATATCCTTCCCCATCTGCGGAGCTACATAAAACGCGCCCATCGCGAGCACATTCACGCCGTTCCCCGTGATCGCCCGAAGGGCTGCCGGAACGCTTTCGACCACGCCTGCATGTACATGGGGACATTTGCTCGCAGCGATATGGATCCCCATGCCTGTCCCGCAGAAAACCAAAGCCCGCTCAAATTCTCCCTCCGCTATCATCGCCCCCACGCGCAGTCCGATCCGATGAAACATCAGATCCGTATCCTCCTCTTCCAATGACCGCACGCCGACATCCGTCACCGTCCAGCCCTTTGCCCTCAGATGCTCCACAACGGCTTCCTTCAGCGGAAAGCCCGCAAAATCGGCGCCTACGAGGATCTGTTTGTCTTTGATCGTTTTCATTTCATGCCATACCTCCTCCTTCACAAGACTTTGTCGTATATCTCGGTACACATCCAGTATCGTCTAACCCTTTCTCTTTCGCAAGGAACAACCCTTCGTCAGATGGAAATATTGCATTCCATCCATTTTTTCATGAATGTGAAAAAATGGACGATTGATATACCTTGCTTATATTATCCGGGTTTTGTTATTATAATATTGCTATGTTTTATGATTTTTATATCGAAGGAGATGGTCAATATGATGATAACTTTGGGAGCAAAACTCTGGCGTTTCATGAAAAGTACCCTAATCAGATACTTCCTTTCCTATTTTCTTATCATAACCGTTTTCATCCTTTGCTTTTTCTTCATCAATAAAAGACAGCTCCTGAACCGTACCATGACGCAGAACACTGCGGAAATGAGCCGACGAATCTCTGATGCCGCCAGGGAACTGACAACCGATATCAGTTTTCTTACCAAAACCAGCGACTCTCTGAAAAAGGATATGATGCTCCTCTCCCTTAACGCCGGCGAGGGAACCCTAAAGGATAACCGGTTCCGCATCTATCAGGAACTGCTGAAATACTCGGAATGCACGCCGCAGATCGGATCCGTCGTATATAAAGCCTCCGGTTCAAAGGAGGTAATGTCCACCCAATACTCCGTATCCTTTGAAGAGGACGGATTTCATATCATTGACGCCGAACGGGGAACTCTGATATTTGATCCTTCTCCCTATCTGGACTCCTATGTGGGAAGTCTTGTCATTATTTCAAATGAAAGTATTTCTCGCATTATCTATTTTCCGGTCACACATTCTTTGGACGGCGCGGTGATATTTTTTCTGCTCGACACCTCTTATATCCAAAAAACACTGAGCGGCCTTGTATCGGAAGAGATACCTACCGTCGGTCTCATGGATCAGAATCGGCGGATAGCGGCAGGTATAAACACCGGGCCGCTGCTGCAGTACGCGGATGCCCTTCCCGAACAGAGCGGTATATATCAGCCGGACAGGAGCACCTCCATATATGTGTACAGAGATCTTGTCAATGGGTTTTCGATCATCGCGATCCAATCCTCCGCCGCTCTTTCCGAACGCATAAACCAATCTTTTTGGGGGTCTTATGTGTGGATCATTGGATTGAGCACAATAGGCTTCCTTCTTTTGGTCACCGCAATGAGATTTACTTATGTCCCGCTGCACAGGCTGACCAAAATACTGCTGCCCGAAACCGATCATCGGCAGGAATATCTGACACTCCTGCAATCCTCTTTTGAAAAAAATACGGAACGCAACAGATTGCTGAATGAGAAACTGGAAAACTACCGGATCTCCATGCAAAAATCATTGTTTGAATCCATCCTTATCCCCTCCGACAGCGGGGAGGAAATCGATGCTGCTTATGTCGACCGTTTATTTGAACCGAATCCCAATAAGGAAATTTTCGTCATACAGATGATGGCTTCTTCCGGGATTCTTCCATATGCAGAGCTTCCTGACTTTTTTAACCGCGCGCTGCCGGGCGGAGATGCCTGTCGGCTTTTAAGTGTTAAAGAAGGACGCGCCTCGTTCCTGATCAATTATACGGGTGTTGAACCTGCAAAACACGATGTACTGCTGGAGCTGCTGCATCATCTGCATCAAAGAAAAGGATACCTGTCCGCTTTAAGCGAAAGTGCGGACACCGCGTCAGCGATTCCTGCCCTGTATGAAAACTCCCTTCGGGTCAGCCTTTCCTGGCCCCGGGAAGCAGTCGCGGATTCTGCTTCCATATATAGTGCCGCACAGCACCCGGCTTCAAATACATCATCCCGGTCGTACCCCCAGGCTGATCTGGAGCAGTTATCCTGTATGCTTGTCAACAGAAACTATTCACAGGCGCATGCCCTGATCGATATCCTTTCAGAGTCCTTAAATCACTATGCCCAAAACAACGGAGAACTGTCGGACTTTTTCATACGCTGTGTCCTGATCGATATGCTCTCCTGTATCATCAACTGCATAAACAATGCCAATATTCCTTTTGCATCCTATGAGGATCTGTATACGGAAACGCTGTTCTTCTGCCGCAGCACTCCCTATCGGGAAAATGCGAACCGGATCGTCACAAGGCTTCACGGCCTCGTAAACCTGTATCAGCAGGAATTAGACCAAATGGCTCTTACCCCCGGGCAGGTGATAAATCTTCTGAAAGAAAATTTTGCCGATCCGGATTGTTCCATCACCATGCTGGCGGATAAATGCCATATCAGTATCGCCTACATGAGCTACCTCATCAAAAAGGAACTGGATCAGAACTTTTCTGACTTTCTCTGGTCCCTTCGCCTGGAAAAGGCCAAGGAGCTTTTAAGCGGATCCGATGGGTCCATCGATGAGATCAGTATCGCGGTAGGATATTTAAATACCAGCAGTTTCCGGCGGAAATTTAAACAGGAAACCGGTCTGACGCCTTCTCAATGGAGGCAGAACAATCGCAAAAAGCACAATATTTAGAGGCATCAAAATAATGTCTCTTGGCTGTTCCATTCCAAAAAGCTATGATGAAAACGGCAAAAGGGGTACACAGGCATTCAAGCCTGCGAAAAGGAAAGGATAACAGACAAAATGAAACTGGCAACGTTTGTGTGGAACGAGACAGAAAGCTGGGGGCTGGTGCTTACAGATGAGGACGGCGTGAAATGGGTGTATGAACCGGAAAAATGCGAAAGGGCTTTCTGGAATGTGGGCGGGGGAAATGGGACGAACGGCTATTATATGTGTCTTCCTGAGTTTATGCCGAACCGCAAATGGCCCGGGACGCTGAAAGAATTTCTGCAGATGGGTGAAGAAGGCATGGAACGGCTGAAACGGTTTGAGACGTTCCTGATACGCTATATCAAACAATCGGATCCCTATTATATCAGATGCTGCGGCCATCCCTTATCTGAGGTACGGCTTCGGCCGCCGATACCCAGAAGCAGGCTGTTTCTCGGATTGGTGCAAAACAGTCCATCCTTCTGGCGGGCCCGCCCGGACCGCATTCATTCCAATTTTTTGCCGCAGGCCCATCAGCGCCCGTCGACTTCTGTTGTTGGAAGCGGAGAAGTTTATCTGGGTGAGCCCGGAGGCAATGTGGAGCTTGGGATCGTGATCGGCAAAGAATGCTACCACGTATCCATTGAGAAGGCGTATGACTATATTGCCGGATACGTTGTTGTATATGACAGTCAGGTCAACGCATATTATGAAAATTTTGATCCCGCCGCTGGAAACTGGCGTACGGAACTGCTGGAAAAATATCCTGACTGGTTCGCGGACGCGACGGGTTCATGGATCGGCAAGGGAGCGGATTCCCACTGCATCTGCGGGCCCTATCTGACAACGAAGGATGAGATCGGAAATCCATACGATCTTCTGGTATGGACGGAGACCAATCATGGGAGAAGAGATCGTTCCAGCACAGCCGGTTATTCGCTCGGTGTGGAGAGGACAGTGCATTTCTTTGCACAGTTTATGCATCTGCATCCCGGGGATATCATCCATATGGGAACGGTCGGGACAGATGGTATTTATGTGGATACGAATCTGATGCCGTTTGATGCGTGCGGATCGGTGGGCGGAGAAATCGAATGCTGCGGGAAGGTATGGGCCCATGTTCACTGTCCGGAAAAATTTGGCGATACGCGTCCGGCCGAACTCAAAAAGATACCGCTTGTACCTGCTGCGCATGATTTTATCAACGCTGTGGGTTCACAGATCACGGATTTTATTCCGTCAAAAGCCAGCAGCGTGTGGACCTGCTACGGGAATTTTGATACCTGCATGGAGGTGTCAGGCTGGAAAAAAGCTCCCTCGCCGCGCATGCTGAACGGACCGGCAAGCCAGATCGCGGGAACCGAAGGGGAGGAACTGATCCTTTCGCCGATCGCACAGGATCTGGATATTTCGGCGGAGGCTGCGGTAATCATCTCCAGGGTTGGCAAAAAAATAAAAAGCTCGGAAGCGCAGGAGTACATCCTGGGATATGCAGCGGTTCTGTCTGTCTGCGACCGTTCCATCAAAAACCGGATCATAGAACCGGCTACGCCGCAGGAGCGGGAAATCGGTCTGGTATACGGGCGGTGGGGGGATGGCTACAATGCACTGAGCGACGTGAAGACGCTTTCTTCTCTTTCCGGACGGAAGATCACGCTGTCCGTGGAAGGGATCGGATGCGCGGAAGGCAGTACGGACGAATATGTCTGCACTCCGGCGCGCTGCGTGGAATTTCTTACCACTGAAACCACGGTGCTGGCCGGTGATGTGATCCTTCTTGGGCGCATCGGACAGATCATCCATGTGGAGAAAGAGGCATACCGGAATGGCCTGCGGGCCACTGCAGTCGTTGAAGGGCTGGGAAGTGTCAGCAGGGTGATCCGGCCATTTTCTGAAAAATAAGGAGGGGCGCTATGAGTATGAATTTTACATTTACCTGCGATGGATTTCAAATTGACGGAAAGGAACAGTTTCTTGTTTCCGGCGAATTCCAGTATTTCAGAGTTCCGATGGAAGATTGGAGACGTCGGATGCTCCTTTTAAAGGAGGCCGGAGGAAATTGCCTGGCGACGTATGTCCCCTGGCTGATCCACGAGCCAGTGGAAGGAACGATCCTTTTTGATGATGTCAGCTACCGGTCTCTGACCCGTTTCCTGGAACTGGCAAGGGAAATGGAGCTTGCAGTGATCCTGCGTCCGGGGCCGTATGTATGTTCTGAACTGATATGCGGCGGATATCCGGTCTGGCTGATCGAGAACTATCCGGAGATCATGGCGCAGGACATTCAGGGCAATCTCCAGAAAGGCTGGTATCCCTTATCCTATATGCATCCTGTTTTGCTGGAAAAGGCCAGAGTCTATTATAAAGCGTTTGCCGAGGTGGTGCGGCCGTTTCTGAATGATCCGGTCGTCATGTTTCAGCTCGATAATGAGCTGAAGGATTCGCTGGATTATCATCCGGTCACAATGGGAATCGGAACAGATCAGGGACGGTATCCCAGTTTCCTGAAGAAGAAATACGAAACGATCGGCGCGGTAAACGCTGCTTACTCTCTCCACGTATCTGACTGGAGCGAGATCAGACCCCAGCTTCTCTCCGATCAGACATCTCCCGCCGCGAGGAAGATGAAGGCCGACTACTGTGAGTTTTACCGCGAGGTTCAGGCTGAGTACTTCAGTCTTCTGACGGAATGGCTGTACGAAGATGGGCTGAAGCTCCCGGTCTGCCATAACTCGAAAAATCCGCAGCATAACGGCATATTTACAAAGGCAATAGAGGCGGTAAAGGCGGTTCCGGCCCCGTTTCTTCTGGGATCCGACCATTATTATATGTTGAATCAGAAATGGGCGCAGAACAATCCTACTCCGCAGTACGCGGTCAATATGTTCTGCTCGATGGAAATGCTGCGGAATCTGGGAATGCCGCCGACTGTTTTTGAACTGCCGGGCGGTGGTTTTCTTGATATGCCGCCGATCCTTCCGGAAGATCTGATGGCCTGCCATATGACCAATCTGGCTATGGGTATGAAAGGAATGAACTTTTATATCTTTACCGGAGGGCCTAACGTGCCCGGAACGGGCGGCGCCGGCGATGCATATGATTTTCATGCCTTTATCCGGGCGGACGGTTCCATAAATTCCACGTATGAGAACTTAAAGTCCTTTGGGAAGCTTTTGAAGGATAACGCCTGGATACAGCACGGACACCGGCGCGGTTCAGCGGTGATCGGATATGAATGGGCGCTGACAGAGCCCGAAGATCTCGACGGAACGGCTGTCGTGTTCAGCCGAAAGGACTGCCGGGAATTTTTCTGGCGGGGTGTGATCTATATAATGATGTGTTCGAAATTTGCGCCGGAGCTGGTCAGCCTTGATCATGAACTGGATCTGTCCCGGCCTCTGATCGTCCCATCGCCTTCTGTGATGTCGGAGAAAGCGCAGAAAAAACTGATCGAATATGTGGAGCGGGGAGGAAAGCTTCTGCTCATGGGCGATCTCCCGGAGACGGATGAGGACTTTGCCCCGTGCACACTGCTGCGCGATTATCTGGGCGTGAAAGAATTTGAAGCTCCATATAAGCACAATAAAGTTATCCGCTATGAACCTGTCGGAAATATGCATTCGTGGGAATCCATACATGTCATGAATTCTGTCCCCGAAGGGGCTGTGGTTCTGTGTAAGGAGGCGGCTACAGGAAAAACGGTTGGATTTTCAAAAAACTATGGTTCCGGCCAGGTGATCTATCTGTCATTCCGGGGAGAAATGGGGCAGTACGATCAGGCGGTATTTTTGGAAAAGCTTTTAGAAAGCCTTGGGGCCGTTCCCTGTGTGGAATCTTCGAACCGGAATATATTCACATCCCTGATCGAGGATAAAGAGGGACACCGGCTTCTAATGGCTATGAATCTGTACAGCAGTCCCCAATCGACGGAGCTGATCGTCTATGACAGGAACGGAGCCGCAGAGAGACGTGAACAAATCGATCTTTCACCGATGGAGGTAAAAACCCTGGAATGGACGACGGACAGACTTTGAGTCCCGGCAATTTGGGAGACTTTCAAAATACTGTACACAGCGAAAGGAGATAAATACCCGATGATTCCCTATGATGGATTAAAGCTGTGCCCCCCGGACGGAAAAACGGAAAGACGCGCCTATTACGACGGTATTGCAGCTCTCATCCAAAGGAAAAGTGACGAAGCCCGGGAAAACCGCAGCCGCTTCCTCTCCCCTCAAAAGCTGACGGCGGACCGCGACGGGTACCGGGCGCAATATCTTTTCATGCTGGGCTGGCCCCTGAATGGGGGCGCCGGCGGTGTTTTGAACGTCCATAAGCAACTGGCGGAGGAGAACGAGGCGCTGAAGATCTATCGCCTGTCTCTTGAAACACTGCCGGGACTATGGTTCCCGGGCCTTCTGTTCGAGCCGCAAAAGAAAGATGAACAAGCGCCACTGGTCATTGTAAATCCGGGCGGCGGCTACTGCGTGGAGGATCTGGTGGCCCATGGCGATTACAAATGCGGACAGTATCAAAATATGGCGGGCCGTTTTCTGGAACAGGGCTGCATCGTCTACGCGCCGCAGTTTCTCCTGTGGGGCTGCGACGGAATGAAACAGCCGGACACACGCCAGTTTTGGGACGTCAAACTAAAAGCGATGGGAAGCAGCATTGCCGCCCTGGAAATTTTCAATGTCCGCAGCGCCATTGATCATCTGGTATCCTCCGAGCCGGTGGATCCGAACCGCATCGGCATGATGGGGCTTTCTTACGGCGGTTTTTATGCGATCTACATTGCCGCCGCGGAGCCGCGGATAAAAGTAACCTTCGCCTCCTGCTTTTTCTGCGACCGCTTCTGCTCCGATACGTCGCCGACAGGCTGCCGCTCCGACTGGCTGTGGCAAAATTCAGCTCATACATTCTTTGACGCCGAGGTTGCCGCGCTGATCGCGCCCCGCGCCCTTTATATCGAAAACGGCGCGACGGATGAACTTTTTCCCATCCGCCTGTCACAGGCGGAATTTGACCGTCTCAAACCATTTTACTGCGCTGCCGGGGCGGAGGACAGACTGGTCTTCCATATCGGGGACAACGGACACAGCGTTGCCGACGGCGATTCCGGTTTTGAATTTTTTATGAGCAACCTGTAGGAAAACCTGATCCCGTCAGAATTAGAAAAGGGAAGAATCCGATAAATCCTTCACAGATCATTCACACTATGGAAAGGAATGGTGAAATCGATGAAAAAGAAAGAAATAATCCTCAGTGACCTCGCAGCCGCCGTGCAGGAAAAGGACAGGCTTTCCGATTTTTGTACCTCAGACCGCTGGGAAACCGTATCCTATGAGACCGCAGCCGCATCCGGACGGCTTCTGATCGCATCGGAGCAAACCTTTCCCGATCCGGTCACGATCGACCCGAAACTGACCGGCCGGTACCGGATTTATGTCTGCATGGCAAACCACGGCGGAGGATGGGCCGCCAACCATATCCATCTGAAACTGACCAATGACGAATTTACCCGCGTCGCCAGTCCTGGCAACGTGTCCTCTTACATCCAATGGAGCGCCACGGAGGTTGTGGAAGAATCCCTCTGGAAATGCGCGGATATGACAGGACAGAAAATTGAAATTTCCAAAATACAGGACGGTCTGCCGCATACTTCCAATGTGCTCTGGTTCCGGTTCGTACCCATAGAATCGGAGGATAGCGCGGCGTATTCAGAGCCAAATCCGCTCCGTACCATGCTTGCGCACATGGATACCGATTTCCACTGTCTGGATGTCCCCAAAAGCATTCATGACTACTGCAATGCCCTGAACGTCCTGAAGGACAGCGATGTGGGAATCCTCTGCCAGGAGGTGATGACGGATCTGGCCCGCTATAAGGTTCCCGGGCCGGAATATGTGTACCGTCAGAAACGGGGAGAATACCGGGAGAATTACCACCGGCATGTGAGTGAAAACAGAGAAAAGATCTATCCGGAGGAGATCGCCTATGCCCACAAATGCGGCATAAAGCTGTTCGCCGCCCACCGAATGCAGCTTTCCTGCTTCTCCTTCCCCACATCCGCTCCGCTCTATGATATCTCCTTTGTGTACGAACATCCGGAGCTTCGCTGCAGGGCGCGGGACGGCCGATACACCGAATTCCTTTCCTACGGATATCAGGAAATCCGGGATTTCATGATCGGGAACATACTGGAATCCGCCAGACAGGGCTTTGACGGTGTGGAGCTCATCTGGACCCGTGGACAGCATCTGCTTTTTGAAGAACCTGTCCTGGAACGGTTCCGGGCTAAATTCGGTGATACGCCGGACTGCCGCCGTCTGCCCGCGGATGATCCCAGGCTTATGGAAGCAAAATCGGATATCATGACGGATTTTTTCCGTCAGCTCCGAACCGCTCTGGACGGCTATGCCGCAGAACACGGGACCACACCGTTAAAAATATATGCCGCTGTTTACTTCGACCTGGAAAGCAGCAGAAAGGACAGCCTGGATGCAGAACGTCTCGCCGCAGAAGGACTGATCGACGGGATCATCCAAAGCAAGATGAAGGTCTGGGAAGAAACAGCCGATTTACTGGCGGACGACGGGCTGATAGACCTTTCGAAATATACGGAAAAGGCCAAAACGAAATATGTTTATAACCGGATTTTCGGCAACCGGATCGACCTGATCGTGTCCGGGATCCCGGCGTACCGGGCCATTGCCGATCAATATGGAATTGATTTCTATTCGGAAGTCCAATGGGAAGGTCAGGCGCCGCCGGAGGGATTTGTAAATGCCGCCAAGCAGATCTATGCTGCCGGCGGAAAAGGGATTGCCCTGTGGGACTGCGCTCCCTGCCGTATGGTGCCTCTGGCGGAATGGAACGCCACTTCCCATCTGGGCGACCCGCAAACGGTTATGGAAATGTCCGATCAGACAGAGGCATATCATACCATCCACAAGGTTCTCTCCTACGGCGGTCGGGACATGCGGTATGTCCATCCCGGCTGGCGCGGATAAATCATACTGTCTGACAGAAAAAGGAGGAAATCAAATGAATTTCAAGGGCATCATACCCGCATTGATCACGCCTTTCGATGAGCGCCATGAGGTAAACTATACGTCCTTAAGACGGCTGGTCAACCGATTGATCGATCAGGGTGTAGGCGGATTTTACGTATGCGGAAGCACCGGCGAATGTTTTCTTATGGACGACGATGAACGGAAACAAATTGTAGAAGTCGTAACAGAAGAAGTACATGGACGTGTCGGCGTAGTGGTACATGTGGGCAGTATCAACGTGAGAAAGGCCGTTGAATATGCCAGGCATGCACAGAGCTGCGGCGCAGACGGGGTATCCTCCGTCCCGCCATTCTATTTTAAGTTCAAGCTCCCGGAGATCGCAAATTACTATGGCGCCATTTCAGACGCGGTGGATGTGCCTCTCATCATATACAATATTCCTTCTCTGTCCGGGGTGGCGCTGACGGCCGATGATATTCCGGTCATCCGGAATAAAGCCAATGTCATGGGGATCAAGTATACCTCCTATGATCTGTATGAGCTGGAAAAGATCAAGCGGAAGATCCCGGATCTGAAATTATATTACGGTCACGATGAAATGTTCTGCAGCGCCCTGCCCATAGGTCTGACCGGGGCCATCGGAAGCACCTACAACGTCATGACGAAAAAGTTCATCTCCATTCAAAATGCATTTGAAAAAGGCAATACGGAAGAGGCTTTTCGCCTTCAGGCAGAAGCGAATACCGTGCTGGATGCAATGCTGAAGGGTGACGTCAAGGCCGGGGTCAAGTACATGCTCAGTAAAGCGGGGATCCCCTGCGGGGATATGCGGCCGCCGTTCCTGCCTCTGAGTGAAGCAAAAAAATCGGCTCTGGACGCGGTTCTTCCTCTGGCGGATTGACGGAGTATGACCGGAAAACCTTCCGTTGCAAACCGTAAGGCTGTAAGTTATAAAGAGATCGATCCATATATCCGGCAACACAATTCTATTGTTGGGGGCGAACCATATGAAACAGAGTAAAGAAATGGCGATCATCGGGAAAATCCGGAATAAATCAAAAGACCTTTACGGTTCCTCCGCGCCAATGATCGCATTTTTAGGGGACAGCGTCACGCAGGGATGCTTTGAGCTCTTTGTACAGGAGGACAAAACCTGCGATACCGTTTTTGAACCGGAAAGCTCCTATGCTTCCCGGACGATCGAAATACTGGAGTTTCTGTTTCCAAGGGTTTCTGTTCCTTTCGTAAATGCAGGGATCAGCGGCGATACCGCACAAAGGGGCGCGGCGCGGCTTGCAAAGGACATCCTTCGCTTCCATCCTGATCTGACGGTGGTCTGCTACGGATTGAATGACTGCAGCGGAGGGATGGACTATCTGAAAACCTATCGCGAGAGTCTGGAAAACATTTTCTGCAGACTGCGGGAGAATGGCAGCGAAGTGATCTTCATGACTCCCAATCGCATGAATTCACGGCTGGATCCCCGGATACGGGAAGAGGAAATTCTTGCGATCGCCCGTAATACAATGGAAATACAGAGAAACGGCGTTTTCGACCGGTTTGTGGAAGCCGGAAGGCAGACGGCGAAAGAATGCGGCGTAACTATCTGCGACGTTTACGAAAAATGGACCCGCCTGTTTCAAAGCGGTGTGGACACCACGGCTCTGCTTTCCAATGGGATCAATCATCCGATCCGGAAAATGCATTATGAATTTGCCCATTCCCTCGTTGAAGTGATGTTCGGTCTGTAGATCGGTTTTCAACAGCATAAAGATTAAAAAACTGCCGGGCCGTATCGGAAATATGTACATTCCTTACGGCCCGGCAGTGCTTTTATCAGCAGAACGTTTTACTCACTTCCTTCTGATCCTTCGTTCCAGGGGTCATCCCCGCCCCGCCCTCCTGTAAAGCGCGCAGACCGTCGGCAGAAGCAGAAGGGACAGCACGCCGTACAGCGCAAACAGCGGCTCCACCTCTCCCATGATCCGGCCTCCGATCTCGTACAGATTGAAATAGTTCACCGACGTCTGCATCTGCAGAAGCTGGTCCGGCAAAAGACCCAGCAGCTTCGACAGCCAGGGAACGCTTAAGTTGGACAGAAAGCTGGGAAGGAAGATCATGATAAAGGGCGCCGTCACCGCGATCACTGCGGATCTCGTCCAGGCGGAAACCAGCATGTTCAGAAGCAGCAGGAACATGCTTCCCAAAAAGCCGCCGAAGGACATCAGCAGATAGAGCTGTCCGTAGGTGATATTGTAAAAGCTCTTCCAGCCGACGTGCACCTGGATCTGGCAGGAAGCGCCGTCCGCCCCCAGAGCGCCCAGCACGACGGCGGAATACAGTCCCCACACGATCCAGTACAGCGCCGCCGACAGCAGGACGCCCGCCCACAGCTTGGCGGTCACCGCTTTTTTCCTGCCGTGATACGAGGTGAAAAACACCGCGTCGGCCCGATTGGAAAATTCCCCGGCGAAAATGCCCGCCGTCACGAAGCTCATCACCAGCACGAAGATCATCTGTATCGTGGGGCCGTATTCGAAAAGCTTATCCCATCCCAGATACCAGGTGTAATAAAAGGGCGTTTCCAACTGTTCATACCGCTCCAGCAGGAATTCCTTTTCTTCCTCCGTGTACATATCCTTCGCCTCCGTATCCAGCCAGGTGCGCAGGGCGCGGATCCGGTTGGGATAAAAGTCCGCGGCGTCCTCCGGAGAGAGGGAATCGATCTTATAATAATCGTAGCTGCGGAACTCGCCGAAGGCGCGGCAGATCATCTGCCGGATATCCTGATAGTCCTGCGTCCACGAATAGGCGATATTCATTTCCGTCGCATCTTTGGAATTGTATTCCGGCGTGGCGATGACCGCCGCATGCTTCCGGATGACCGCCGCGAGCTTTTCCTCCGTCAACGGCCCCTCCCAGGCCAGCCGCGCTTCCCGCAGCTTTCTGACCTGGCTGATCCCCTGCCTGCTCACCCCCTGTTCATCCGTATAGGACGTCCCGTAACCGTTCACCGCAAAATAACAGGTGACGCCCAGCAGGACCAGAAGCGCCAGCAGCGCGATCCGGTTCCCGGTTTTGGACAGTATCTTTCTGAACTCATAGTAAAGCATCGTCATCCCCCGCTTTCTCTCCGAAATAGTACAAAAACACATCCTCCAGCGTCAGCTCCGCCTCCGCAGCGCCCTCCATGGGCGGCAGATCGGAGAGAACGCGCAGTTCGTTTCCGCCGGATCCGGCGCGGATGTTCGCCACCTTCCATTTTTTCAGGCAGGCATTGGTTCTTTCTTTTGACACCGTACAAAGCCAGGCCCGCACCGGCGTATGCTCCAGGATCTCCTCCATGCTCCCCTGATGCACGATCCGGCCGTCCTTCATCAGGAAAAGCCGTTTTGCGATGTAGGACACGTCCGACACGATGTGGGTGGACAGCAGCACGATCCGCTCCTGCGACAGCTCGCTAATCAGGTTGCGGAACCGTACCCGCTCATTGGGATCCAGCCCCGCCGTGGGTTCGTCCAGAACCAGGATCTTCGGATCGTTGAGCATGGCCTGCGCAATGCCGGCCCGCCGCTTCATGCCCCCGGAAAGCTTTTTCATTTTTCTGCGGCGCACGGAATACAGGCCGACCCGGTGCAGAAGCTCCTCCACCCGTTTTTTTGCCGCCGCCGGGCGCAGCCCCTTGATGGACGCCACATACATCAGATAGTCCTCCGCGCACAGGTCGGGATAAAACCCGAAATCCTGCGGCAGATAGCCCAGTATTTTCCGGTAGCGCATATCCATTTCAAAAATATCCTCGCCGTCACAGGTGATCCTGCCCTCCGTAGGCACGGCCAGCGTGCACAGTATCCGCATCAGCGTGGTCTTGCCCGCGCCGTTGACGCCCAGCAGCCCGTAGACGCCGTTTTCCATCGTCACAGACACGTCGGACACGGCCA
Source organism: uncultured Eisenbergiella sp. (assembly GCA_947627215.1). Lineage (GTDB taxonomy): Bacteria > Bacillota > Clostridia > Lachnospirales > Lachnospiraceae > Gallintestinimicrobium. The sequence goes on from CANQVD010000010.1 coordinate 67,940, forward strand.
CGGTCTCCCGGAACCGCTTTGTGACATGCTCCAGTCTGAGTTGCATAGTTGACTTCCTTTCTCCTTTTCCTTTTTTCATGCGCGGCAGGGACAGCTCTTTTCCTCGCATCTTCGCAGGGCACACCGCACCGCATAGATCAGATAAAAACAGGCCAGCAAAAGAATACCGGCCCACACCGGCATGGATATCGCTTCATACAGCCCGCCGTGCAGCGTCGCGATCCGCCAGAGCGCCGTCCAGAAAAGACAGCCCGCCACCGCCGCGTACTCTGACGCAAAAAAGCGGCTGGTCAGCGTCCGGAAGCAGATGCAGCCCGTCACCGTCATGGGCAGGATAAAACGGATCAGCATGTCTCCCAGCGCCGCACGCACGCTCCAGACGGACAGCGCCATGAACAGCGTCAGCATCACCGCATCCACCAGACCGAAGGCATAGATCCGAGCCGCGTAAACCTGGCGCAGCGAATAATATGCGGCCCCCTCCACCTCCGTGGAACCGGAGGTACGGTTCTTCCACAGCTCCGGGATCATCAGCACCGCGAACAGCGGCCCCAGGATGCCCATGGAGCTCTGCACAAGATCGTTGAGGCCGTTCTGCGCCATCAGGCACCAGAGGCCCAGCAGCAAAACAGTCTGCCAGATCCACCAGCGTTTCCGCAGATAGACCGTCTGCCCGATCAGAAATTCCGCCCGAGACAGCACAGCCTCTTGCTCCGCATCCAGGAACGCCTGGCGGGAAGCCGCCAGCGTTTCCTGCAGTCTGTCCGGGGCGGTTTTCTTTGCGATGGCCGCACCATTCACAGCGTTCGCGCTGTGCGCGCCCTCTACGGAGTTCATGCCGTCTGCACCGCCCGCACTGTTCAGAAAGGTTTTGTATTCCATGAGCTTTTTTTCAAAGGTTTCCACACGCGCCTCCTTTTCACATGATGCGCCGTCCCTGCGCTATTCCTTTTCATACGATGCGCCGTCTCCTGCGCCGTTCCTTTTCATACGATGCGCTGTCTCCCGCGCCGCCCCTCTTCATAACGGCACGCCGCTCCTATTCTCCCAACAGCGTGCGCAGCAGCTCCTTCGCCCGGCTCATCCGGTATTTCACCAGCGGCAGGCCAATCCCCAGAAGCGGCGCGATCTCCCGCAACTTAAGCTCCTGGAAGTAAAACAGGATCACCACCTCACGCAGCTCCTCCGGCAGCGCGTCCAGCGCCCGCCTCACATCCGTCCGCAAAACCGCATCCTCCGGTGCGCCGCGCGGTCCCCCTGCAATCGGCTCCTCACAGGCGGAAAGATCCGCAACGGCCAGTTCTCGGTTCTTCGCATAATGGTCCGCGCAGAGATGCCGTGCCGTCACATACAGATACGGAAGCGCCTTTCCCATGTGCCGGTAGCCGGAAAGCGCGCCGAAAAAACGCGCAAAGGTTTCCTGCGTCAGATCCTGCGCCGCGGAAAAGTCCGGGACATGACAGCGGCAGTACCGCAGGATGTCCGGATAATACTTTCGCACGAAAGCCTCCATGGCGGCTTCGTCGCCGTTCTTCATTTTTCGGATCATCCGGAAATCCGCGTCCATGCCTGTCCTTTTGTCTCCTTCGGTGGTCTCCTGACTGATATAACATTTCAGAGTGGGGAAAAGACAGTGGATTTTCTTAAAAATTTTTGAGTTTAAAAAGACAGCGCAAAAAGCGTTTCGCCTTTTGCGCTGTCTTCTTATTCCTGTTCAATTGGAATTGACCTCTGCATACAAACTGTTTTATTGTATACCTGCAGCAGACGGCAGAGGAAACATGACCTGTACAGACAGTTACAGTCTCTTGGGCTGGTGAATGATAATACACACCTGTTTTTCTTTTATTTTATTCTCGTAAGTATCCTTAAAGATCTTCGGATTTTCAATTATTTTCTCCTTATCATACACAAAAAAGTAAATATGCGAGGCACGATAATGCACCATATCGGCTTCTATTTCCTCGATCAGCTTTTTTTCTTTCATCTCAGAACGGCTGCATTTCACCTCGATCACTCTGTCATCATCCAAACGGATATCCGGTCTTACCGCTTCATAACCGGTATCCTCACTGACCTCCGCCCTCGCCGCCGGATATAACGGCTTCAGATAGGCATATAACAGATGCTGGACATCATATTCGTTTTTAATCCTGACCGCATTCAACTGCGCAGGCTGGATACCGCCTCTCTTATCCGGAATCCGCTCCCAAAGGGCTTCCAGAAATAAATGAAAATTTTCTAGGATCTGAATCAGGATACCGTCATCTTCCGGCGCTCCTTCCATCAATTCGGATAAATACTGAACCGTTCTGTTTTTCGCTTCCTCAAGTTTCTCCCCGGCGTCCTTGTCAGAGTATTCGTTTGGAAAATAAAAAGCCCGTCTTTCCAGCTCCGCCGATTCTGTCTGCATCCCGATCCCGCTCATATACGCCTGCACCGCATCTTTTACAGAATCAAACTCCCTTTTATTGGGCGCATTCTTCAGTTTTTCGATCGCCTCCTGCATGCTGTCAATTCCGCTCAGCACGATCTTTCACCTCCCCAACGCAGATAAAACAGAAACAGAGGATCTAAAATATACAGCACGCCCTCTTTCCAGTCCATCACCTTAAAAATGTCCTCCCGGCTGTTCAAAAGCTCCTGCAGCTTTGCCAGACTGTCCCGGATCATCTGGGGTTTCGGACCCTCACATCCATCCGCGAGCAGCCGGTAAATGCGATCCCTGACATCTTCAAAATCCAACTGCATGATCGGCGGATTTTCTGCCACAGATCTTACGATCAATTCATAAACATCACACATGCGGCCGTCTTTTGTTAAAAAAACATTTCGGGATTTCCCCCGGGTACTCGGTCCCCTGCGCATGAGGGAAACTACATCTCCGTATTCAAAATTTGCAGTCGTATACCGATATGCCGTTTCCAGGATCTCCGCCCTGATCCGATCAGCTCCGTTTTCCGATCTTTCCAGGAGCATGCATATATTCAGGCAGATATACTGCATCAACTGAGGAGAAGAAAGGCTTTCTACCGCGATCTGCTCCGCCACTTCCTCATCAATTCCAATCCCCAACTCCTTAAACCCGATTCTGGCGATCTCCTTCAAATCTTCTACCGCCCAGGGCTCTATATTGATCAGGCTCAGGCGTCCCGAGAGATCGGAATTCTGCCGGATCGCTTCGTCCGCCCTGTGCGGAAGCGAAACGACGATCGCACGAAATCCCCTCCGAATAGCGTCCTTTAACTGCTGCGCGACCTGCATCCGTTTCATTTCCGGCGCATAATGAAAATCATCGATGACCAGCACCAGGTTTTTTTTCCTGAAATAATCTATGATCTTATCTTTCGTCAGCGCAAACACTTCCTGTTTCGCATACCGGTCGCCGGAATCTCCCAGTGTTTTCTCGGATGTAAACTGCCCCTCATAAGCCAATCCAACCTTGGCCGCCGTCAGCTTCCAGAAATCCGTGTTCTCATCAAAGTCCGCGCCCGATATTTCCACGATCCTGTCGAATCCGATCACCTTTTCACAAAGAATGGTCTTTCCCATTTTGGAGGGGCCGACCAGCGAAGTCAAAAAACCGGATACCTTTATCGCCTGTTCCAGACGAAATTCATAAGATAATCCCGGGACCGCCGATTCCCTCGATATATATGTGTATTCCGGAAAAGCACCGGGCCGAAACACATCTTCCGCTTTTAATCCCATGGCTCCTTCCTCCTTTTACACATCATAACACATTTTAATAAAATTTAAAGCATTTTTATTTGAATTCACCCGCTTTTATCATAATTTTATTGATTTTAATACATTTTAATCAAATTTTATCCATTTTAATCCAGTTTAAACTGTTATAATCATTTCCTGCCAATTTAAAAAGCGATATTTTCCATTCCCGGTCCCCACCGGATCATACCACGCCCCGGTGCCCCGGCGCTCGCCTCTTTTTCTCATTGCGCGTATTTTCCCAAGTCGTTCCAGTCAATTTCCTCTTCCGGGATAAATCCGCTTTTCTCCGCTTCTTCCATGCTTTTCATTTCATCCGGTGTAGCTTTCGTAAAGTCAGGATCCCACGCAAGCACCGATTTCCTGATAAATTTCTCTTTGCTCCTATACCGGTTATTCATTTTCCGTACCCTCCACAATATTGTACCACGCCTCAGTGTTCGCCGTAAAGTCAACCGTAAGGACGCTCATGCCGTTAATATTCGCGTTTCTCCATGTGCCGTCTGTCGGGATGGTTAAAGACGTGAAATCATAGCTGCCCAGATCGAGCGCCATCAGGAGCATGGCCGCGCAGTCCCCTTTGTCCAAGTCTGTTCGGATACGGGGAAGAAATTCTTCGGCAAGTCCGTTTATCTTTCCAAGCCCCATTCCCTTGATTTTTTCCAGACACTTTGTTATGACCGTTCTCTGTCTTCCCGTTCTGGCGAAGTCAGTTCCCACATAACGTACCCTTGCATAAGCGAGCGCCTGATTGCCGTTCACATGAACGGTTCCGGCATCGCCCGCGGAGAGAATATCCGTTCCTTCCGGGTTTCCCAATAAGCGGTTGTGATGACTGATATACAGACGGTTCATCACGTCAATTTCATCCTCAGACAATTCCAGATCAATACCGCCCACCGCATCCACCATGTCCATAACAAGATAAAAATTGACAACCACACAGCGGTCAATGGGAATACCGAAATTTGCTTTTATCGTTTCCTTTAGTAACTCTGTCCCTCCGTAGGCATACGAAACATTCAGGCGGTTGCTTCCGTAACCGGGTATGGACAGATAAATGTCCCGCAGGAATGAAGTCATCGTCACCTGCTTTGTCCTCTTATTTATGCTTACAAGGATCATGGCGTCAGATTGCCCGCTCATGGAGTCACTGCGGGAGTCCACACCGATCAGAAGAATATTAAAGGCCTCCGATGAATACAGCTCCGATGCCGCTTCCATGTTCTCCAGATTCTTCTGAAGTTCAGCTTCAATCTTACTGACTTCCTCCTCTGAGGCAGGAGGGAGGGAAGGTTCATCCTCCGGTTCCACCGGAGGCTCTTGATCGTCCGGCTCCGATGTGTTGGAGACAACAGGCTTATTCGCCACATCCGGCGCAGGGATTTCATCCAGACGACCCATCAGGCCGAAATAGTGGTGAAACACGCTATAACCGGTTCCGGCAGGGACGCTCAGCACAAATACAACGCCGACGAGAGCAATGATCCACTTTTTCTCTTTTTCTTTTCTGTGCTTTTTTCGGGCATCAACGGTTTTCCTTCTGTGGTTTCTGGATTTGTTATTTTTTCTCCCATAAAATGCACCCGCAATCCATTTCCTATTCTGCTCAGTTGTTTTGGCATTTGGGCGTATTCCTTCTATTTGAAATACAACCCTAAATCCTTTACGAAACAGAACTTCATACAAGGCCAATAACATGATTATCATTTTAATGAAACTGACCGAGAACACTTCTGCGAAAGCGTATTCCTGGAAAAAAGATAACACTATGCAGTAGTACAGTTCACTGAAAATAAGGATGCTTAAGGTGCCGCGCCTTTTTTTAACAGATTCATAAAACACCGACATAAATATCATGGATATGCCATGTAAGATAAAAACTCCCGGCATACCAAAATCATGATGATATGCGCGCAGGAAAGTATAAGTATTGGAGCGGTATCCTGCTCCAACATTACGGAATTCCAGATGCCTGATATAGAGAGGCGAATCGCTTAACCCGTGCGTTGCCATAAATTGATTCAGAAAATAAAATGTTTCTTTTCCAAAGATATCGCTCGCTGCCGGGGGATGCTGCATATAATCATCAAGCATTATATACTCCGTTCCGGTATAGTATGAAATATAATCGACAGCATTCATTTTCTCGTTGCGGCTATTTCTCCCCACGAAGCTTTTCGTAATATAAAACATGACAAGTATCATGACAAACACAGTCATTATTTTAATTATTACCTTGAAGTCGTACTTTTTGTAACCGCTCTCCTTCTGAATGCGAAGCAAATGAAACATTATCAGTCCGGCAATCAACTGAATTATCAATTTATTGCGTGCTCCATTAAGCAAAAGTCCAAGCCCGCACAGTATAATAATAAAAACATTCATTATTCTTTGGCTAAATGAAAGTTCCTTGTAGAATCGGATTATATTAAATGTATAAACCAAAAGCAAGATCCGTATTAAGCTGTATAGCTGCCTTAATAGCCAGGGAAGTTGACTGTCAGAGTCAGTCGAATAAGAAGATGTCATCCGATAGGAATGCATCATATCAAAAAAAGAGTTGGAAGACCCGGCGATGTGTCGCACCTCTGTCAGAAGCCATACAATTGTCACTGATACAACACCTATAATAAAGCAATTTACAAAACCGGAAATCGGAGATATTGATATGGATTCTTCATCGTAAGGCGTTATTTCAACTCTTGAATAAATCCAATGTATAACCGCACCGATCGTCATGCTCAATGCCATTGCGCACATAATCATCAATATGGTATCCCAATGAAACGTATGAGGCGCATCCATAGAAAACATAAAATAAACGCATAAGAAAGCAGAACCCGTAAAAGTAAGTATCTGCACCGTTGCCGGAGCGAAAAGATCCTTCCCCGAAAGAAGATAGCTTAAAAAAAATAATGTAATCAAAACAATCAGCAATAAGTAAATCATCTGTCTTCTGTTCCTTCTTCCGCACTTTTCCTTTGCCGTCTTTACACTTTGTGCGCTAACAGTTTCCTGTTAAGCTCCAAAAGGAATGGATTTTTTAACCACAGCAGCATACAAAAATAACAGGCAGCAGATACGGCTATTGCGACAGTTGTCTCAGCAGCACAGCGCAATCGCAACAACCGTATCAGGGAAACGATAATCGGAATAGGGATCGCAGCAACCCAGTATTGCCAGTATCCGCAAAACACCTTCTTTATATCAAAATACCTCCTGATATTGAGAAAGCTGATAACGGCAACCGCCGTTTCCGCCGCAACGGTAGCTGCAGCAGCGCCGTTTTCCGCATAAAGGGGAATCAGAAAGCTGTTCAAAGCGAAATTGACAACGGCTCCTGCCGAAGTCGCAATCAACATCAGCTTTTCTTTTCCCATGGGTATCAGGGTTTGCTGATTTGTCATAATGCTGAAGGTAATCACCAATATGATAGGCGTTAATATTTTCATGGTCAGTCCCGCCGAGGCGAATCCATTACCGCTGAAAATAACGATAATATCATCACTGAGCATAAAAAGGCCAATTGCCGCAGGGACTGAGATCAGAAAAACATAGTTATAAAATGTTTCCAATAACTGATTCAATTTGTTTCCTTCATGATGGCGGATATAGAAGGACAACCGGGGAATCAAAACCGAACCGGCAGCGGTAATCAGATGAACAACCATTTTATTGACCTTTACCGCAGCGGTATACCGTCCTACAGCCGCATCTCCTTTCAAAAATCCCAGCATGGTACTGTCCAGAACTGTGTACAGTTCAATGGAAACCGCCATTGCGAACAGCCAAAAGATCGGTTTCAAATGTCTGCGTATCTCATAATGGTCGTAGCGCTTAAACTGTATGTATTTCCTTGCATTCAGGAAGTTAAATAGATAGGATCCCGACCCTGCCAGCACCGTGATCACTCCATAAGGGATCACATCATCCTTATCCCGAACGAAAAGGAACAATGCCGCCAAAGCGATTAACTGAAAAACGACAGAACGTATTGCGATATATCGGTATTCCTCGATGGCCTGATACATCCATTCCAATCCTAAACCCTGAAGCAAAATCGCGGCGCTGCTGATCAACAATAATGTCCGGTACTCTTGAAGCTTTGGGACACAAAGCAATGATATCAGTAAAAGGGCATAAGCGATAGCGGTCGTGATCCCGTTTATAAGAAGCATCTCATGAGCAAATTTTGAGAAAGCATCTCGATCATTACGCAGTTTGGCGCCTTCGCGTGTTCCATAGTAGTTCATTCCCAGCATTGCAAACATCACGAAATAAGAAACAATGGATTTTGCGAAGTTGACCTGCCCAATTCCAACGTCACCAAGAATGCGCGATGCGTATGCAAACGTAATGACCGGAAAAACCAAGCTTGAAAACATCTTAATCACATTGAAAAAGCTGCTTGATAAGATTGATTTGCTATTTCCGTTCAAATGGCCTGCATCTTTATTTATCATCGCTTCGACTCCTATGCCGATTACATGGTTTTGCTTTTCAGCAGCCTTTTGGCAGCTTTATGAATCCGGTCATACGGAAGCGGCAGTTTTAGCAGCCGTTTCATAAATCCGATTTTCCATTGACATGACATGATGTCGCGTTTCATTTGACCGGGATGGCGCATATAAACCATCAAACTTTGCGGTCTTGCCACATTGTAATAGGTCATACTGAGCCGATGAAAATCTCCCCATCGTTTTGCTTCCGATAAGGTTGGCCGGTATCCCAGGCGATTGAGTTCATATAATGCCGTATCCGGATTCACACGGAAAGGATGATTGGGGAAGTGTGAGGACATATACTCCATAAACTGGATAGCCCCCTTTTGGTAGTCCCTGATAAAGTCATATTCATAAGAGCGGCTCCCGTCCGAAAGCATATATTCGAAATTATACAGTTCCGGTTCCGCTATGCCATCATGCAGCACAAAGCGTCTCACAGATCCGTGCGGAGCAAAGAACTGCGCTTCAAAGAGGGGAAGATACCGTCCAAAGATTTCAAAATTATCCTGATCATGGTCGATATCACACAAATAACCGCGCATATGCATGGTATGATTGAGAGCGCGAAAAGCTTTTGGCGAAACGCCAACATAGTACCCCTTTACATCAATCCTAATACCTTCTTCCGAGAGCAGGCACTCGAAAGCTTCTTCCGTACTCCCGTTGTATCCGATATCAACTAACGCGATTTTACTGTCCATTTTGAAGGAATGGATATAGGCAGCCAACGCTTCATACTCTGTGCGGGCGTTATTTCTCACATCCTCACGGATCAGCTCATAAAATTCCTTCACTTTGACGGAGGATAGGAAATCGCGCATTTCTACAGTCCGATCCATATCTATGCCTTGCTTTTTTGCAGCAGAAACATAATTGTCCGGTTCCAGACCTAACCGTACCAGGTAATTGCGGAGAGATATTTTGCGGACATGGCCAATATAATGCATCGTGTCAGCAAACTCCGAATGCTTCCAGAACATGGGCGCAATAAATGATCTGCGCGATGCGTAAAGGTAATGCGTTTTTACCCCCGGCATTCGCAGAAGACCAAATGCTTTCTGCATCATATAGCCGTCCCGCGCCACAAAATAGACTTCCTTAATAGCCTCCTTTTGAAGCTGATCGGCCAGCCAAAGTGTAAATCCATACAGCAAAGGCCCAAACATAGCGCATCCCTGTTTTTCATAGTCGCTCATCCCATATGAGCAAACCCTTGTGCAAGCCCGTAAAGTGCGCCATTCCAGTGCTGACTTTTCAGTGAATTCCTTCGGCGTTCTGCAAAGGGATCTGCTGTCATTTGGAATCCACTTTGCACGGATTCCCATGGAGAGCGGCGCCAAAAAGTCGCCGCGTTTCCGGTCACCTATATGGATTATCTGGGAAGGCGCAATATTCAGTTCCTTCAACACCAGCCGAAACAGAGAACCATCCCTTTTCCTGGCTCCCATTTCACAGGAGACATAGAGCTTCTGAAAACCAGCGATTCCGCATTTCTCCAGCATCCTCCTAATCACTTCGGAAGAAAGGTACATATCCGAAATCAGGATCGCATATTTGCCATCCTGCACACACCGTTGAAACAAATTCACGCAGGGCGGATTCGGGGAACAGCCGTCCAGCTCCATCTGAACCTCCAGCTCCATCCAGTGAAGCGCCTTGTCGCCCACATCAGCCCGAAGAACCTGATAGATCTGTTCCAGTGTGACAGGCGCGGATTGGTTTTCGGCTGCAGCCTTTGCAGCTTGCATCCGCTTCCGGGCAAATTCACTGGGGCTGCTGCCATTTTCCCGGTCTATCACCTTTTCCATAAGAGAAAACAGATCGGAGGGCCGTGCCGTACTGCGCCTGATAAGCGTGTCAAAGACGTCAAAGGAAACAAACCTCTGTCCCGGCAATTTCAGTTCTCTTGCGCATGAAGCAAAAGGATGCACGGCCATCCTCCCTTCCATAATTCCTTAAGTGTCATCAACGGTGAGAAAATAACTGTCAAAGCCCGCCATTGCTGTCTCCTTTATTTCCATAGAAATCAGAATAATATGCTTCGGCTTTCTCTTTAGAGAAGGAAACCTTATCTTCTTCTGATAGCGACATTAATAATCGTTCTAAAGATTGATAAGATAGTGTATTCTTTTCCGAGAAATAAGAAGCATAATTAGGATGACATCTGCAGCGCGCTGAGAGATAAAACGGCAGAGAATATCCCCAGTGTTTTTCTGAAAAGATAGGCTTGAGATGCTCGTCCATAATTTCCAAAAATTTATCAATGCTGTAAGACTTTCCAAAATGGGCATTCAAATAAGAGGCAAAAAGCTCCATATTCAGGTTCCCGGCCCCTCTGCCCATTCCATAAACGCTTGCATCCAACACGACATCATGTATCAACTCCGCAGAAACCATATATTTCGCATTTTCATATGCCTGCTGCAAATTGTTATGTGCATGATACCCTAAGAGAATTTGAGATTTTAAATTATGATCCGCCAGAAAGAGCAGTCGTCGGAAATCGGACAATTCCATAGAGCCAAAACTATCTACAATATAAAAACATGCCGGCCCGATTTCGTTGACTTCCTTTATTAACTGTAAAAGTTCCTCATCTGAATAGTTCATGGTGACCATAGGTTGGAGGAAAACCCGGTATCCCTTTGCGATAATTTTTCCGCAGTAGGATAAAGCATCTTTTGCATCGTTTTTGTGAAAACATACCCGTATGATCGGCTCGTCAGAAACAGCCCCCGGCATGCGGTCAATATTGTATGCTCCATAATTGATCATCACCGCAAGATGCTGACCCGATTTCAACGCCGGAAACAAACTCCGAGCTTCTTCGAGGCTTGTATATTTAGTCGAGTCGGGAGAGGATTCGCTTTGATCCGTCAAATAACCACATTCAATATATTCAACGTATGATTGGGATAACAGGCTTAATATACTGCTAATCCGATTGTGTCCGAACATCCAATTGTTTATATACCCGCCATCCCGCAACGTGCAATCGAGCAAATATATTTTGTTCATGGATTGCGCCTACCTCATATCTTTTTGTTCTCATTTCTGTACAGATGCGTCCTGTATTCTTTTGCGCAGCTCTGTGGTTGAAATCCCCTGCGTATATGGAAGATAAATAACATCACAGCCAATTTCCCGCAACTGGGTCTCTATCTTGTTCCATGTGTCTGTACCTTTCCAATCGTCACCGATAAACGCAGCATCAAAGTGATATTTACCCCAGGCCTCTAGTTTACTGTAGCTCTCATTCTTTACCACCTCGTCAACATAACGGATTGCTGCAACAATATCAGTTCTTTCCTGAAAGGGGATCACGGTAGGACGTTTTTTACAGTACATGACCCATTCGTCAGTATGAACCCCAACGATCAGGTGACTGCAGTATTCTTTTGCCTGCCGCAACAGATTCAAATGTCCGATATGGAAAAGATCAAAAGTGCCTACCGTAAATCCTATCTTGTATTTCTTCTCAATCATTTGCCGCCCCCTGTTGATAATAATCCTCTTGCCCTTTCATAGAATCAAACATGGACATAACTGTTTCATCTAATGTATGAACCGGTTTCCATCCCAACGATTCCAGTTTTGAAGCATCGATCACTGTGCGCCCTTCTTTTCTGAAACCGGCAGATTCTCCATGGTCGGCTTCCGCTGTAATAAGGCGGACCGGTGAGCCAGTCAATTCAATCATTCTTTTCGCCATATCTTTGATAGATATTTCATTCTCCGTATTGGAGACATTATAGGCGTTGCTGCTTTTGCCAAGGGCCAGGATATAGAGCAACGCCGAGGCCGCATCTTCTACATCCAAATAACTCCTGACCGTTTCCCCCGTGGATTTGAGGATTATGTCTTTCCTCTCTAAAATGCAGCGGGCAAATTCCGCAAAAAAACGCGGGTCATCATATCGGACTCCTTTTCCAAATGTCGAGGTCAGTCGGGCAGCGTAAACAGGCAGGCCGTATTGAGCAGAATATGCACATAATAAGGACTCGCACAGGCGCTTGATTTCCGCATAGCAATTTCGCAGCACAAAGGTGTCCAGCCGACAGGGCTGCTGTTCTGTAATATATCTTTCCTGAGATACCTCCCCATAAATCTCATATGTAGAGATGTACAAAAAGCCTGTACACTGATGTCTTACTGCAAAATCCAATAAATGCCTTGTGCCATCTATACCGGTATCGAAAACTTTAACAGGAGCTTTCAAATGCATCTTTGTTCCCCCGGAATAACCGGCGCAATGCACGATATAATCTATATTCTCTTCATACAGGATTTTGTCTTCAACATCGCAACTGACAAATTCTATATCCTCTCGCCCCAGCAGCCTTTGGTAAACTTCAGCCAGTTTTTGTTCACTGCGATAAAATGCAATGATGCTGATATTGGCGCTTTGTTTATCGTTGAGCCTTATCAAATACAAAACAAGATTTGAACCTATCAGCCCCGTCGCTCCCGTCACTAAAACGGTTTTGCCGCTGAGTTTTTTTGCCAAAAAGGCTCTCTGCTGCTCACAACGTCTGCGATTCATTTCGTATATTTCCTTTGTGCAATTCAGCGATGATTAAATGATGCTTATTTCTCTTTTCCTCGGATGGCAAAATCATATAATCTCCATATACACTATGCAGCCACATCTCATAGTTCTCTGGTGCAGTAAACTGTTCTCCCTCAAAAAATAATATCGAAGTTCTTTCAAAAAAATCCTTTCGCTGTATGTACTTGAACATAAACGGGCCGAGGACACAAACGAGGAAGCGGCCTTCTTCAAACGGATAGGCCCGCAGCGAATTTTGCAGCTTTTTGTATTGCTTATTCTTGTTCATGAATCTGTTCGGATGAATCATGGCGGCCGCTTTTACAATCAGCATTTCATACCAGGGCCGGTCTCTGCGGAGATTAACCATGTCATCGAAACATGACAGCAAATAGCTATATCTCCTGAAAAGCAAATGATATTTTCGCGTCAAAAAGCGTACCCCCATTTTGGGCATACATTCATAGGGAAAGATATCTATCCAGGCATTCCATATCTGAGGGTTAGCCTGATAACTGGCCTGTACCTTTACCGAAGTGTTCTCCATTCTTGCATACATGAAAAGGTACTCGCTGTCACTTTCTCTTGAGTGCAAAAAGAAAGGGTACTCTATTTCATTCGGAGCAATCCGAATGAGTTCCTCATAATCCGGCCTTGGCATCGCCACATCTATATCATCGTCCCACGGGATAAAGCCCTGATGCCGCACTGCCCCTAACAAAGTGCCTCCCATGATCATATATTTCAAATGATGCTTCTCGCATATTTCCTTAAACTTTTTTAATATTTCAAACTCTGCTAACTGGAGTTTTCGCAGCTTCTCATCCGGCTGTTTCATACTTAAGTTTCCATTCTTACCTTCCGTATCCACCAGTCGTCCGTCCCTCCAGTTTCAATTCTTTCGCGTTCTGGGCCACAGCCGCTCTCAACGTATAATAAGCCTCCGGCATAAACCTTTGGAAACAATCAGCCATCCACCCGAAAATCCTGCAAAGCATATAGCTTTTAGAACGGAGCGGCAAGGCAAAGACAGTCGTTTTCAAATCCTTCGGACGATTTTCAAGAACAAATATCGTCCATTGATCATTGAAGATCGTTTTCAGTTCCTTCTTCTTGTACTCCTTTGAACCGTCCCCATTGACGGTATCTATCACGCACCGGATCAACTGTGCCAGGTGATAGCCGGCAAGCTTTTCTGTTGTGGCCCTGTCAGATATGCCCCAGTGTCCATATACCTCTATGGTATGTGCAAAATGATCCCGCTTCTTTTGATTTAAGGCGGGATTACTGTTCATATAAGAGCCGCTTCGAGCGCGTATATAATGATACAGCGGCTTTCCTACCGCTGAAACGCGCTCTATATCCATCAAAATATCCATATTAAAATGATAATCGAACATTTTTGTATTTCGAAAACGGATATTTTTTTCTTTCAAATACTCTAACCTAACCAACTTGTTCCAATAGACGCCCAAAATCATTCGCGTGACATCCTCGATGGCTTTTTCTCTGAACTCCGATTGAGAATAATCCGCATCCGTGGGGTACACAGAAAACGAATGCGTTTTCTTCGGCGAGATATAATCCATATAAAAACCGCAATAAACGAATTGCGCGTTATGGCGGGCAGCTCTATCAAACATTGTCTGAAGCAAGTCCGGCACAACCCAATCGTCCGAGTCAAGCACATAAAGGTACTTGCCGACTGCCATTTCCATTGCGCGGTTCAGCGCCTCAGAAGGAGCGATGTTGCTTTCATTGCGGATAACCGTTATCCTTTTATCCTGCACGGAATAGCTGTCTATGATTGTGCCTGTCCCGTCCGCAGAGCCGTTATCAACAATAAGGAACTCAAAATCCGTAAATGTTTGTCTCAGGATGCTTTCGATTGCTTTACTGATATATGCTTCCGTATTGTAGGCAGACATAATAACTGAAATAGACGGCCCCATTTTTCTCCTTCCATGCCTTCTACTGCTTATGACTCATTCCGAACTTCTTAGTTCACCCATTTTCTGGCAAGTTCGCAAAACCATATTCATCTCGAATACGTCATCGACCTGCAGGGTCTTAAGAGCCAAATTGCGGATACAGGCTTCATTGCCGCAGTCTACTTCGTTCCCAATATACAGGATATGGGTGCGGTCAATTTTTTCCGCAGTAAGCATTTGATCCAGCATTAACGCCTTGGAAAAACCTTGTCTGACTACATCAATGGATGTATGTCCGGCAATTCTGGCATCATAATTTCCTTCCATTTCACCAAGAATTGTAAGGACATCCTTTATCTGCTGTTCCCGCGCATAAAGCGGTTTTATCGTGACAATCGCATCTGCCCGAAGGGTTATTTTCCCGATGAAATCTTTGTGCTTTTCGAGTACCGCGATCAAATCCTCACCAATCCTGAAATCATCCGAAAGCCTGTGACTTATTCCGAATGGCTCCTCCGGGGAAAAATAAGTCATCCCATAATCGCAATAGATTTTTTCGCCGAAATGATTATGAAAAAACGGTTTCAGCACACGGTATACATGGTCATAGCTGTTGCCTGAAAAAATAATGCCTCGAAAAAGAGACAGATTTTCTTTTCCTGTGACCATAGCTTCTGCATTGCCTTTTTCATCCCATAGCGTCCCGTCCAGATCGGAAATCAGCAGATCAACGTCTTTCAGGTTAAAATAATCTTCCATAATCGCGGACGAAATTCTCGCCGGACTGTGCTCCTTCTGGCCGGGCTTTCCGAGGTTGCCTTGCAAAGTACGGTAATTTCCGGACGTCCCCCGCATACTTCTCGCCGCGTTATCATTCAGTACAACGGTTACGTTATCCAAAGGAAGGTAACGGTTCACAGTATCGAGCAGGTCATCCGCACAGCAGCCGAGCATATCGTCGTCCTCGCAGTTGTTCATAACAAAATACTTTTTTGCCTGCGACCTGCAGACCAGCTCCTTGAATCCTCTATGAAAATAAGTTGGAATCAACGACGACCATTGTGTACCGCTGCTAAAAACGATAATATCCGCATCCAGGATCATTCTGCCGACATCACACGAATCGTTCTTTTCTCCAACTGCCGGGATATAATGTTCACCATTCGCTTTTTCCAAAATAATATCGTTAATGCGATCCACGGAATTTTGCCAGGTTACGATATCGCCCTCATCTTCAATAATGAATCCGCTGTTTGTCCTCGCTTTCAAAAACAGGTTCAAATCAGAGACCAGATGAACCCGGTTTTCTAAACCTAAAATTCCGGACATGATCCGCCCGGCTTCCGCAAGAGAATAATTTTGTAAGGCCGCACAGGAGGAGTAGAAAATATTAGCCAGGCAAAAATCATGAAAATTCGCTCCAATTACCGATTTCCGGTATTCCTTTCTGTCATAATCCGTGAAAAAGAAATAATTTAACCAGGAAGCAAAGGTGTCCTTCATTTCTTCAGACAGGAACAAAGCCCGCTCCAAAAGAGTGTACACCTTTTCATAGCAGTCTTTATAATCCTTTGCCGTTATGCGCAGCTCGAACAAAGCGAGCAGCTTCGCTTGAGGAGAATCCGCATCGCACAGCTCATCACAATGGACAATTTTATACTGCGTCAACTGGTTTTTTCTCAAATCGGACGGCCCTAAAATACGGTTGTCAAAAACCTTTCGGCAAATTCCCGCTGATTTTCCATTATCGTAAGCGTTAATCAAAACATCCAATCGGTAATTCTGATAGCCGTATAATTTTGCAAATCCCTGTTGTATGGCAATACTGCCAGTACCGCCGGAAATCAATACGATCTTTAGCATTTTATTTTCTCTTTGCCGGATTCCGCAATCTTTACGATGGAATCAAGCTCCTCCTTCGTATTATATGACAGCACTTTTCCCCGGGAGATGAATGCATATCGTGCAGGAGAAAAACGATCACTTTCGTAGAGGAAGTTGAAAGAATACAGTAACTTCATTTCCTTCTCTCTATCAGGAACAAACTGATCCGGTATCCGCAGCAGTTCCTTGTATTGACGCAGA
The DNA here is from genome assembly GCA_947627215.1 of uncultured Eisenbergiella sp. Lineage (GTDB taxonomy): Bacteria > Bacillota > Clostridia > Lachnospirales > Lachnospiraceae > Gallintestinimicrobium. The sequence continues at coordinate 84,742 of CANQVD010000010.1, forward strand.
TACTCTATGGCAGGATCAAGACGAAAGAAAAAAAGCGACTGATCGTGAATGCCTTCGTCAACCTCTCCGTCGAGGCCTTTGAAATGCGCTTTTTGAATCAGATCTCCCTCCGTTTCAAACCACGCATAAGGGTTCCGGTCAACTGAGCAGGCAACCAAAGCAGGGACATTGTCAGGCAAATCTCTTTGACTGTTGATAAACTCCGCAAACGGTTGGTCATCCAAAAAATAAGCGTCTCCCCAGCAAACCGACAAATGAACGATGTCAGGCGCCTGCATCCGAACATACTCCAAACATCGCAACAGGGAATGGGCTTCTCCGTTTCCTGTCTCAATCTCAAAGACTTCACAGTTTTCCACACGATTTTCGCATATAGGATACGACTCCCTGCTCACGCCAAGGAAAACCCGGTCATAATACCCCCATGCTTTTTGAATCGTGTTTTCTACGTTTGTTTTGTCCCCAATAGGCGCAAATGCCTTTGGGAATCCACCGAAACGGGAGGATTTCCCTGCCGCTACAATTAACAGCGCTCTTTTCATATTTCGTTACGCATCCTATGAGATTTTTCTCATATACGTTTTCGGGGGACGGGCAGAATAGCTTCTACCCCCCCCCGAATAAAATTCACTCTCTGTAATAGTTACCGTAATAGGTCTTATAATAGCGTCCGTAATAGCGATTTGAGGATAAATCCACCTCGTTCAGTACACATCCGAGAATCGGAGTCTTTGCCGCCTCAAGCTGGGACTTGCTTCTCTGCGCCATACGGAAACTGACAGCGCCGTCTTTTATGACAAGCACGGAACCGTCACACACCTTCGCAGCTACCGCCGCGTCGATCACACTTCCCATCGGCGGCGTATCTATAATAATTACTGCGTATTCCTTTTTTGCCTGCTCGATCATGCCCGCGAATTGCCTGCCTCCCAGCAGCTCGCTGGGGTTAGGCGGGAACTGACCGGCGAAAACAATATCCAGCGTCCGCAGATCCGTCCGGCAAATCGTTTCCTCATATTTTCGCCGTCCTGAAAGGTAATAGGATAAACCCTGCCCCGGATCACCGGATTTCCAGACCATTTTCCGCAATACGGATTTTCTGAGATCCGCATCGATCAGCAGCGTTTTTTTGCCGGTCTCCGCAAAGGCTCTGGCGAGGTGATAGCTTACCGTGGATTTTCCGTCGCCGGGGAATACACTGGTAATGCAAATGACCTTTACGTTATCACTGTAAAACTCTATATTCGCCCGCAGGGTTTTGAACGCCTCCAGGACATCATAATCCTGCAAACCGGGGCGGAGCGTCACGGCAGACTGTCCGTCACCATCCGGATTTGCGGTAAGGGAGCCGCCGGAATTGTTTAACACGGGGGCTCTCTGTGCGGCAGCCGTCCGCTTCCCGCCGTCATGCACCCCCGCATTTTTTCCGCGGCCTTTTTGACCCTTAGAAGCAGAGACTGTTTGTGCGTCCAGATGAACCTTCGGGACTAAAGCAAGCATGGAAATTCCAAGATACCTGTTTACATCCTCCGGGGATTTAATGGCATCGTCTGACAGGAACCGTATCGTCTGTATGACAAATACAATAAGGAGGGCCAAAGCGGCGGGCAAAGCTGCCCACAGGGGCTTCGAGGGGGACGACGGCTCCAAAGGCAGATTGGCGTCAACCGTGACATTGACCGCCTCCACGTCTGTCACGCTCCGGATATGCTCTGCAGCCGTATCGCGGATACTGTCGGCGATCCGCTGCGCCATCGCGGGGGACGGGTCCTCCACGGTGATGGAAATGATACGGGTATCGGGGATATTCTCTACTGTTACGCGGTCTAATAAGTCTTCATAATCATCCTCTAAAGCGCATTGCGCGATGACCGCCTCCAGCACATCACGGTCAACGATCAGCTCCTCATAGTCTTTCGTGAGCTGGCTTGCCAGTTGCATATCGCTGTAGGTGAGCGACCCGCTGTTCTGAGGGCTTAAAATAATGATTTTTGTGGTAGATTCATACTGCGGCGTGATGATGAACAGGCAGATCGACAGACCGGCCGCTGCCGCCAGAAGAACCGACAGCAGAAACACATACCAGCGTTTCAGCATGAACCAAAAGAGTTCTGCCGCGTTTATTTCAATGACGTCTTTGTTCCTTTGCATGTGTCCTTTTCCCTCATATGTTTTTTTCTTCCCGGCTTCGCTTTTCCAGTCCGAACATTTCTCCGGCATTTCCGCACATGATCCGATATGCGTATGCCTCGCCGTACTTCCTGATGATGTGTTCCCTGCATTGGGCAAGCGCAGGCGTCCGGCGGCGGCATCCGTGGGCATCTGTCGCAATATAATCGACAAGGCTTTCTTTTAAGAGATGATGCGCAAACCGCTTTTCCTTTTCCCCCGCTCTGCCGGTCACGGCGGACGCGTTGACCTGTATCCCTGCCCCCATGTCATGAAGGAGTGCCGCATCCTCCGCCTTTTCCGTCAAACAGGCATACCGCTCGGCGTGGGCGAGAACCGGCTGATAGCCCGCGCTCAGAATCCTGTCCATGGCGTTTTGCATCGTCCGCAGCATGGCGAACGGGGAAAACTCAACCAGCACGGACACGGTTTCGTTCATGGTGCATAGCTGTCCCTGCCGCAGACAGGCTTCCATGCCGTCGAAATAATAGATCTCGCTGCCCGGATAAAGCCGGATCGGAATCTGTTCCGCATCTGCCGCCTCCCGGAGCTGCCGCAGCCTTTGCAGAACGGTCTCCGGCGAAGCGCTAAACCGTCCCGCACGGAAATGCGGCGTGACGATCATGTCAGAGATCCCCTCGGCAGCGGCAAGCCGCAGCATGGATATGGATTCCGAAATATCCTGTGCGCCGTCGTCCAGTCCGGGCAGGATGTGACAGTGCATATCTGTCATTTTCCAGTCAGGTTTTCTTCCCGCCCTTTGGAAAAGCATTCAGCGCGCCTCCTTTTTCGCTGTCCCCATTGACCGGCGCCCCTGTGCGGGCGTTCCGACAGGGTCACCGCAGCTTCGGCCTCCTTCTGATAATTCTGCCGGTATCGGGAATACTATGCTCATACCCCGTACCTTCCGACAGCCGGAGACCGGTTTTCGCAGAGTTGGGAACTCTGCGAAACGGTTCCTGTCCGCGCGGCTTTTCAGGAATGGGCGCAGCCTGAAAACCGCTGAAAAAGGGGCCTTTCTGCGTCTCTGTCCGGCTTTGTATTTTATGGGAGCTGACGAAACGACTGTGAATTTTGACTGCTATAAATCAGAGATCGAGAAGGGAGAGCTTATTCATATTGGCGCGTTTCAGTTCCAGAGAAGAATGAACGTAAAGCTCCAGCGTGATCGAAATATTCGCGTGGCCGAGGATTTCGCTGAGACTTTTCAGCTCAAATCCGGCCTCCACGCATCTTGTGGCGAAGGAATGACGGAGTGTGTGGAAGTGAACCTTCTCTATGCCGCACTCGCGGGTATATTTTTCAAGCCGGTACTGCAGGGCTCTCGGCTCCATCGGTTCCGTCGTTCCGGTCAGAATATAGACGTTCGGACGATACTGCGGCATTTTGCCGCAAAGTCCGGCCACACTGTCCGACATGGGAATCACACGGCGGGAGGTATTGCTTTTGGGGTTTCCCACCCGGAGCCTCGTTTTTGCCCCGGAATCCTTATCCATGCTTTTTAACCGCTGCATGGTTTCACTGATCCGGACGGTCCTTTCCTGAACGGAAACATGATCCCATCTGAGCGCACACAGTTCGCCCAGCCTCATTCCGGTCAGCAGCGCCAGAAGGATTCCAAAACGGCAGTCGTCTATCTCCGACAGCAGATAGGATGTCAGCCGCCGCTGTTCGTCCGGCGAGAGAACGCGCATTTCCTTTCGGTCTATTTTGGGATAATGAAATTCGGGAATCGGGAACAGCCCCGGAAACTGTTTCGCGGTATAGCTCAGAACGGCCCGGAGTACCAGCAGGATGTCTTTTACCGTTTTCGGCGCGAGGCCGTCCGCGTCAAGCAGCTCCCACTTGAAGTCCTCAATCGTTTTTGTGTTCAGGGCGAGCGGAACGTATCTTCCCAGCCTGGGTTTTACATGGTTTTCGAGAATCGTGCTGTATTTCACATAAGTGGATTCCCTTACTTCGCCTTTACGGAGCGCGAGCCACTCGTCGCAAAAGCAGGAAAACAGCCGTCTGTCACGGCTGACAGGCTTTGGCGCCTGACCTTTGAGCGCCATTTTTGCCAGCATTACCTTATCCTTTGCCTCCCGGTAGGTTTTCCCGTAGCAAAAACCGTACTTTATTTTCCCGGAAAGCTCGTGCCCTTTTATATAGCGGGCTTCCCATCTGCCGTCCTTCCTCTTAAAAATATTCTCTCCTTTTCGAGCCATAGCGGGGCCTCCTGTATTGATGTTTTTCAGCATAAATGATACAGAATCCCGTCCCTTCCTGACTGCTTTTTTGACTGCGAATCGCCTCCGAACCGTTTGGGTGCCGACGCTGTTTGCTCATAAGGCAAGGCTTCATTCATTACCGTGTCCGGTGAAAACAAATGTCAGCCCGGCCGTTCGCTTCCCTGCAGACACGGCAAATTCTGAGAATGCCCGTATATAAACCTCAATTTCTTCGTAAGGTCATTGCAGAAATTGAGATTCTGTGCTAAAATAAACATTACTTCGTGTGCATTCGTCCTCGCAGAGTTCCCAACTCTGCGAAAACAATCTCTGTTTTCACCGATTCGGAAGGACGGAGCCGCATCCCCGAAAACAGACAATACCAGTGGATTTCTCCCCTCCCGCGTGCTATAATGCTGATGAATTTCATCCACGGGAGAACGAACGAAATGAAACCCAAGAATCCGCTGATCTTTTTCAAAAAAGAGCCCGTCCTGTCGGTCTCGGCCCTCTGCATGCTGATCTCCGCCTTTTTTGTGCCGCCCTCCGGCGCGTACCTGGGCTACATCGACTTCCGGGTGCTGGCGCTCCTGTTCTGCCTGATGGCGGTGGTGGCTGGGCTGCAGCGCCACGGTCTGTTCACCTGGCTGGCCGGGCGGCTCCTGACAGGAAAAAAACAGCGCCGGGCGCTGTTTCTGCTGTTGATCCTGCTGCCGTTTTTCTCCTCCATGCTGGTGACCAACGACGTGGCGCTGATCACCTTCGTGCCCTTTGCGGTCCTGATCCTGGAGCTGACCGGGCAGCAGAACGATATGATCTTTGTGGTGGTGATGCAGACCGTCGCCGCCAATCTGGGCAGCATGGCCACGCCGGTGGGGAACCCGCAGAATCTGTATCTGTATTCCGCATTCGGGCTTTCCGCCGCAGAATTCTTCCGGACGGTGCTGCCCTATACGCTGCTCGCCCTGCCGCTGCTGGCTGCAAGCGTCCTGTTCTGTGCGGACGCCGAAATTTCCGTCTGCCTTCCCAAAGAGCATGCGCTGGGCGATAAACGCCGCATCCTTCTCTATCTGGCCCTGTTCGCCCTCTGTCTGCTCTCCGTCTTCCATGTGCTGCATTATGCCGTTCTGCTGGCCGTCGTCTGTGCTGCGCTTTTCATCGCGGACCGCAGCCTGTACCGGACCATGGATTACGGACTGCTTTTAACCTTCGTCTGCTTTTTCATCTTCGCCGGAAATATCGGGGCCATCGGCGGCGTCCGCTCCGTCCTGCAGGGCATGCTGGCCGGACAGCCGCTGCTGGCCTCGGCCCTGGCGAGCCAGATTATCAGCAACGTGCCCGCCGCCGTCCTGCTCTCCGGCTTTACGAATGACTGGCGCGCGCTGATGCTGGGCACGGACCTCGGCGGCCTGGGCACGCCCATCGCTTCCCTGGCAAGCCTTATTTCCTTCCGCCTTTATATGAAGGCAAAAGGTGCGAACGCGGGCCGGTACATGGGCTTTTTCCTGCTGGTCAATATCGCCGGGCTGGCGCTGTTTCTGGCCGCGGCGATGCTAACGGGGCTGGGGCTGTGAGGTGCCTGCCGATCGGGCAGCGTCAAACGCTTTCTTCTCCCTTTTCGGCAAGGGAAGAAAGCACATATTCCGCCATCACGCCGCCGGCCTCTTTTCCCACCGCATTGTAGGCGGCCTGTTTGTAATGATAGGCGTCGGCCATATTCTCGAGCTGGCCCTGAAAGCTGCCGGCGAAGATAAAATCCCCATCGCTTTCGCACAGCGTTTTCTGTGCATCCCGGATCACGCCGTAGCGCCGGTCAATTTCCCGGCCCTGATCCGGGAAGTCAATGTAGTTAAAATGCCCGATCTGGATCAGAAAGCATTTCTCCGCGCCGTGTCTTTGGAACGTCTCGAACAGTTCCCGCGTATTTTCCATGTATTCCCGGGCGGAAACGCCTTTGTCGCCGTCGGTCTCGCCCTGACACCACACCACGAAAATATGGCCCGGCCTTATCCCGCGCTCCTTCAGGAATACCCTGGCGCTATCCAGCCGGGAAACCGCATCGCCGATATAGCGTTCCTTCCACTCTGCCGTCGAGGTGCCGCCCACCGATGCGGACACCGCCACGATCTGTCTTCCCGTCCGCCCGTAATACGCCCGGACGAATCCGGACACCATGCTGCCGCGCCGCTTCGTGCCGCCCCGGCCGTCCCTGTCATCGATCCCGCCGGGCTTATCTTCTCCCAGGCCAAAGGGCTCGATGATGGGAACAAGCGCCTCCGGGCTCCCGACAGATTTGTACTCAAAACCCGCCTCCGGCTCACAGGCGGTCGCCTCCGCCGCGCTGCCCCGCCCGGACATATTCGACTGTCCCGCAAAGATCACGAGATCCACCGCTTTTCCGCCGCTCCCTATTCCGCTGCTTTGCATTCCACTGTTTTCTGCTCCGCCGCTTTCCTTTCTCCGATTTTCCGTCTCCCTGTTTTCCATTCCGCTGCCTTTCCTCCCGCCAATTTTTCTTACGTCGGCCTTTCTCATGTCGATCCTTCTCCCGCCAGTTTTTCTTACGTCGGCCTTTCCCATGCCGATCCTTCCCCCGCCGGTCTTTCTTATGTCGGTCTTTCTCGCACCGTCTTCCGTCCCGCGGCCGTCTTCGGTACGGCCCATAAAAAACAGGCAGGAACACGTGCCTCACGCCGTCCTTCCTGCCTGTTCTGTCATCTTTGTAAATCCGTATCCGCACCCGCTGTATTCTTGGCAGCGCGTCCTTCAAACCGCCCGTCTCAGGGCCGCGGTCCTCACTTCTTCGCTTTCTTCGCCTCCAGCGCCTTATCGGTGGGCTTCACCATCACCAGGCAGATCACCAGCGCGATGATGTAGAGCACGACGGTGGCGTACAGCACGGTCTGATAGCCGCTGGGGTTCACCGCGATCATTTCCACGGTGCCGTCAGAGAGCGCATGCTCCATCTGGACGGTCTCGCCGAAATGGTTCACGATCCAGGTCGCCATCTGGTTGCCGGTCAGGCCGGCGATGGCCCATGCGGAAAGCGTCAGGCCGTGGATGGCACTGATATTGCCCATGCCGTAGTGATCGGACAGCAGGGTCGGTACATTGGAGAAGCCGCCGCCGTATCCGGCGTTCACCACGAAGATCAGGCCCAGCACCAGGATGACCAGCAGGATATTGCCGCTGCCGTTCTGAATGCCGCGGGTCAGGATCACCAGGCCGGTGAACGCGATGGAGAGCACGAAGATCAGCTTGTAGATCGTGTTGCGGTCCTTCATCGTATCCGCCCACGCGGAGAAGCCCAGACGGCCGCCCGCATTGAAAATGGCGGAAATGGTGGAGATGATGCCGACCACGCTGGCCAGGCCGATGCACTTCACGATCATCTTCTCCTGAGAGATCAGCGCCAGGCCGCAGGTGATATTGATGTAGAACATCAGCCAGATGCCGATGTAATTGGTGATGGGCTTGGTCCTGATGACATCCAGCATGCCCTTGCCCTTTTCGGTCTTCTGGGGCTCATGCCAGCCGTCGGGCTTCTTCAGCAGCAGATGGCCGACGAACATCATGACGAAATAGACCGCCGCCAGGATCCAGAACATCTTGTAGATGCCGCCGTCTCCCAGATTGTCCAGAAGAGCCTGCATGATGGGGCTGGCGATGGCCTTGGCCGCGCCGAAGCCCGCTACCGCCAGACCGGTGGCAAGGCCCTTGCGGTCCTCAAACCAGAGCATGAGCGTCTTGACCGGGGACAGGTAACCGGTGCCCAGGCCGATGCCCATGATAAAACCGTAGCTGACATAAATGCCGATCAGCGCCAGGGGACTTCCCTGATGCGCGCCGCCGTAATAGATGAAAAATCCGGTTCCCGCCATGCCCAGCGCGAAGCAGATGGTCGCGATCAGCGAAGACTTGTGGATGTCCTTCTCCACCACGTTGCCCAGGAAAGCGGCGGACATGCCCAGAAAAAAGATTGCGAAGCTGAACGCCCATTCCGTAGCGCCCTTGGAAAAGCCGATGTAATCGGCGATCTCCTGGCTGAAAATGGACCAGCAGTAAACCGTGCCGATGCTGCAGTGCAGAAGCAGCGCGGGGATCGCGGCGCGGCACCACTTATTGGTACGCCAGCCGCCAGAACTCTTGACGTTTCCTTCATTTGCCATGATACATACTTCCTTATCCTATTATTCTTCGGGACAAAAGCCGCCCCGTTTCATCAAAAATTATATACCTTGTTTCCATGGGTTTCAACATGAAATTTGAGAAAAAGCGGCGGGGCCTGTGACCGGCCAGCCTCACAGATCCGATAAATAGTAACGCAGGTTTTTGGCTGTACCTTTTTTCACCAGAAGGCCCTCGGCTGTCATTTCCCGCAGGAGCAGGATCGCGGTTGCCTGAGAAATGTGCAGGGCTGATTCAATATCCTTACGGATAACGAAACCGTTCTTTTTGCATAAACCGATAACGGCTTCGACGCGTTCCTCTTTTTTCGTGATGCCTGTCAGCGGGCGCAGCGATTCCCTGACTATGCCGTTATTATTTTCCTTCTCATAGTTGATATTTGGAAGAGTGATCTTAAATGCATTGCTGGCGGTCTCAATCAACGGTCTCACAGCGGAATCGGCATAGCATTCATGAATCTTCAGGATACCCGTACCGTAAGCCTCGATCAGCCTCAATCTGTAAAAAATATTGGCAAGGTACGGATTCCTGAGTGCGGAAACCCCCAACATGATATCGTCAAAAGAGATTCCCCTGATCAGTCCTCCGATCGACACAAATTCGATACGGTCATCAAAAATACTGATCAGCGTTGAACTGCTGAACGAATAATCCCGATGGACAATGGCGTTCAACAGCGCCTCCCGGACAGCGGCGGCGGGATAATCCCGCCTTTCCACCCGGTCAAGCCCCTGAAATTCCGCTCGGGTACGGTTATAACGATCGATATAACGAAAAGCCGATTCAAGCTGTTCCAGCAGAGAACCTGACAGCTCCATCCTGTCTTTAAAAACAGTTTTTTTGCTTCCTTCAAAAACAGCGAGCTTGATCGTATGGGTACATTGCTCCGACAAAAGAAAGGCCAGATTTGTAAAGGTTCCGTCTTCTCCTATCAAATGAAGCGTCCGCATCTGCTGAGGGCCGAACTCCAGCCCGCGTTTTTTAAAAAAAGCGGAAGTCCGCTCAAAAGTAAGCTGTTGGCTGAGAGACCGTGCCGCTTCGTAGCTGTCGCCGCCCGTCTCCTTGATCATACTGAGGATCGCTGCATCAGAAGCCGGAACGGTAGACGCGCCCTGACGTACATAAACTCCCTCCGGACGGATGCCCTTTCCCTGAAGATAATAGGGTCTTGCCGTACCGCGCTGTACGGACACGGCAACGATCGGTTTGCCCTCCACATCGACAGCATTGCAATCAACGAACATCATCACATCCGGTCTTACGGCGTCGCGAACGGCATTCGTCACGCGAAGCATTGTGGAATCCGCATCCGACACACCGCAGACGGAGCCGTCGTCGTTTATCCCGATATAGATCGTGCCGCCTTCACTGTTCGCAAAGGCCACGACCGTTTTTTTGATATCTTCCACATACTCTCTCTTCAGTTCAACGGTCTTACTTTCCGTGAGCATTGCCACATCTCCGACTTCTGATTTTTTTTAATATAATTTAATTCTAATTTAATCTAATCTAATAATTATTATAATCAGATCAGGTCTGTTAGGCAAGAGCTTTTTGATCGTTGGACGCCGCCGCCCCTTTTTCACGAATTCACCCGATACAGATAAGCCTGCCCCTGCTTCCCATCCTGAAAAACCACGCCGAGATGATTCAGGATATTCAGCACCGTGCCGGCCAACTCCCTGCGGATGCGGACGCATTTCGCGAACTGCGCCGCCGTGAAGGGCTCCGGCAGCTCATAGGGCACGAGCTGCAGATAATCCTGAGGACAGGTGAAGTCGATCTCTTCATAGATGGATACCGGGATCCGGTCGTAGCGCTCGGAGCCCTTTTTCCGGTCCCTGCTCCAGCCGTTCAGCAGCCGGTATTCCTCCATGTCCAGAAGCGTCAGACGAATGCTCAGATTGGGGTCCTTCAGGTACATTTTAATCTTATACAGCTCCGGGAACGCCATATAGGGGTTGCCCTTCTGCGGAGATTTCCGTCCGCCGGAAATCTCTCCGCTCTCCTCGTCGATCCAGTAAAGTGTCTTGATATGCGGGATCGGATAAATGACAGTCACAGGGTAATGGGGCAGAAAGCGCTCCAGCTTAACCCGCATCCGGTCGAAGCTGCGGGTCTGAATTTCCAGAATGCGATAGCCGGTATAGATGTCCGCTACGCAGTTTTCGATGGGGATCTCATGCATTTCCTCGTCGGGCGCATAATAATGCTTGAGCACCGCGTGAACGGTCTTTTCGGCCAGTGTGCCGATGCCGTTCCGCTCCCTGCTGCGCCCGATGATCCTGTTTTTTGCCGCTTCAAAACGGAGAAGCTCTTCCTGCGTCATGACGGCCGCCCTTTCGCGTCGGTACAAAACCGGTTTCCTCCGGATGCCTCCGCGCCTGTCGGTGCGGCGGCGTCCAACCATATTGTACCACGCCCGTCCGCGCCTGGAAAGGCCAACATTTTCCGCCCTCCCCGCGAACTGTTTTCCGCCTTTCGTGAAACTGTTTTCCGCCTTCCGTAAAACCGTTTTCGGTTTCCCGCGAAACAACGCGGCTTTCCATGGCCTGCGGCCCGCAGAGCTTTATCCGTTTAAGACCCGTTCCAGAAAATACAGGGATTTGTCGAACCAGCGCCGCTTTTCCTGCGGCAGTTTCTCATAGAAATCAAGGATGGGATTGACGCCGATATCCTTCCCGGTCAGCACAAAGGTCGGATCCAGCTTAAACCTTTCGCAGATGACCAGCAGCAAATCGACAGAAACCGACGTGCGTCCCCTCTCAATATTCTTATAATGCGTCAGCGAAATATCCAGGAACTCCGCGGCCTTTTCCTGCGTCATCCGCCTATCGACCCGTCTGTCCCGAATCCGCTGCCCCATTTCCACGCGCGCCTGCTCCGTCATGCCATTTTTCCTCGCTTTCAGTCTGGTAAGATAATCATATCCGCAGTCGGAAAACGGTAAGAGAATCCAACAGCAGCTATTTTATCCGGATTCGGGCGCTTATAATGATCTTTTTTCAAAAATGGATTTAAAAACAGAAACACACAGTGATTTTTTGCCCAAAAAAGGGCTCCGTACGTGTCCTGAAACGGCACACGGCGGAACCCTTTTGTACTTCGTTTTATCCTTCGTACTTCTGTTTTATCTTTTGGCCTTCCGGCTTTATCCTTTTGCTTCTTCCCTCTGATTTTTTACCAGCTTCCGGCGTTTTCCTTTTATCCGGCCTGCCGTCCCTCCGCCATCTTCAGTTGGGCGGTCACCAGGCCGTAATAGATCCCTTTTTTCTCCAAAAGCTCGTTGTGCGTGCCGATCTCCGCGATCCGGTGCCGGTCGATGACCACCAGCCGGTCCGCGTTGCGCAGGGTGGAAAGCCGGTGCGCGATGGCGAACGTGGTCCTGCCCTTCACCAGCCGGTCCATGGCCTGCTGAATCAGGAATTCGCTTTCCGTATCCAGCGCCGAGGTGGCCTCGTCCAGGATCAGCAGCCGGGGATCGTTCAGGATCGCCCGTGCGATGGCGACGCGCTGCCGTTCGCCGCCGGACAGGCTGTAGCCGTGCTCGCCCACATAGGTATTGTAGCCGTCGGGCGTCTTGCAGATGAAATCGTGGGCGTTGGCCGCCTTGGCCGCCTGAATGACCTCCGCCATGGACGCGTCCTGTCTGGCAAAACGGATGTTGTCCAGAATGCTGCCGGAAAACAGGAACGTTTCCTGCAGCACGACGCCGATCTGGGAATGCAGGCTCTCCATTTTGATATCCCGGATGTCCACGCCGTCTACAGTGATCCTGCCCTGATCCACGTCATACAGGCGCATGATCAGGTTGATGAGCGTGGATTTCCCGGTGCCGGAGGCCCCCACCAGGCCGATCATCTCTCCCGGCTTCACCTGAAAGCTGATGTTTTCCAGCACGGGCTCATAGGTATGGTAGCCGAAGGACACGTTCTGAAAATCGAAGGCCCCCCGGATGGGAAACGCCCGGCTGTCCTCCCGGTCCGCGATCTGCGGCGTCTCGTCCAGCACATCATAGATCCGGTTCAGGCTGGTGATCAACTGCATCACCGCCCGGGGTAGATGGGTCATCCAGCCCAGCGGCCCGAACAGATAACCGCAGTAGGTGATATACTGCACCAACTGTCCCAGCGTCATCCGCCCGTTCAGCACGTCGATGCCGCCGAAGTAAACGGCGATATAAGTCCCCGCCCCCATCAGAAACGTGAGGATCGGAAAGAAGATCGCCCAGAAGGTCTCGTTTTTCTGACTCAGCGCGGCGAATTCCTTTGTTTTTTTCTGGAAGCGCTGCGCCTCCCGCTCCTCCTTGCCGAAGGACTTCACCACGCGCATGCCGGAAATGATGTCCTGCAGGCTGCTGTGCAGATCGTCTGATTTCAGCCACTGCCGGTGGAAGATCGCATGGATGTGGTGCCAGAATGCCCTCGTGACCACGAACACGATGACCACGAACACCAGGGAAAACAGCGTCATCTGCCAACTGATCATGAACATCATGACCAGCGAAACGATCATGGTGATCAGCGTAGAGAACATATCTCCGAACACCTCCTCCATGAACGAGCGGATCTCCCTGGTATCCCGGGACACCCGGTTCATCAGCTCACCGGGCTTCCGGTTGTTGATGAAGGACAGCGACAGCGACTGGATCTTGTAGTACAGCTTTTTGCGCAGCGTCATGCTCAGGGACGCCCCCAGCTTCACGCAGTTCCAGTACCGGTACACCTCCAGCAGGATCCGCCCTACCAGCAGGAAAAAGGAAATTCCCACGAACAGGCACAGATCGCGCCAGGTCCCCGTCCCCGTCGCCAGCGCGTTATCGATAAAACGCTGCTGCACCATGGGGTTGACCATATTCACGACGGCCACCAGCCCCATCAGAAAGGAAATCAGCAAAAGCTTCCCAACATATTCCCCGCAGAGCAGGAAAAATTTCCGGAACAGGTCTGCTTTTCCCTCGCAGTACGGACATTTGCTGGTCCCCGGCAGGGCCCGTCCGCACTTCTCACAGTATTTTTCATATTCCAGGCTCTTCACGCGCTCGGCGCTGCCCGGCTCCTGCCCCTGCTTCAGGGCATCGATGATCGCCTGTGCGCCTCTGACCGCGTAGGAGACCCGTATGATGTGCCGCATGGAAAACCGCGCCGCGCAGATCTCCTTTCCGTCCTTTTTCGTGACGGTGACGATCCCGCTGTTCACCTGATGCTCGCATTTGATCTTCGCGCACTCGTCGAGCCGGAAGGATGCGCTCAGCCGCGTCCCCTCCAGCACCGCGAAGCGCTTCTCCGTCACGGCCAGCCAGACCCCCGCGGCGTACGCCTCCCGCGCCAGCTTTTCCCCGCTGTCGAACTGCAGATCGGCGGGAACGCAGTACCAGAGGGTTTCACCCTCTCCCAGCGCCAGCGCCGCCGTCTGTGCCTCGCTCAATGTATATAACAGTTTCATAAATCCGTTCACTCCCTCGCGGGGGCGTCCCGCGCCGCCCGCAGACTGCCGTCCGTCCCGCCGGGGAAACCGTCTCCTTTCCGGAGCAGTCCCGCCCGCGGACGGAACACTTTTTTAAATGAAGAGATCCAGCTTTTTGCGCTCCATCACGCTCAGCCGGTAAAAATCCGGGATCTCGTACCGGTTCCCGTCGATATCGGTCACCAGCAGCCGGGAATCGCTCAGATGGATCACCGCGTCGCCGCTCATCTGGGTGGTGAACCGGCAGGCACCGAAGGTGGTCACCACGTTCCAGTAGGCATAGCCGTATTCATCCTTCACGTCCAGCACCTTCGTGATAGACGGCATGAAGTAGCGCAGCTTGATCTGTTCCCGGATCATCTCCTGCTGGTCCTTTTCCAGCCCGGAGAGCTTCTCGATGATGCCGATCTCCTTCGCCTTTTCGTCCGCCTCCCGGACGGAGATGAACTCCTCCGGCATGGTCAGCGGAAAGGTCAGGTAAATGCCCACGCGGTCATATTCCTTCCCGTCGTATTTCAGGGAAACAAAGCCCCCGCCGGTCCTGGCGAAGACCGCGTTCTCTTTCGTCAGGAAGCGCATCTCCAAAAGCTCGTCGGATTCCTTTTTCAGCGCTTCCTCATCAAACTCATGCAGATCCAGAAGATCCGGCATGGTATTCTCTCTTTCAGCCATATATGCTCACCTCATATCAGAATTCAAGATTTCCGTTTGCAGGGCCGTCCCTTACTCGATTCCCCGCATCGCCAGCGCCTTGGTCTGCAGCTCGCTCAGCTTAAAATACGTTCCTTTTTTCGCCAGCAGCTCCTCATGGGTGCCCGTCTCCGTGATCCGCCCCTCGTCCAGCACGATCAGGTGCGTCGCGTTGCGCAGCGTGGACAGCCGGTGGGCGATGGAAAGCACGGTACGTCCTTTTTCCAGCTTTTCCAGCGATCTCTGGATCGCCAGCTCCGTCTCCGTGTCCACGGCCGAGGTGGCTTCGTCCAGGATCAGGATCTTCGGGTCCGCCAGGATCGCGCGGGCGATGGAAATGCGCTGCTTTTCGCCGCCGGACAGCTCCCGGCTGGAGGAGCCCAGGATGGTGTCGTAGCCCTCCGGCATCCGGCAGATAAAATCGTGGGCGTTGGCCCCGATGGCGGCCCGTATGATCTCCTCCCTGCTGGCGTCCGGTCTGGCGTAGGCGATGTTTTCCGCCACCGTCCCCATGAAAATATAGGTTTCCTGTGACACCATGGCCACATTTTTGCGCAGCTCCCTGAAGCCGTACTGCCGGACATTGATCCCGTCCACCAGCACCTCGCCCTCCTGCGCGTCATACAGACGGGAGATCAGATTCACCAGCGTGGACTTGCCCGCGCCGGAACGCCCCACGATGCCGAACACCTCGCCCGGCTCCACCCGGAAGCTGACGTTTTTCAGGATCGGCTTGTGCGCTTCGTAGCCGAAGGTCACGTTTTTCAGCTCGATCCCGCCCTCCAGCCGTTCGGGCCGCACCGGGTCGGGCGATTCCTTCACCTCCGGCACCGCGTCGATGATCTCAAACATGCGCTGGGCCGAATTCATGGCGTCGGTGTACCAGCGGATGATCCGGGACATGAATTCCAGCGGTCCCTTCAACTGGCCCACATAGCCGGAAAACGTGATCAGAAGGCCCAGCTCGATATTGGCGCCGCTGATCATCATGGCGCCGCCCACCGCCCAGACGAGAAAGCTGATGGTGTCCTCCACCGAGCAGTACAGCGCGAAAAATTTGTTGTCATAGCGGGCCACGTCCAGCTCCGCCGTCCTGACCCGTCCGTTGTTTTTGGAAAAACGGGTCATCTCCTGTTCTTCCTGCCCGAAGGCCCTGACCACCCTGGCGCCGGTGAAATTCTCGTTCATCTGCCCGTTCAGACGCCGGTTGGCCCGGTGCCGCTTGCCGTAATAATGCCAGAGCTGGGGCATCATCCGATAGCTGATCACCACCAGAAGCGGCATCAGCACCACGGACACCGCGGCCAGCAGCGGATCGAGATAAAACATGATGGCGAAGGTCGCCACGATGTTTCCTACATTGATAAAGAAATACGGAATGCCGTCGATGAAAAAGCTGGAGATCTCCTCCGCGTCGTCCGACACCCGCGTCATCAGGCCGCCGGTCTGCCGCTTGGAATAAAAGCTGATGGAAAGCCTCCCCATCGAGGCAAATACCTGGCTTTTCAGCTTCGCCACCACCTCCGGCGCGATCCTGGCCGTCAGAACGCCCTGCCAGATGCCCAGGGCCTGGATCAGGACCTTCGTGAGGATCATGGCCGCCGTCAGAAACGACAGCGCCAGCACGAACCGCCCCGCCGGAAGATGCATCGCCGCCAGGAACGCTTCGTTCCGGGCCAGCACCTGGTCGTACAGGACCGTGCCGCTCAAATACGGCCACACCAGATTCAGCAGCGCGGTCCCCAGATAACAGAGCATCATCGCCGCCAGGCTTTTTTTGTACGGGATAAAATAGGACAGCACCCGCAGCAGGATCGATTTCTTGTCCATACATTTAGGACAGACCTTCCGCTCCTGATCCGGATAGATCATGCCGCACTTGGGACAGCATTCCTTCCCCCGCTTCACGTCCAGATCCTCCGGCGTGATCTCCTCTTTTTTCTTTATCTTGTCAAATATGCGGCACAGGCGCAGAAAGGTCTCCATCCTGGTGTTGGAAAAATGGCACAGATTCTGTTCCACGCCGTCGATCTGCGCCATCAGCACGCCGGTGGCCACCTCCCGGATCACCTCCATCCGGCCGATCTGTCCCAGCTCATAGATCCGCAGCGCAGGCTCCTGCGCACGGTCCAGATCCTCCTTCATCTGCCAGCCGCCGTAACCGCCGAAACGGTACTCTGCCTTTTCGACAAACGGATAGACCGCGACGAGCAGCTTCTCCTCCGTCAGCGCCAGCACGGAATCCGCAAAACGGTACTCCATATCAAGATCAGCGGCCGCCGCGAAAATGATATCATTCTCACCGATCCCGTACTTCCGGGCGGCCCTTCCAAAACTTTCCGGTACTTTCATAAAACCTCCGACCACCATATCCTCTTCCGCCGCCGCAGGCGGCAGCGGCAGGCACCCCTCCAGAGATATTTCCGGCCGTATCCGCTCATGCGGGCGGACACGCAAAAAAACGCCATGACTCCAAAGAGCCATGGCGCGAACGCACGCTTATACAAACATACCGTCTGCAGGCGAACTCATCCAAAAACATCCCGGGAGACAATTTCTGTATTCCTGTTCTGTAAAACCTGATACCTGTTCTTTGCAGACCTGAACATCATTTCATTGCCTCCTTTCCTTTTTATTGTTCTTGCTTGCGATAGATCAGTCTTTAACCACTATAAACGGAAATATCCGATATGTCAACCGGTTTTTTGATTTTTTTCTCCGGGGGTGAAGTGAAAAGTTTATTTCCACTTTGAAAGGGAGGAAGTTGATTTTAGTCTTTCACTCATTTCCTCTTCCCAA
>CANQVD010000011.1 GCA_947627215.1 uncultured Eisenbergiella sp.
GAAAGGAGAGGAAAGATGGCTTTCCGGCCATATCTATCGCTACAGCCGGAAGGACGGGCAGATCGTGATGGAACAGGCGGAGACGGACTGACCGTAACGGGAAAAGCGGCCGGAAACAGAAAACGGGAGGCGGCAGGGAAGAAAGGCCCTGCCGTTTCCATCTGTACAGCCTTATATTAGGAAGAAAGCAATGAATTCAGTCAAACAGGGGTGTTATGTTTTGCACGGAAAGGGAAATGATATGGAGTATAAGGAGTTTGAAGAGAGAATTGGCCGGGCGGCAGCGGAAATGGCGGGAACAGAATACGGTGTGGAGATAAACAGTATTCTGCGCACAAACGGAAGAAGACGCCCCGCCCTGCGGATATGGAAGAAAGGGGACAGGAAGCATGTGGCGCCGGTGGTATACCTGGACAGTTTGTATGAGACCACCGCACCGGATGTGTCTTTTAGGGAGCTGGCGGCACAGATCTTCGGCCGGTATGAGAAAATGCAGGGAAGGAAGGAACTTCAACAGATCACCCGCGACATCCAGGAATGGGAATCAGTGAAGGGAGATGTGTATCCGGCGCTGCTTTGGGCAGAGCGGAATCAGGAACTGCTGAAGACGCTGCCTCATGACAGGATGCTCGATCTGGCGGTAATTTATCTGATCCGCAGTGAGGACGGGATGGAAAGCAGTGTATCTGTGAAGGTGACGGACAGTCTGCTGAGGGGCTGGGGGATTCCGGAGGCAGTGCTGCGGGAGACGGCCTTTGCAAACCAGAGGGAGGACTATCGTATCTACAGCATGGAGGAAGCGGGAAAAATGGCAGAGACCGGAAAGGTTCAGGGAGAAAAGCCGCGGATGGGGACAGAGAAGGTACTGGATCCGAAAACCGATTATTTTCTCACTAATAGCTATGGGGCCTGGGGAGCTGCCGTCATGGCGGATGGGGAGCTTATGAAGGAACTCTTGGGAGATCGGAATTATTTCATCATCCCATCCAGTATTCATGAGGTGCTTCTGATCCCTGATAACGGGCTTTTGGACAGAAAAGCGGTGGATGAGATGATAAGAGAAGTAAATAGAAGCAGCGTGGCGGAGGAGGAATGGCTGGGAGAGCATTGTTATTATTATGATGGCGGTCAGGGCGCGGTCATAAGCTGACGGGCGCGTCCGGAACAAATTTCCATCAAATCCACCATTTCCACCTAAAATATGATAGTATATATGTATACCTGTACATATGTCTGAAAACGGGTGGAAATGGTGGAAAGGTGGAAAATGCTGTCATGGAACGAATGTATATCAATGATGAATGGAACAAAGACGTGATTTCAAAGGAATATCTGAAACAAATAAGGAACACGCTGAATAATAATCTGGATATTCGAATAGATAATGCCAATTTTGACCCCAAAACTTTTCTTGAGGCTGTTACTAAAAAATGCTTTAATAATATCCATATTTCTCATTGTAATTGGGTATGGAATTCATATTGGGGTAAAGGAATTAGATGTTATTACCCAAAGTATATTGACTGGGAATTAATAAAAAAATATCAGCGAAGAATTGATAAATTAAAGAGTAAAGAGAAGCTGAATGAGGAAGAAAAGAAAAAGTTAGAGGATCTGGAATATGCAAAGAATATACTGGTGTATAGTGATAATAATAATGAAGAAGTGTCGGTGCTCCGTATGTGGCATGTTGATACCATACCTAAATCCCCTTGGTGTTCTTTAATCGAAAAAGAAAATATGGGATTTGAAATATGGAAGGAGGGATTTGAGGAAAAATCTCAAGACATAGATATATATTTTGAGGATATTGTTCTTAAATCATACATGGCTTTGAAATATACAAAAGTGAAAGGCCAAAGATACCGTTTTTCTAATGACGTTCTAAAAAATCTTCAGCTAAACTCACTTAACAAACAGGATTTTTTTATACATAAAGATGAGAATGAAAATATAGAATGGAAGGATATATCTGCGCCTGTTTTCGCAAAAAGGTTGCAGGATTTGTTGCTTAGACGCAAATATACGAGATTATTTACTTTTAAATGTTCCCGAACAAATGGAACACCCGATCCCACAACAAATCCGGATATACGACGTTTTTCATACGAACATGTGAAAGATCTGTATGAGAACCTGCAGGAAGTTTGGGAGATTGACGGAAGTATTGAGGGTACGGTAGATAATAAGGGAAAAGATGATCCTTCAGACAAACCAACAAAAAGTACCGGTAAGGGTTCTTTTTCAGGAAAAGCCCGTGGGAAATTCTTTGGCATATTTGACGGCAACGAAAAATTTAATGAAAAAATGGAAGGTGAATTTGCCGGAGAACTCACAGGCAGACTTGACGGCCGTTTTGACGGTGAATTGAATGGAGAATCCTGCTTTCATAAGAATGCGAACTGGGATATTAAAGTAAAATTTAATGGGAATTGTAAAAAAATATCAAAAAAAGGAGAAATTGAAGATTTTTATTATTTGGATTATATGCTCGGAGCGTCCCTTACCAACACGATATTTCTTTGCAGCATGAAGGGGGGATGTAGAGGAGTTTCTGAACTGCGCATACAGAATAAAAAGGATTATAATAGCAAAGACGTTGAACAGATAATCTATAATCAGATTAAAAAGATTGATATGTGTAATGACTTTGAAGAGATTATCAAGTCACTAGGGAAATTAAAGTGTATATTTGCAAGAAACAATTTGGCACAGCTTGTATTCTCTTACCTGTTTCATGCAGAATTTGATAATAATATTGCGTCCCAGGTATCTGAATTTTTAAAAGAAAAAATAGAATCTATCAATTCATTTTATGAGTATCATTACAAGTATAGAATATGGCTGGAAGCACAGAAACGGGGGGAAAAAAATATTGAAACAGAAGAGGACCCTGATAATTGGGATTACCTGACTGAGTTCGATACCATTACCGATAAAGAGGTTGAAGATATCCTAAGTTACAGAAAAAACAAAAAAAGCAGATCCTCTGGGGAGAACACTCAAAATTTGAAAGCAGGGGAGATGGACATAAAAGAAGGGAAAAAGATTACCAGACCGGATCAATTATATGCAAAGATTCATTTGTATGTGATGAAATCAATTTGGAGGAAGGCCGGAATGGCGATTCCACCAAAAGCTTGACAGAATATTTATGATAATGATGATCTGTGTTTTTCAGTAATTGTCCAAGCCCAAAACAGGCTTGGACGATTTTATTTTATAAAAAGAATTCTTTCGCCTAAAAAAATGGCAGAAAATGTTGTAAAATTGCGGAGCGTGCACCGTGCCTCGCAATGTGATATATTTCCCTTACGAAGTGGCCACTTCAGCAATGATTTCGGAGGTAAAACAATGAACGAAGAGGAAAAAAAGATAATAAAAGTGCTTCACTTTGTGGATGATCGATCTGGCGAGACAGAGACGCCCCCCAAAACTGAGATAATCCGCCCCCTCATTTTTCTGGGGGAACGGGCCCCTGGGCAAGAGAATGCAGAGATTCGCTGCCCGCTTCGGTTCCTCGACAAACCCCAAGGCAAAAGCACCGATATCAGCGCCTCAGAGATTGACTGCAACAGCAAAGAAAACTTGCCCATGACCCATATACTGCAGGAATCGGCGAACGTCGTTAAGGTGTCTATGGATCAGCAGACGGTTTCAGCGCAGTTAGGGAGTGCGCTAAGCAATTTCGTCATCCGGCCGCTGAAGAAGATTACGGTATTGACCAGCGATGGAAAACCCATCCCAGAAGAGTGCCGCATCCTTTGCGAACTGAAAATTCTTGGTGTCAAACGCGCCGACCTCGAAATACGGGTCCGCGATATTTCGTCGATCGGAAAAATCGTGACCTCACGCTTTGCGGAGGCAAGGATCAATTTTGAAGAGCCTGATGCGGTCAAAATTATCGAAGATGAGTTCCGAAAACAAGTTTTGGGCATCCCGGAGGAGTTCCATTTACAAGGGGCAGGGTGGCATATTCTTCACGGAATGCGGGTCTACGTTCACAAAACCGCCCTGTTGCCGCCTAATTTTGTCGCCGACACAGCCCTGGATCTGCCATGGGACAACCGCATCTCGCGTCAGGAAGCAGGCATGATCTTCCTGGCCGCCCTGGGGATTACGCCAAACAGCCAAGTAATGCGAATCATCCTGCCCTTTTCCCTTATGGGCGTTCTATATGGCCCATTTTGCGAGGCAGGCTTCGTTCCGCACTTCTCTCTTTTCATCAACGGGCGCACGGGGACGCTGAAGACTTCTTTAGCAAAAGTTTTTTTCGTTCAGTTGGCCAAATCCGAAGATCGGGAGACCCCGCGGCGGATGGATTTGGACACGGAGGCTGCACTGGAACGCGGACTCGTAAAAAGCGGTCGCGATACGGTGTTGCTTATCGACGATTATGCTCCGGCCAAGACGGCGCAAAAGGGAAATACGCTGCGGAACAACCTGGAATCCATCCTTCGAATGGTCGGAGATGGAGCAACCAGGAGCCGCAGCAACGCTCAACTTGATGATATCAAAGGTGAAGGGGTGCACGGCATGGTTGCAATAACGGGGGAACTCAAGGGCACGGGAACGTCGTCGAATCTCCGCTGTCTCTACTGCATGATTCACGAAGGTGATGTTGATTCCCAAAAGCTGTCGGAATTTCAACAAAATCCAGATATATTTACGACTTCCATTTATCATTTTACGCAGTTTTTAGCGGCAAACTGGGCAGACATCGTGTCCTTTATAAGAACTACTTTTCCTCAAAAGCGACGGAGCTATGCGGCTCAAATACACGAACGGCGCTTGCTGGATACTGCCGTATGCTTATCCATTGCCGCGGAAATCCTTGGGCGGTTTTTGACATCTGTATGCGGCATCGCTTCGATGACCGTTTCAGAGGAGATTCGCCAAATGTCAGATGCAATCCTGGAGTGCGTTTTCTCAAACGAGGCCATGGTGTCCTCCGAAGATTTTTGTACCCTTTTCCTGCGTGCTGTTCACCATTTATGGACGAACCACGTCATACACTTTGCTGAGGGGAAGCCTTCGTTGGATGATTTAAAGAGTGTCGACGGGTATATCGAACAATCGTACATATTTCTGATTTTTGATAATGTTTACGGAAAAGTGGATACGCACATGCGAAAAAACCAACAATATTTACCATTTTCGTCTCGGGATATGGCATCTTTGCTCGCCGAAGAGGATATTTCCGTACGCACCACGAATGGGCGCGGCAAGCGTGTGAATTACGCCCGTATAGATGTGGGGGATAAAGTAAAACACAATTTTGTCAAAATACCGCTTGCAAAGTTCTATGATATCGTTGGAATGGAGGAATGAAATTATGAGAAAAACGTCTAAAACAAATTGCAATTTAGATGCCAGGCTTCTTCTCACCACCGGCGAGCTCCAGCAGTTGCTCGGGTGCGGCCGCTGTTCTGCGGTTAAGCTGGGTAACCAGGCCGGTGCCCGCGTGGAGATCGGAAGCCGTGTATTTTGGAGTCAGGCGAAATTGCGAGAATTTCTGGAGTAACACTGCAAATCCCCCGGTCTCAATGGCCGGGGGTACTTCATAACAGGAGGAGGAAAAGATACCTATGGCAAACATTATAAAACGAAATGGAACCTATCGGATCACTGTTTCACTGGGTTATGATCAGAATAATAAACAAAAGCGTATATCAACCACATATAAGCCGGATGCCAGCAAAAGCAAAAGGGTCCAGGATCGTGAAGCCCGTCAGTTCGCCGATGAATTTGAGGCCAAGGTAAAGAGCGGTCAAATTTCTAATGGAGAAAATCTTACTCTTGCAGAGTTTGTACCAAAGTGGCTGAAAGAATATGGGGAACAGGAACTGGAAGAAACCACCCTGCAGGATTACCAGGCCGTTTTGCGTCGGATTCTTCCTTCTCTTGGGCGCTACAAGATGAGCGAGCTGAATCCTCTGATCGTAAAGGAATTTCTTAACAGCCAAAAGATGGATGGTGCACGGCTGGATGGAAAACCCGGTGCCTACGGCGATAAAACCGTTATGAAAACGAAGCAAGTGCTCTCCATCATATTGAGTACCGCTGTGGAATGGGGTATAATGTCATCGAACCCCTGTGTAGCGGCCAGACTGAGAAGCAATAAAAAGGTCGGAACCAGAAAGATAAAGCACTTTACTTACGAACAGGCGAAAACGTTTCTGGAAGCCATTGACCGTCCTCTTGTTGTAAAGATATCGGGTCATAAGCGGGTAGACGATACCGGAAAGCCATATCTCGTCAATAACTTCACAAAAACGATCATGCTGGATCCACAGTTCCGGTTCCTGTTTAATCTGACACTGTTCAGCGGCTGCCGAAGAGAAGAACTGCTTGCACTTACCTGGAATGATTTCGATTTTGAGGAAAGCTGTATCCGCATCACCAAAGCGGTCTGCAAGATCAAGGGCAAAACAAAACTCAAGGAAACCAAAACAGATTCTTCCAACAGGGTCGTTTATCTGCCGGAAAGCGTCATGCACATGGCAAGGGAATATCGGGAACATCAGCGCCAAAATGCCGATATGCTGGAGGACAAATGGGTCGGGAAGCGGGGACGGGATTTTGACGAGAACTTCGTCTTTACGCAATGGGATGGCAGGATCATGTATCTTACCACTCCCAACAGCAAACTGAAACGGGTGATCCGTCTCATCAATAATTCCATTGAAAACGAAAAGGATAAACTTCCGCCGATCACTCTGCATGGGCTGCGGCATACGAATGCCACGTTGTTGATCGCTCAGAATCTTGACGTCGTTACAGTCGCCGGACGGCTGGGGCATTCTGATACCAGCACTACGCTGAACATATATGCACATGCTCTGAGAGAAAGGAATCAGCAGGCTGGCAAAATGTTAGGAGATATCTTCGAACAGCAGGACCATTGCTCAAAATAAACACCAAATAAACACCAAAACAGCCCAATTCACGGAAAAACCGGGAAATCATGAGCAGAGAAAAAGCCCGGAAACCGCATGTTTCCGGGCTTTTCTGACGTCGATGCGACAAGATTTGAACTTGCGACCTCTGCGTCCCGAACGCAGCGCTCTACCAAACTGAGCCACGCATCGATTGCTTTTCTTTAAGCTATATCATAATACTAAATTTTCCGGGCAAAGTCAACAGCTATTTTATCTTTTCCGGGCATCTTTTTCCGGCCTTTTTCGGGGTGTTTCGGCTTCTGCTCACGGATTGCAGCGCTTGCAGGGGTCGTAGCCCATCGCGATGACATCCGCGCGGTCTCCGGAAAACGCCTGCTTGTTTTTCTCCTTCATCTGTTTGACGCTTGCGCATGACGGGTAGTGAAATTTGTGCGTATTGGTATTCAGAATGTACGCGGTTTCTGTCGGGACGGCTTTCGCGGTCTGTGCGGAAGGATTATCCTGTGTCAGGGCCGCGGGTTTTGCCGGGGCGGAAGCCGCCTTTGCGCCGGATTGCACGGAAGCCGCTTCTGTGCCGGATTGCACGGCGGCTGTTTCGGCCGCGCCGGGGGCGCTGTCTCCCGTGGCGTAATCGATGAGAATGCCGGGCTGCACATTATAAACGAAAACGTTGAAAAGAACCCCGTTCCCCTCATCTTCTACGGATTCGGCCTCCATCAGGACGCCGTCGGCCAGCAGGTTGTTTCCGGTATAGACGGGAGTCACCCGATACAGCACGTGATTTCCCGTTTCCTTTATATAATCTGCGGTCAGATCCTCAAACGGGCACATTCCTTCCACATTCAGGTATCTTGTGCCGGTGATCAGATTCTTTTCGTTGGAATTTTCGCCGGTGAGCTGATAGGCGATCAGGTGGCATCTGTTGTAAAGATATCTGTCCGGAATGAGATCCGGGTATTTCACGGTATGCCATCCGGAGGGCTTTATCTGTCCGATGCTCCCGCGTTCCTCCGTGGGCATCAGCTCTCTTCCGATGCACGCGTAAGCGACGCCGCACCTTCCCAGCCCGTCCAGCTCACTGTAGGATTCAAAGGATGCGGCAGTGAGTTCTTCCTCCGTAAAGTACGGTACATTGTCGTTGACAACGGTGAAGGGTGTTCCGGCATATGCCGGCAGATCGGCGGGGAGGGCGGCTGTTTCTCCGCTCGCCTGGGTCGCCGGGGCGTCCTGTTCCTGCCGGATGCTCTGGGCGGTCTGACTGCCGGCCGCCGGGGCCGCGGCGTCGGCGGAAAGGGAAAAGGTCAGGAACAGAGCCATGACGGCCGGGAGAATCACGCATCCGAACTTTGTTTTTAACAAAAACTTTTTCTGAGTCACCGTCTCATCCTCCGCTTTTCATATGGCGCCTGTCGGCGCGTATTGTTTTCAAAATGGTTTTAAAACTGGTTATATTTATAATAATAGCATAAATTTCATGATTTGCAAGCAAAATCCGTCTGTTTTTTTTCGGAAAACACTTGACATTCATCTGAACATGCTGTATATACTGTATATATACAGAAAGAGAGAACAATGCGATGGATATTATCATAAGCAATACCGGAGATCAGCCGATCTATGAGCAGATCTATACGCAGATCCGGGATCAGATCCTTTCGGATAAGCTGAGCGAGGGTGAGCCTCTGCCGTCCATCCGGGGACTGGCGAAGGATCTGCGCATCAGCGTCATCACGACCAAGCGCGCATATGAGGAGCTGGAGCGGGAAGGCTTTATCTGTACGATGGCGGGCAAAGGGAGTTTCGTCGCGCCGAAGAACACGGAACTGATCCGGGAGGCGAATCTGAAAAAAATTGAGGCGCATATGCAGGAGATATACGAGCTCGCCGCCGGCTGCGGGATGGAGAAGAAGGAGCTTCTGGAGATGTTCGCGCTGATGGGAGAAGAGTGAAAAAAAGAGACGTCGGCGCGGCGAAATCGGATACAGAGAGAGGAGAGAGTTATTTATGGAAGAATTCGCGTTAAAAATCCGGCATCTGACGAAACGGTATAAGGATTTTGCGCTGAACGACGTGAGCCTGGAGCTGCCCGCCGGCAGCATCATGGGGCTGATCGGGGAAAACGGCGCGGGCAAGAGCACGCTGATCAAATCCGTCATCGGCGCGGTGAAGCCGGATGCCGGCGAAATAGAGGTGTTGGGCTGTGACAACCGCAGCGCCGGTTTTACCCTGAAAAAGGAGGAGATCGGCGTGGTGCTGGACGAGGCCTGTTTTCCCGCCGCGCTGACGGTCAGACAGGTAAATCGGGTGATGCGGGATCTTTTTAAAAACTGGGAGGAAAAGACGTTTCTGGACTATGCGGAGCGCTTCGCGCTGCCTCAGAACAAGGCGTTTCAGGAGTTCTCGCGGGGAATGAAAATGAAGCTGGCGATCGCGGCGGCCCTTTCCCACAGGGCGAGGCTTCTGATTCTGGATGAAGCGACCAGCGGGCTGGACCCGATCGTGCGGGACGAGGTTCTGGACGTGTTCAATGAATTCACGAGGGAGGAATCCCATTCCATTCTGATTTCCTCCCACATCGTGAGCGATCTGGAAAAGATCTGCGATTATATCGCGTTTCTTCACAAAGGAGAGCTTTTGTTCTGTGAGGAAAAGGATCTGCTTCTGGAGCGGTACGGTCTGATCACGCTGCGGCGGGACGCGTTTGAGGCGCTGGACAAAAGGGCCGTACTTTCTGCCCATGATACGGGTTACGGCGTGCAGGCCCTGGTGCGCCGGGAGCTGCTGCCGGCGGGAATGAAGGCGGAGCGGGCCGCCATAGAGAGCATCATCGTCGCGATGGCGAAGGAGGGAAAAAAGTGAAAATGAAGGGAATGCTTCGGAAGGACTGGTATATTTTTCTGAAATATGGGAAAATAACCGCGGTATTTATCGCGGCATATGCGGTTATTGCGGTTTTCAGCCAAAATGCGCCGTTTTATGTGGTTTTCTCCGTTGTTCTGGGGGCCCTGATGGTGAAACTGGTGATGGCCTATGAGGAACAGGATAAGTGGGACTGCATGGCGGTTTGTCTGCCGCTGAGACCGGAACAGATCGTCTGGGAAAAATATCTGGAATCCCTCGTTTGCTCCGGCGCGGTGGCGTTTCTGTTGGAGGTGGCGACCTTCGTCGCGAGAACTTTTTTCTCCAGGGAAAACGGTCTTTTTTCGCCGCTGTCGACGTTCCTGATGCTGTTTTTTATGGGCGGTCTGATCGCTTCCGTCGAGCTGCCCATCCTTTTCCGGTTCGGAGTCTCCAGAGGGAGGATCGTGCTCACCCTGGCGCTGATGGTTTTGGCGGGGCTTTTGGCCGGCACAGTGACCGGTCTGTGGGAGGCCGGCAATCCCCAGGGCTCTCTTTTCGGAGCCGTTTCCCTGCCTGAGGGCGTGCTGACGGCCGGCACCGCGGCGGTCACGGTCATTCTGCT
The DNA here is from genome assembly GCA_947627215.1 of uncultured Eisenbergiella sp. Lineage (GTDB taxonomy): Bacteria > Bacillota > Clostridia > Lachnospirales > Lachnospiraceae > Gallintestinimicrobium. The sequence goes on from CANQVD010000011.1 coordinate 10,366, forward strand.
GGCGGTTTCCGTGCGGATTTCCGTGGCGGTCTATAAGAAGCGGGAGTTTTAGGAGCGGCGGGGGCTTCTGGCGTATGCCCGTGCCCGATGGGGCGAAGGAGGACAGAATGAAAAAACCGGTGATCCATCCGGGCGCGTTCATCGCGCCCCAGACAACAATCTGCGGGGACGTGACGATCGCGGAGGACTGCAGCGTCTGGTTTCAGACGGTGGTGCGCGGGGACAGGGGGCCGGTGCGCATCGGCAGAGGCAGCAATATACAGGATGGCTGTGTGATCCATGAGGGCGAGGGCTACGGTGTGGAGATCGGGGAGTATGTGACCGTTGGCCACGGGGCCATCGTGCACGGCAGCAGGATCGGGGACAATTCGCTGATCGGCATGGGCGCGATCCTGATGAACGGCGTGGTGATAGGAAAGAACTGTATCGTCGGCGCTGGCGCGCTGCTGACGAAGGGGACAGTCGTCCCGGACAATTCGCTGGTGCTGGGCAGTCCGGCGAAAATCCGGCGCAGCGTGACGCGGGAGGAGATCGCGGCCAACCTCGCCAACGCGAAGCTGTACGTGGAGGAAGCGAAAGCGTACGCGGCGCTTTGATCTGCTGACCTTTAGATGGACGGGGACGCAAATTTTTTCCGCCCCTTTTGAAAAAAGTGTTTGCCTATCCGGGGGTTTTGTGTTAGAATAGCATCGTGACAGGTGAATAACGGTGTCTCGATGGGGGTATAGCTCAGTTGGGAGAGCGCTTGCATGGCATGCAAGAGGTCATGGGTTCGAATCCCACTATCTCCACGATCTAGGATATATACGAACACACGGTGTTCGTATATATTTATTTTGGGCAAAACAGAGCCAAAATCATACAGTGGCGCATTTCGCCCCCATAGCCGTGCGAACGGATATGGGGGCGAAATGCGTGTCTGCGGGCCGGATCGCGGGGGTCCCGCCGCTCTGCGGCTGTGCCGCCGGCCGCGGCTTTACAATTGGGGGGGGGTATTCTCCGCCCTCTTTTTCTTCCCGTTCTGCCTGTTCCAGCCCCTTGCGGATGAGCTCCTCCGTCGCCCGGGAGCGCGTCTGAAACCGGTGCTGGAACCGAAAATCCTCAATCCTTTGAAACAGTTCGGGATCTACGGATACCGTGTATCTGGGCCTGTCAGTTGCCATATGATCACCTCCTCCATCCATTATACAGAAGTGAACCAGAGGTGTAAAGAACCTGCTTTAAAAAGATAAAAAATTCTTGACAGTGAACCGGTGAATTACTATAATTATAGTCGATTCAGTGAACCACTTTTGCGGGAGAAAAGCGATGGGATTGAAAATAAGCCGGAGGGCCTGTTTTCAATCTGCTTTTTGTGCCGTGGGCGTCAAAAAAATGCGGGATTGCGGCGCCGAATTTGGAATTTGGCATGCAGATCGGCTCACATATGCTCGCGGAATAGAAGAAAAACGGACGCGAATGGAAAGCGGTTCACCCGTTCCGTCTCGCGGAGACGCAGGCGGAAACGGAAAAGCGATAAGAAAGCACAGGAGGAGGAAGAGAATGGCGCTGAATGAGGCACAAAAGAGGGAAAGGTCGGAATATCTGGAGCAGAATCTGTCGATTACGGAATGCTCCCAGCATGAACCCTACGTTTTTATCAGCTATGCCAGCGACGACTGGGAGACGGTGTTCAAAACGGCGGTGGTGCCGATGCAGAAGCAGTACGGAATGCGCGTGTATGCGGACAAGGCGTTCGACCGGGTGAACGACCGGTGGATCGTACCCATGCTGCGCAACATCCGCGGGGCGGAGGTGGTGCTGGCTTTCGTGAGCCAGAGCTATATTGAGAGCTACGCCTGCTTCCTGGAGCTGCTCACCGCGGTCAACAGCCGCAGGCAGATCGTATTCATTTCGCTGGAGCAGACGCTGCGGCTGGGGGATACGACGGACCAGCCCATGCTGGAGCGCGGGGCGAAGAACGAGATCATGAACCAGGGCGCGAACATGGTCACGAACATCAACAATACGTCCAACGACATCATGCGCGCGATGAAGTCCGCGTACACGAGCATTTCCACGCTGGTGGAGCAGGACGCGCTCTCCAAATATGATATTTCGGACGCGTTCATCAACTTTTTCCGCGACGCGTCGGTGAACCGCAAGACGATCAGCGATCTGAACGCGGTGAGACGCACGATCAGGTCCATCAGCAGCCGCGTGTTCGATCCGGCGCTGATCACGGAACCGGTGAAAGCGGCATCCGGGACGGCGGGCCGGAACGGCGCGGGAGCGGCGTCCGTATCGAAGAAGCCGGAACAGGCCGTACAGGAGGCTTCCGGAACGCCGGAGCAGGCCGCTTTGGAGGCGGCAGGGCCGCCGGAGCAGGGGGCGGTGCAGGCCGAGGTACAGGCCGCGCAGACCCCGGAGGCGCAGAGCGCGGGACAGGCCGAAGGGAGCTTCGGACCGGCAGCGGCGTCGGAGAGCGCGGCGCAGGCAGCGGGAACGGACAGGGCGAAGCCTCCTGCGGACTTCACCTTTGACGACACGGCCCCGGCCGGCGGGAAAAAGGCGGCGGGACTGCTCAAAAACAAGGGAGTCCTCTGCGGGATCGCCGCGGCGGCGGTGCTGGTGATCGTCCTTCTGGCGGTGCTCCTCACCCGCGGCGGGGACGGCGATGATGCGATCCAGGTGGCGGAAAATGTGGAAACGTCCTCCGAGAGCGCTGCGCAGACGGCAGAGGAAGGCGAAGAGGAATCCACGGACGGCGCGATCCCGGAAGGGGCGACCTACGAAGGGGATCTGGTGAACGGCGTGCCGGAGGGAACCGGAAAGATGATCTATGCGAACGGCAATGTCTATGAGGGCGAGTGGAAAAACGGACTGCCGGAAGGTCAGGGAAAAGCGACCTTTGCTGACGGCAGAGTCTATGAAGGCGAGTGGAAGGCTGGCAAGTGTGAAGGACAGGGAAAGATGACCCATGCCGACGGCGATGTCTATGAGGGCGAGTGGAAAGACGGTAAATATGAAGGCCAAGGGAAGTACACAGGGGCTGACGGCAGAGTCTATGAAGGCGAGTATAAGGCGGACAAAAAGGAAGGTCAGGGGAAATATACCTATGCCAACGGTGATGTCTATGAGGGCGAATGGAAAGCTGACAAAAGAGAAGGTCAGGGAAAGATGACCTATGCCAATGGCGATGTCTATGAAGGCGAGTGGAAGGCCGGCAATAAGGAAGGCCAGGGGAAGTACACAGGGGCTGACGGCAGAGTCTATGAAGGCGAGTATAAGGCGGGCAATAAGGAAGGTCAGGGGAAATATACCTATGCCAATGGCGATGTCTATGAAGGCGAGTGGAAAGACGACAAGAAGGAAGGCCAGGGAAAGATGGCCTATGCCAATGGCGATGTCTATGAAGGCGAGTGGAAGGCTGGTGAATGTGAAGGCCAGGGAAAGATGACCTATGCCAGCGGCAATGTCTATGAAGGCGAATGGAAAGACGGCAAGCGGGAGGGCCTGGGCATATTGACATGGGGCGGCGACAATGCCGGCTGGATCTATGAGGGCGAGTATAAAGCCGATCGCCAAGAAGGCATGGGAACCCTTATCATGCCTGACGGGAGACTGCAGTATGTTGGCGGATATTTGGATGGCAAAGCAACCGGCCTGGGTCTGTATGCTGTTGGAAAGTACGAGGTCGGCTATTATGCGGACAAGCTGGAGGGCCGGGGGATCAAATGCTCTCTGGATGGAGAGATCTCTGAATTCGGCATGTGGAAAGCCGGGTCGCTGGAGTCGAAGATCGAGGCGCAGACCGTCGAGACCGATGACGGAACGTATCAGGGCGAACTGTCAGAGGCGGGCGTTCCGGAGGGCCTGGGCGTGAAGCGTTACAAGAGCGGCTCCATGGATATCGGGATGTTCCATGACGGAAAGCTGTCGTTCGGGTTCTGCGTAAGAGAAGGTTATACCTACGCGGGAGAGCTGACGGACGGCATCATGACCGGATATGCGGCAGTCCTCTGGGAGAATGGCGACATGACGGTAACGGACTGGCAAAAAGCGAAACGGAACGGGTTCGGGCTGCAGAGATTGTCGGACGGCACTATACGGAAGGGCGTCTGGAAGGACGACCAGCTTGTGGAGCTGATGTCGGAAACGACCGAAACGGAGGAGAGTACGGCTGCCGCTGAGTAGTCCGCGGATGTTCGGGCGGGCGGATTCTATGGCAGGAGGCTGCTTTTGGGATTTGTGTAAGAGAGGGATACCTGCCCGGGCGGGCTGCCTGGCAGCAGTATGACCGAAAAAAGACGCGGAGGAAGAGGGCATACCGTTCTCTTCCTCTTTTTTTGATAAAAGGAAACGGACCTGACCGGCCGGGAATACGGCACTTTTGCGGCCGCGCCGGGGAAGAGGCGCCTTCGCCCGTATTGCTTGAAAAATCCCGGAAAATCCTGTAAAATGAAAATCAGGATTTCCGTTGGCCGGAGCGGACTCTGTTATCGTTGTCTGTTGAGAAAATCGGCGATAAAAGGAAATAACGGTGGATCGGCGATAAAAATCGGCGATAAAAATCGGCGATAAAAGTCGGCGATAAAAGTCGGCGATAAAGGCGGAGAACAAGACGCTCTGATGCCATCAGGAAAACCGCAGATCGCAGGGGAGGAAAAGCGAATGTTCTGGAACAAAAAAGAGAAGCCGCAGCCCAAAACCTTTGACCGGGAAAACGAAACGCCCGTCATCCGGAGCAGCATCTGCAACGGAGAGCAGGTGGCCGGATTCAAGGACCGGCGAAACGGTCAGTTCCGGGAGGTCATGTTCATTCGCACGCCGGAGGACCGGCGGCTGTTCCTTGACGAATATGGGCTGAAGCCGGAAGAGGTGCGAAAGGAATATTGATGCCATGGGTAAAAAATACACGCTGCTGTACGGAACGGGGAACGCGGCGAAGCTGACCGCCATGCGCGGTTACCTGAAAGAGCTGACGGATCTGGAGATCATCGGCCTGAAGGATCTTCCCCTGGCGTGGGAAACGCCGGAGGAAACCGGGCGGGATCCGCTGGAGAACGCGAGACAGAAGGCGCTCTGTTATTATCGTGTCTGCAGGCGGCCCGTTTTTTCGGCGGACAGCGGCCTTTATATCGAAGGGCTGTCCGAGGCGGAGCAGCCGGGCGTTCATGTGCGGCGCGTGGGCGGCGTGAATCTGACAGACGGGCAGATGCGCGCGCATTATAAACAGATCGCGGAGCGGTTCGGCGGGAGATGCGCGGCGCAGTACCGGAATGCGATCTGTCTTGTTTTTTCTGAGGATGAGATCTATGAGAGCCGGGCGGAGGAGCTGTGCTGGGATAAGTTCTGGCTGACTGCAGAGGAGCGGCCCCAGCGGATGGCGGGCTTTCCGCTGGACGCCATCAGCGTGGATATGGCCAGCGGGAAGCATTTTTATGACTGCGTCTGGGGGCAGTCGCCGGACGGGGATGGAAACGGATTCTCTCGTTTTATGAGAGAGGCGCTGCAAAAGCACGAAGAACGGCTGCGCGGGGAAGCGCGTCGGCAGGACGGAGACGAAAAATGACGGAACGGATTTATTACGAAGACGCATATCAGGCCGCTTTTGACGCGAGAGTGGAGCGCTGCGAGCCCGCGGAGGGCGGGTATGCCCTGATCCTGGACCGGACCGCGTTCTATCCGGAGGGCGGCGGTCAGCCCTGCGATCTGGGCGTGATCATACCGTCGGACATGCCCTGCGGATCGGCCGCGGACATGCCGGCCGACGAGCTCTGTGAACCGGCCGCGGACGTGCCGGCCGACGGGTCCTGCGGCCCCGCGCGTGTTCTGGACGTGCAGGAAAAGGACGGCGAGGTGGTGCATCTGACGGACCGGCCTTTTGCGCCGGGGAGCGCGGTGCGCGGGGAGATCGACTGGGTCCGCCGCCTGACCCATATGCGGGAGCATTCCGGCGAACACATCCTGTCCGGGATCATTTGCCGTACCTTTGACTGCTCCAATGTCGGCTTTCATATGGGAAAGGATTTCGTGACGGTGGACTTTTCCAGGCGGCTGACGGAGGAGGAGATCCGCCGGGCACAGCGGATGGCGAATGAAAAGGTGCTGGAGGATGTGGAGATCCGGGCGGAATATCCCGATGCGCAGACGCTTCGGAGTCTGGAGTACCGCAGCAAAAAAGAACTGACCGGCGACATTCGGATCGTGACGGTGCCTGGAGCGGACTGCTGCGCCTGCTGCGGCACCCATGTGCGGCGCACGGGAGAGGTGGGCCCTATCTGCGTGACCGGCAGCGAGCATTTCAGGGGAGGTGTTCGCCTGACGGTCCTGATCGGGGAAAAGGCGCTGGCGGACGGGGAGAAAAAAGCGGACAACATTGCCGCGATCTCCGCGCTGCTTTCGGTGAAGCCGGACAGGACGGCGGAGGCTGTGGAAAAGCTGCAGGAGTCGATGAACGCCCTGCGGCTGGAGTACGGAGCGCTGAAAATGCGGCTGCTGGAACAGAAGGTGGAAGCGGTGCGGGACGGACAGGCCGCCTGCGTGCTGTTTGAACGGGATCTGACGGCCGCGGAGGCGCGGAAGCTGGCCGACCGTCTGCGGGAAAAGACGGGATTCGCGGCCGTATTCTGCGGAGATGATCAGAAGGGATATCAGTATGTGATCATCAGCGAGGCGATAGACGTGTCGGCCTTCGGCAGGGAGCTCAACCGGGCTCTGAACGGCCGGGGCGGCGGGCGCAGCCCGATGATCCAGGGCTCGCTGTGCACGAAGCGGGAAGAAATCGAGATTTTTTTGCGCGGGAAAGGGCTGTTGGAGCTGTGAGACCGGAGGAAGCGGGGATGAGAACAGGAGATTTCAACATCAGAGATTACGGCGCGGTGGGGGACGGCGTGACCAACGACGCGGCGGCCATTCAGCGGGCCATCGACGCGGCCTCCGCGCAGGGCGGCCGCGTGATCGTTCCGGCGGGGCGCTTTTTGAGCGGGACGCTGGTCCTGAAGAGCCATATCGATTTTCATCTGGAAAAGGGTGCGGTGCTGGTCAGCAGCCTGGCGGAGGCGGATATTCTGGATTTCGCGAAGCTGTTCGACGATGATAACGACTGTACGGGCTGGGACGGCGGCTGTTTTCTTTTCGCCTGTCACGAAAAGGACATCACCATCTCCGGCGGGGGAACGATCTACGGACAGGGCGACAGGGTGTTTTTTGACGACGATGCGGACGGCGGGGCGCACGAATGTCCCCTGCGGGCGGCGGCCTTCCGGCCCCGCACCACGTTCCTGGAGGATGTGGAGAACCTGACGGTCCGGGACATCACGATCCGGGACGCCGCATTCTGGACGCTGCACATGGCCGGCTGCCGGCATGTGCTGGTGAAGGATATCCGTATTCTGAACGATATCCGGGGCGCGAACAACGACGGTATCGATCCGGACTGCTGTCAGGACGTGATCATCAGCGGCTGTCTGGTGAAGACCGGGGACGATGCCATCGTGATCAAAAGCACCGGGCCGATGGCGAAGCGCTACGGCGGCAGTGAAAATATCACGATCACCAACTGCATTCTGTATTCCCGGGATTCGGGGCTGAAGATCGGCACGGAGACCTGCGGAGACATCCGGCATATCCTGCTTGGCGACTGCGTGATCCGGGACTGTTCCCGGGGCGTGGGCATCTGGGTGCGGGACGGCGCGGTGGTGGAGGACGTGCATGTGCATCATATCACCGGCAGCGTGCGCAAATACGCGGACGGAATGCGCCCGTCCGGACCGGCCATGTGGTGGGGCAACGGGGAACCGATTTTCATAGATGCCACTTATCGGAATGCGGAACACCGGTATGCGGGGAAGATCCGGGACATCACCTTTGACCATATTTATATGAAAGCGGAGTCCAGCATGTTCGTGGGCGGAGAGGCGGATGCCCGGGTGGAAAATATTTCTCTGACGGATCTGCAGATCACTCTGTGCGCGCAGGGGACGCAGAAAAGCGGCTGGTTCGACGAGCAGCCCTCCGAGCGCGGCGTCTACCCGCACGCGATCCCGGCGCTGTACGCCAGATGTGTGGATGGCCTGCGCGCGCAGGGGCGGGTGAGGTTCGATTCCCCCTACAGTGCGGAGCGCAACGGGCTTTTCCAGGCGGAGGACTGCACGGAGACGGATGTCCTGCTGGAAGAGCGTTGAAAGAACCCGATAACTTTGAAAGGAACGGTTTCTCTGATGAGTAAATAATATGCCGGAAGAAGCATCCTGAGGTATCTCCTTTGCGTCATGATCGGCAAAAGGAGGAGATTGCGATGAAAAGACAGATCACAGCAGTTCTTTTGGCGGGAATGCTGCTGTTCGCGGGATGCGGGAACGGTACGGCAGATGAAGCGGGAGTGTCCGGAGCACCCGGCGTCTTCGGGGGAAGCGGCACGGAAAGCATGACAGAAGAAGGAGATGGGATTTTTCCCGGCGTCGCCTGCGAAGTGGAACCGGAAACAGATACGGCGGCTGTCGGTGCTGCGGAAACGGAGATCGGCCTGATCAGCCTGCCGGATGCGGACACAGCGTCCGTTTGCGTGCCGGACAGGATTTCCTATATTTATGAGGGCTTCTGCAGCATGAGCCTGGCGCTGCCGGAAGGCTGGGCGTATCGGGACGAACCGGCGGAATCGGAACCGTCCGACGCAGGAGAGCCGGATGAGGAAAAAACGCCTGCGTTCCGGTATGGGATCCGGTTCTGGGCGGAGGACTTCCCGGAGGATACATTCGGGCTGTATTATTATCCGGACAGGATCGGCATGTGCGGGACCGGCGTGACCATTGAACCCGTGGCGTTTGCGAATGGACTGACCGGCACCAGCTACACGGAGCAGATCTCGGGCGGCCTGTGGCGCACCGTCATCTATGACCGGCCGGACGATTTCGTCGGTTCCGTCGTGCTGGAATACGCCGGCGTTTCAGAGAGTATGCTCGCGGCGCACGAGGCCCAGTTGGAGGAAATCCTGGAAAGCATCCAAATCGGTGGATGAGGCGCGACGCTTTACAGAGGATGACCCTGCAGGTTCTGGCACGACGTCAGCCAACCCAGGCGCCCTATGGGAACAGCCCCGCCGGAAGGACGGCCCGCCGCAGGGTTGCATTCCTTTTCCGGACACGCTCGCGCTCGGAGAAAAACGCAGCGGTGCTAAGCTCAGCTTCGCCCAATGGGCTCGCTTCGCTAACCACCGGCGTTTTTCTACGGTCCGGGAAAATGGAATGCCTCCCTGCGGCGGGCCGTCCTTCCGGCGGGGCTGTTCCCATAGGGCGCCCGGACAGGTTGATATCGCAGAGCCCGATCCTGCCGTTTAGCCTTGTCAATTCCGTGCGGAAACTTTATAATGGAATAAACGGCGAAGGGACAGAGGCCGTGACGGAAAAACGTGAAGGGGGGATGTGGATTGGGTGAAGAACTGAGCCTGGAGGCGCTGTATGAAGGGATCGGCCTGCAGGAGGAGATGCGGGTGCGTCTGCGCGGGATGGAAAAGACGTTTCCGATGGCGGAATACGAAGCGGAGCTGAACGCTCTGACGGACTCGGATGCGGCGGAGGGGACGATGGAAAAGCTGTTGGACCGCCTGGGGGAGGATCCGGGGCATGTGCGGATGCTGCTGTGCTATCTGGAGGCCGCATGTCGGGTATATGGGAAATACCGGACGGCGGGCATGGAGGACAGGGTCTTTTTCGATACGATGAAGGTGTTCTCCAGGTTCATCGGGGAATGCAGGCGCAAGACCGGCAGATACGATTATGACCGGGTGTGGTGGAACTGGCGTCAGGTCAGCATGCGGCTGTTTCGGCTGGGAGAGCTGGAATACGAGCTGGGGCAGGATGGACAGCGGAAGGTGATGGCGGTCCATATTCCGTCGGACGCCCGCTTTGATGCGGCGTCGGTGGATGCGTCCCTGCAGGCGGCACGGGACTTTTTTGCGCGGTTCATGCCGGAATGGGCGGACTGTCCGTATCGCTGTCATTCCTGGCTGTTATCCCCGCTGCTGCGGGAGCTGCTGGGGCCGGATTCCAATATCCTCCGGTTTCAGAGCCGGTTCGAGATCGTGCGCGTGGATGAGGACGACAGGGGCTTTCTGCAGTGGATCTACGATGTGCCGGATGTGAATAACGTGGATTTCTCTGGCCTGCAGGAGGACACGTCTCTGCGCCGGGCTGTGAAGGAAGCGCTTTTGCAGGGAAAGTCGGTGGGCGCCGCGGTGGGGTATCTGCGCGGGTGAATGCGTCCTGCGGATTCCCGGCATAAATCGGCGGACAATGTTCGGAGGAAAGGGTCGGAAAACAGGAGGGAGAATATGAAACAGATCGCACTGGGCCAGTGGTATGCGGTAGGGACGTTGCCTTATCAGGCCGATTTTTCCAGACATCTGCAGCTCGGGGTCATGATCCCCAATCAGACGAAGTGGTTCCCGGCCGCGGTGCCGGGGAGCGTATACCGGGATCTTCTGGCCGCCGGGCTGATCGAGGATCCCTATTACGGGGAGAACAGCCTGCACTGTGAGTGGGTGGCGAACCGCTGGTGGGTGTACCGCACCTCGTTTTTCCTGCAGAAGGAGGACCTGGAGGATACGCTGAAGCTGACGTTTTGCGGCATCGACTATTCCGCCCGGATCTATCTGAACGGGGTGGACCTGGGACACCATGAGGGCATGTACATTCCCTTCGCAGCCGTTGTGAACGGGGCGGCGGTCGAGGGGGAAAACGTGCTGGTCTGCGTGCTGGAGCATGCGCCGCAGGCGGATCCGCAGCCGGGCTATACGTCCAGGACCCGCTATCTGAAGGCGCGGTTCAATTATAAATGGGATTTCGCGTGCCGTCTGGTGAATCTGGGGATCTATGACGAGGTGAAGCTGGAGACCCATCGGGCGCTGAGCGTTTCCCATTTCTTTTTCCGGCCGGTGAAAAAAGAAAACGGCTGGGCGCTGGCCTGCAGCTTCGAGGCGGATGGGTATCGGAATGCGGATGCCGTTCTGGAGATCAGCGCCGATATCCTGACGGCGGAGGGAACAAAAAACGTCAGGACCTCGTGTCAGGTAAAGGTGAAGGAGGGGCCGAACGCCTGGGCGGCCACGCTGGAGATGGACGGCGCACAGCCGCTGCTCTGGTGGCCCAACGGATACGGCGCACAGCCGCTGCATGATGTGCGGGCTTCCTTTACCGTGGAGGGCGCCGTGGACGATGCGGTGAGCGCCAGAGTCGGTTTCCGGACGCTGGCCTTCCGCCATGCCGAGGGCCGGGAGGACGCCCTGCCCTATCTGGTGGAGGTGAACGGAAAACGGATCTATCTGAAGGGAACCAACATGGTCCCCATGGACTGCATGACGGGCATTCCGGAGGAGGCCGTGCGGCGCTGCCTGGAGGCGGCCCGGGATGCCAACATCGATTTCCTGCGCATCTGGGGCGGCGGCCATATCGAAAGCGAGCTGTTTTACCGGCTCTGCGATGAATTCGGCCTGATGGTCCTGCAGGAATTCACCATGTCCAGCTCCGGCTGCGACGATGTGCCCTCCCGCGATCCGGAATTTCTGGCGCTGCTGGAGCAGGCGGCCCGGCATGCCGTCAAGCAGAAGCGCAATCACGTGTCGCTGATCATGATGAACGGCGGCAACGAGCTGACGGATCACCGGTATCTGGGCCGGGAGGATCATGAGGGCCATCCGGCCACCTTTGACGAGCCCGCGCTGGCCATGCTGCTGGGGATCGTGACGCAGTTCGCGCCGGATATCATGATGCTGCCTTCCTCCGCCTCCGGCCCCAACGCGCTGCTGAAGGTCGGCGACCTCGGGAATAATCACGACGTACACGGGCCCTGGAATTATGTGGGCGTCTACGATCACTACGATTTTTATAACGGTTCGGACAGCATCGTGCACGGGGAATTCGGCTGCGGCGGGATGAGCAATGAGGAATCCGTCCGTCGTTTCATGCCGCCGGAGAAGCTGCGGCTGGCCACCTCCGATACGGATCGGATCTGGGCTCACCACAGCGGCGGCTGGGACAGCTATAACGGCCGGGAACGGCTGATGTTCGGGGAGCTTTATGACCTGCCTTTTTCCGATTATATCAAGGTGAGCCAGTTCGTGCAGGCGGAGTCGCTGCGGTATTCGCTGGAGGCCAACCGCCGCCGCCAGTGGAAAAACGTGGGCCAGATGACCTGGCAGTTCAACGAGCCCTGGCCCAACGTCCAGTGCTCCAATCTGGTGGATTATTACGGCGGGAAAAAGCTGGCCTGGTATTTTCTGAAGGAAGCGTATGCGGGCGTGATGACCAGCATGCGGTATCATAAGCTGTTTTTCACCGCGGGAGAGACCTTTGAGGCGTCCCTGCATATCATCAACGACTATGCGGACGCGCCCTATGCGATCGACTGCCGCGTCATCACCTGGCAGGGAAAATTGCTGTACCGGGAGCGCTTTTCGGGGACCGTCCGGGAGGACGAATCCAGGACCGCGGGCGAGCTGCGGATCGCGCTGCCGGCGGATCTGACCGGCGCGTTCCGCGTGGTGCTGCAGACGGAATGCGGCGCTTACAGCGGGGAAAAGGAATATCTGCTCCTGATCGCTGACAAAGAAATTCCGCTCATCCCGTCCGAGCAGGACCGGCGGATGGCGCAGATGGCCCCGAACCGGCCGAAGAATCCGCAGTTCGACATGCTGCGGGCGGACACCGCGCCGGTGATCGATTACGTGGACAGGATGCGGAAGAGATATCTGTAATGTCTGAAAGCTACATAGAAAAACCACCCCAAAACTTTGACCAGAAGCGGGGTGGAATTTCCATTTTGCTATTGGGTCAACCCACCTTGTGGGCGGTTGTTCCTCTACGTTTTCACTATACCATATTAGGTATTTTTTTGCAAGTTTTTTTGACGGCGCATCCAGGCAACTCTTGAAGGCACATCCAGGCAACTCTCACCGCCCGCTCACCTGATACCGGCTCCACGCCCTGCGCCCGGCCAGGGAGAACAGGACGGCAAAGACCGCGTACACCGGCAGCGCCAGTTGCCACAGGGTCAGGTAGGAGCCGAAGAACGGCGTCAGATAGGTGCTGAGCACGCCCCAGACGCTGACCATGTTGGAGGGCAGCAGGTCGAAAAGCTGACAGGCCAGCCGGTATTCCTCCGGAATGTTCAGGAACATGGTCATCAGGATCAGTCCCGCGTTGACGGAGAGCGCGCCGATGCTGCTGTTTAAGGCCGCGGACAGCAGCATGACGAAGGCGGCGGTGACGGCGGAGGCGGCCAGCAGCAGCGCGGAAAGGATCAGGAGCAGTTGCCCCGCGCACAGGGACATGGAGGAGCGCCAACTGGCGAACTGGATGGGCGCGGAAAAGCCGTCAAAGCCATAAAGGGAAAGGCCGGTCAGGATCATGAGAAGATCCAGAAGCGCGGCGCAGAGGAGGGCATAGCTGACGCCCGCCAGGATCTTGGCACGGTAAAGCTCCTTTTTCCCCAGAGAGCTGCTCAGCAGGAGCTGGTCGGTGCGCCGGGTGTGCTCATCTGAGAAGATGCCGGACAGGCAGATGGCGATCAGGAGGAAGATCTCCAGCCCGAGGGTGTAAAAGCAGGAACCCAGCGTCCAGTAGCCTTCGGCGTATCGGAAAACGAAAGGCTTCGGCAGGCGCGCGTCCTGTTCCAGCCAGTAGGACTGCTCCTTTTCGCTCAGATGGCGCAGGCTGTTTTTCACATTTTCCAGCCGTGCGGCGTAGAGGGCGTCCTCGTCCGCTTCCCATTCCTGCATTTCACTCAGATCGGAAAACCCCAGGATGCTGTCGGCAAACTGAAAAACGGCGCTGTAGGGCCTGGCCCAGGTCTGATATTCCTTCGTCATGGAATAGCGGTCCCGGTTCAGCGGGATCTTTCGGTAGGCCTCCTGCATTTCCAAAAGGAGCGTTTGGTTGATGGGACGCCCGTTCAGGGCCCGGGCATAGGCCGAGTCCTTCCGCATGGCTTCATAATGGGATTCCAGGACCGTTCCGTCCACATAGCTCTGCCCGAACAGAGGGGAGGCTACGGTGAGCAGGGAGACGGCCAGGATCACGGCCAGGGTGATCCACTGCAGCTTCCGGTTCAGGATCTTGCGGAATTCATATCGATATAAGGTCATCAGATTACGCATGTTCTGTCTCCTCTCCGAACAGTTCCAGATAAAAAGCCTCCAGTTCTTCTTCGCCTTTTTCCCATTTTCCCGAAAAACAGATCTGCCCTTCCTTCATGATCAGAACGGTGTCCGCGATGTGGACGATATCGGAAACGATATGGGTGGAAAGCAGGACGATGCTGCGTTTGCCCAGCTCGGCGATCAGATTGCGGAACCGCACCCGCTCCCTGGGGTCCAGACCGGCGGTGGGTTCGTCCAGCACCAGCAGCTCGGGATCGTTCAGCAGCGCCTGCGCGATGCCCAGCCGCTGCTTCATGCCGCCGGAATAGGTTTTGATCTTTTTGTCCGCGTCGTGCTCCAGGGAAACCAGCGCCAGCAGCTTCTCCGCTTTTCTGCGGGCGGCGGCTTTGGGCAGTCCCTTCAGCGCGGCCAGATAGAGCAGGAAGTCCCGGCCCGTGAATTCCGGATAATAGCCGAAATCCTGCGGCAGATACCCCAGCTTTTCCCGGTACTGCTCCGAAGAGACGTCCACGCCGTCCAGCGTGACGGAGCCGCCAGTGGGCTTCAGGATCCCGCAGAGCATGCGCATGAGCGTGGTCTTTCCCGCGCCGTTGGCGCCCAGCAGGCCGCAGACGCCCTGATGCAGCGTCAGGGAGGTGCGGTCCACCGCGATCTTGTTCTGATATTGCTTTGAGATTCTGTCTATGACAAGTTCCATGTGAGTTCCTCCGTTTCCTTTAGATTTTTCCGGTATTCAAGGACCGTGAGCGCCGTCAGGCCCGTCAGGATAAGAAGCAGCGGGCCCGTGCCGCCGCAATATGCGGGGGACACGGGGGAGGTGTGCCAGGAAAAGGCCGCCGCGGCCGTCAGGACCGACTCGCCCAGGCAGGCGTAGAGCCCTTCCTTTCCCCGGAGCTTTCGGGTGATCCACAGGCCGAAGGCGCAGGTGGACAGGTAGGGGATCAGCAGGCAGGCCGCGCTTTGCAGGAGCGCTTCGGCGTGCAGGGCCGTTTCCGGCACGCCGCGTGCGGCGAGCGGGATCAGGATCAGGAAGGCCAGTCCGTGAAACAGGCCCAGAAGCTCCATGCGCGCCAGGACGATGTTCTTCAGGGAAAAACGGGAGACCATTTCCAATTCCTCCATTTCATATACGCCGGAGCGGGCGCTCTCCGCCACCGCCGTCAGCGCCAGAAAGGGCAGCAGGGTCGACAGGCTCCAGACGTCGTCCGCAGGCAGCAGGCAGGCGAGATAGAGCGCGGCCAGAAAGAGTGCCGCGGATGCCGCCCAGATCCATTTGCGGATGTATCCCGCCTGGAGCAGCAGGAAGGAGAAATGACTGATTTCCGGCCGGGGAAGCGTGCGCAGAAAGGCGTCTGCCTCCAGCGGCGGTGGCGGGGCGAAGGCGGCCGTCAGAGCGGCCCTGCGCGTTTCTTTTCCGGCGAAGGCGGCCGTCAGAGCGGCCCTGCGCTTTCCTTTTCCGGCCAGGCGGCCGGAAAAGGGCGGATGCGGCGCTCTGGCGCGGCATTTTTTCCCTGTATTCCTTTTCTTCATTTCAGGTCTACTCCTTTCCCAGCAAAAGCCGCAGTTGCTTCAGCGCGTGCCGGAGCCTGCGGTAGACGGCGAAACGGGAGAGCCCGGTGATCCGGCAGATGATGTGGACAGGCACCTCGTTGACGTAGCGCAGCAGAAGCAGTTCCTGTTCGTCCGATGGCAGCTTTGCCAGCGCGTTCTGCAGGTCGAGACGGGCAACGATGGCGGATTCCGTTTCGGCGGAGCCGGAGGAAAACCGTTCCGGAGGGAAGCGCTTCGGGGAGAAATCCTCCGCGGACGCCTCCGCAGGAGGGAATGCCCCCGCGGGAACTCCCGTTTCCGTCAGAAACCGTTCTTTTGCCTCTTCCAGAGGCCGGAGCTTTTGCCGCCGGAACTCGTCCATGCAGAGATTGCGGGCCACGGTGTACAGCCAGGGCAGGATGCGCTCCACCGCCTGGGACTGCTCTTGCTCAAAATAGCGCAGAAAGGCCTCCTGGGTGATATCCTCCGCCGTCTGGCGGTCGTGCAGGCGGAAGTAACAGTAACGGTATATTTTGTAGTATTGTTCTTCCAGGTCTGCGGTCATGGAATCTCCCTTTTTGCGCCCGGCAGGGCGTACTGAAAGCGTTTCGCGTTTGTCCGGTTCCATAGGGTTTGACGTTCGGCGCGGAGGAAATGTGCGGGTGCGGGAAAAAATTTTTGCTGCAGAACGGCCCGCCTGTGTTTTCAGGCGGGCCGTCGGAAATGTCTGAGAAAGAAAAGAGCATGCCTCAGCGGTATTTCGGCAGATAGTCCCCGTGAGCGGCGATCAGCTCGTCCACCATCTTTTTGATGGTGTCGATATCCAGCTCGCTGCCGGTGTGAGGATCCAGCATGGCCGCCTGATAGATATGCTCCAGACGGCGGGTGCGGGCAGCCTCAATGGTGAGTAGCTGCACGTTGATGTTGGTCATGTTCATGGCGGCGCACTGCACGGGAAGCGCGCCCACATGACAGGGATGGACTCCGCTGCCGTTCACCAGGCAGGGCACTTCCACGCAGGCGTCCTCCGGCAGGTTGGTGATCAGATGCCCGGCATTCAGCACGTTCCCGCCGATCTGATAAGGGCTGCCGGTCACGCAGGCCTCCATGATCCAGGAAGCGTATTCGCGGGAGCGCTCGTGCTCCTTCACGCCGTTTTCCAGCAGTTCGGCGTATTCCTTTTTCCAGCCTTCGATCTGATTGACGCAGCGGCGGGGATATTCGTCCAGCGGGATGTTGAACCGGCTGATCCGGTCCGGATAACGGTCCTTGATGTAGAACATGTTGTATTCGGCGTTATGCTCGCTGGATTCCGTGCAGTAATAGCCGAAGTTGAGGATATAATCCAGCCGTACCTTGTCCGTGAAATCGGGATCCGCCATTTTCTTCGGGATCCGCGCTTTGATCTCCGGATAGAGATCCGTGCCGTTTTTATCCTTCAGCTCCAGGAGCCAGCCCATGTGATTGATCCCGGCGATCAGCTCCTTACGGCCCTCCAGCCTGTCCTCCATCCCCAGCTCCCGCAGCAGGCCCTCGGAGCAGACCTGGACGCTGTGGCAGAGCCCCACGGTGCGGACGCCCGTATAGCGCTGCATGTAGCCGGAGAGCATGGCCATGGGATTGGTGTAGTTTAAAAACAGCGCGTCCGGACAGACCTCCTCCATATCTCTGGCGAAGTCCTCCATGACAGGGATGGTGCGCAGGGCCCGCATGATGCCGCCGATGCCCAGCGTATCGCCGATGGTCTGGCGCAGGCCGTACTTCTTCGGCACCTCGAAATCGATGATCGTACAGGGATCGTAAAGCCCTACCTGGATGGCATTGATCACGAAATCCGCGCCCCGCAGAGCGGCTTTGCGCTGTTCGGCGCCCAGGAAGCACTCGATGGTCCCGTGTCCGCCCAGCGTCCGGCGCATGGCCTCCAGAATGGTCCGGCTCTCCTCCAGCCGCGTCCCGTCGATGTCGTAGAGCGCGAAGGTGCTGTCCCTCAGCGCTTCGCTGCACATGCAGTCCCCGATGACGTTGCGCGCGAATACAGTGCTTCCCGCGCCCATAAATGTGATTTTCATAATTCTCTCAGTACCCCCTTGTTTTCCTGTTACCGGCATTGTATCCTGAAAGGGGCGGGAAGGAAATCGTTTTATGTGGAAAATAGTTGTCGTTTTGTGAGGTGGCGGTATGAGCCTGAAAGCGGTCATTGTGATGGACGCTCATTATGGGGGACTGAATCCGGTTCAGTTGGGCCAGCAGAGCTGCGAACCGGGATATGCTTTCGGTCCGGCGGTGCGCACGCACTGGCTTCTGCATTACGTGCATTCCGGAACGGGGCGTTTTCTGCGGGAAGGCGTGACGTATCCGGTGAATCCGGGGGAGATCTTTGTGATCCCGCCCTATCTGGAGACCTGGTATGCGGCCGATGAGGAAAGGCCGTGGAAATACACCTGGATCGGGTTTGAGGCGGACGGGACGCTGCCGGAGATCCTGTCAAGGCCCGTGATCTCCTGCCCGGAGGCGGGAGAGCTGTTTGATGAAATGCTTTCCTGCGACCGGATGGAAAACGGCCGCAGCGCGTTTCTGGCGGGCTGCCTGTGGAAGCTGATGAGCCTGTTCCTGGAGCGGGGGGACAGGAAGCCCGATTATGTGGATAAAGCGATCCACTGTATGCGGTCGGAGTACGCCGGCGGGATCACCGTGCAGGAGGTGGCGGACCGCCTGGGGATCGACCGGAGCTATTTTTCCGCGCTCTTTTCCGGGCGGACGGGGATGCCGCCCAGCGAATATCTGGTCCGGCTGCGTCTTTCCAGGGCCGCGGAGCTGATGAAGCTCCACGGGGAACGGCCGTCCACCGCGGCGATCTCCGTGGGCTATCAGGACCTGTATCATTTTTCGCGGATCTTCAAAAAATATTACGGCCTGTCGCCCCGGAGCTGGATGAAGCGGGAGGCGGAACAGGTCGCGGCGGGGAACGCGGATTTTTCCCGAGGAGAGGACGCCGGGGAGCAAAACCGGCGGAAAGGAGGCGCGCGGGATGGCTGAGAAAATACGGATTTTCCTGCCGGAGCAGGTGACCGGCGTGATAAAGACCCTGCGGGGCGCCGGCTTCGAGGCCTGGGCTGTCGGAGGCTGCGTGCGCGACAGCCTGCTGGGCCGCGTGCCGGACGACTGGGACATCACCACCTCCGCCAGACCGGAGCAGGTCAAGCGGCTTTTTCCCCGCACCGCGGACACGGGCATCCGGCACGGCACGGTGACGGTGCTGCTGGGCCGGACGGGATACGAGGTGACCACCTACCGCGTGGACGGGAAATACGAGGACGGGCGGCATCCGAAGGAGGTGGCGTTCACCGCATCCCTGGAGGAGGATCTGAAGCGCCGGGATTTCACCGTCAACGCCATGGCGTACAGCGCGGAAGAAGGGCTGGTGGATCTGTTCGGCGGTATGGAGGACATGTCCCGCGGCGTGATCCGCTGCGTAGGGGATCCGGCGGAGCGCTTTTCGGAGGATGCGCTGCGGCTGATGCGGGCCGTGCGGTTTTCTGCGCAGTTGAATTATGAGATCGAGCCGGGCACCGGGGCGGCCATCTGCGCGCTGGCGCCCACGCTGCGGAGGATCAGCGCCGAACGCATCCGGACGGAGCTGGTGAAGCTTCTGTGCAGCGATCATCCGGAGAGGCTTTGTCTCTGTTATGAGACGGGGCTGACCGCCGTTTTTTTTCCGGAATTTGACCGGATGATGGAGACGGAGCAGCATAATCCGCACCACTGCTATACGGTGGGGGAGCATACGCAGCACGCTCTGGCGGAAACCGCGCCCGATAAAACGCTGCGTCTGGCGGCGCTCCTTCATGATGTGGGGAAGCCGGCAACGAGAACCGCGGACAGCGCGGGCGTGGATCATTTTTACGGACACGCGGAGGCCGGTGCCGGGATCGCCCGGACGGTGCTGCGCCGTCTGAAATTCGACAATGAAACGGCGGACCGCGTGGTCCGGCTGGTGAGGGCGCACGATGTGAAAATCGAGCCGGGGCGGAAATATATGCGCCGTGCCCTGCACCGGCTGGGCACGGATCTGTTCCCCGCGCTGTTTGATCTGAAGGAAGCGGATTTGAAGGCCCAGAGCGCATATGAGCGGGAGAAAAAGCAGGCGCAGCTCGAAGCCATGCGCCGGGATTACGCGGCGGTGCTGGCCGCCGGAGACTGCGTTTCCCTGAAGGAGCTCGCCGTAAACGGCAGCGACCTGATGGCCGCCGGGCTGTCTCCCGGGCGGGAGCTGGGCAATGTCCTGCAGGGGCTTCTGGATCAGGTCATCGAGGATCCTTCCCGGAACACGCGCGAATATCTGCTGGCAGAGGTCAGGAGGACGGCGGGGATCTGACGCCCTCAAAATCGTTTCCGGGCGAACATAACCGAAAGCTTTCCCTCATAAGATAGTATCACCTTAGCCTTGGGAGGGAATCCTGCGTGAATGACAGAGCGGTGAGCGTGCTGGAAAATTATGATTTTGAGGTGCTCCGGACACAGAAAAGCCGGAATGCCATTCTTTTCGAGACGAATAAAGGGTGGATGATTCTGAAAGAATATAAAGGCCCTCTCGTTCGGCTGGAGCTTCTGGAAAAGCTTTTGGAGGGCATCGCGGAAAACGGTTTTTTACAGACCGAAGGGATCTGCCGCAATAAGGAGGGTGCGCTTTTTTGCAGGGATCAGGAGCAGAACGCCTGCATCGTCAAGACCTGGCCGGGGGGAAGGGAGTGTAGCCTGAAGGACGGTCAGGAATGCCGGACCGCCGTGACGCTGCTGGCCAGACTCCATAAAGCCATGCGTCTGCCGCGGCTGGCGGCGGAGAGCGGGATGCGGGCGCAGAGTCTGTATGAGGAATATGAAAAGCGAAACCGGGAGCTGAAAAAGGTACGCCGTTTCCTGCGGGAAAAGGGGCAGAAGACCGCGTTTGAGATCTATCTGCAGCAGCATCTGGATCTCTTTCTGGAGGAGGCGCTGCGGGTGACGGAGGATGTGAAGGCCTACGGCGAGGTGCTGGGGGCAGGGGTGTGCGAGGCGGACGGAACCTTTTGCCACGGGGATTTCCAGCATCACAACCTGCTCTGCGCGCAGACTCCCGCCGTCGTCAATTTTGAGAAATTCGCGCTGGACTGTCAGATGCGGGATCTCTATCTTTTTTTGCGCAAGCTTCTGGAAAAGACCAACTGGTCCGTGCCGCTGGCGAGAGGGCTTCTGGACGTGTACGGGAAGGAGAAAAGGC
Organism: uncultured Eisenbergiella sp.; assembly: GCA_947627215.1. Lineage (GTDB taxonomy): Bacteria > Bacillota > Clostridia > Lachnospirales > Lachnospiraceae > Gallintestinimicrobium. The sequence goes on from CANQVD010000011.1 coordinate 31,290, forward strand.
TTTCGGCGTCGGATACCCTGCAGCTATATTACCGCTTCGCCTATCCGGAAAAGTTCTGGAAGATCGCCAACTTTTATTACAACAGCGGAAAGGCGTGGATTCCCGGACGCAATATGGAAAAGCTGGAAAGGCTTCTGGCGCAGAGAAAGATAAAAAAAGCCTTTTTGGAGCAGACATTTTCCCTGTAGCCCTTGACAAAACGGGCGAGTGCGCGTATAAATAGAATATGGCGCTTCGGGAAGGGGAAATGCCGGACGCCGCAATCGCAGTCTGTGACGGCGGAGGCGCGGATCGTGCCGGTCGCCGTAAAAACAGGATTTTACAGGAGGAGTTTATAATGAACAAAACAGAGTTGATCGCAGCCATCGCTGAAGAAGCCGGCTTATCGAAAAAGGATGCGGAGAAGGCGCTGAAAGCTTTTACGGATGTTGTGGCGGCACAGATGAAGAAGGGTGAGAAGGTTCAGATCGTCGGCTTCGGTACGTTCGAGGTATCCGAGAGAAGCGAGAGAGAGGGACGGAACCCTCAGACCGGCGAGCCGATGACGATCGCGGCTTCCAGGACGCCCAAGTTCAAGGCCGGCAAGGCACTGAAGGACTCCATCAACTGAGTTCACGCGGCAGATGCTTTCAGCATCTGCTTTTTTTTGCGGCGGCGAAGCCGTGCGGTGCGATCCCGGCGTTTGGGGACTTCCCGCCTTTTCGACGGTAAAAGGTCCGCGCGTGCTGGCCCATGCGCCCGGAGCAGGGAGGAAATGATGAGATTGGACAAATATTTAAAGGTGTCCCGCCTGATCAGGCGCAGGACGGTGGCGAATGAGGCGTGCGACGCAGGGCGCGTTTTCCTGAATGAAAGGCCGGCGAAGGCCTCGGCGGAGGTGAAAGCGGGGGATGTGATCGAGATCCGGTTCGGCAACCGCGAGGTGAAGGTCGAGGTGCTGTCCGTTCAGGAGACGGTGCGAAAGGAAGAAGCGAAGGAGATGTTTCGGTATCTGTAGGCTGAAGCGGCTTTGCGGGCCGGCGGCTGCGGCTGTTTTGGGGCGGCCGGTCAAATGGCCGGGGCGGTCATATTTGCGGTCCAGGGCGCGTATATTCTAAAAAGCTCCCCTTTCTGGCGGAGCGGACAGGAGGCGCTATGGAAGACATAAACGGCAGCAGAAGCAGACAGCACAGGCTCAGCCTGATCGACCGGCAGAGCTGCGCCCTGAGCGGCGTTTCGGACGTGCTTTCCTTCGATGTGGGGGAGGTCCTGCTGGAAACGGAACAGGGAATGCTGATGATAAAGGGCAACGATCTCCATGTGAGCCGTCTCTCTCTGGAAAAGGGCGAGGTGGATGTGGACGGCAGGATCGACAGCCTGACCTATTCGGAAAACGTGAGCGCAGCCGGCAGGGCGGAGTCTCTGTTCGCCCGACTGTTCCGTTGATTCATGAGCCCGTTCATCCTGGAGGAGGGGTGGTTCCTGCTGTATTCCGTTCTGCTGGGGATCGGGATCACCTTCGTCTATGACTGTCTCCGGATCTGGCGGAGGGTGTTTGCCCACGGCATGTTCTGGATCTCGCTGGAGGATCTGTTCTACTGGATCTTCGTTTCCGGCTGCATTTTTTATCTCCTGTACCGTGAAAATAACGGCGCGTTCCGATGGTTTGCCATCATGGGGGCTGCCATCGGCATGCTGCTGTTCAAAAAGACGCTGAGCCCGCTCTGGGTCAGGTTCGGTTCCCTGCTGTTTGGCCGTCTGCGACAACTGGCCGGGCGCGTCCGGCGCCTGATCCTTTGGCCTGTTCGGGCCGCGGGAGCCGCCGTCGGGAAAAGGGCGGGCGCTTTCGGCAGAAAAATGCGTCAGAGTGCCCGTATTTTGAAAAAACGGTTGACGGTCGGCGTAAAAATGACTAAAATAACTCTATGCAGGCATGACCGGGGAAGGCGGCGGGGAAAAGGAAATGATAAAGCGTAAAATTATTTTTCGCCGGAAAAAGAAGGAGAACAGGCTGAGCATGGTGATGGTGACCGTTGCCGTGCTGATGTTATTGATCGTGATCTCCTTCAAGAGCGTGGAGCTGCGGCAGGATCAGGCGGTCTATGACGAGAAGATCGAGCAGCTCAACAGCCAGATCGAGCAGGAGACGCTGCGGACGGCGGAAATTGAAGAATACGGAAAATATACACAGACCCTGAAATACGTGGAGGAGGTCGCCAAGGATAAGCTGGGGCTGGTGTACGAGGGAGAGATCCTATTTAAATCGGAAGACTGATCCCATCGGGGATCCCGGGTGACGGCGCTCTGTTGCAGGGCGCCGTTTTTGATCCGGCCGCACGGCGGCCGGCCCGGGTTTTACCGCGGTTGGCCGGGTTTGGCTGCGGCCGGCTCAGGTTTGGCTGCGGCCGGCCCGGGTTTGACGGCGCCCTGGCGTGCCCCGCGGTTCGGACGGAAGAAGCGGCGCGTTTCGGCGCGAAAAAATGTGATCCGTTTTCCTCCTTTGACAAATCTTGCGAAACGGACAGGCTATACTGGAAAAAACGCGTTTGCCAAAGGAGGATGTGAAAATGAGAAATGAAATGGAAACCTACGGGATGTGGCGTTCGTCCTATTTGCTGGAGTATGACAGGCGGCAGATCCAAAGCTGCGCGGACACGCTGGACAGCCTTGCTTCCGTTTTTTCGGAGATGAACCGCGAGTCGGAGGAGCGGGAGGCGGATGCGCACCGGACGGAGCCGGCGGATCGGGAGACGCTCTGGCGCGCCCGGCGCGCGCGGGAGAGCAGGAACGGCTATGCCTTTTACATGAGGCAGATGTCGGGAATGATGCAGGCGGTGGCGGGCTGCGACGCGCAGATCATCCGCCTGGGCGGGAGGCAGGAAAAGCAGATCCTCCGGGCGCTGGCGGGCGAGGGAATCCGGGCGCGGGATGTGCGGCTGGTGCGCGGGCCGGCGGGCCGGCTGGAGATCAGCATTCTGGCATGTGCCGGAAAGGACGGCAGCGTGACGGTGGCGGAGATCGCCGGGTATCTGTCGGTTCTGATGGATATCCGACTGGTGCCGGAGCGGAGGAATCCGTATTTCATCGGGGCGGATATGGTCACGCTTTATTTTGCGGAGGAGCCGGTTTTTTGCTATCTGTCCGCCTCGGCCACCGCGATCCGGGAAAATGAGGCGGTTTCGGGAGACAGCTTTTCCTTTTTTGAGGCGGACGGAACGGTGACGGCGATTCTGTCCGACGGCGTGGGCTCCGGGGACCGGGCGGCGAAGGATTCCGGCCGGATCGTGGATCTGACGGAACAGATTCTGGATGCGGGGCTTGGGTGCCGGATGGCCGCCGGGATGCTGGGAAATCTGCTGGGGATGGAAGAGGAGGAGAACCGGATGTCCACCCTGGATCTGTGCCGGATCGATCTGCACACCGGGGAATGCGTCATCGCCAAGGCCGGCGCGGTCAGCACCTTCATCAAGCGGGGGGCCGTGGTGGAACGGGTCGGTGATCCGGCGCTGCCTCTGGGTATGCTGGCCGGAGAGCTGCCGGAGGAGAGTGTGCGCCAGTTGGAGGACGGCGATATGGTGATCCTGGTGTCGGACGGCGTGCTGCAGGACTGGGCCTGCGAGGACAGTGAGTTTGTCCTGGCGCGGCAGATCGAGCGGATGATCTTCCATTCGCCCGTGGATGTGGCCAACGCGCTGCTCCGGTTCGCCATCGGCCAGTCCCAGGGCAGGATCCGCGACGATATGACCGTTCTGGTGGCCGGCATCTGGAAAAATGAGGGAAATGTGTTTGAGTAAACGGGAAAAAGAGCGTATACTTATCATGGATTTGCGGGCGCAGGGCCCCAGCGAAAAGGATGAGGGAGAATGAAAGAAGGAAAAAGCCGGACAGCGCTGGCGGTCAGGCACCTGCTGATGGTTGGATGTCTGCTGGTGGCTGGGATATTTTTAACTGCCTGCAGCGCGGGATCGGATGTGGAGGATGCGGAAACTGTCGGCGCAGGTGCGCAAGGGGATCGGCTTGTGGCGCTTACCGTAGATTATCGGACGGATCCGGTGGGAATAGAGGAACAGACGCCCGTGTTTTCCTGGCAGATGTCGGGAGAGGGGCGAGGACGTTCTCAGACGGCATATCGGATTCTGATAGCGGATTCAGAGCAGAACCTGGAGAATGGCGTATATGTCTGGGACAGCGGACGAGTGGAGTCTGACCGTTCCGTGGCGGTTCCCTATGGCGGCGAGCCGCTGCGGGAAGCAGTTCGGTATTTCTGGACAGTGAAGGCCTGGGATCAGGACCGAAACGAGCTGGAGGCAGAGCAGACTGCATATTTTGAAACGGGGCTGATGGGGACGGGCTTCGAAGACGCAGCGTGGATCAGTGCGCCGCAAAAGGAGCCGGAGCCCTTCGCACAGGAGGATTGTTCCTATGTGATAGAATATGATTTTGTGGGCGGGAAGGCGCAGGCGGGGTTTATTTTTGGTGCGGATACGGACCAGTATGGGGAATTTTACATCTGGACTGTGCTGGAGGAAGAAGGGAAGGTTTGCCTGAAAACGGCGCGGATGGAGCGTTATCTGTACCGGGAGGAGCAAATCGTGCCGCTGGATGCCTGTTGTACGGCAGAGCTGTTTGAAAGCGGGCGCATCCATATGCGCATTGAGGTGGATCAGGATACGGTCCGTACCTACCTGGACGGACAGCGGGTGGCGGAGACGGTACTGGCCAAAGCGAAGCCGGTGGGAAGGATTGGTCTGTTCAATGCCCGCACGGAGGAGGACGCATGCTTTGACAATATTCTTGTCACCGGCGGAGATGGGACTGTTTATTATGCGGAGGATTTTGAATCGGAGGAAACTGTGTTTTCTCCGGAATATATAAAATGTCGGGACGGAATGGGGATTGTCAGGGCGGGGATCACGCTGGTTCCCGGAGATGATGGCCCCGCGCCGCTTTTGCGCCGGGAATTTTCCCTGGAGGATAAGGAGGTGGCCTCCGCCCGGCTTTACGCCTCCGCGCTGGGGATTTATCATATTTATCTGAATGGCAGTCCCGTCAGTGATCATGCTTTTGATCCGGGAAGGCCGGTGTATAACAGAGAGCTTTCCTATTGTATTTATGATGTCACCGGCCTTTTACAGGCGGGAGAAAACGCGGTGGGTGTGCTGCTGGGACACGGCTGGTACGATCGGGCGCTGGGAGGCCCGGGGGGATGGGACGCCTGGGGGACGTGCGGTCCGGCGTTTCTGGGGAAGCTGGTGATCGCTTATGAGGACGGCACGCGACAGGTGGTGCTCACTGACGGTGAATGGCAGGTCTTTACGGATGGACCGGTGCGCAGGGACGATATGTATCAGGGGGAGTTTTATGATGCCCGCCGCGAGACGCCCGGTTGGGATTCGCCCGGGTATCCGGCAGAGGGATGGCAGCCCGTCGCGGTCAACGGGGTGGATGAGAAGTTTCTGGAAATGCCGGTTTCGGCTTATGGGACGGAGAGTGCCAGAACGATCCTGACGCTGGAGCCTGTAGCTGTCACCTGTCCCGCAGAGGGTGTGTTGGTTTATGATTTCGGACAGGAATTTAACGGGGTATGTGAAATTGCGGTCAGCGGACAGGCGGGGCAGTGCGTGACGATGCGTTATGCGGAGGCGCTGAATACGGAGGAGCTGGTAAACAGAGACGATGCGGTGGGGACTGTGTGGACCCGGAATCTGCTGACTGCGGACAATACCGATTACTATATCCTGAGGGGTGGGGGGCGAGGAGGTTTATGCGCCTTCCCTGGTTTGCCGGGGCTTTCGCTATGTGCAGATCACAGGGGTGGAGGAAGGACAGCTCCTTTCCGTGAAGGGGCTGGCGCAGATGTCGGCCCTGCAGGAGACGGGAAGCTTTACATGCTCGGATATCTGGCTGAACCGTCTGTATCATAGTATTTTCTGGTCCCAGCGCAGCAACTTTCTGGAGACGCCCACCGATTGTCCGCAGCGGGACGAGCGGTTTGGCTGGACGGGAGATATCGCCATGTTTGCGCCGACGGCGGTCTACAATATGAACGCGGACAGCTTTTTGCGGAAATTTCTGAAAGGCATGCGGCTGGAGCAGCGCGACGACGGCGCATATCCGGATATGGTTCCCAACAGCGGCTCCGGCGGCTTCGGACATAATGGCTGGGGGGATGCGGGCGTTATTTTAACCTGGGAGCTGTATCAGCAGTACGCGGATCTTTCCGTTGTGGAAGAAAATTTTGCGTCCATGTGTGCCTGGGTGGATTATCTGGAGAAAAGCAGTGATCATTATCTGAGAAAAGATCCGGGCGGATACGGGGATCATCTGGCTGCGCAGGGTACGCCGCCGGAAGCGGTGCATACGGCTTTGTCCGCCTACAGCGCGCTTCTCCTTTCCAAAATGGCAGAGGCGTTGGGCAGAACGGCGGAGACAGAGCACTACAGGGAGGTCTATGAAAAATTCAGACAGGCATGGCGGGAGGCCTATGTCCTGGAGGATGGAATGCTTCGGGAGATCAGCCAAACCATGTATGCGATGGCGCTGCAATTCGGATTATATCCGGAGGAAGGAATAGAGGATGCCCGGCAGATGCTGGAGGCCTGCGTGGAGTGGGCACAGGTTCATCCCGCCGCGGGCTATGTGGGAACTTCCCTGCTGCTTCCGGCTCTGGAAAAAGCGGGGCGCGCGGATCTGGCTTACCGGCTGCTTGGACAGACCACGTTCCCATCCTGGAACTATGAGACCGCTCTGGGGGCGACCACCATCGCAGAGAGCTGGAACGGATATAAGGAAGAGGAAAACGGGGGCTATAGCCTGAACGGTTCCCTGAATCACTATGCATTGGGATCTGTAGGCGAATGGTTTTATACAGGGATTCTGGGTATTCGTTCCGATGAAGAGGAGCCGGGATTTAAGCGGATCGTTCTGCAGCCGCAGATATGGGACGAACTGGAATATGCCGAAGGAAGCTATCAGAGCGTGTACGGGGAGATTTTCGTGCGCTGGGAGATCCGGGAAGAGGGCTATTGCTGTCAGGTACGGATTCCCGCCAATACGACGGCCGTTCTTACGCTGCCGCTGGCAGCCGGAGGGCGTTGTACGGAGGGCGGTGTTCTGCTGGCGGATGGCGGCGCGCCGGAGGGCGTCCTGCTGAAAGAGCGCACGGGAACGGCGCTCGTGCTGGAGCTTTCCTCCGGGAGCTATGAATTTTTGGCGGATCAGATGAAATGACGACGGAAAAAATCGAAGCCTGTATGACACAGCTTCATATGTGGCCCGAAAACGGGCATATCGTGATCGGCGTGTCGGGCGGTGCGGATTCAGTCTGCCTGCTGGCCGTGCTGGCGCGGCTTGGGGCCGGACACGGGCTGACGCTGACCGCTGTACATGTGGACCACGGCATCCGGCCGGAGTCCGGGGCGGACGCGCAGTTCGTGCGCGCGCTGTGCGAACGCCTGGGAGTGCCCCTTGTGCTGGTGAAGGAGGATGTGGAAGCGCTGGCAAAGCGCGAGAAAATCTCCTGTGAGGAAGCGGGACGGCGCGTGCGGTACCGGGCTTTTGTGAAGGAGCTGCGCGCCCGGTGCGGCGCGGACGCGGTCAGAGGGTGCGTTGCCGTGGCCCACAACCGGGACGACCGGGCGGAGACGCTTCTGTTTCATCTGCTGCGGGGAACCGGGCTGGAGGGGATGGGCAGCATACGTCCCGTGCGGCGGACGGCGGACGGCATTCGGATCATCCGGCCGCTGCTGTTTACGGGACGGGAGGAGATCGAGGCTTTTCTGAAGGACGCGGGGCTCGGCTGGCGGACAGACGGCACCAACGCCCGGGATCTCTATACGAGAAATAAGATCCGCAACCGGATCCTGCCCTATGCGGAGCGGGAGATCAGTGCCGGGGCGAAGGTCCATCTGGCACAGGAGGCGGCCCTTCTGGAGCAGGCGGCCCGCTTCGTGCGCGCGCAGGCGGCGGAAGCACTGAAACGGTGTGCCGCAGCGGAGCCGGGCGGCCCGCAGGAGCGGGGCAAAGCGCCCGGCCGGGGCGGAGATGCCGCTGCGGTTCCGGATATCCGGGAGACGGTTTCGGCCGGGAAAGGGGAGCTCCGCCTGAATGCGGGCGCTTTTTTGCGGGAGGATCCGTTCCTGCAGGATCAGATGCTCTATCTGCTCCTGGAAGAGCTGGGGAAGGGGCGGGACCTGACCGCAGCCCATATCCGGCAGGTCAGACATCTGTTCGCGCCGGAATGCCTCAGCGGGCGCCGGGTGGAGCTCCCGGTCTGCGGGATACGGGCCGTCCGGGAGTTCGGGACGGTGTGCATCGGGACGGCGGAGGAGGAAGCCGACAGGCGTGAACAACCGCTGTATCCGCTGCGAAGCGGCAGCAGCTTCGTGCCGGGACTGGGCGAGGTGTCCGTCCGGTTTCTGCCCGGACCCGCCGCCGGAGGGGGCGGGGAGGCCGAAAACCGCTCTTTTTTCAAAAATATCCCGCAAAAAACGTATACGAAATGGCTGTCGTATGATAAAATGGCTTTGAATTTCCCGGAGACGGGGTTTCGGACCCGCAGGGCGGGAGATTATCTGACGGTGGATGACGCGCTGCACAAAAAGAGCCTGAAGCGCTATATGATAGAGGAAAGGATTCCCGCAAAAAAGCGGGACGGGATGGTGTTTCTGGCGGACGGCGCGCATGTTGTGTGGCTGCCGGGTCACCGGATCAGCGCGGCCTACAGGGTGACGGCGCAGACCGCCGCCGTTCTGGAGATCACCGTTGTTCCCGCGGGGACGGACGGAACAAAAGAGGAGGATCGGAAGAATGTCTGAAAGAGTGGAGGTCATGCTGACCGAACAGGAAGTGGATGAACGGATCCAGGCCATCGGGGATCAGATCAGCAGAGATTATGCGGGCAGGCAGGTGCATCTCGTCTGTGTGCTGAAGGGCGGCAGCTTTTTCATGTGCGAGCTGGCGAAGCGGATCACCGTGCCGGTGTCCATGGATTTCATGTCCGTGTCCAGCTACGGCGGGGGTACCAGCTCCAGCGGTGTGATCCGGATCGTGAAGGATCTGGATGAACCTCTGTCCGGCAAGGACGTGATCGTGGTGGAGGATATCGTGGATTCCGGCCGGACGCTGAGCTATCTGCTCAAGATGCTCCGGGACAGGGGCCCGGCCAGCCTGGCGCTGTGCACGCTTTTGGATAAGCCTGATCGGCGTGTGGTGGACGTGAAGGTGGACTATACCGGCTTTTCCATTCCGGATGAGTTCGTGGTCGGCTACGGACTGGATTACGACCAGCGCTACCGCAACCTGCCCTATATCGGCGTAGTGCGGTTCGACTGAACGGCTTCGCCGCGCGCGGGCCGGCGGAAATATTGTTTTATTTGGAGGAGAATACCGTGAACAGAAACGGCAGAGGAATTAATCTGGTGATTTCCCTGGTGTTGGTGGCAGCGCTGCTGTTCTGGTTTTCCGGCACGCTGCGGCGGATGGAGAACACCTGCACCCAGGCGGAATTTGACCGGATGCTGGAGGCCGGGGACGTCACCGGCGTTCTGGTCGTGCAGAACCGGGAGGTTCCCACAGGTTCTGCGCAGATCAGTCTGAAGGACGGCGGGGAACGGCTTCTGGTGGTGACGGATGTCAATGCGCTGATCGCGCAGTTGGAGGCCGCGGGCGTGGATTATGTGCCGCAGGATGTGCCGGGAGAGAACGTGTTTCTGACATCGATCCTGCCGGCGCTCATCATGGTGGGTGGCATCGCGCTGATCTTCATGATGATGAACGCCCAGAACGCCCAGATGAACGGCGGCAGCAAGATGATGAACTTCGGCAAAAGCCGGGCCCGGCTGAGCATGGCTGGGGACAGCAGGATCACGCTGAAGGACGTGGCGGGGCTGAAGGAGGAAAAGGAGGATCTGCAGGAGATCGTGGAGTTCCTGAAGGCGCCTGACAAATTCACCCGGGTCGGCGCCCGTATCCCCAAGGGCGTTCTGCTGGAGGGCCCTCCCGGAACGGGCAAGACGCTGCTGGCCAGGGCCATCGCGGGAGAGGCGGACGTGCCGTTTTTCTCCATTTCCGGCTCGGATTTTGTGGAGATGTTCGTCGGCGTGGGCGCGTCCCGGGTGCGGGATCTGTTTGAAGAGGCAAAGAAGAACGCGCCCTGCATCGTGTTCATCGATGAGATCGATGCCGTAGCCAGGCGCAGGGGCACCGGCATGGGCGGCGGGCACGACGAGAGAGAGCAGACGCTGAATCAGATGCTGGTGGAAATGGACGGATTCGGCGTCAACGAGGGGATCATCGTCATGGCGGCCACCAACCGGGTGGACATTCTGGATCCCGCGATCCTGCGTCCCGGCCGGTTTGACCGCAAGATCAGCGTAGGGACGCCGGATGTGGGCGGCCGGGAGGATATTCTGAAGGTTCATTCCAGGAATAAGCCGCTGGCGGATGATGTGGATTTAAAGCAGGTGGCGCAGACCACCGCTGGCTTTACGGGCGCGGATCTGGAGAATCTCATGAATGAGGCGGCCATCGTGGCGGCCAGGGAGGACCGGGCGTTCGTGACGCAGGAGGATATCCGCAGGGCCTTTATCAAGGTGGGCGTGGGCGCGGAGAAAAAGAGCCGCATCATTTCCGACCGGGAAAAGCGGATCACAGCCTATCACGAGTCCGGTCACGCGATCCTGTTTCATGTGCTTCCAGATGTGGGTCCGGTGTACACCGTGTCCATCATCCCCACGGGGATCGGCGCGGCGGGCTATACCATGCCCCTGCCGGAACGGGACGATATGTTCATGACGAAGGGACGCATGCTGCAGGAGATCATGGTCGCCCTGGGCGGGCGGATCGCGGAGGAGCTCGTTTTTGACGACATCACCACCGGCGCGTCCAGCGACATCAAGGAGGCCACGAAGATCGCCAGAAAGATGGTGACCCGTTACGGGATGTCCGAAAACGTGGGCGTCATCTGCTATGACGATGATGACGACGAGGTGTTCATCGGACGGGATCTGGCCCATGCCAGGGCCCGCAGCGAGCTGGTGAGCGGCGAGATCGACCGGGAGGTCCGGCGGATCATCGACGACTGCTACGGAAAGGCGAAGGAGCTGATCCGGAAGCATGAGGATGTGCTTCGCGCCTGTGCGGATCTGCTTCTGGAAAAGGAAAAGATCGGCCGCGCCGAGTTTGAGGCTCTTTTCGCGTGATATGTCCCTTTTGACCAGGGAATATGCAATATGCACAAAAAATAAACATTGTTTTTGTAAAGTTTGTGAAAGCGGAGTATGTACAAAAGGGATCGGGTCTGCTACGATAATAACCGTAACCCCCCAATACATTTTTTGCTATACCCCATAAGAGGAAATACCTTCTCCGAAAAGGACGGCGGACCGAGCCGTCCTTTTTGCATTTTATGATTTACATGGGAGAGAATTCGGGATATGATGGAAGAAGCATAACAAAGGGGAGAGATCGCATGGACCCGGAACAGTTATTTAAGAATCAGAAGTATCTGAGCGAGATGCGTCCTGTTTTTACGAAAAAGGCGATCTTCAGCGATACGACGGAGAATTTTGTGACGCCGCCCCAGCCTGCCCCATACAGCAGGGTGAAGATCGGTCTGCGCACCAAGCGCAGGAATGTGGATCGGGTTTTTCTGATGTGCAGGGATCAGAAGAGCCTGATGTTTAAGGAAAAATCGGATGAGCAGTTTGATTATTACGAAACGGAGCTGCAACTGGACGACGAAAAGATAACGTATTATTTTCAGATCATGGCGGGGAGCATCGTCTGCGATTATGACTGCCGCGGCGTGGTGAGGCGGTCGGAGGAGCCTTACCGCTTTACCGTCATTCCCGGCTTTGAGACGCCTCAGTGGGCGAAGGGGGCCGTGATGTACCAGATCTTTGTTGACCGGTTCTGCAACGGGGATCCCGGCAACGATGTGCTGACGGGCGAGTATTATTATGTGAACGGCAAGAGCCGTCACGTGGAGGACTGGTACAGCTATCCGGCCAACATGGATGTGGGCAATTTCTACGGCGGCGACCTGCAGGGCGTGATGGACCGTCTGGATTATCTGGAGGGGCTGGGCGTGGAGGTGATCTACTTCAATCCGATTTTCGTCTCGCCCTCCAATCACAAGTACGATATCCAGGACTACGATCATGTCGATCCGCATTACGGGAAGATCGTGAAGGACGGCGGCAGGCTGCTGGAGGACTGGGAAAAGGAAAACGTCAACGCGCAGCGCTATATCACGCGGGTCACCGACCGGGAGAATCTGGAGGCCAGCGACGCGCTGTTCGCGAAGCTGGTAGAGGAGGCCCATAAGCGGGGAATGCGCGTCATCCTGGACGGCGTGTTCAATCACTGCGGTTCCTTTAACAAATGGATGGATCGGGAGCGGATCTATGAGAACGCGCCCGGTTATGAAAAGGGCGCCTATCTGTCCGCGGACAGTCCGTATCACGACTATTTCCGCTTCCGGGAGGAGGATCGTTTTCCCTGTAATTCCACCTACGACGGCTGGTGGGGGCACGAGACGCTGCCCAAGCTCAATTATGAGGGCTCCAGGGAGCTGGAGGAGTACATTCTCCGCATCGGGAAAAAATGGGTGTCGCCGCCCTTTAACGCGGACGGCTGGCGGCTGGATGTGGCCGCCGATCTGGGCCATTCGCCGGCATATAATCATCAGTTCTGGAAAAGGTTCCGCAGGGCTGTCCGGGAAGCGAATCCGGATGCCATCGTGCTGGCGGAGCACTATGGGGATCCCTCGGCCTGGCTGTGCGGGGACGAGTGGGATACCGTCATGAATTACGACGCGTTCATGGAGCCGGTGACCTGGTTCCTGACCGGCATGGAAAAGCACAGCGACGACTGCAGAAGGGATCTTCTGGGAAACGCGGAGGCTTTTTTCGAGTCCATGACCCGGTACGGCGCGCGCATGGCGATGCCTTCCGCCATGACTGCCATGAATCAGCTTTCCAATCACGATCATTCCCGCTTCCTGACGCGGACCGGACGGATGGTGGGCCGGGCCAACAGCCTGGGACCGGAAGCGGCGGAACGGGGCGTGGATAAGGCGGTGCTGCGGGAGGCGGTGGTGATTCAGATGACCTGGATCGGGGCCCCCACCCTGTATTACGGGGATGAGGCGGGGCTGTGTGGTTTCACGGATCCGGACAACCGCCGGACCTATCCCTGGGGCAGAGAGGATGAGCAGCTCATTCAGTTTCACCGGGACGCGATCCGGATGCACAGGCAGAACAGGGAGTTTCGGACCGGCTCTCTCAAGCGGCTGTATGCCGATTATAATTTTCTCGCTTACGGGCGGTTTGACCGGAGGCGGCATTCCGTGGTTTTTGTCAATAACAACGATCACGCGGTCACGAAAAACATTTCGGTCTGGGAGCTGGGCATTCCTCAGAACGCGCGCCTGACGCGGCTGATCTATACCCATGACGAGGGCTATGATACGGACCCCATTTCTTATGAGGTCACGGGCGGAAAGCTGCAGGTCACGATGGCGAAAACCTCCGCCATGGTGCTGCAGTATGTGAACGACGGAGAGCCTCATATGGAAAAGCAGCAGGTGCGGGAGGATTTCTGGCAGCGGCGCTGAATACGGAAAAGGGGCCGAAAAATATAAATCGAGGAGGAAGCGGCAATGTGTACGGCAGCAAATTACAGGACAAAGGATCATTATTTCGGGCGCAATCTGGATCTGGAATATTCTTACCATGAGACGGTCACGGTGACGCCCAGACGGCATCCGTTCCACTTCCGGAGGGCGGGGAGCCTGACGGAGCATTATGCCATGATCGGCATGGCCTATGTGGTGGGAGATTATCCGCTCTATTACGATGCGGTCAATGAAAAGGGGCTGGGAATGGCCGGCCTGAATTTTCCGGGGAACGCGGACTACAAGCCGGAGGAGCCGGGAAAGGACAATGTTTCTCCCTTCGAGTTCATCCCGTGGATCCTGGGCCAGTGCGCCACGGTGGAGGAGGCCAGAGCGCTGCTGGCGCGCCTGAATCTGGTGAAGATCGATTTCAGCGAGGAGCTTCCGCTTTCGCCGCTGCACTGGATCATTTCCGACCGGGACGCTTCCCTCACGGTGGAATCCGTGAAGGACGGCCTGAAGGTCTACGACAATCCCGTAGGCGTCCTGACCAACAACCCGACCTTCGATATCCAGATGTTCGGCCTGAACAATTACAGATACCTGACCGCAGAGATGCCGGAAAACACCTTCGCAAAGGGGCTGGAGCTTTCCGCCTACAGCCGCGGGATGGGCGGCATGGGACTTCCCGGGGATCTTTCCTCGGCATCCCGTTTTGTGAAGGCCGTGTTTACAAAGATGAATTCTCTTTCCGGCGATTCGGAATCCGAGAGCATCAGCCAGTTTTTCCACATCCTGGGTTCGGTGGCCCAGCAGAGGGGCTGCGTCCATATGGGCGGCGGCAAATATGAGATCACCATTTACAGCTCCTGCTGCAACACCGACAAGGGGATTTACTACTATACGACCTACGAAAACAGCCAGATCACGGCGGTGGACATGCACCGGGAGGATCTGGAGGGCAGCGCCCTGGCAGTCTATCCGCTGATCACGGGACAGCAGATCCGGCAGCAGAACTGATATCGCGTTGTTGGCTCCGCAAAGACAGCCCCGCCTGCGTCCTATCCAGCCGCCGTCCGTCTGCCGCCCTGTGTGCATTCCTTTTCCGGACACGCTCGCGCTCGGAGAAAAACGCAGCGGTGCTAAGCTCAGCTTCGCCCGATGGGCTCGCTTCGCTAAGCACCGGCGTTTTTCTAACGGTCCGGGAAAATGGAATGCACACGGGGCGGCAGACGGACGGCGGCTGGATAGGGCGTGTCTGATCTTAGGGACAGGGAACAGCCCGCGGACTCTGCGGAGCCCTTTGCCGGAAACACATCTTTCAATCCGCCTGCTGTCTTTTTGGCCCATGTCAGAAAATACGGGTTGTCTGAGCGAAGCGAGTTTCCCGTATTTTCTGACAGCTTTGGGCAAAAAAGGCGGCTGGCGGATGATGCGTTCCGGCTTGGGCTCCGCAGAGTCCGCGGGCTGTTCCCTGTCCCGGAGGCCGGACGCGGCAGAAAAAATGGGGAGGCCCGCCAACTTTTGGCGGGCTTTGTGCATCTATGGGACAGGAGCGGTACAGAATAGAAATACGTTGGAAAAGGAGGAGGGCATGGCGCAGGATATTTATGAGCGCGCGGTTTCCCATATTCTGGAAAACCAGGACAGGTTTTACCGGCTGGCCTACAGCTATGTGCGGAACCGGGACGGCGCGCTGGATGTGGTGCAGAACGCGATCGTAAAGGGGCTGGAGAAATGCCATGGCCTTCGGAATCCTGACGCGCTGAAAACCTGGTTCTACCGGATCGTGGTGAACGAATCGCTGCAGTACCTGCGGGAAAACCGAAGGGAAACGCCGGAGGAGGAGCTGCCGGAGCAGCCGTATCGGGAGAGCGCTTATGACCGGGACCGGGAGTTGTACGAAGAAGTGCTGGGGCTTCCGGAACCGATGAAGACCGTGGTGATCCTGCATTTTTATGAGGATCTGACACTGAAGCAGATCTCTGAGATCACCGGAGCGAATCTGAACACGGTGAAATTCAGACTGTACAGCGCGCTGAGGCGTCTGAGAAAAAGACTGGAGGTGACGGCAGGATGAGGCGGGAGGAATGGAACCGGATCAAAGATGCCGGGAAATATTATGAAGCCATACAGATCCCGGAGGGGCTGGACGAAGCGGTCCGGCGCGCTGTTGCTTCCGGGAAGCCGGATCAGAACGGCGCGGAAGAGCCGGAGGCGGAAAGCGGATGGGAAGAACGGTGGAAAGAGATGGAGCAGACAGAAAAGATGGGAATGGGGGAAAAGATGGAAAAGACAGATAAAATGGAAAAAACAGGGGAATCGAAAAAAGCCGGGAAAAACGAAATACCGGAAAAGAAACAAAAGCGTCCCGGCGGGCGTATCTTCCGGTACACTGCCGCTGCCGCCGCGGCGCTGCTGCTGATATTGGGGATCGGGGTCAACACCAGCGAAGTGTTTGCGAAGGAAATGGGACAAATCCCGATCCTGGGAAAGCTCGTCCGGGTGCTGACGATCCGTTCCTGGCACGGTATGGACGGGGACTATGAGATGAACCTGGAGGTCCCGCAGATCGCGGACGACGGAAACAGCGAAGAGGTCAATGCGGAAATCCGGGAGATCGTGGACGCCTATACGGCGCAGGCGAAGGAGGAGTTTGCGGAATATAAGGAGGCCTTTTTCGCCACCGGCGGCACCGAGGAGGAGTGGGGCGGCCGGACCATGGATATTTATGTGGACTATGATGTCACCTATCAGGAGGGGGATATCCTGTCCTTCGTGCTGGTCACCGCGAAGAACTGGGTATCCGCGGAAGAGGAACGCCATTATTACAACCTGAACCTGGCGGAGGACCGCGCGCTGACGCTGCAGGAGCTTCTGGGCAGCGACTATATCGAGCTTTGCAACAAAAGCATCACGGAGCAGATCGAGCAGAGGATACAGGACGATGAGAACGCGATGTATTTCGGATTTGGCGATCTGGCGGATATGGAAGGCTTCACCACCGTCACGCCGGAGACGATGTTCTACCTGAACGGGGACGGGAAGGTCGTGATCGTATTCGGGGAATACGAGATCGCGCCCGGCTCCATGGGCTTCCCGGAGTTTGTGATCGGCTGAACGGTACCGCTTGCCCGGCCCCGCCGGCCCAGCCCCGCAGGTGCTGCAGTGTCCGGCCTCCGAAAAGGGAACAGCCCGCGGACCCTGCGGAGCCCGAACCGGAACGCATCATCCGCCCGCCGCCTTTTTTGTCCAAAACTGTCAGAAAATACGGGAAACTCGCTTCGCTCAGACAACCCGTATTTTCTGACATGGGCCAAAAAGACAGCAGGCGGATCGAAAGATGCGTTTCCGGCAAAGGGCTCTGCAGGGTCCGCGGGCCGTTCCCTTTTCGGAGGCCGGACACGCAGCACCTGCGGATCCGGACCGGCGGGGCTTGACAAACAGCGTCGGCCGTCCTAAACTGAAAGCAGAGGTTTAAATGGTTTAGACCTGTTCGGCGGAACGGATCCGGAAAGGCTACGGCTGCGGGAAAGGGGAACGGCGGATGATCGTTTATGTGATGACGGAAGCGGAGATGCTGCTGGCAAAGCTCATCTGGGAGAAGGAACCGATCGGGAGCGGTGAGCTGGTGCGGCTGGCGCAGGAGCGCCTGAACTGGAAAAAATCGACTACATATACGGTGCTGCGCAAGATCTGTGCCAACGGGATTTTTCAGAATCGGGATACGGTAGTGACATCGCTGATGAGCCGGGAGGAGTACGTACGCCGCAAGGGAGAGCGGTATCTGGATGAGAATTACGGCGGCTCTCTGCCGGGTTTTGTGGCGGCCTTTTTGAAAAGAAAGAAGCTGAGCCGCAAAGAGATCGAGGAGCTTGCCCGGATGATCGAGGAATACCGGGAGGACTGAACGATGGACGGGCACCCGGCCTGGAAGATAGACGGGTGTCTGGCCCGGAAGAACCGTTGTAATTGACCGGCAGATGTGATACTCTGAAAGCAAAGCCGGACGGCAGCTTCTGCGGACGGGAAAAACAGTACAGAGGAGGGAAAGCAATGGCACTTTTACATGTGGATTTCTTTTCGGACGTTCTGGGCATGTGCGTGAATATGGACGTGATCCTGCCCCAGAGCACGCACGGACAGATCGGAATGGAGGGGATGGCGCCGGACGGCAGCTACAAGACCATGTACCTGCTGCACGGGATGAGTGACGATCACACGATCTGGCAGAGGCGGACTTCGATCGAACGCTACGCCGCCGGGCTGGGGATCGCCGTGGTGATGCCCACCACGCATCTGGCGTTTTATACGGACACCGCCTACGGGATGCGGTATTTCACCTATATTTCGGAAGAACTGCCGCAAATCTGCCGCGAATTTTTCCCGCGCATGTCAAAGCGGCGGAAGGATACGCTGGCGGCGGGGCTTTCCATGGGCGGCTATGGCGCATGGAAGCTGGGACTGCTGGCTTCGGAAACCTTCGGCAGCGCGGCGTCGCTGTCCGGGGCGCTGGATGTCGCGGGCAGCTATACGCGCAACAGCGCGGCGGACGAGACGCGCAGCGCGCTGATGCAGGGGATTTTCGGAAGTCCGGAGGAACTGGAGGGATCCCGGAACGATCTCTTTGCGGCCGCGAAGGTGCTGGCAGAGAGCGGGAAGCCTCTTCCCCGACTGTATGCCTGGTGCGGTACGGAGGATTTTCTGTATCAGGGGAACCGGAAGATGTGGGCAGAGGCGGAAAGGCTGGGCTATGATCTGACCTGTGAGACTTCTGCCGGTGATCATCAGTGGAAGTACTGGGACGATAAGATTCAGGACGTGCTGCGCTGGTGGCTGAGGACTGACGCGGACCTGAAATGAAAAGGAAGAAGCTTTGAGAGCGGTTATTTTTGATATGGATGGCCTGATGTTCGACACGGAAGCGGTCCATGTGAAGGCGTGGAATTATGCGGGCGAGCGGATGGGGCTCGGACGGGCCGGAGAGATGGTGTTAAAAACCATGGGGACGAATGCGGCCATGACGCGGGCGATCTGGGAAGCGGAGTACGGGTCGCGTTTCGACGAGGACGCCCTTCGGAAATATGCGGGAGAATTCCTGACGGAATATTATCGGAAAAACGGAATTCCGGTGAAAAAAGGTTTGTACAGACTCCTCCCCCGGCTGAAGGAAATGGACTGCAGGCTGGCGGTGGCGTCCTCCACCGGGCGCGCGGATGTGACCGCGCATTTGAAGGAAACTTCGGTGTATGAATATTTTGACGCCGTGATCTGCGGGGACATGGTGGAGCGTTCGAAGCCGGAGCCGGATATTTACCGGAAGGCCTGCGGGGCGCTGGGGGCGGCGCCAAAGGACTGCTTCGCGCTGGAGGACTCCCGGAACGGCCTGCTTTCCGCGCACCGCGCCGGATGCCGGACGCTCATGGTGCCGGATCTCTATGAACCGGACGATCAGATCCGGCAGATCGTGGAGGGTATCTTTCCGGATCTGGATGCGGTCGGGGATTATCTGGAACAGGTGTGGGGCGGACACGGGACGGCATGATGTCTGGCAGGGCCGGAGCGTGTAAGGATACAGAAAAAGGAGGGCATGGAGGCATGCTGTATGAACTGAAAAACGAACGGCTGACGGTGAAGGTTTCCGATCAGGGAGGGACGCTGTGGTCCATCCTGGACCGGGAAGGGACGGAATACCTCTGGCAGGGGGATCCTCGCTACTGGGAGGACCGGGGGCCGAACCTGTTCCCCTATATCGCGCGGCTGACGGGACGCAGATACCGTCTGGACGGGAAAACCTATGAGATGGATATCCACGGCTTTCTGAAGGATTCCGTCATGGAAATGAAAAGATCCGAGGCGGATTTCCTGAAGCTCTCCCTGAAGAGCAGCGAGGTCACTGAACAGCAGTATCCTTTTGATTTTACGCTGGATATCGAATACGCTCTCCGCGGAAGCGAGATTGAGATCACATTCCGGGTGCACAATCAGGATAGGAAAAAGATGTATTTCGGCATCGGCGGACACCCGGGCTTTCAGGTGCCGCTGGAGGACGGCTATTCCTTCGAAGACTATCGGCTGGAATTCGCCGAAACGGCCGGCCCGAAGCGCATCGAGTTTTCTCCGGACTGCTTTGTGACGGGCAGGGAAACGGATTTCGCGCTGCAGGATGGCCGCATACTGCCGCTGCGCCACGATCTGTTCGATGAGGACGCCATCGTCCTGCGGGATATGGCGAAGACGGTTTCGCTGGTTTCCGCCGGGAAGAAGGGCGTGCGCGTGAGCTATCCGCAGATGGATTACCTGGGCTTCTGGCACATGCCGAAGACCGATGCGCCCTACGTGTGCATCGAGCCCTGGTCGTCCCTGCCCTCCCGCAAAGGCATAGTGGAGGATCTTTCCACCCAGCCGGGGCTGCTCTCTCTGGAGCCCGGCGCGGTCTATGAGAACCGCTGGAGCATCGAGATCCTTTCGTGAGTGCGGCTGCGTTCCATCGCGTTATTCCCTGCATTGCGGCCGGAATCGTGCAGGAATCCGACAGAAATCATAAAGGAATACGTCTGCGGTGGGATGACATTACTAAAAAACGTGCAGATGCACAAAAATAAGGTGTGCCATGATAGAAATTAAGAGAGACGGCTATCTGCAGCAGTTGATTGAGCGAAAAGATAACGGGATGATAAAGGTGATTACCGGTATCCGCAGATGTGGGAAGTCGTATTTGCTTTTTACCATATTTAAAAGATATTTACTGGAAAACGGTGTTGATGCGGGGCATATTATTGAGATCGCGCTGGACGGTATTGAAAATGAGGAGTTGAGAGATCCCAGGATGTGCTTTCGGTATATCAGGGATGCTGTGAAGGATGCCGACAGGTATTATCTTCTTTTGGACGAGGTGCAGTTTATGCCGCGGTTTGAGGAAGTGCTGAACAGCCTGCTCCGTATGGGCAATCTTGATATATATGTGACCGGCAGTAATTCAAAATTCCTTTCCAGCGATATCGTGACGGAATTTCGCGGCAGAGGAGATGAGGTCAGGATTTATCCGCTGTCCTTTGCCGAGTTTTATTCTGTTTATGACGGTACCTATGACGATGCCTGGGAGGATTATATGACTTATGGCGGCCTGCCGCAGGTCGCGGGTTTTCAGAGTGAACGTCAGAAGGCAGAATATCTGAAAAATATTTTTGCCAATGTATATCTGAAGGATGTTATTGAAAGAAACAAGATCCAAAATGTGGAAGAGATCAGTATCCTGGTTGATGTGCTTGCGTCCGCGATCGGTGCGCCTACCAATCCGTCAAAGATCGCAAATACTTTCGCCAGTGAACGCCAGATGAGTTATACCAATAAAACGATCTCCAATCACATTGATTATCTGGCGGAGGCTTTTCTGATCTCGAAAGCCTGGCGCTATGATATCAAGGGCAGAAAATATATTGGCGCAAACCTGAAATATTATTTCACGGATCTGGGACTTCGAAATGCCAGACTGAATTTCCGACAGCAGGAACTTACTCATATCATGGAGAATGTCATATATAACGAGCTGCTGGTCCGTGGTTATAATGTGGATGTGGGTGTTGTGGAAACCTTCGGTAAGGATAAGGAGGGCCGACGCGTCCGAAAGCAGATGGAGGTCGACTTCGTGGTAAATCAGGGCAGCCGGAGGTACTATGTTCAGGCCGCATATGATATGAATTCGGAAGAAAAACAGACGCAGGAATTTCATTCGCTGCGCAATATTCCGGATTCTTTTAAAAAGATCGTTATCGTCAGCGGAACGAAGAAGCCGTGGAGAAATGAAGAAGGCTTTGTGATCATGGGAATGAAGTATTTTCTTTTGAACAGAGATAGTTTGGAGTTTTAACAATAAAGCTTTAAAGGAAAAACCGCCCGGCCTGTCCTGCACGGGCGGTTTTTCACCGCTGCGGCCCGCCGGCCCTCACTCCACCAGTTGCAGGTCGTACAGCTTCTTGTAAAGCCCGCCCTGCGCCAGGAGCTCCTGATGGGTGCCGGATTCCGCGATGCGTCCCCTGTGGACGACAATGATTTTGTCCGCGTGCTGGATCGTGGAGAGACGGTGCGCCACCATGATGGTGGTGCGGCCCTCCATCAGATGCGCCAGCGCCTGGGTGATCAGGCTTTCGGTTTCCGTATCGATGTTGGCCGTGGCCTCATCCAGCACCAGGATGGAGGGCTTGTAGGCCAGCGTCCGGGCGAAGGAAAGAAGCTGCCGCTGGCCGGCGGAAAGGGTGCTGCCCCGTTCCGTCACCGGCTCGTGATATTTCCCGGGCATTTTTTCAATGAAGGAGTCCGCATGCACCGTTTCCGCCGCGCGGCGGACCTCCTCGGGGGTGATGTTGGGATTGCCCAGCGTGATGTTGCTCTCCACGTCTCCCGTGAAGAGGAATACGTCCTGCTGCACCTGTCCGATAGCGCCGCGCAGCACGTCCGTGTCGATGTCCCGGATGTTGACGCCGTCGATGAGGATTTCCCCCTTCTGGATATCGTAGTAACGGCCGATCAGGTTCAGGATGGAGGACTTGCCGGCGCCGGTGGCGCCCACGAAGGCCACCTTCTCGCCCGGACGGATGACAAAGCTCACGTCTTTTAAAATGTAATCTTCTTTTTCATAGGCGAACCAGACATGCCGGAATTCGATGCGGCCCTGGATGTTGACCTCCACCGGCCGGTCCGGGTTCACGATTTCCGGTTTTTCGTCCAGGATGGAAAACACCTTCTGAGCGGAAGCCAGCGAGGACTGCAGGGTGCCGAACTGCTCCGCCAGCTCCTGGATGGGATCGAAAAAGCTGCCGATATAGGTGATGAAGATGAACAGCGTTCCCAGAGAGAGGGAGCCGTTCAGAACCGAGCTGCTGCCGACGCCGATGACCAGGAGCAGGGCCAGTACGGAGATCATATAAATGGAAGGGCGGAAAATGGCGAAGGTCATGACCTCACGCCAGTTGGCCTGATACAGCTCCCGGGATTTCTGCGTGAATTCTTTATATTTCTGCTGTTCCCGCGCAAAAATCTGGATCAGCCGCATGCCGGAGATGTGCTCCGACAGAAACGTGTTGAGCTCCGTGATCTTGTTGCGGGTGATCTGATAGGCCTTGCGGGAGTAATAGCGGAACACGAAGGTCAGCACCGTCACCACGGGCAGCAGGGCGAAGGAGATCAGCGTCATCTTCACATGAATGGAAAGCATGACCACGGCATAGCCGAGGATCTTCACGACGTTTTTGAACAGACGGACGAGGATCGAGGAAAACAGTTCGTTGACGGCCTCGGTGTCGTTGGAGACCCGGGTCACCAGCTTGCCCACGGGGGTGGTGTTGAAAAAGCTTAAGGACAGGCTGTGAATATGCCCGAACACCTCCTCGCGCATTTTGAAGATAATGCTCTGGCCCATTTTCTGGAGCATCCAGGTGTCCGCGGTGTTCAGCACGAAGCCCAGCAGGAGCATGCCGAAATAGAGAGCGGCGGCGGTCAGAATGCCGGAAAAATCCCGGCGGCGCAGGAGCCTCAGATCCTCCCGGGAAAGCAGAATTGCACCGTCTGCCACATAGCCGGACAGCACCTGCGGCGGAGCCTCCCGCAGCGTCTCACAGGTCTCCGGGTCCAGATCCAGGGCCATATAATACTGATCCTCGTAGAGAAAAATCTGACAGAGCGGGCCGGTTTCGCCCTCCGGCAGCTCCTGCGTCAGAAAAAGCCCCTGCCATGCGATGCTTCCGGGCGCGTCCTCCTGCACCCTGGCGAACGGCTTCTGATAACCGTTTATGTAGGTGTCGATGGCGTCGCCGATGATGATGGGGCGATACAGCTCCACCACAATGATGAACAGCACCAGCAGGGTGGCCGCCGCCATCACTTTTTTATGCGGTTTCAAATAGGCGAATAGTCGTTTCATAACGGTATGTCATCCTTCCGCCGCGAACGCGGCCCGTTTCTCTCCGATGGCGGCTTCCAGTTGCTGCTTCTCAAACATGTCGTAGTAAATGCCCTTCATCGCCATCAGCGTGCGGTGATCGCCGACCTCTCTGGCCTCCCCGTCCTCCAGCACCATGATCACATCGGCGTTCTGGATGGTGGAAATGCGGTGGGCGATCAGAATAGTGGTCTTGCCGCGCCGGTTTTCCTTCAGGTTTTTCAGGATCTGTTCCTCGGTGTCTGTATCCACGGCGGAGAGCGCGTCGTCCAGGATCAGGATGGGCGCGTCCTTCATCAGCGCCCGGGCGATGGAGCTGCGCTGCTTCTGGCCGCCGGAAAGGGTCACGCCCCGTTCGCCCACGATGGTTTCGTAGCCGTCGGGAAAGGCCACGATGTTGTCATGGATGCAGGAGGCCGTGGTGGCCCGGATGATGGCGTCCATGTTTTCTTCCTCCGCGCCGAAGGCGATATTGGATTTCAGGGTGTCGGAAAACAGGAAGTTGTCCTGGGGCACATAGGCGATGTTCTCCCGCAGATCCTTTAACGGGATGGTGCCGATGTCCCGGCCGTCCAGCAGGATCATGCCGGGCTTGACATTGTACAGGTGCAGAAGCAGGTTCACCAGCGTGGATTTGCCGTTGCCCGTGCGGCCGATAATGGCCAGTGTGGTTCCCGCGGGGATCTCCAGGCTGATGTCCTTTAAGGTGGGCTCGCTGTGGCCCCGGTGGATGAAGGTCAGGTGGGAGAGGGTGATTTCGCCCTTTAAGGACGGCGTAGGCTCCACCTTATCGGAATCGAAGATTTCCGGCTTTTCCTCGAAAATCTCCTGCACCCGGCGGATGGAGGCGCTGCCCTGGGAAAACATGTTGATGGAATCCCCGCAGGCCAGCATGGGCCAGACCAGCATGTTGATATACTGGTTGAAAGCCACGAAGCGGCCCAGCGTGATCTGTCCCGTGATGGCCAGATAGCCGCCGTATATCAGGGTGATCAGACTGCTCAGGCCGATGATGACGTCCAGCAGAGGCATGACCACGGCCTGCAGGCGCGCCACGTTCAGGTTTCGATCCATGGCGTGGCGGTTGGCCGCCAGAAAGCCGTACATCTGGGCCCGTTCCTGTACGAAGGCCTTGATGACGCGGACGCCGGAAAAGCTCTCCTGTACATAGTCGGTCAGATTGGACACCGCTTCCTGCCGCTCCCTGAATTTGGGCTTCATGATCTTGCCGTAATAGATCTCGCCGACGCAGATGAAGATCATGGGGATGACGGCCAGCAGGGTGAGTCTCAGGTTGACATAAAAGATCATCTGTCCGATCACCATGGCGGTCATGACTACGGCGTCGAAGACGCTGATGACGGCGGGACCGATGGCCATGCGGATCATGTTCAGGTCGCTGGTGAACCGGGTCATCAGATCGCCGGTCTTATGCCCGTTGTAATATTCCACGCTCATTTTTTCCAGATGGGCGAACATATCGTCCCGCAACTGCCGCTCGATGGCCCGGGCGGCGCCGAACAGAAAATAGCGCCAGAAAAAACGGCCCAGAGCCAGGGACGCGCCCAGCGCAAAGATGATGAACAGATAATGGAAAATCTGGGGCATGTCCATGCTGTTGGCGGTCAGGCCGTCGGTGATGGCGCCGGTCTGCCTCGGGATGTAAATATTGAAGAAATCCACGAAAAACAGCGTGACGATGCCGGCCGCATACTGGAATCTGTGGCGTTTGATGTACTGCCAGATGAATTGGAACGCGTTCATAGCTTTTCTGAAACCTCCACGGGAACAAAACAAGCCCCCAAATAAAGGGGCTTGCGTGAGCGGAGAAGGAGGGATTTGAACCCTCGCGCCTGTTACAGCCTACCGGTGTTCGAAGCCGGACCCTTCAGCCACTTGGGTACTTCTCCGTAAATGGGGATCCCTCCGGAAACGGACGTCTCCTCAGGGCATTCTCTATTCTACTCGAAAAGGCCGCGCCGCGCAAGAGGGAAATGCGGGATTTCGGGGGATTTTTTGCTGATTTTCACAGGGCTATGGGCGGCACCGGGGCTCCGCGGACAGGAACTTTCCCTTTTTGCCGAAAGTGGTTGACAACGCCTCCCGCAGATACTATACTTTCCTTGAAAACAGCCCTTTGATGAGGCACTAAAGGAGATCGTGTGCTATGTTGGAGAAAATCGCGGATATTATTCGGGAGCAGTTGAACCTGGATGATGTGGAAATTACAGAGGATACCTCATTCAAGGATGATCTTCAGGCGGATTCGCTGGATCTGTTCGAGCTGGTGATGGCGTTTGAGGAGGAGTACGGCATCGAGATCCCGTCCGAGGACCTGGAGAAGCTTCAGACGGTGGGAGATGTGATGGAATACATCAAGGATCAGGGAATCGACTGACAGACGAAGGTTCTGTGGAGATAAAAAGCGGAGCTGTCCGGCCCGGTGGGCATGGAGGCTCCGCTTTTGTGTTCTCCGGGGGCGGATTCGCCGCGATCAGAAATCAGTCGTGGTTTCGCTTTCCCCTTTTTCGCTGCCGCACGCATTCGGTCAGAAGGTACTCCACCTGGCTGTTGATGGAGCGGAAATCCTCTTCGGCCCAGGCGGCGATCTCATCCCAGAGGCTGGGAGAAAGGCGGAGAAGCATCTGCTTCTTCGCCTTTTCCCGTTCTTTCAGGGATTTTTCTTTTTTCAGGATCTCCTGTTCGAGGGCCTGGATGTGCTCCAGCCGTTCCTGCAATTGTTTTTCTTTTTCATCGATACTCTGGGGCATGGATGACCTCTGTTTCTAAGGGATGGACAGCGGGAAACCGCGTTTTGTAAAGGCTTTGCCGCAGGGAAATCGGCGGCCGCACGCAGGCGCGGACAGCAGTTTTTTCTTCTATTTTAATAGATGCTCCCGCTGTTTACAATGGGCTGGGCGTCTTTATTTCCGCAGAGGACCACCAGAAGATTGCTGACCATGGCGGCCTTGCGCTCTTCGTCCAGCACCACGATCTCCTCCTCGCCCAGCTCGTCGATGGCCATTTTCACCATGCTCACCGCGCCCTCCACGATCTTTTTCCGGGCGGCGATGATGGCTGTGGCCTGCTGTCTCTGCAGCATGGCGGCGGCGATCTCCTCCGCATAGGAGAGATGGGTGATGCGCACCTCCAGAATCTTCAGGCCGGCGTCGGCAACCTTTTCCTGCAGCTCCTCCGTCATGCGCTCCGCGATCTCCTGGCTGCTCCCGCGCAGCGTCTTTTCGTCCTGTTCCCCGTCTTCATCCTCGTCGATGACATCGTAGGGATAGAGGCGGGCCACATTGCGGATGATGGAATCGCACTGAATGGAAAGATAGCGTTTGTAGTTGTCCACGCGGAATACGGCCCGGGTGGGATCTGTCACCTGCCAGAGCACCACGGCGCCGATGATGACCGGATTGCCCAGCATGTCGTTGACCTTTTGCTTGTCATTGTTCAGCGTCAGGATTTTGGTGGAAATTTTGTTGCTGCCGGAAATGCTGGTATTGGTGCTGTTCCCGGAGGCCACCGTTTTCCCGCCGGGGTTGACGGCGGAGCAGAACGGATTCGTATAATAGAAGCCGGGCCTGCGGATCGTGCCGTAATAGCTGCCGAACAGGGTCAGCACCATGGCCTCGTTGGGGTTGACGGAATGAAATCCGGCGCACAGGATGCACAGCGTGACGAGAGCGAGGACGCTGAACACGATGAGGATGACAGCCGGAACGGTCCTTTTCAGGTCAGCGAGAAAACAGCCGCCCACCAGGATCAGGACCGCGATGGGAAAACAGACCAGAATGGCGGCCAGGACGCCGGGCCCCCTCCTGGCGGTGATCTCCTTTTCCGTCACAGGCATGCTTCGGAGAGAATCGCCTCCTGCGGGATCATATGTCTGTGTCATTTGTAACTCCCTTCTGCCGCCGCTTGCGGCAATATGATATTATTTTGATATCATAAAAATATCACCACATGAGAGAGATGTCAAGAGATGGTCAATAATTTTTTCATTTTTTACGGCAACACCGATGTTCACGGGAGCAGAAGACGTCCCGCCGGGGAGAGCGCAGAAGCGGATGCGCGGGCCTTGGTGCCGGACGCAGCCGGATGATGCGTCCCGACACCGGCCCGCGCATCCGTTTCTGCGCTCTCCCCGGCGGGCCCTTCCGCTTCGACGAAAACCGGGTTCCCGCTTCCGCCGCGTTTTGGGGTGGCAAAGCGCCGCGAAATGTGATATGCTGAATACGAACAGCCGGACGGTGCGGGACCGGAAGGAAACAGGGGAGCGCCCCGGGCGCTCCATGCGGACGGGTCTTTCGGAAGGAACGCCGGCCGGAAAACAGGTTTTGGGAAAAGGACAGGTGGTGCGCGATGGAAAACAAACTGAACGGGAAACCGGGGAAAAAGGTTCTGTACTGCACGAAATGCGGGGCGGAGATCGAAACGAAATGGTGGAAGAAAATGCCGAAGAAATGTCAGAATTGTAAGGCGGCCTTCACGCCGATCCCGTCTGACGGCTACGGGATGACCTGTGTGCTGATGCTCCTCCTGCTGGCGCTGGAGTTTCTGCTGCTGCATCTGATCCTTGGCGAGAGCAAGTTCGTGTGGCTGGTCCTCGCCCTGACTGTGTTCCCGATCCAGCGGTGGTCTGAGAACTGGTATCGCCTCCGCGGGAAAATACGCTTCAACAATGTCGATCTGAAAGAGGAGGGGAAAAAAGAATGAATTTTGGAAAGCTTCGGTCTTTTGAGACGGAGGGCAGCCGTGTGCTTCTTCATTTTGAAAAAATGGACGGGCGGCTGGAGATCCTGACGGAAAAGATCGTGAACGTGTTCGCGGGCTTTGTCTCGCCGGATCACCGTTCCAGGGCCATTGAGGGGGAAAAGGCCCGGCCGACGGATTTTTCCGTGTCCGGGGAAACGGGGCCGGAACAGGAAAAGACCGTAACCGTGCGCACCGGGGCGCTGACGGTAAGGGTATACGACGACTTTAAAGTGGATTTTTACCGGGCGGACGGCACGCCCCTCTGCCGGGACTATCGGGGAGAGAGAACGCCGCTGCCCCGGATCAGCCCGGAGATGCAGGCGCTGAGAGAAGCGGAGGGACATAAGGCCGGGACGGAAACGGAAGAGCCCGTGGAGGTGCTGAAGCGGATCGAAGGGGACGAGGCGTTTTACGGGCTGGGGGACAAGACCGGCTTTCTGGACAAGCGGGGCTATGAGTATGTGATGTGGAATACGGACGATCCCGACCCGCAGATGGACAACTTCAAGTCCCTGTACAAATCCATCCCGTTTTTCATCACGCTGCGCCGGGACGCGGTGTTCGGGCTGTTCTTTGACAACCCCTGCCGCTCCGGCTTCGACATGGGGAAGGAATCGCCGGACTATTACCGTTACGGCGCAGCGGGCGGCAACCTGGATTATTACCTGATCGCCGGGGACAGCATGCCGGAGGTGGTGAGCGGTTACACGTATCTGACGGGGACCGCGCCGCTTCCGCAGAAATGGACGCTGGGCTATCAGCAGAGCCGCTGGAGCTACATGTCGCAGGAAGAGGTCCTGGCTGTGGCCCGGAGGATGCGGGAGTGTCGGATCCCCTGCGACGCGATCCATCTGGACATCGACTACATGGACGGCTACCGGGTGTTCACCTGGAATAAGGACCGCTACGACAGCCCGGAGGGCGCGGTGGCGGCGCTGGCGGAGCAGGGCTTCAAGGTCGTGACCATCATCGATCCCGGGGTGAAAAAAGAAGAGGGCTATTATGTCTACGATGAGGGCGTGGAGAACGGCTATTTCGCCACCACGCCGGAGGGAGAGATCTACGTCAACGCCGTCTGGCCGGGAGACGCGGTCTATCCGGATTTCGGCAGACAGGAGGTGCGGGACTGGTGGGCCGGAAAGCAGCAGTTCCTGCTCGATAAGGGCGTGCGGGGCGTCTGGAACGATATGAACGAGCCGGCCAGCTTCCGCGGCGAGCTTCCGCCGGATGTGGTGTTCACCGACGAGGATCGGCCCTCGGATCACGCCCGGATGCACAATCTGTACGGGCACAACATGGCGAAGGCCACCTATCAGGGGTTAAAGGAGCGGGACGGACGCAGGCCGTTCATCATCACCCGGGCCTGTTACGCGGGAACGCAGAAATACAGTACCGCCTGGACCGGGGACAACCACAGCATCTGGGCCCATCTGCAGATGCTGATTCCCCAGCTCTGCAACCTGGGCTTAAGCGGCATGCCCTTCGTGGGCACCGACGTGGGCGGCTTCGGTTCGGATACGACGAAGGAGCTTCTGTGCCGCTGGGTGCAGGCGGGCAGCTTTTCTCCGCTGTTCCGCAACCATTCCGCGCTGGGCGTGCGCTATCAGGAGCCCTGGCGGTTTGATGAGGAGACGCTGGACATTTACCTGGAAGCGGTGCGGCTGCGGTATCGCCTGATCCCTTACTATTACGATTTGTTTTTCACCGGAGAGACGACGGGGCTTCCCATCATGCGCCCGCTGGTGCTGCATTATGAAAAGGACGCCGCGGCCAGGGAGTGCAACGATCAGTTCCTGGTAGGAGAGAACCTGCTGGTATCGCCGGTGGTGCAGCAGGGGGCCCGGATCAAGGCGGTATATCTGCCGGAGGGCATCTGGTATGACTGGCATACCGGGGAGCGCCTGGAGGGCGGGCACTGGCTGTTCCGGGAAGCGCCGCTGGACACCTGCCCGCTGTACGCGAAGGCGGGGACGGTCCTGCCGGTATGGCCGGACCAGAACTATGTGGGCGAGAAGGATACGGATGAGACGCTGCTGCTGGAGGTTTTTCCGGGAGAAGGGACCTGGGAGCATTTTCAGGACGACGGAGAGAGCTTCGCCTACCGGGAGGGCGCATACAATCAGTATCACTGCGCGCTGACGGCGGACGGGAGGCTGACGGCGGAGCTCGTGCACGCCGGCTACGAGAAGCGGTATCAGCGCATGGAAGTCCGCTGTCTGGGACGGGTTTACCGGACGGAATTTGCGGACGGGCGCGGCGCGATCCGGCTGGAAAAATAGGGACAGGGTCAGGAAATGAAAGCATGATCCGCCCGGCGTTTGCATATATTAGTGCAAAACGCCGGGCGGTTTTTGTATGCTGAACTATATCTGGGCCTTTATGATCGCGGTGGGCGTCCTGTATGGGGCCTTCACCGGAAACATCGAGGCGGTATCCAACGCGGCGCTGGACAGCGCCAGAGAGGCGGTGGATCTCTGCATCACCATGATCGGTGTCATGGGACTCTGGGTGGGACTGATGGAGATCGCAAAGAATTCCGGCCTGATCCGGCGGATGGCCAGGGGCATTCAGCCCTTTGTCACCTTCATGTTCCCGCGTCTCCCGAAGGAGCATGCGGCGCGGGAGTACATTTCCACCAATCTCATTGCCAACATTCTGGGACTGGGGTGGGCCTGTACGCCGGCGGGCCTGAAGGCCATGGAGGCGCTGCAGGAGCTGAATGAGGAGGAATGCGCGCGGAACCGGGGAAAAAACGGGATGACCGCCGCGGGCGCGGGCAGACCGGGTTTTGATCCGAAGGTCGCCAGCAATGAAATGTGTACCTTTCTGATCCTGAATATTTCCTCCCTGCAGTTAATCCCGGTGAGCGTGATCGCCTACCGCAGCCAGTACGGCAGTGTGAACCCCACGGCCATCGTGGGGCCGGGGATCCTGGCGACGCTGGTGAGCACGCTGGCGGGGATCGCGTTCTGCAAGCTCATGGACCGGAGGGGCCGCCGTTCGTGATATCGCAGGTTATGTCCAATTTCCCGCAAAACAGGGATCCGTAAGGATCGGAGTGCGGAGCACGGTTTGTGCTCCGTATTTTTTTGAACATGACGGCGCGGGGATGCTTGCCTGTCCCGGTGCGGTCTTCGCCCGCAGCCCCGGCCGCGAACGGGACAGGCTTTTAGAAGAAAAGAAAAATTTGTCCAATATAAACTGAACAAAACGTACAAATTGTCCAGTAAAAACTTCGGAAATGTTCGAAAAAGGAGTTTTTTGTTCAAAAAACGCCATATTAAAACATTGAATTTGGGTAAAATATATAGTAATATAATTTTTGTGAAAGACAAAGGCAGATGACAGTGTTTATTGCACAAAACGGGAGTTCATAAAGGGAACAGAAAAATGCGAACGAGAACTTGACACAAACGAAGAAAACCTGAAGCTTGCTAATAAAATATGAAATATTTCAACAATGTAAAGGTATTACATAAAAGAGCCCGACGCTCACAGGAACTTTGCCGGGACGGCCAGAAACAGCGGGAAACGCCGCGCCCCTCCCGGCGCGCGGCCCCTGTGATGAAATCCGGTGTCCGTCCTGCGGGTCCGAAGGGTCCGGACGGCGGATGGCCGCACGAAGGCGGGGCGCAAAGCGCTCCGGCAGGCTCTTTCCGGGAGGGAACAAGGATGAGAAGAATCAAAACGCGCGTTGTATGGCACAAGCTGACGGCATATCTGCTTTGCCTGTGCATGCTCCTTTCTCTGGCAGAGGGGGTCGGTTCGCTGCGGACATGGGCTGCCCCCGAATCCGGCGGCCCTACGGGCGTCAACACCCGAGAGGCGGACCCCAACACCATGGAGACCTATAAGGGCAAGCTGCTGAGCGGCGCTGACGGCAGTTCCAGCGAGACGACCGGTTCCCGCTACGCCGGGCGCGTCTGGTCGGACAAGACCGTCCTCCGTTATGAGGATTCGCCGTTGCAGTTGACCATGGCGGATGACGGCTATGAGAGCGCGGTGAGCGTTGACGCCGATTTCCTTCACGTCTATTCCACGCTCACGAGCTCCCAGGTGGTCAACGAATATCCGCCCAGCCCCATCGACCTGGTGATCGTCTTCGACATGTCCGGCTCCATGGGGCAGGACACCCGGTACAGTATCGACCCGGGCGGCAATGGGTATCAGGCGCATGAGTCTGCGGGGGATTCGACGGCTTATCAGTGGCCGGCGGGCGGCGTGTCCATGGCCGATCGCATCAAGAACTCCCGCGTGCAGAAGACGCTGGACGCCATCAACAACACCATCGACGGCCTGATGGCCCAGAACGAGCAGAACCGGGTGGCGGTGTGCGGCTACGGGGCCAACGCCACGGTACTTCTGCCCCTCGCCCACTACCGGCATACGGATGAGAAAAATCCCACCCCCTACCTCTCCGTGGGGGGCATGGAGACGCTGTACCATCCCAGCGATCTGGTGTACAAGACGACGGCAGAGGGTGTCGACGCCGATGGCTGGTACTGGCAGAACAACCGGGACACCTGCTATACCGTGGTGGTGAACGCCGGGAATGAGAGCAGCGACTACACCGAGCCTCTTCACGATTTGGAGGGAAAGGGAGAGGGCTCTTGGAAACCGGTCGGGACGCGCACCGTCAGCAACAACGTGAAGGGCAACGACAAGGAGAAGGACGACGTCAAGGCGTTTCCCGGCGTTGCGAAGCAGGATGCGGCAGGCCTGGAAAAGAGTGAGAAGTTCAGCGAGATAAGCAAGCTGGTGTATGAAGGGGCGAAGGGGGGGACGCAATATGCGGCCCAGTCCGAGAAACTCACGGAGGCGATGGCTGCAACGGACGGGCTTGAGGCCGACGACTATGTAGGGTATTTCACCAACACTCAGGGCGGCATCTATCTGGCCTATAAGCAACTGGCCGACTCCAAGGTCACCACCTACGCCGAGACGCTCACCAACGGGGTGCTCTCCACCGTGGCCCGCATCCCGGCGGCCATCATCATGTCCGACGGCGGCGCCAACTTCGCCTTCAACGAGATGGGCAACGACTCGCAGCCTTATACGGCAGAGGCCTGGAATGCCCGATATGGGACGAAATCGGGGAATGAGGATCCAGAGAATCTATATATAAATGATGACGTTTGGGATTCTACAGACAACGAGGGGCGATATAAAGACGTTCTACACCGTCTTGGCGGTACACCGGATGGTGTCCTGTACAATACCGGAGACGAGTGGTACAAGGTTTTTCTGCCCGGGAAGGATACGTTGGGAGAAGGCTGGGACGGCCTGCACGGGATCTTCAACATCGGCGCGGATTTTTATGCGGACGGCACCCTGAGCAGTCAGCCGGCGTGGAATCACGCGGGCGTGCTCTATAGCAGCGACAACAACGTAGTGGGCACCTCCGGTACGGTGCTGCAGGTGTTGCTCACCGCCTCTTATATGAATGCGGTGGTAAAGAAACACTATGAGAACGGCTGGGCGAAAAACGGGGCCACCGAGGAGAGCCGGGTTCCGCTGTCCACGTTTACCATGAACGTGGACACGGAGCACGTGCCCCAGTGGGGGCGGCTGCGCCTGTATCCCACCCTGGATCCGAAACGGTATTCGCTGGATACGATTACTACCAGCGAGTGGTACAATGAGAAAGAAAAATTCGGAACAGACAGCGATTTGGGTTATGGCGATGCTCTGTCGCTGAAAGCGATCTATGATGGCCTTGCGCGTTCCTGGAGAGAATGGAAGGGGAGTGCAGGAGAAGGCGGGGTCGGCGGAACCACAGAGGCTGTGCTAGGGCTAGGAGGCGCGAATGGTTACATTATGATCAAAACGAGTTCGATCGCGGAGGCCACCAAAAACGGCAGCAGTGCCGACTACAACGCCGGAGGCGGGGACCGAATCTCTGTCACCGATGCCGATATTCTCGCCAACATGGCCTATGACGAGAAGTTCTACGATGTGACTTCCGCTGAACTGGAGAATATTTTCGAGGAAATCCTCTCCATCATCCTGGGCAAGGTGTTCGTCCCGGTTTCTGGCAGCAACGACGCCGGCGTGGGCAATTCCATCACCTATCAGGATCCCATCGGCCTGTATATGGAGCTCAAGCACGACGCGGTCACGGCCACCCCGTACCACACGGACAACAGTTTTACCAGTGGCCCGCAGACCTACGACATGGCCATGCTGCTCTTTGGCGAGATGCACGGCGTGGTCCGCACCGGCGTGTACGATGCCGAGTGGATTGATCAGTATAATAAGGCTCACCAGAGCAGCCCATTTACGCCGGGCTGGTACAAGGGAGAGGATGGCGCGACAGCGCAAAAGACAGCGGAGACAAAGAGGGATGAAAACGGCTCCACGTACCCGGCAGAGTGTAAGAGCCCTCAGGACGCCTGGAAACAGGGCTGGGTCATGCGTCTGGATTTCAACACGCTGGCCGAGTACGTGCCCATCGTAGAGGAAGAGGGGGAACAGACGCAAAATACGACCTATACCGTGTACCGCTTCTCCTGCCCGCAGGATGACCGAAACAAACTGCGCATCAACCCCGTCTACGGGGATAAGGTGCCGGATACGGTGCAGAAGGCCTGGGACGACGCGGTCACAAGCGCGGGCGGCAGCTATCCCGTGGGCAACTCGATTTATGCGGAGACGCCCGGCGTGTACCGGCTGTCCGACATCCGCATCTGGACGGAGGATACCGGAGATTTCGTGGACGAGGACGGCGTGCTCGCGCCCAACACGGGCTACGATACTTCCCTCTACGTCAACATTCCGGCGGCGGCCCTGCCCACGCAATTGGCGGAGATCACAATGGGGCCCAGTGGCGTCATGTCCTACAAGACCAATCTGGGCGCCGACCATAAGGAAGAGCCGGATTATGCGAAATACTGCGCCCAGTCCACCCCGTTCCGGCTCTTCTACGCGGTCGGCGTGGACGATTACCTGATCACCCGCGACGCGGCGGGCAACCAGACGGGGATCAACGTGGCCATGCTGCCCGACGATTATATCAAATCGCATACGGAAAACGGGAGGGTATATTTTTATTCCAATTACTATAGCGGAAGCGTCTATCAAGGCTATGGAAGCGATGCGGCTTCGGAGTACCGCACCATGGGGGATCCCACGGTGTCCTTCGCGGCCGGCACGGACAACCGGTATTATGTTTACCAGAAGCCTTTGCCCCTCTATGCCCATGCTTACCGGG
Source organism: uncultured Eisenbergiella sp. (assembly GCA_947627215.1). GTDB lineage: Bacteria > Bacillota > Clostridia > Lachnospirales > Lachnospiraceae > Gallintestinimicrobium. Next base: position 66,795 of record CANQVD010000011.1, read on the forward strand.
TGAGCGGCGACAGGCTCCAGCCCGTGGACAGGGCCGGCGGGATATGGTCTGAGGGGGAAAATCAGATCGGCGGAAATGGCGCTGGCATCGGGGGCTGGGAAGACGGTACGAACGGCGGTACCTGGGCCGGCGGCCGGTATATGGGCGTGTATGATGACGAGAATGCGTTCAAGACTGCGTTAGATGCAGCGGATGATGGCGTCATCACCGACCGCAACGGGGTCAAATACAAGGTGGTGGAGGGCGGCATCGTCTTCCTCCAGAGCGACCTGCTGGATCAGGTGAGAGCGAATGAGGGCGGCAGCGGCTATGCGGATCACTCCGTGTCCTTTAGCTCCAGCGACTACTTCTTCCTGGCGCTCGAGTTTTACCTGCCCGATAAGAGCAATCAAGGGAAGAATCTGGAAGGCGAGCCGGTGGAGGGGACCTATGCTGGCGAGGCGATCCAATATGTGGTTTCCCGCAAGGGCGGAGCGTTCGGCTCCGAGCTGCACGCGGAGAATATCGGCAACGGGGATATGCTGTGCTGGACGGACATCGGCCCCAACAGCCAGCGCCTGCAGTTCGAGTACCTCTCCTATACGGTAACGGGCGACCGGTTCCGCGGCGAGCCGACCTTGGAGCTGTTTACGAAAAAGGGCCGGGATCTGAAAACGTATCTGCAGGAGCGCGGCCTGAAGGACGTGGCCCCGGCGGAGGGAGAGAAGTCTCCGCTCCAGGAGGCGGTCGAATACTGGACGAAGGTTCAAGAGGAATATCACGATACGCTCATGCTGGCGGATAAAGACGGTAGCAGCGACGTAACCCAAGAGGAATTTAACGAGTACTTCCACTGGGCCGTGGCCACCAAGCCCGGCGGCCTGCGCGTGGGCGACATGTTCCGGAACATGCAGGCCAAGGATAGAAATGTCACCAATACGGCCACTAACTTTTACGTGCCCACCGTGTCCCCCAACGCCCGGATCGGCGACATCGTCATCAACAACTATCTGGGGAACAACGGGCGGCTGTATGTGGAGAATTCCCACCTGTATGTGGGCAAGCTCATCGACATTCCGGAGGACGATCCGAACCGGGAAGCGCTGCTGAAGACGCGGTTCGAATACCAGGTGTATATCCAGAACTATACCGGCCCGATGGATGCGGTCGTGCTGCGCTGGAATCGGCTGGGAAATGGAGGAAACGGGACCTGGCAGCGCCAGTTGAACACCATCGACGTGCTGACCAGCAACGAGGGCCTGCTGCTGGACGGAGACAAAACCACCCCGTCCGTGGTAGGGAAGGTGAACGGCAGGTGGGAGCATCTGAGAGCGTATACCGGCGGGAGCGGAGATCCGGTGTATTACCTTTATGAGGATCTGGACGAAAACGGCCAGCCCATAGCGGGGAAACAACCCGCAACGGTCGAAGGGGGAAACTATTATTATATCTATGTAGGCGGCGACGTGGACGAGGACGAAAGCTCCGAGCATGTCAAGCGGCTGTTCCAGAACACCTCCGGCGACGATCCGATCGAAAACACCGGGGTCAACCATGCAGGCCGCACCGTCTATATGACGGAGAAGGATTACACGGCGCTGAAAGAAAGCAATCAGCCCACCCAGTCCACCGCGCCGGGGACCTACTGGAGCGTATACGAGTCCACGACAGACACGGGCGAGACTGGCTCGATGGACTATTGGTTCAAGGAGGCGTACCTCATCCCGGTGGGGAAGGTGACCTCCTCCATAGCGGCGTCCGGGGGCAGCCCGGAGCCGCTCATCTCGCTGATGGCGCTGGATTCGAGCGGCTGGTCGTTCGATCTGTCGGATGTCGGGGAGTATGAGCATCTCGGCTTTGCCAAGGAAACGGCGGAGGGCGACAAGTTCACCTATGACGAGACGAAGTATAATAACGAGGTAAAAGAATATCTGTGCATCGCCCATCTGGACCAGAACGTGGACAGCACCGACGTGACCATCACCTCGCAGTTCGCCCTGAAATCCGAGTACATGACCCGGACGGTCTACTTCGGCAATAAGACGGAGGAAACGACCTCGCTGGGCGGCGCGGTCACGGCTACCGAGAAGGGCGAAGCTCTGAAGGAGAGCGATCTGTTCGACGCGAGACCTGTGGGAGGACTCTCCCAGTCCCGGGTGATGCAGAATGTCGCCTGGTTCACCCTGAGCCACGAGGAGGGCCTGCTCTTCCCCGGCCTGGATGCCGGCTCCGATTATCGCATCGTCGAGAAAAACCGGCCGGGCTTTCTCCTGGAGAGGGCGACCCACATGCAGGAGAACAGCAACACGCAGTACGAGCCGGATGAGACGGCGTCCAACGGCGCGAAGGCTACGGGCGGCAATCTGAACGCCGATACCGCTTACTTCCAAAAAGATTATTACTCCCTGGACGGCGATACCGCGTCCATCAAGGAGGAGGGCGGCTGGTATGTGAACCGTTACGATCCGGGCTCCCTCTCCATCACGAAGGTGCTGCAGGCCGCGGAGGGAGGGCTGCTCACCGAGGAGGATCAAAACCGCCTCTTCGACTTCACGCTGAAGCTGACGGCGCCCGAGAACCCGGAGGGCATGACCGTGGAGGGGCCCTTCAAGTATACCGTCACCGAAGGGGAGGGCCAGGAGAAAAAGGAGGTTCGAACAGGGCGGCTCCTGCCGGCGGGTACGGTGGAAGGCGTGGGAGCAACCGACATCGTGGCCGAGTCGGGAACCACCGGCGTGCCCGAAGGGGAAAGCGCCGGCATCTGGAAGTTCCGGATGAAGGGCGGCCAGACCATGACGGTCACGGGCCTGCCGGTGGAGTCCGGCTACACGTATCAGATTTCCGAAAGAATCCCCGGCGGCTATGAGGTATCGGGCAGCGAAGAGGGGAAGGAGGAGGCCGGCGAGCATATCGTGACCGGCGAGGTCAAGGCCGGCCAGGAAGGGCCGGTGGAGGTGACGTTTACCAACACCAAGAAGTATGTCGTGGGGGCCTTCTCGATCGAGAAGGAGCTGAAAACCTATGGGGAGCCCACCGAGGAGGATAAAAAACAGACCTTCGACTTTACCCTGAAGCTGACCAATCCGGACACGGGGCAGCTTTTGGAGGGCGGCCCGTTCTCCTATACCATCGTGGACAGCAAGGGCGCCGAGGTAAAATCCGGCCTGCTGCTGCCAAACGGCGCGGAGAATCCGGCCGATGCGGATATGGTGGCGGAGGAGGACGGAAGCTGGAAGTTCCAGTTGATGGGCGGGCAGACCATTACAGTGGAAGGGATGCCCGTGGGGGCCGCCTACAGCTATGATTATACGGTTTCCGAACTGGAGGATCCCAATGCCGCCGGGCGCTACGAGGTGTCCGTGGACGACGGGGAGCCGCGCTCGTCGGAGGGCGGGAAATATACCGTGAACGGGACGGTGAAGCCGGGCAATACGGAGCCGGAGAAGGTGAAATTTACCAACACCCAGAAGGCGGAGCCGGCCAAGGCCGAGCTGACGCTCACCAAGGAGCTGAGCGACGAGTCCGATCCGCAGTCGGACGATGTGGAAATCAAAGCCGAGCAGTATTCCTTCGTGGTGACGCCGGACCGGAAGAATCCGGAGGATGACCCGATTACCGACCTGAGCGGCTGGGATGCGAAGAAAGGCGTGCTGGTGGTGAAGAACGGCGCGCCGGACCCTGACGGGAAAACGGCGGAAGCAACTATTTTTGAAGAGGGAACGGAGTTCAAAACGCCCGGAACCTATCGTTATACCGTGACGGAGCAGGTCAGCGACGAGCCCGGCGTCAGCAGCGACGTCGCGGTCTACACGGTGACGGTCGAGGTGAGCAAGGTATACGACGAAGACACTAAGCTCTATAAGGGCGAGCTGGAGGCAAAGGTTACCGTCACGAAGAAGGTCGGAACAGCCGGAACGGAGGAGGACGGGATTACCTTCACCAATGTTTACCGGATGGGCTCCATCGAGGTGCCCTTAAGGGTGAGAAAGGAGTACAATGGCAAGCTGACAAAGGGGGCCTTTACCTTCGAGCTGACCGGCGTTGAAGTCGAATCCGGGGTCAGCGTGCTGTCCGTGGGCGGGAAGAATGAACTGAACTCCGACGTGGACGATCCGGAAGAAGAGGAGAGCGAAACGCAGGACGGTTCGGAAGAAGAGGAGAGCGAAACGCAGGACGATTCGGAGGAAGAGGAGAGCGAAACGCAGAACGATTCGGAGGAAGAGAACGGCGACGGCGCGCAGGATAAGCCGGAGAAGGGCCCCGGCGCTTCCGGAGACGGCGCTTCCGGGGAGACTTCCGGGGACGGCACGTCCGGAGAGGGCGCGCAGGAGCCCGGCGGCTCCGTTCCGCCCGCGGGCGGAAGCCAGTCCGGGGAGGAAACCGGCCCTGGAAGCGAAGCGCAGACCGGCGGGGAGACGAAGCCGGAAACTCAGCCCGGGACGACGACCCAATCCGGAACGGAAACTCAGCCCGGGTCGGAAACTCAGCCTGGAACGGGAACTTCGTCCGGAACAGAAACCCAGACTGGGTCGGGAACTTCATCCGGAACGGAATCTCAGTCCGGGCCGAACACCCAATCCGGGGCTGGAACGTCCGGACAGGGCGCGGCGGGAACATCCGTGGACAGCCCGGACGGCGGAAAGCCGGCGGGAACGCAGTCGGCCAGCGCGTCGGCCCCGCAGGAGAACGGTGGGCCGGCGAACAACCAGACGCAGGCTTCCGATCCGATCGCGCTGCGGCAGGGTGGGCCGCTTGTCGGCCCGGTCGCGCTGCGGGTGGAATCGCAGGCATTTCGCATGACCGCGCTTTTTGCAAAGCCGCAGGCTTATAACCAGATCACACTTTCGGAGGTGCCGCAGAATCCCACCGCGGCCGCCCCGCAGAATGGCGGGGAACCGTCCGGAACCGGGCAGGAGGATACGACCGGGAACGAAACCGGGGAGGGGGAGACCGGGAATCTCCCGGGCGATACGCAGACGTCGGGGACGCCGGAGACGGATCCTCAGACGCCTGAGACCAGTCCCCAGACGCCGGAGGAAAGCGAAACCTCTCCGGAGGGCACGCTGCCTCCCGGCCAGACGGAGACGCCGGGGACGTCGGGAACGGATTCCGGCGCCCAGACGCCGGGCGAGACGGAACAATCCCCGGAGGGCATACAGCCGCCCGAAGGGCAGGAGACGCAGGGCGATCCGGAGGAAGACCTGGAATCTGAGGCGGACGAGGAAGAGGATTCCGGAACGGAAGAAGAGCTGCTCGGGGAATCCCTCGGCGTGCCGGGCAATCATTTGCCTGCGCCGACAGCGAATGCTACGCTGCCGGCTCCGTCCAAATATGATTCGGTTCCTTCGGAAGGAAACGTTAGCGATGGCCCCTGGCGGCAGACCAACGAGGCGGACGGCTGGGTCGATTTTGGAACGCTGACATTTAATCAGGCCGGAACCTATACCTACGAGCTGAAGGAGGTGGAAGGGGAGAAATCTTACATCCGTTACAGCGAGGACATCTATCGGATCGTCATTACGGTTGAGGAAGATAAGGATACCGAAGGACTGTTGAAAATCGCCGGTATCCAGTACCGCAAGTGGGACGGTAGCGACTGGATTTCCTGGGATGGGACGGTTCCGATTTTCACCAACGAGCTCAAGACCGGCGGGCTGAAAGTGGAAAAGAAGGTCACCGGCACGGGCGGCGAAAGCGACCGGGAATTCTCGTTTACGGTGGAGTTTGACTTTTCGAAGAGCGAATCCCCGGAGGACGTGCCGATCACTAAAAACGGGGAGCCGGCGGCCGACCTGGAAATCGATGAGGACGGGAAGCTGGAATTTACGCTCAAAGGCGACGAATATGTGGAGGTAGAGGGCCTGCCGGAGGGCACGACCTACACCGTCACGGAAACCAACGTCAGCGAAGACGGGTACACCACGACCATCACGGATGACGACGGCGATTTGAAGGATGGGAAAGGAGAGATCGAGGAGGAAAAACAGGATACGGTTACTGTGGTCAACTATCGGCCTGTCAGAAGCCTGACCGTCACCAAGACGGTCAAGGGTGTCGGGGACCTGGATAAGCTCTGGAATTTCCATGTGAAGCTGAGCAATACGGATGTCAACGGCTGGCACGGGGATATGTTCTTTACCGACGGCGAGGCCGATTTTATGCTGAAACACGGGCAGAGCGCCACGGCGGAGAACCTGCCGCCGAACATCACCTATACGGTGACGGAGAAGGAGGCCAACCAGGACGGCTACAGCACCTCCCCCAGCGGGGAGACGGGGACGATTCCAGAGGACGGGACGGTGAACGCCGATTTCGTCAACGAGAAAACGCCGCCTCCTCCGGAGGAAAGCAAGGGGAACCTGACAGTGTCCAAAACCGTCACCGGCAGTGACGCTGATCCCAACAGGGAATGGCACTTCCGCATAGAGCTGAGCGATAAGAGCATTGATGGCCGGTACGGTGATATGGATTTCCATGACGGCGTGGCGGAATTCACGCTGAAGCACGGCGAGAGCGCCACAGCGCGGGATCTGCCCGCGGGCCTCACCTATACGGTGAAGGAGAGCGAAGCGGATCAGGACGGCTACGGTACTTCCGCGTCGGGCAATTTCGGGACGATTCCGGAGAACGGCACGGCCCGTGCCGAATATGTGAACCGCAAGGATCCGCCGCCGCCTCCGCCGTCTACGCAGCCGGAGCAGCATTACGGCGGCCTGACGGTGACCAAGACCGTCATCGGCACCGGGGGTGAACCCGACAGGGAATGGCATTTCCGGGTGGAGCTGAGCGATAAGAGCATCAACGGTCAGTACGGCGATATGTATTTTACCGCCGGCGCGGCGGAGTTTGTGCTGCGGCACGGGGAAAGCGCCTCGGCGCGGGATCTGCCGGCGGGCATCACCTACACGGTGACGGAGCTCGAAGCGAACCAGGACGGTTATGCCATGAAATCGGCCGGAGAGACGGGTACGATCCCGGCTGACGGTACGGCGAGAGCGGAATTCGTCAACGGTAAAAATGAAAGCGCGCCGCCTCCGACGGAGACCGCGGAGCTCGGCGACCAGAAGCAGGCGCGTGTCATGCCGGCGACCGGCGACAGCAGTCATCCCGGCTTCTGGCTGGCGCTCATGCTCCTTTCACTGGCCGGCGCCATCGCAGCCTCAGTGCTACTCATCGGGAAAAAGAAGCCACGCCGTAAGGACAGGCGCAGGAAACCGTAAGAAAAGCGGGAAGGACAGCATTTAAGAGAGAAAGGGACTGGCGTCCCGGTTTTTGGCCGGTGCGACAGTCCCTTCGTTTTTTGCCGCGAAAATCCGGAGCGTTTCCGGATTGACATTTTACGGAATCTTTGTCATGATGTTTTTAATGTGATGAAGGATACGGCGCATGGGGACCGAATGCGTCATGCTGCGGAAAAAGGAGTTGACGGGACGAAATGCAGACGGCAGGTTCTGACAGGCAGGCTCGTATTTACGGACTCGATCTGTACAAGATACTCAGCATGTTCTTTGTGATCGCGTTTCATTTTTCTTTTCACGGGAATGTGATCGTAAGCTGCGCGCAGGAGCTGACCTTTAACTGGACGGTACTCGCTGCGGCGAGAATATTCGGCGCGATCTGCAACGGCGCTTTTATGCTGATCAGCGGATATTTCCTGTACCGGAAAAAATTCAGCGCCAGGACCGTCTTCCGGCTGTGGCTTCAGGTCTGGTTTTATTCCGTTGTGCTCGGCGTTGTCTGCGGTATTTTCGGGATAGCGCCGCTCACCGCGGGAAACCTGCTCCGGATGCTCTTTCCGTTTACTTCGGATCAGTACTGGTTTTTCTCGACCTATATTGTGATATATCTGATTTTCCCGATCCTGAACAAATGTATCGACGGGCTCTCCCGGCGGCAGCATCAGGCGGCGGTGGTTCTGGGACTCGTCCTTGTTCCCCTGTTCGCTACCTTCGCGGGAGAAAGATGGACCATCGGCACGAACAGCCTCGATATTTTTATCGTCTTATATTTTACAGGCGCGTATTTTAACAGGTACGATGTCCGCGTTCCCGTGCGAAAAGCGGCGGCGGCATCCGTCTGCTGTGTGCTTCTGGAAATACTTTCCCTGTTCGGCATGCGCATCGTTTACCGCCTGACGGGCATAAACGATGTCGCCTATTTTGTCTGGGATCAGAATAAAATATTTCCTGTTATGACCAGCATCGCGCTGTTTTTGCTGTTCAGGCAGATCCGTGTCCGTCATACCGGGGTGATTTCATTTCTGGCCTCTTCGGTTTTCGGCGTATATCTTTTTCATGACGGGCAGGCAAAAATATTCCTGTTCGGGAAGCTGTTCGACAATTCGGCGACCTATGATACCAATATGCTGCTGCCGCAGATGCTCCTCGCTATGTGTACCGTGTTTGCGGCGGGCATTTTGTTTGACAAGCTGCGGATTCGCCTTTTTGAGAGGCCTGTCCTGAAAATGCTGGATCCTTTTTTAACCAAGATAAATGCTGTCTGCGACAGGGTGTGGGGCGACAGCGTCTGATGTCCGGACGGACGGTCCGGCAGGTCTTCGCGGCCTGCCGGATTTATTTTTATGCCTTCACATCCCGCGTCCGCAGCAGCCAGAGCGCGGCGGTGCAGAAGAGGAGGAACCAGGCGCCGCAGCAGCCGAGGAAGCGGAGCATTTCGCCCGCCAACTGGTCGTCATAGTGATTGGCGTTCATGCCCGCGGTGAGGAGGGAGAAGGGAAAATACAGGCTCCAGCCCTTGTTGGAAAACAGGAAGCCCGCCATCGTCAGCACCAGGGACAGGCCGATGGGCAGCGCGAAGCTGCGGATGCACTGGCACAGGAGCAGCAGGGCCGCCGCGATGACGATGCCGCCCAGCCCGCCGCGCAGGCACCAGAACAGGATCTGGACGGGCGGCAGCCCGGGAAGTCCCGCGTATTTCCCGCAGACGGTGAATAGCGCGAATACCCAGAGCTGTGTGAGCAGGGTGACGGCGGCGGCGACGGCCAGCTTTCCGAAGAAAATGCAGGAGAGCGGCACGGGCGTCGTCATCAGCACGTTGCGGTTGTGCCCGTAATTTTCCACCCGCCACAGATAGGCGCAGTATACGGCGATCAGCGGAGAGAAGAAAAAGCAGGAATAGAACAGGGTGTGCTGGGTCCAGAGCGCGTACCACTGTCCCTGGAGGGTGTCCCGGTAGAACAGGTAATTGGCGGTCCCGATACCGGCGGGGATGAGGGGAATGACGATGCAGGCGAACCAGACGAAGGAGCGCCGCAGCTTCATCAGCTCGGCCCGGATACATTTGAAAAGCATTTTTTCACACCTCCTTTTTCAGAAAAGCGCGGCGCACGGCCAGAAAAGCGACGGCGGTAAACGCCAGCAGGATCAGCAGGCCGCGGGTGTCAAAGGGCAGTCGGGGAAAGGAAACCTTCTGCGTCGCTTCGTTGAAGTCCATTTTCACGGGCGCGCCGATGAGAAAATAGGTCCAGGGCAGAAAATAGTGCCACCGGTTATCCATGGGCAGCAGCATGGAAAACAGGCCCACGAAGCTGCCCACCAGCCCGACGAACAGGGGATAGAGCTGATTTTCCAGGCGCAGAGAGAGGAAAAACTGCAGCAGCAGGATCAGCAGGCTGGTCAGAAAGGCCACGCCCTCCAGCCGCAGATAGTCCAGGGCGGGGAAGGGCTGCGTCACGCCGAGCGCCGCGCCCAGGGCCCGGATGCCCGCGGCTTCGAGCGCGAAAAAGAAAAACAGATGCAGCGCGGCCAGCAGGAGCTTGTGCAGGAAAATGCTGGATTTGGGCTGTACGGTGCACAGCAGCTTCAGCGTATTTCCCTTTGTTTCCAGGTCCATCAGGCGGCTGGCGATCACCGCCAGGGAAACGGGCAGGAAAATGCCGTTCAGCTCCAGCAGGTCGATCGTGGAAGAGGTATAGAAGTCCCGCAGCGCCGCGGCGTCCCGGCTCGAGTCGATCCATCCGGCCCAGAGCAGGATGAAAAACAGCACGGGCAGCAGGACGGCGAGCAGCTTGCCCTTCACCTTTTTGCATTCGCACAGGAAAGCGCGCATCACAGGCTCACCTGCCTTCCGGTCAGACTTAAGAAGATGTCCTCCAGGTTTTTCTGCTGTTCCTCGATGCGCAGGATGCCCACGCCCTCCCGCACCAGAAGGGCGATGAGTCCGGCGGTGCGTTCATCGGACAGCTCCGGCAGGGCGAGCACACCGGCCTGGTTCCGGCAGGGAACCTGCCGTTCCTTCAGAAGGCGCTCTGCGCTGTCGTTGTCCTGAGTGCGCAGGAGCAGGTGCTTCTGGCTGTGCATGCGCAGCTCCTCCAGCTCGCCCTGGAAGATCATCCGGCCCCGGTTGATGATGCCGGTATAGGTCGCCATCTGTTCGATCTCGCTCAGCAGGTGGCTGCTCACCAGCACGGTCATCTCGTATTTTCCGGGCAGGGAGCGGATCAGCTCGCGCATTTCCTGAATGCCCGCGGGATCCAGGCCGTTGGTGGGTTCATCCAGAAGAAGGACCTTCGGTCTGCCAAGCAGGGCGCAGGCCAGCCCCAGGCGCTGTTTCATGCCAAGGGAATAGTGGGAGACCTTTTTGTGCTGCTGGTTTTCCATGCGGACGGTGTGCAGGACCTCGTCGATCTCGCTTTGCGGCACGTCCTTGAGCATGGAAATGATCTGCAGGTTTTCCCTGCCGGTCAGGTGTCCGTAGTAAGAGGGGGATTCGATGAGAGAGCCGGTCTGCCGCAGAACGGACAGCCGGTTTTTGGCGGTGACGGCCACGCCGCCCACCTCGACGGTGCCCTTGTCGGGCTTGACCAGCCCCAGGATCAGCTTCATGGTGGTGGTCTTTCCCGCGCCGTTGGGCCCCAGGAAGCCGTAGATGCTGCCCTCCGGCACTTCCATGTCCAGACTGTCCACGGCGTTGGCCGCGCCGTAGCGCTTGGTGAGGGCGGCGGTTTCGATGGCTGTTTTCATTTGGTCTAAGCTCCTTTCTGCGGCGGGACCAAAACGTTCCGCCCGCCGCAGTTTCAGGATAAGGCGCGCGCCTTTCCTGCGGCTTGCCGGGAGCTTACTTTTTCCTTACATTTTTTCGGACTGGTTATGCCGTGCCGGGACCGGTCCCGCGGCGAAAATTTTCCGGCGGGGGGGATCAGGAAACGGTGAATGTCATTTCCGCCTGCCCGAGGGTTTCGCTTTCCACGCGCAGAACGACATCGCCGGGTTCATAGCCGCTGCGCAGAACGGCGCAGGCCCTGCCCCGATAGGAGGTAAAGGAGCCGGATACATAGTTCTCCGTTGTAATGGGGTTGGCGGAGCCGAAGCCTGCCAGTATAGCGGCCCCCTGGGCGGAGGCGGTCAGCGGCAGGGCGGCGTCCGGGACCGCATTCCCTGCTTTATCCGTCACTTCGACCTCCACATAGATCAGGCTGTGTCCGTCCGCAGGCATCTGTGTCCGGTCCGCGGTCAGCCGCAGCGTGTGAGGTTCACCTGCCGTGCGCAGGGTGTCCCGGGAGATCTCCGCGCCGTCCCGCAGGCTCACCGCCGTCAGCTCGCCCGGCTCATAGGTCAGGTCAAAGACGAAGGAAAGCGGGAGATCTTCCACGGCGGGGGATTCGCCCTGTTTTTTGCGGCCCAGGGAAACGCCGTTTAAGAACAGCTCTACCTCCGGGGCGCGGCTGAACACCACGACGCTGACCAGTCTGCCCTCATCCCCCTTCCAGCTCCAGTTATGCCGGCAGGCGGTGAAGCCCCAGCGGGTGAGGATCTCGGCTTTCCCGAAGTCCGTGGGAGCATAGGAGAACAGGAAGGTGCTTTCAGAGCCGAAGACCACGCTCCGGTAGCGGCCCTGGGGCAGGATATGCCCGTTGATATCGATGTCCGCGTCGTTGGCGAGGCGGTAAGGGAAGGCGGAATTGTGCGACGCATAGACCAGAGAGGACCCGCCCTGCGCCAGCTCCTCCTGCGTGAGGAAGAAGGATTTGCCGATCCCGGCCTCGCCGATGTAGTCCACGGCGGTCCAGGTGAAGTCGCCGATGATCCAGGGCGCGCTCTCCACCATGGGCCAGCGTTTGCCGATCTCCTTGGGGAAGTTTTCGGAGCCCAGGATCACCCGGTCGGGATACAGCTCATGATCCAGCGGGTATTTGTCCTCCATATAGTTGTAGCCGACGATATCCAGCCCATTGGTGAAGGGCTCGGACATCTCCTCCCAGCTGGTGTCCTCTTTGGCAGCGTCCTCGTTCTGTTCGGCTGCATCGGCCGAGCGGCGCATGTTTTCCAGCATCAGATAATCGTCCAGAGCGCTCCAGAAGGAGCAGACGGCGTTGCTGACCGGACGGCTGGCGTCCAGGCTCTTGATCTTCATGGCGAGGGCCGTGGCCAGCGTGTAGCCGTGGTTCAGGCCGCCGCGCTCGGAGATCTCATTCCCCGTGGACCAGATCACGATGGACGGGTGATTCCGGTCCCGGCGGATGAAGGCCGTCAGATCGTCCTGCCAGTCCGTGTCGAAAAACTGGCTGTAGTCGCCGGGCTGTTTGCCGATGCCCCAGGCGTCAAAGGCCTCCGCGAACACATACATGCCCAGCCGGTCGCAGACCTCCAGCAGTACCTTTGACGGCGGGTTGTGGGTGGTACGGACGGCGTTGAAGCCCACCTCCTTCATCCTGCGGATCCGGCGCACCTCTGCGTCATAGAGGGAAACGGCGCCCAGCAGGCCGTTGTCGTGGTGGACGCAGCCGCCCTTCAGCTTGACGGGGCGACCGTTGACCGTCAGACCGCTGACGGCGTCCGCGTTCACAGTCCGGATGCCGAAAAGAACGCTGTCCTCATCCACGGTTTTGACGGCGTTTTCCGTAAAATGGGTCTTGAAGACGCCGAGATCGGTGACGGAGACCTTCACGGTATAAAGGGCGGGGGCGTCCGCACTCCAGAGCCGGGGGTTTTTCACCGTCATGGCGATATGGGCGGTCTGGACGCTGCCCGCATCGATCTGGATCTTCGCCCGGCGGGTGAGGACCGCCTCTTTGGTGTCGTCGTCGATCAGGCTGATCTGCACCGAAGCCAGCCGGTCGCTGCCGGTGGTATTTCTCACCGCCGCTTCGGCCTGCAGGAAGGCCGTTTCGGGCGCTCCGACTTCGGAATATGCGATCCGGTCCGTGCGGACATAAATGCCGTCATTTTCGATGTGGACGGGCGGCACATGGATGAGCTCCACGCTGCGGAAAATGCCCGCGCCGGAATACCAGCGGCTGTTGGGCTGCATGCTGGGGTTGACCAGGACCAGGATGCGGTTGTCCTGACCGCAGTAGAGATACGGCGTGATATCCGTACAGAACGGCGTGTAGCCGTAATGGTGCAGCGCCGCCCGGCAGCCGTTGACGGATACGACGGCATTCATCATGACGCCGTCGAATTTCAGATAGATCCGTTCGCCCTCCCATTCCGCCGGGATATGGACGGTCTTGAGGTAACGCGCCACGCCCGCGGTATAAAAGCCGCTGGCGCAGCCCGCCGGGGCGTCCGGCGTGACCTCGCCCGCGATCATGTAGTCGTGGGGCAGGTTCACCGTGATGTCGTCATCCCGTCCCAGGATGGCGCTGTGGGGATCGATATTGCCGAGGCCAAATTTCCATGCCCGGTCCAGGTTCTGGACGCGCGGGGCGTCTGCTGTTTTTTCCTTCATATCGCTTGTTTCCTCCCGTGAGTTCTGGGGTCAGTGGGTTTCTGTCAGTTTTATTATGAAAGCGCGCGGGAGCGTTGTCAAGCGGTCATGATAGAGCCGGATTGCCGGGAGGGAGTACGGGCGCAGTTGGAGCGCATGAAACAACTCTGCAGGGAGCGGAACAATCTTTATGAAAAACAGAACGATTTGAAAGGGCAGAAACAACAGATTGAGAAATCGTTGGAACGATAAGAGATGTGGGGTGTGGCGGCTGCTATGCCTTTTAAGAATTTGGATGCTATTTTGGGAATAATGAACTTGAAATGTCAATAAGAATATGCTATATTTATAAGCACAAGAGGAACAACCGCCCACAAAGTGGTTAGCTTCCCTAGGTTGCTAAATAAGCCTACCTGTTCCGCCAAGATACAAGGTAGGCTTATTTATTTTCGCTTGTTGTTCCTACTGTCTATGTAGGCAAGCAGCGCGATCAGAAATGAACCGCACACTACTTTTAAAGAGCAAATAGCGCTGATGGCAGATGAAAAACCGCGTTCGCGGATTTCTCATCGCTCCGTCGCGTATACGCTTCGAAAAGGGGGTTATTATGACGGAACTATCTTTTTCTAAGTTGCCTCTTGTCCGTACGCTGGGGCGGAATACCCTGGACGGGCAGGCAGTCATCCTCTGGCATACCGGCAGCGGTTTTGTGTGCCGCTTCACCGGAAGCGAGCTGCGGCTGCGCGTGGCCGCTGATTATGATCGGATCGAACCGTGGCTGTCGGTGGAGGTGAACGGCGCCTGGCTGCAGCGCCTGCCCCTGCCGCGCGGGGAGAGCGAGGTCTGCCTGTTTCGTGGCAGTACGCCCGGCACCGTCAAGCAGGTGCGGGTGCTCAAGGAGTGTCAGGCCATGCCGGAGGACCCGGCCCACTGCGTGCGGCTGCTGAGGCTTGCCGGGGAGGAAGGAGAGTTTCTGCCCCTTCCGCAGCCAAAATACCGGTTGGAATTCATCGGCGACAGCATCACCAGCGGCGAGGGGCTGGCCGGTGCCAAAAGCGAGATGGACTGGATCCCGATGTTTTTCAGTGCCGTTCCCCACTATGCCCGCCTGACCGCCGACGCTCTGGACGCGGAGTACCGCATCTTTTCCCAGAGCGGCTGGGGGCTGTGCAGCGGCTGGGACAACGATCCCCGCCATGTGGTGATGGATTACTATACAACTGTCTGCGGCCAGTGCGGCGACAGCACCGCCTATGATTTTGGGGCCTGGCCCGCGGATGCCGTCATCCTGAATCTGGGGACCAACGACTGCGGGGCGATGGCACAGCCTGCCTGGCATGACTCTGTGACCGGGCAGAGCTTCCGGCAGGAGGACACCCCGGCGGGCCATGCCCGCGTGACAGCCGCCGTGACCCGTGCGCTGCAGACCGTGCGCCGCTGCAATCCGCAGGCTTTGTTGGTGTGGGCCTATGGCATGGTGAGCGAAGGGCTGCGCCCCGCCATCGAAGCGGGCATCCGGCAGTATCGGGCCGAGACCGGAGATACACGGGTATTTTTCCTGCCGCTGCCTGCCGCCGTACCGGCCACAGTGGGCGCGCGGGAGCATCCCGGTCCGGCCTGCCACCGTCAGGCTGCGGAGATTTTGACCGCCTTTTTGAAGGAGCGTTTATAAAGGAGCGCTTATAAAGAAAGGGGCTGAAGCTCACGTTGAGCGGATTCCCAAGGATGCCGGAATATTTTTCCCAAGTCGGCTTTGCCGCTGCCTGCTGTGCGGGCGGCGGCTTTCTTACTTTTACCTTACATTTCGGCGTCGGGACGTGCAATGCGCTTTCGGATAGGGTATACTCAAGAGAGGAGTTGTAATGCGGAAAACGGTTTTATAAGGAGACGGCGCGGGAATGGGACGGACAGGTATGAAAACAGAGAAAATGCACGCCGAAACAGAACGAACAGGAGCGGGAATGGAGCGGATGGGCGCGGAAGATAAGCGGTTTTCGGAAACCGGACGGATCCATGAGCGAAGGATCCTTCTGGTGGATGACAATGAAAAGCTCTGTCAGATGGTGACGGGATTTCTGCAAAAGGAAGGGTTCCGGAACCTGCGCACGGCGATGTCGTGCAGGGAATGTCTGGAGCAGTGTGAGGCTGAAATGCCGGACATCATCATCCTGGACGTGGGCCTGCCGGACGGGGACGGATTTTCCCTGATGAACGCGCTGCGGGCGAGGTCCGACGTGCCGGTGCTGTTTCTGTCGGCCCGGGACGAGGATGCCGACAGGCTGCTGGGCTTGGGGCTGGGCGCGGACGATTATATCACGAAGCCTTTTCTCCCGCGGGAGCTGGCGCTGCGGCTGACGGCGGTCCTGAAGCGGACCTATCCGGGGCAGAGCCCATCGGCACGGCAGGAAAATACGCTGCGCTTAGGGAATCGGATTGTGGATCTCGCGGCGGGCTGCGTGCGGGAGGCGGCACCGCAGGAGCCGGGAACGAAGGGGGCGGACGCTGCGACGCGGGGGCCGGCGGAATGGAAGCTGACGGCCAAGGAGCTTCTGCTGCTGCAGAAGCTTTGCGAGAACCGGGGGCGGATCGTGACCTTCGATGCGCTCAGCCAGGCGCTGTGGGGCGATTTTTACTATGGATATGAGAATTCGCTGATGGTCCACGTCCGGCGGCTGCGGGAGAAGATTGAGGAAAATCCTTCCGAGCCCCGCTGGCTGACCACGGCGCGGGGACTGGGCTACAAGCTGGAAAAGGAACCCGGCGCGAGAGGGTGAAAAAACGGTATGAAAAGCATTCTGAAAATTTACTGGCGATATGTGTGGACAGCGTGTCTGCTGATCGTTTTTGTCGTGTGCATCAATGCGGCGCTGGGATTCGCTTATCTGGCGAAGCTGCGGCAGCAGGAGGAAGAAAATGTCCGCACGGGACAGTATCAGACCGTGGCCGATCAGCTCGTCAGACGGGAAGACGGCGGCTATGAGATGAGGGAAAACGGGCTCTCGCGCCTGGAGGAAAACGGCTGTGCCTTTGCGCTGCTGCTGGATGCGGGCGGGACCGTGGTCTGGGACTGGAACCGGCCCGCGGAGGTGCCGACAGCTTTTTCCGTCGCGGAGGTCGCCGCCTTTTCCAAATGGTATCTGGCGGGATATCCGGTGGCGGTTTGGCGGTACGGGCAGGACGGGCTGCTGGTGTTCGCCTATCCGCGGGGAAGTCTGGTGCGGTATAATCCGTATTGGAAAAAAACGGAGCTGGACGGGCTGTTTTCCTATGCCGCCTTTTTCCTCCTGTTCAATTTTCTGCTGGTGTTCGCGCTGGCTTTGCTGTTCGGCTATCGGTTTTACCGCGCCCTGCGGCCGGTGGGTGAGGGCGTGGAGGCGCTGGCGGCGGGAAAGAGCGTGGCGCTTCCCGAGCGGGGACTGACCCAATATCTGCGGGAACGGATCAACCAGACCTCCGCGCTTCTGGAACGGCAGCGCCGGGAGCTGGACAGGCGGGATAATCTGCGAACGGAGTGGATCGCCGGGGTGTCCCATGACATCCGGACGCCTCTTTCGCTGATCGCGGGCTATGCGGACGCGCTGGAGCGGGATGAGTCGCTTCCGAAACCGGCACGGCAGGAGGCGGCGCTGATCAGGGAGCAGAGCTTTTCCATCAAAAAGCTGGTCGAGGACCTGAACCTGACCTCCCGGATGGCCTATCATACGAAGCCCCTGCGGCGGGAAAGCTATCTGCCGGCGGTCTGGCTCCGTCAGACGGCGGTGCAGATGCTGAATGCCGGGGAGATCGGGGAAAAGTACGAGCTGGATATGGACATGGAGGAAGAATTGGAACAGCGTCGGATGACCGGGGACGCGGCGCTTTTGACCAGGGCGCTGAAAAACCTGCTGGGCAACAGCGTGCGGCACAATCCGGAGGGCTGTCATATCTGGCTGCGGGCGCGCTGCGCGGAGGGCGGCTTCTGTTTCTGCGTGGAAGACGACGGAAAAGGCGTGCCGGAGCGCGTGCGCCGCGTGCTGGCGGAAGGGGATGGCTGTGAGGCTGTGCGCCGTGTACCGGCGGAAGGAGAGGGCTGTGAGGCTGCGCGGCGTGTAACGGCGGGAAGGAAAGAAAATCCAGGGACTGCGTACACCATGCCGTCAGCGGAGGTGAGCGCGGGGCCGGGATCCCGCCGCCCGCACGTCATGGGGCTGCGGGTGGCGGCACAGATCGCAGCCGCCCACGGCGGACGGATATGGTTTGAAAAGGACGGGAGATGTGTCTGGGTCAGCGTTTTTGATGTGAAGTGAAGCGCTTCAAAGCGGCGGTCTATGCTCAGCAAAGCAGCCGTCGCGCCGATCCGGATCCTGCATCTGCAGGATGGCGTCAATATGTATTTTGCATTTTTGAGGCAAATCATTTTGTACTTTTGGGGCAAATCATTTTGTATTTTTGGGGAAACGGGGTTGCGCGGTTGTAGTTGTCAAGAGCAGTGGATACGAAAAATTGCAGCAATGCGCAGGACTGAGGCTTTTTCTGCTCATATTACAATATTCACGATCAGCCCCGTCGCCAGCGAAAACGCCATGACAAAGGCGAGATAAAGCAAAAACCGCTTCATTCCCAGCACGATCTTCAGCGCGCCGAGGTTTGTGATCTTAGTCGCCGGGCCGGTGATCATAAAGGAGGAGGCGCTGCCCATGCTCATGCCCATGGCGAGCCATTCCCAGATCAGCGGGACCGTTCCGCCGCCGCAGGCGTAGAGCGGGACGCCGATCGTCGCCGCCATCAGAACGCCGAAGCCCTCATTTGCCTTGCCAAACAGAGCAGCGAATTTATCCGCGGGGACATACCGCTGGAACAGGGCGGAAAGCAGCACGCCCAGCAGGAAGTACAGGCCGGTCGCCTTGATGTTTCTGCCGAGGTTGAACAGAAACCGCAGAAACAGATTTGGGTGCGTATCATGGTTCGCTCTCGGTTCAAAGCCCTCGAAATTAAAAAACGGCTTGTCCTTGCAGAAAAGATGTACCACGATGCCGGCGACGATCCCACAGACCGTGCAGGATACAATGCGGATCATCAGCGCTGTTGCGCCCAAGGCAGTGGAATACATGATGAGCTGGGGATTCAGAAGTACGCTGGACATCATAAAAGCCGCCAGCCAGTCGTGGCGCATTCCATGTTTGGAAAAGGACGCCGCAATGGGAATCGTGCCGTACATACAAAGCGGAGAGGCGATTCCTAAAAGGCTTGCCGGAACGACGCCCCACAGCCCCCACTTCTTATCCCGGATACGGTCAAAGGCTCCGTGAATGGTGTCCTTTGCAAACACCGAAACCAGGGAGCCGACGACCATACCGAGAATCCAATACCCGGCGATTTGCTGAAGTTGGAGCAGGAAGTAGTACCACACATAGACGAACTCCCGGTGCAGAATCTCCAGCATCTCATTCATCAATGTTCACCAGACTGTAATGGCGACTGCCTAAACCGATTTTCTCGGCGTGTTCCAGCGTATGCAGACCGTTTCGCGATTCAATACGTTTCACAAGCGCCGCGCCGTCGCCGTCCTTCTGCGCGTAAATCAGGTCAATGCACGCCTGATCCAGCGCTACGGGGTCAGCAGAAGAAAGAATCCCGATGTCGTGGATGTCCGGTTCGGCAGGATTGCCGTCGCAGTCGCAGTCCACCGACAGACGGTTCATCACGTTGACGTAGACGATCCGTTCCCCATTTCCAAGATAGTCGGACACGGATTTTCCCGCCTCTGCCATGGCCTCCAGAAAAGCGTCCTGCTCACCGCCCCACATACTGCCGCCAGTTCCGCCGCTGTGAATCCACGCCTTTCCCTCGCTGGAGCCAAGCCCGATGGAAATATTCTTGATCGCGCCGCCGTAACCCGCCATGGCATGGCCCTTAAAGTGGGAGAGGACAAGGTAAGAATCGTAGTCGGCAAATGCGGCGCCCACATAGTTTTCCGTAAGAACGCTGCCGCCCTCTACGGGCAGCGTCATAGAGCCGTTTTCATCGAGAATCTGAAAATCCGCAATCTCGGTGAAGCCGTGATCCTCCGCCACCTGATAGTGCATGGCCGTCTCGGAGCGTGAGCCGCCATAGGCAGTGTTGCACTCCACGATCGTGCCATTTACGGCATCCACCACATCTTTTATCAGTTCCGGGCGGAGATAATTGCTTGCAGGAGGTTCGCCGGTAGAGAGCTTTACTGCCACACGACCGGTGGGCGTCCATCCGAGGGCTTCATACACCGCCATTAGCCCCTCCGGGGAGATGTCAGTCGTCATGTAGACGATGGGAACATCCGAATCTGAATCCGTTTGCTCACCGGACGGGGTGCTGTTGTCTCCGCTGTTCTCCGTGCTGTTGTCCCCGTCATTGTCCATGCTGTCATTTCCGCTGTCGGTCAAATCGTCAATCGTTTCGGACGGATTTACATTGTACGATGTTTGATCCTGATTCCCGGAACTGCCTGTTGGCGGTTCATTCTGTGTACTGCAGCCTGTGAGTACCATTGACAGGAACAGGAGTGCGAGGTGAAAAGGCAAAAACCGTTTTGTCATGGATTCTCCTTCCCATTGTTTGCTGCGAGCAGATTCGCGGCGTTATCCTTGTAAATTTCATTGATCAGTTCCCGATACTTATCATTGCTTTCAAGATGCTTTTTCTTGGCCGTCACGACCTTTGCAGGCGAGTGGGGGAAATCGCTGCCGTAAACGATGTGGCTGTCGTCTGCAACCATCCGAAGCATATCCAGTGCCACCGGTTCGGGATCGCCTGCAATATCGAAATACAGATGCCGAAACTCTTCCGCCGCATCCACAGTTTCCATCATGCCCATGGAGGTGAGTATTCCGGAAACACCCGTAAACCGCTGAAGCATATAGGGCAGGAAAGAACCGGTATGCGGCACCACAAAGCGAATCTTCGGAAACCGCGTCATGACGCGGTGCGCGATCATGTTGAGGACGGCTCTTGTGGTATCTGCCGGATATTCGTAGAGCGCCGCCACCTTGCCGGTGATCACGTTTTCGGGGCGCTGCCTTGCGCGACAGGGGTGAATGATGACGAGCGCGCCTCTGCGGTTCAGTTCCTCCATCAGCGGGTCAAAGGAAGGGTCGCCCAAATAAACGCCGTTGCTGTTCGTCACCACCTTGACGCCGACCGCGCCGAGCGTGTCCATGACGTAAGCCGTTTCTTTTATCGAGCCGTCTACGCAGGGAAGCGGCAGAACGGCGGCAAAACCGAATTTTTCCGGGTGCTCTGCACAGAGTTTTGCTGTAGATTCATTGATCCGCCGCGCCGAAGCGCAGGATTTTTCATCATCTCCGTTGTGGATATGCGGCGTGGGGACTGTAAGAACCGTATAGTCGATCCCGGCGTCCTCCATGAACGCAAGATGCGCGGAGACGCTCCAGTTCGGCAGAGGGAATCCGTCCTCGGCCATAGGGTCAAGCCCCAGAAATTCCATTTCCCGGCGGAACACACCGTCTACCGGGTGTGCATGAAAATCAACTGTTCCATGTGTATTCATGATGTTATTCACCTCCCTACTACACTACATTTCCGGCCTTCTGTTTGCCGTTTTGCGCCATCACGCCGACTAAGGCATGGGGCACATACAATTCTTCGAGATAGTCGATCTCTTCCTGGGTCAGCTCCAGATCGACCGCCTTTGCCGCGCCATCCACATGGGAGAATTTTGTTGCACCCACCACCGGGGCGGTCACTTTCGTGAGCAGCCATGCCAGAGAGATTTCCGTCATAGACACACTGCGCTTGTCGGCCAACTCCGCAACACGGGCGATGACACGACCGTCCGCTTCGGCTGTGGCGTCATACTTGAACTTCGCGTAGGCGTCCTGCTCCAAACGCCTGGAGGTTTCTCCGGGACGTCTGGAGAGCCGCCCGCCTGCCAGGGCGCTGTACGGCGTCATGGCGATATTCTGATCGGCGCAGAAGGGAGCCATCTCCCGTTCTTCCTCGCGGGCGATCAGGTTGTAATGTCCCTGAATGGACACAAATTCTGTCAGCCCGTGTTCCCTTGCGTAAAAGTTTGCCTTGGCAAGCTGCCATGCGAAGCAGTTGGAGATACCGATGTACCGAGCCTTACCGGACTTCACCGCATTGTGCAGTCCCTCCATGATCTCCTCCATGGGCGTGTGGTAGTCCCACATGTGATAGATGTAGAGGTCCACATAGTCCAGGCCCAGGTTTTTCAGGCTCTGATCGAGATAATTCCCGATGTGCTTCTGGCCGCTGATACAGGCGTCGATCTCGTCCTGCGTCCGGGGCGTAAATTTCGTGGCGATCACAAAATCCTCGCGCTTTGCGAAGTCCCGCAGCGCCCTGCCGACATACTGCTCGCTGGTGCCGTTTTGATAGGCAATGGCGGTGTCGTAGAAGTTGATCCCTAAATCCAATCCGTGCCTGATGATCTCGCGGGTCTGTGCCTCGTCCACCGTCCAGCGATGCTGTCCGGAGGCGGCGTTGCCGAAGCCCATACAGCCCATACAGATGCGGGAAACGGTCAGATCGGATTTGCCTAATTTCGTGTACTTCATTCGAATTTCCCTTCCGGAGCGTTTTGCCCCTTTTTTCTTATTTTTGTCCTGTAAAGCAGGATACCCAGGTATGCCCGGCCTTCTGAGCGCCTTTTGCAAACATGTTCTGACGCCGTGTCAGCATAGTTAGCATAACACTATTCTGACACGACGTCAATATACTTTTGAAAAAATTTCTCTTCTAATGTCCTCTGTGCAAAGGGTATTTATACGCGGTCAAACTGTGCCGCGCAGTCTTTCAGCCTTGTGATCACATCGATCTGCTGGGGACAGGCCCGCTCGCACTGACCGCAGGCGATGCAATCGGAGGCGCGGCCCCCGTTCTTTACCGCTTGGGCATACTGGCGTTTGCCTTCCTCCAACTGTCCCCATACGAGCTGTTGGTTCCGGGCGGCAAAAATCTCGGGAATCGCGATCTTTTTCGGACAGCCCGCCGTGCAGTAATGGCAGGCGGTGCAGGGAATGGATTTCACGCCGGTCATGATTTCCTGTGCCTTGCGGACGGTGGCCTGTTCCGCACTGTCCAAAGGCTTGAAATCTTTCATGTAGGAGAGATTGTCCCTCATTTGGTCTATGTTGCTCATGCCGGACAGCACCGTAATGATCCCGTCCAGAGAAGCGGCGTAACGGATCGCCCAGGAAGCAAAGGAAGCGTCCGGATCAGCTTCCCGGAATACCTTTTGTACTGCCGCGGGCGGGTTTGCCAAAGCGCCGCCTTTGACCGGCTCCATCACCACGATGGATTTGCCGTGGCGTCTGGCGACCTCATAATTCTCACGGGCCGTCACATCGGGATTTTCCCAATCGGCGTAATTGAGCTGAAGCTGCACAAACTCGGCGTCCGGGTGGGCGGTGAGCAATTCGTCCAGAATATCCGGCGTGGCATGGAAAGAAAAGCCCCAATGCCGGATCAGTCCTTTTGCTTTCTGCTCCTTTACAAAATCCCAAATGTGGTATTTGTCATAGGTTTTGTAGTTCCCCGCCTGCAAAGCATGGAGCAGATAGTAGTCGAAATAGCCTGCGCCGGTTCGCTCCAGGCTGGTATAAAACTGCTGCTTGGCGGTCTGCTCATTGTGAGCGCCCATCCATGCGCACAGCTTGGTTGCCAGCGTAAAACTCTCACGGGGATAGCGGTCTACCAAAGCCTCTTTCGCGGCCCGTTCGGAATCGCCGCCGTCATACACATAGGCGGTATCGAAATAGGTCAGCCCCGCCTCCATGAACAGATCCACCATCTTTTTGACCTGTTCCACATCAATTCTTCCTCCCCGTTTGGGCAGCCGCATCAGGCCAAAGCCCAGCTTCGGGGTATTTTCTCCAAAATATTGTTCCATGGTATTCTCCTGGTTACTCTAATGTTTTTTTGCATTTAATCCATATAGGTCTGATAGTTATTTTTCGCATGGTACGCAACGGCCTCCCACATTGCAGCCGTGACGTCAAATGCCCCGCCGATCTTCTCGGTCTGCGCCGCGTAATCCCCTGTTTCAAAGGCCCGGTCATAGGCACTGCGGAAGCTCTTATAGTAGTTCAGCTCTGCGCAGAAGGTGGGATCGGGCTGGATCAGCATACTGTTGTATGCCTGGATGATGCCGGACACGGGCACGCCGTAGGCATTATCGTCCAGGGCGGACCAGTCGCTGCAACGGTACTCCCAGGTCTCCTGATATTTTCCTTTCATTTCAGCCAAAGCCTGTTTTTCACTGTCGGTGAGGGGCTTGAAGTCCTGCATATAGCCGGTGTTGTCCGTCACCTGGGCGAGATTGCTCATGCCGGAGAGGACGGCCAGCACACCTTCCTGCGAGGCCGCAAAGCGGATCGCAAAGCTGGCCGGGGAAGCGCCCTGATCGATCTCCTGAAAGATGTGTTCCGCACCGGCGGGGACTTTGGCCAGCATGCCGCCCTTTACCGGCTCCATGACGATGACCCGCTTGCCGTGCCTGCGGATGACCTCGTAGCACTTCTTCGACTGGATGAACGGCTCCTCCCAATCGTAGTAGTTCAGAACGATCTGAACGGCGTCTACCTCCGGGTGCTCGGTCAGAATCTGATCCAGATGGGCGGCGTCATCATGGTAAGAGAACGCGATGTGGCGGATCTTACCCTGTTCCTTCCACTGCTTCATGTGGTCAAACAAATGGACGTCCTGGACTTCCGTGGCATAGATGTAGCGGTTCAGGTTGTGGAGCAGGTAGTAATCAAAGTATTCCACCCCGCATTTGTCAAGCTGCTCCTGGAAAATGGCCTCCACCTTGTCCTCGGCAGGCATCTGGAAGGTGGGAAATTCTTGATCTCACGCATTGTCGGTTCCTCCTGTTTTTTTATTTTTCGCTGCTGTTTCCTTTTTCAAGAACGCTCTCGCTGATATAGGGTCGTATCATGGCCGGTAAAAACAGATCACAAAATTCTTTTGTCCGTTTCTCAAAGCTGTATGCACCGCCGGACATATCCCAACAAAGCATTTCACCGTAGATCACATCCACCAGCGCGTTGGCAAGCGCATCCACGGGAGTATCGTTTGTCAGTTCGCCTCGCTCAACGCCCTTTTCGATAATTCTTTTCATGGAATCGATATCCACATGGAGTTTGTCCTTGTTGTACGGGGCCTCCACGAGATCGGGGTCTGCGGTGTTCCGCACCCATTCCTGGCAGAGCTTCAGCCCGTCCCGTTCAATGTGGCCGGAGAAATTCACCATGTAAAATATCAGCCGTTCCATAAAGGGGCCGTCATGGGCCTGCGCTTCCTCATAAATTTCCTGATACATCTCCTGGCTTAACTCGAAAACCACGTCCTCCTTGCGTTTGAAATAGGTATAGAATGTGCCGTTTGATACGCCGCAGGCTTTTGTGATCTCTTCGATAGATGTGTTGACCAGGCCTTTTTCACATACCAGCTTTTTCGCCGCCTTCAGCAGCTTGCGCCTGGTTTCCAGTGCGGCAATCTGCCGGTTTGTCATTTTCTTTTCCACGCCGTCACCTCCTTTACGCGATTTCATTATAATACATTCACTGAATTATAGTCAATGATTTTCAATCGATTTTATTTGGCTGCTGGTTATACTGAATCCGGTATCATAAATCGAGTGTATATAAGAACTCCCTCCAATCCGAAAACTCGGAATTGGAAGGAGAATGCATGACGAAGTACACAAGATTTTCTTTCCTCTATCTCGATGTGCTCACATAGGCCGGATGGCTCCTATGCTGGCACTGTTGCATGGCAAGCTCCTCTGTCATTTTCGCGTTGGGACAGAGCCGTGCGATGTCCCACAGAGAACCCGAAAAGCCGCTGCCGCCGTGAGTGATGAGCGGGCAGATGGTCTTGCCCGAAAAATCGTAGCTCTCCAGGAAAGTAAACACCGCCATGGGCATGGTCGTCCACCAGTTGGGGAGCGCCAGAATTACAGTATCATATTCGTTCATGTTCTCCACCCGCGCCGTCAGCTCCGGACGGGCGTTTTGCTCGTATTCCCGCTTGGCGATCTCGATTTTCTTCATGTGGTCGTCAGGATATTTCTGCACTGTGTCGATATAGAACAGGTCGCCTCCCAGCATGGCATGGAGCTTTTTCGCCACCACCTCGGTATTGCCCACCGGCAGGTTCCGAATACCGCCGTGGGAGTAATTCTGTCCCGCATGGGAAAAGTACGCAATCAGTGTTCTTGCCATGATAAAAATCCTCCTTTTAATTCTCTATCCTACTTAGGAAATTGCAAAACGGCAGTTGTTTGAAACGATGGAAGTCAAGATGGCCGTTTCGCAATGATCTGCTTTATCTTACGCGAAGATGAAATCTGCCGCTTTTCAGGGACGCGATCACGCCTCCGTCGATCAAAAGGTCTGTTCCCGTGATAAACCCGGCATCCGGCCCCAGCAGGAACGCGCCCGCCGCCGCAATCTCGTCCGATGTTCCGGCGCGGCGCACGGCGGAACAGTCGATCATATTTTGATAGGTGTTGCCCGGCGCATTGAACTCGTCATAGGCCAGCGGCGTCACGATGATACCGGGGCTGATGGTGTTGATCCGGGCCCCCCGATCCGCCCAGGCGGTGGCCGCCGCCGTGCGGACGCGGAGCTGGTTCACCCGCTTGGAAACGATGTAGGCCGCGCCAGAATTAGACGTCTTGCTTCCGTTAAGGCAAGGAAGCATAGCAAGCTGGGCTGTTGGCGTCATGGCCAGGGCTTCCTCGTCCTCGGCGGTGAGCGCATGGGGCATATACCCGGTCTGGCTGGAAACAATGAGGCCCGCGCCGCCCCGCGCCATCACTTCACCAAAGGCGTCAATGGCATAGGAGGTGCCGATCAGATCGAGCTTGATAATGTGTTCGGGGCTTGCCTGACTGGGGGACGCGCCCGCTGTGTGGATATAGTACATGACCGGGCCGAGAGAGGCGGCCTTTGCCGCAAATGCCCGGATCGACTGTTCATCACAGGCGTCCACGATCTGCGTCTCCACGTCATACCCGCCGTAGGTGAACTCACAGGATACCCGCTCCAGCGCCTTTTCGCTGATGTCACCCAGCAAAATCTTTTTTCCTGCGGCAATGCGGCGGACGATGGCAGTTCCCATGCTGCCCGCGCCCAAAAGGACAACCACTTCTTTGTTTTCGTTTCTGTCGAGAATCATCGCAAATACCTCCTACTGATTTTATGGCAGGGTGCTTTTGCACTTGCGCCTTTTATTACTCACAAGTCCATTCTATTGTTTTCCCTCCGAGCAAACAACAACAATTCCGCTGTAAAAGAGGTTTACGCCGCACTTCCTGCAAAAATGCGGCGTAACTACACACGGGTTGATTTTTACACATGGATGGTTTATGATGAAAACGAGCACGATTTGAACAGCGGGAGGTGCCATGATGAACGATAAGGGTAAAGAAGATCTTCGCGTGATCCGCACAAGGGAGGCCATTCGGAAGACCTTTGAGGAAATGATCTGCGAGATGGATTATGAGCAGATTTCCATAAAGGAGCTGACGGAGCGGGCAAGGATCAACCGCAAAACCTTCTATCTGCATTACAATTCTCTGGACGATCTTTTGCGGGAGCTGCAAAATGAGATGGCAAGGAACTTCATCGAGCGCACCCGTGACCTTGAGCGCCCCCGCGATATGGATAAGATCACACGGGAGTTCTTTCTGGTGAGCGAAGGCGCGGGGCGGCTTCATGAGAGACTTCTGTGCAGCGGTAGCTACCACTATATCAGCCGCCGGATCACAAACGAGATCATGTCGGAGACATGGGGTGCTGACGGGAAGCAGAAGAATGTCGATCCGTATGTCCAGAATATCATCATGACGTTCGTTTCCCAAAGTACCATCGAGATCTATAAGCAGTGGATCGCTGACGGAAAGAAGATCCCGCTGGAGGAGATCATCGCGTTGACCACGAAGCTGATCTGCAGCGGTGTAAACGGTCTTTCCTCTGAATGAAGCAGGGCCGGCAGCGGACTTTATGTCTCACTGCACAGCCCTGCGAATACCGGAAACAGGGCCGACGCCCATGCCTCCGGATGTTTTGCGGTCCTGTGACGCGTTATGAAATATCCGTGGACCGGTCTTTCTTCCATTCCTCCATGACCCGGTACAGCGTCCGCTCCATCATCGGCGTCCACCATTCCAGATATCCTGCCTGTGTGGGATGGATGCTGTCCGCCATATAGAGCGCCCGCTGTTCCTCCGTGATCGCGTTGAAGTCTCTGTCATTCCACATGTCGATGACGGTAATCCCCCATTTTTCCGACACCCTGTACAGCAGCTCCACCATTCTGCCGTAGGCGGGACTGTCATAGCGGGGATTGGTGTAAAATACCACCGGACAGTTCCACCTCTCCCGGGCGTAAACCGTGATATACTCGATCGCGCCTGCCACGGTGGAGGTATCGAAGTCCGACGCCTTCCCGGAGCCGCTCACGGTCCCGAGCGGCTTGCTCTGGGAGGCGTCGTTGGTGGAGAGCTGGCAGACGAACAGGTCAGCCTGCGGGGTTTCCAGCTCTCTCAGACGTTGGATATAAGAGGACGGTCCGTCCGACAGCGTCGTGCCGGAAACTGCCTCCTTCACGCTCACGCAGTCATTCCGGGCGGCAATGTACTCCGCAAAGGATGCCCCCTGGGAGGCCGAACCGTAGGTCACGGAGGAACCGAGAAACACCACCGTTTTCCCCTGCAGGGGATTCTCCGCGCTGATCACTTTGTTTTTCTCCATGTTTATTTCAGATCTCCGTACTGCTTTTCATCCACAGGCTCCAGCCACTCATTGGAGCCGTTTTCTCCCGGCACCTCGATCGCCAGATGTGAAAACCAACTGTCCGGCGCGGCACCGTGCCAGTGCTTGACGTCCGCGGGAATGTTGATGCAGTCGCCGGGCTTCATTTCCACGGCTTCTTTTCCCCACTCCTGATAGTATCCGCGTCCGCCGACGCAGACCAGGATCTGCCCGCCGCCCTTGTCGGCATGATGGACGTGCCAGTTGTTCCGGCACCCAGGCTCAAAGGTCACGTTGAAAATGCCCACCTGCTCTTTTGAGACGGGCGCGAGGTAGCTCTGCCCGATGAAAAACTGCTTGAAGCCGTCGTTGGGCGCGCCGATGGGGAAAAGGATGGTGTTTTGGTATCTGTCCTTCTCCGTCAGTTCCGGCTCTGCCTCGTTCCAAACGTCCTTCGCCAGCCGGAACACCGCCCACGCCTTGGGCCAGCCGACGTAAAAGCCGACATGAGTCACGATGGCGGCGATCTCCGCTTTTGTGACGCCGTGTGCCTTGGCGTTTTCCAGGTGATAAATGAGAGATGAATCCGTGATCCCGGAGCTCATCAGCGCCACGACGGTGATGATGCACCGGGTTTTCAGGTCGATGTCGGGGTTGTTCCAGTTCTCGCCGAAGAGAACGTCATCGTTGAAGTGGGCAAAATCCGGCGCGAAATCGCCGAGCTGATCCCTGCCTGCGGTTTGTGTGATCTTTTCCATGGTATATGCCTCCTTAAAATTTATGATCGATACGACATTTTCTGCTCCTTAAAGAACGGTCTCGGCCCATGCTTTGAGGCTCTCCGCCGTCTGGCGGCCGTTCAGCACTTTCCCCTCGATGATCACGGTGTCCGCCGCCACGGAGGGCCTCAGCCCGGCTGCGGCCTTTCCGAACCCGCTGCCGCCGGAGGTGGCGAACAGCACGATCTTCTTGCCGGAGAAATCATAGCTCTCTAAAAAACTGTTGATGATGGTGGGCGCCACATACCACCAGATGGGGAATCCCAGCAGAACGGTATCATAGGCGTCGATATCGGCGTTCCGGTCAGCCAGCGCAGGGCGGCTCGAAGGGTCGTTCATCTCCACCGAGCTGCGGGATTTCTTATCCATCCAGTTGAGGTCTGCCTTCGTGTAGGGCACGGCGGGCCTGATCTCATAAATGTCCGCTCCTATGGCTCCGGCCAGTCCCTTTGCGACGCGCGCCGTCGTCCCGCTGGCGCTGAAATAGGCTACTAATGTTTTGCTCATGTTTTTTCTCCCTTCTTTATTTGTTCAACAGCTTTTTCACGCAGTTGAATGTGATCTCATAGATCGTCATAAATACGTAGTTGACGTTTGCTTCCTCCATCGCCGTCCGCTGCTTTGCGGTAACGAAGGTGTACGGATAGATGCCGAACATAAACGGGAAGAACGTGTAAATGAAATCCTGCTTTTCGGAAACCGTCATATCCGGAAAATATTGATTCAGACCGGCCGTCACGGTGCGGATCGATTCTCCGTATACCGCCTTGAACGCCGCCAGATGTTCAGGACGGCTGCCGGTTTCCATGTCGTAATGGTTCATGGACAGGATCTTCAGGAGTTGGGCGCGTGCTTCCAGGGAATGCGCCATCATATCGGCAAACTCGTCCGCCGTCATCGTCTCGGCCTGCTCCATTTTTTCTTTCAGAGAGGCGATCCACAACTCATACTCCCGCTTCAGCAGCGCAAGAAAGATCTCCTCCTTCGTCTGAAAGTAATTGTAAATGGAGGTGCGCGTGAAGCTGGTCGCGTTCCCGATCTCCTTGATGGTGATCTCCTTGAAGCTCATCGTCTGATAGAGCCTTTCGCAGGCGCATATGATCTCCTCCCTGCGGGCCTCTGTCAGCTCCGGCGATCCTTTTGGCATCTTAGCTTTCCCCTTTTTCCGAAACTCCTGACGGATCGTCATATTTTGACACCATGTCAGTATAATTAGAATAGTACTTCTCTGATGCAGTGTCAATACTTTCGCAAAAAATTTATTTCTGCTTTTCCCGCCTTTATGCAGGACTTATTTTTCGGGAATATGCCTCCAAAACAGTGAAAAATGTCCGCTGTCCGGTTCGAAAAGCCGCGAAAGGCCGTCCCGCAACCGTTGGTTGCCGGATTGACGGGTCCGCTTGCTTGCAGGAAACCGGCGGTTATGGTACTTTTATCTCATCCGAAGGCGCTGTCGGCAGAGAAAAGAGGAGATGGGAGGAAACGATAAATGATATTGGCGGATAAGATCATTTTACTGAGAAAAAAGAACGGCTGGTCCCAGGAGGAGCTGGCCGGCCGGTTGTCCGTATCCCGGCAGTCCGTGTCCAAATGGGAGGGAGGTCAGTCCATTCCCGATCTGGATAAGCTGCTGGCGCTGTCAAAGCTGTTCGGCGTGACGGTGGATTATCTGGTGCGGGACGAGATGGATGAGGGGCTGATCGAATATACGGCGGGCGATTCCGGCCCGGAGGAGCAGGAGGCCCTGCCGAAGGTGACAGTGGAGGAAGCGAACCGTTTTCTGGAGGAAAGGGTGCGGGCGTCGGGCCAGATCGCGCTGGGCGCTTCCCTGTGCATCCTGTCGCCGATCCTTCTGATGCTTCTCTGCGCCATGGCGGAGACAGGCAGGATCTCGGTCACGGAGAACATGGCGGCGGGTGTGGGAGTCGCGTTCCTTCTGCTCCTGATCGCAGCCGCGGTGCCGATCTTCATTCTGAACGATCATCGTCTGGAGAAATATGAATATATCGAGAAGCGGGAATTCCTGACGGAGTACGGCGTGGAGGGGATCGCGCGGGACAGAAAGGAGAAGTTCGCCGGGAAGTTTTCCGGCGGGATCGCGCTGGGCGTCGTGCTGATCCTGTTGGGGATCGTTCCCCTGGTCCTGGCCGGCGGAATGGGCGCGTCGGATCTGGTATGCACGGCGCTGGTATGCGTGCTGCTGTTTCTCATTTCCGCGGCGGTGAACCGGATCGTCCGGGTGTGCATGGTCCAGGAGAGCTTCAATCAGCTTCTGCAGGAGGGGGATTACAGCAGGAGGGCCAAGCGGCTGAATCCGCTGAACGAGCTGGTGGGGAGCGTTTACTGGAGCCTGATCACGGCGGTCTATCTGGCGGTCAGCTTTTACACCGGCAGGTGGGAGAGCACCTGGATCATCTGGCCCGTGGCGGGCGTGGCCTTCGCGGCGGTGATAGGCATTCTGAACATCTTCCGGCGGGATAAGTAGGGGTGCGCCCAGACCGCTTTCCGCACAGCCGGGAGCAGCCGGGACGAGGCAGGCACACGCGGGCACAGATACCTTTGCAGACTTGCATCGAAAAATCCGCCGCCGGCCCGTTCCGGCCCCTGCCGGGGAATACGGGCTGTCTGAGCGAAGCGAGTTTCCCGTATTCTCCGACAGTTTGGGGACGGAAGGGGCCGACGGCGGATGATGCAGGTCTGCACGGTTCTGTGACGCGTGTGCCTGCCTCGTCCCGGCTGCTCCCGGCTGTGCGGAAAGCGGTCTGGGCAGGGCCCGGAGAAAAAAGGTGAAGTGAAAAGTTTATTTCCACTTTGAAAAGCACTAGAAAAAAAGTGGCATTTACTCTTACAAAAAGCAGTGGA
>CANQVD010000012.1 GCA_947627215.1 uncultured Eisenbergiella sp.
AGCGCCATAATGTCATGCCCCTTTAACCGCTCCGCGCCGGACCGCTGCCTGGCCTCGGCCAAAAGTTCCCCCATTGTCTTAGGGCCTGCCGGGAGCCGGTAATTTTTCCGAATATCCTGAATAAGCGTCAGGCATTCTTTTTCCGGCATGGCGTCCAGTTTTCGCACAAGTTCCGCTGCTGTTTTCCTCTTTGCCGGATCCGGTATATAGGGGAGGCACATCCGCAGCTCATAAGTGACATCTGACTTCCCATAGCCTTCCGCTTGGAAGATCAGCCGTTTTTCCATATCGGTTAATTCCATGAAAACACTCCTTTCAAAATGGGCATGAAAAAAACGCCACAAGACGGCTTGCTTATGGCGTTCATTTGCGGTAAAATGTATTCAGTTAAACGCAAACCCTGAGGTTTACTCAGAAAGTTTCGCGGGGGTTCCGTGCTAATAATTTGCTAATTGGACGGTGCCAAATTAGCAAAAACGGGACGATACGAGCAACGACCGCAAGACAACCGAATCGTTAAAAAACCTTGTAAAATCAAGCATTTTGCGGTATCGGGAGTTACATCGCAATACGGTGTACGGAAGGATATGCCATACTCCTAAGCGGTAGGTCGGGTGTTCGAGTCACCTCGCGGACGCTGAAAACGACCGTAAATTCAGGGCTTTCTGAATTCACGGTCTTTTCCTTTTTTAAATATTGGAGAAGGGATTTTTATAATCCATCCGGTTTTTGCTAACAAAAGAGGAACGATGGAAAAATGCGGTTTTTTCCGTCCTGCTAACAGAATACTATTTTCACAAATCCCTTATATCCTAAATCAATCAAATCGGCTTCTAACCTCTTATTCCTCTTTCGATTATCGGCTAAAGACAGTCCAAAAGAGGGATCCGTTCTAAAAGCTGTTATCATCGCAATATCCTTATCTTTTGCATGAGATAATACCCTATTGATGGATGATTCAAAAAATCAGATTATCATAGACAGAGAAGGACTGACTGACTTTCAGGTGTCAGCAATCCACATGATGGTAGAGGCCATGAAGCATGAATAGAATCGTGCGCCCCGTTTTATTTTTCTGTGCAAAGCTCGGCTGATGTCTGCTTCGCAAGTTTCAAAAGTTCATTTACAGAATGCAGAAAACACATAATACAGTCTAAAACCTGTTGCTCTGCACTTTCCTCTGTCAGCCCCAGATAAACCGTGTCCATCAGATTTGACAGTTCCCTGAGACGATCTGACAAAGTATCCATGTTTTCCATTGCTATTTTCAACCGTTCTTCTGTTCGCATTTTCCGCGCTCCTTTACCACATGATGCTCCATTATATCACAGTCTCAGAATTCTCAATATATTTCTCAGAAATTTTGCAGAAAGGCTTATTCAGGATTCCAACCATACACTTCTACAGAAAAATACACCGGCGGTTGTCAATGACAACCGCCGGCGCAGCTTTCTTATCAGCGGAAAACCCATTCGCTTTCTTTATTTATTGCAGTCAAAGCTTCTCACGCATTTTCCGGAATCCGAGTCCGATCAGGGCAATCAGGGACATCAGGACCGCCAGCAGCCATGCGGCTGTGCCGGAAGTGTCGGAGGTCCGTACTCCCAGAACGCCCCGTCTCTCCCCGAGAACACCGCTGTCTTCGCCGGGAGCAATCCTGGCGCCGAGAACATCACCGTCAAAACGGGGAATTCCAAACCCGCCGCCGATGGTAGTGATATCAGTATCCGTATCAGTGTCTGTGTCTGTGTCAGTATCGGTATCCGTATCAGTATCCGTGTCAGTATCGGTGTCAGTATCAGTATCAGTATCGGTGTCGTCATCAGTATCTGTATCGTCGTCATCTTCGCCTTCATAGCGATTGGCAAACTCAGCGGCCTGTTCATTCTTTTGGCCGTCCGCTGCCTCATAAACCGCGGACGCAACCCTCAGCTCATTCCCGGTATCCACAACTGTAATTTTCAGTGTCCACACCGTCTCATCAAAAGTAAAGCCTTCGTATTCCGTATCGGCGTTTTCCGGTTTTACCTCCCTGATCCGATAGGTATATATGCCAGGCTTCTTGAACGTCAGAGAATCAAAGCCGGCCTCGCCATCCTTCTCTCCTTTCAAAATTAGTACATCAGCATTGCCGAGCATCCTGCCCATACTGAACCGACCGCTCTCAGCCAAAATCTGTTCCAGGCTGAACGTAAACCATGTATCCTGAGATACCGGATCTCCCACAACTGTCTTGTGAACTTTAGGTTGATAGGAGATATCCTCTGTATCGTACGTATTCGTAAACTCGGCGGCTCCGTTACCCGGTTTATTTCCTGCCGTGTAGGAAATGCTTTCCACCTCCAGCATTCCGCCCACATCCGCTACTTTTACAGTCACTTTCCAAACCGTGCTGTCGTAGCCAAAGCCTGGGAGCTTCCCGCTCTCTTCGCGAATCTGATACTCATACGTGCCTGGTTTTTTATACTCAATAGACTTGAACTCGGCCGAACCGTCAATTTGGCCCGTCGGGATCGTCAGAGTGGTACGGTCAATGCTCTTGCCCATGCTGAAACGACCGCTCTCAGCCAGCAGATCCTCCAATACAAACTTGAACTCTGCGCCCTCCGGGTAGGTGTTTTGGCCCGGGTTCCCGGGGGCATGAATGATCTTTTTGACCTTTAATACAGCCTCCGTCGGCTTCGTTCTGTAGGTATTGGTGAATTCAGCAGCTCCGTTATCCGGCTTCTTCCCCGCTTCGTAGGAAACTCTGGCCTCCAGTTGCCCATCTATCTCTTCCACGGTCACAGTCACCTTCCAGACCGTACTGTCATAGTCAAAGCCTGGAAGCTTCTCATTTTCTTCAGGAATCACCTCACGAATCTGGTATTTGTACTCACCGGGTTTTGTAAACTTAAGCTTCTTCTCAAAGGGTACAGGCCCGGACTCAATATTCCCTGCTTTAACCGTCAGGCTGGTCTGATCAATAACATCGCCGCCCATACTGAAACGGCCGTTTTCCGCCAGCAATTCCTCCAGTACAAAATGAAACTCGGCATCTTTCGGATAAGTGTAACCGCCCTGGTCATCGGATGCGTTAACTGTCTTCTTAACATTTAACTTGACAGCAACTGCAGATTTGTTATTAAATACAGCTTTCTCGCTCGGCGTCTGTTTATCTTCAGCAATTTTATTCCCATACTCGTCTACAATTTTTTTGATGGTTATTCTTTGAGCCGTGTAGGTCTTTCGAGTGTATGTTACTGTAATATTTTTGAATGCATTTCCCGATGTTGTGTGCTCCAATTCCACCGTTTCAGACACTGTATCCTCATTTAATGTTACATCCAGTTTATACACTGACTGATCATATGCAACATCCGTGTCCGGCTTCTCGGGAATAGCTTCTCTCATATAGAACGTGATTGAACTAAGGGGAGCATCCCGAAACTCATCAATCCTAAATTCAATTTTCCCATCAGGGCCATTCTGCGCTTTTGCAAGCTCGTTCTCATTACTGTCCAACAAAACGAAGGTATACGGCTGCCTATTTTTCGGTGATTGGCCATCAACAGTCTTCCATCCTTCCAAGTTCAGCTGCAATACATGGAAAATTAACTCCTGATTCTCATCATTTCCAAAATAGAGTCCCCCATTACAGCCAATACCGCCGCCATGCACTGTCGATGTATTTTGGGAAATATTAACCCTTGTTTTTTTAAGAAGGTCTTCAGCCTTTCCAATGGAATCCGCAGAGGGGTGCGCCGTAAGACCCACGTTTACGTTCTCTTTCTTAAGAACTTCACTGTCCAGAATTGTTCTCACATCATCGCTTCCAAACTTGGCACTATAATTCGCAGAACCGCCTCCGGCCATATAGTTACTGATAATACAAGAACCGGCAGTATAAAAATCCTTAGTATCTGCCCCACTAAATTCTTCCCCTTGCGCATCAGTCCAATGGTCAGTAATGTTTGCGTTTCCGTCCCCGTCCTTCTTCTTTGTATATGCGTCACTATTGCCATATGCAGTATTACCATACAAGGCAACACCATCTGTCGCTACTAACGATGATTCTCCATGACAGCACCCTGCAATACCTCCGCCAAATCCGTACGCTTCATTCTTCGTAACGATAGCATTGATAAGAACTGCTTTTCCGCCATTGTTGATATACAGGCCGCCTCCGCCCAGATCTGTCTCAGAGTTACAAATGTTGCCTGTGATATCTCCGTTGGAAATAGTGGCAGTTCCCCATACAAAAATTCCGCCGCCTTCACCGGCTAAATTATCTTTTCCAGTCCCATTTCCATTGTCAACAGTTTGATTCCCACTGACTTTTCCGCCAGTCATTATGAAATCCTGTTCATATCCTACAAAAATGCCTCCGCCTCGCTGAGCGGTATTATTCTCAATGGCTCCGTCTGCTAATGTAAACTTACCTTCTTTAACATAAACCCCGCCTCCGACACGAAAATACCCATCGTTCCTGGGTTCCATACCCGTATGCCGAATCTCAGTACCTTTACCTCCCGTAACGGTAGGACCGTTCAGTTTTACATTTGCTCCCCCATCGATCGTGATGCCGCTCTGATTATTTCCTCCGATACCGCTGACGTCGATTGTTCCGGAACCATCAATTGTTACATTAAAATTTTTGTCACCACTAATAACAAAATTATGTTTTGTTGGTTTACCTGTAATTTCAAGCGTCCAACTATTTCCGTTTCTTTTTACTCCGAACCCATCCATAGGACCGAAGACATATTGCTTCATAGGATCAAAAACATATGGCACATCATTAACAGTAATTCCTCTGTTAGACTGTTTAATGGTAATCGTCGTATTTTCATCAGCGGCAAGCGTCCGAAACGCCTTCTCCTCAACTTCCTCTTCCTCTTTTTCCTCCGGCAGCTTCCGCTCCGCTGCGGCGACGGTCTCATCCCCATCCTTCGCAACATAGACTGCCAGATAGGTATGATCCCTTTCCAGCTCCAGCAGAGAACCTTCGCCCAGTTCGACCTCACACTGCTCCGTCTCGTCGACCACATTGAACACTTCCACCGGATACTCGCTGCCGTCCGCGTCCTTCGCGGTCACGCCATCCAGAAGATGGATCATACCGTCAATGATCACGGTTTCCACCTTCTCATCTTCCTCGTCTATCAGGCCCTTCTCTTCCAGTTCCTTCTTACTGAGACCGCTGCTCAAAAACCCACTCAGCAGACTGAATCCTTTACCGTTCCCGGAAGAAGCTTCTTCAGAAGAATCCTCTTCGGAAGATTTCTCTTCCGCGCTCTTCTCTTCCTCGGCCTTATCTTCCACAGCGGCCTTTTCAAACG
This sequence comes from uncultured Eisenbergiella sp., assembly GCA_947627215.1. Lineage (GTDB taxonomy): Bacteria > Bacillota > Clostridia > Lachnospirales > Lachnospiraceae > Gallintestinimicrobium. The sequence goes on from CANQVD010000012.1 coordinate 5,322, forward strand.
TGATCTCCACGCCGGTATCATATTCCTGACCGCAGATCGGACAGACAAAGCCGCAGGCGACCGCTTCAACGGCCTCTTTGTATCCGCACTCCTCCGTATGGTTTCCATCCTCATGGGTTTCCAGAGTGCAGATCAGTTCCCGGGCAGACGCTTCGGATTCATCCCTGGGCTCATCCTGCCCGCCGCCGACAGATTCCTTTTCTTCGTCCCCACAGATCAGCCCGCAGCCCTCATCATGATGATGCGCTTCCGCCTCGTCCGTCCCGCAGATCAGCTCTCCGTAACAGTCTTCCGTATGCGTATGGCCGGTTTCCTCCTCGCTGCAGGTCAGTTCCTCCGTATAGCAGGTATCGTCATGATGATGCCCCTCTGTTTCCTCCTGCCCACAGGTCAGTTCACTGGCAGCAGTATAGCATTCATCCGTATGTGTATGGCCGTCCGCTTCCTCCCGTTCACAGATCAGACCGCCATCTTCATCATAACAGCCCTCCCCATGCGCGTGGCCCTCTGTTTCTTCCTGTTCACAGATCAGTTCTTTATCGGAAGTATAGCATTCATCCGTATGTGTATGGCCTTCCGCTTCCTCCTGTCCGCAGGTCAGCTCCTTCGTATAGCAGGCATCGCCATGCGTATGGCCCTCGCCCTCATCCGTCCCGCAGACGATCTCATAGCATGCCTCGCTGTGTACATGGCCGTCTGTTTCTTCCAGCCCGCACGCATAGCAGCTATCATCATGCTGATGCGCCTCGGAGGTCTCTCCGGAAGCCTTCTCAGGATCCGTTTCGGAGGTCTCCCCGGGATTTTCGGAAGCTTCCGTGTTGGCATCCTCCGCAGCGGCATAGCACTCGTCCGTATGCGTATGCGCCGTACACGCCGCGCCTTCCTCCCCTTCCACGTATCCACACGCTTCCGTATGAACCGGATGGTGCGGGCAAATCCCGTCTTCCGCTTCAAACGTATTTTCCGTCGGATTCGTCTGCTCTTCATCATCCGTAACCGCTCTGCTGACAGTCTCCGCATCTGCCGCGAAAACCGGCGCGCTGGCCGGAACGACAGAAGAAAGCAGCATGCTCAAACACATAATGACTGAGAGCTGTCTGAAAAAATGGTGTTTGCTGATCCTTCTTTTCATCATGATCTTTCCTTTCCGGTATGATTCCCCGTTGCCTTCATAATTTGAATTATGTCTCATTAGTTTCTACCTTAAAACGACTGTTCCCACTTCACAACTGCTTTTTTCATCTCCAAAAACGGCAAAAGTCGGAGAAACAACTGCCTGTGGCGGGATTTTTCTGAAAAAAGCCGATAGTCCTGCCTTTCTGATTTCCATTATCCCATAAGTTTTCCGTGTAGTCAATATGAAATGTGAAAAAACTGGTTATTTTTTTGGTTTTTATAATTTTGATTATGTCTAATCAAAACGATTATTCTGCACATCTCATTTGGCTTTCCTGTTTTTAATAGCGATCGGGGTGCCGAAACTATATTCTCGAAAAAAAGGGCATTCCTTCGTCATTTTTGCCCATCTTCTTTCCTGCATTATCGGATTGTTTTATACAAAACGCCGTACATTCCGCTTTTTTCACAAAAATCATTTCAGAAAACGGCAATTATTTATCATTGACAGAACTGTTGTTTCGTTTTTATCAATGCTCTTTTTCGTTAAATTTTCCGTTTATTCCACAAAAAGCGATCCGGATATGGCAAAGTCCCGCCCGCCGTGCTATACTTTCCTCATACGAAATCACAGGAGCACAGAAACATGACTCAGAAAAAAAAGCCCTCTCCCGCCGTCCGACGCGTCATTCCCGTTCTCTGCGCCGCCGCGCTGGCGGCCGCCGTCCTGCTCGGCATACATATTTTCCGGGAAAACAGGCCCGGGCTTCTTTCCTACCGAGAAAAGATCGGCCCGCTCCGCGAGAGCGCCCTTTCGGAGGAGACGCGCAGCGCGCTGGGCGCCGATCCGGCCGGAGAAAAGGCCGGAAACGTCGTTTTCATCTCGATCTGCGACACCGCGCAGCGAGCCAGCGTTTTTACCGGCGTGGGGGCCGATGTGGACGCCGCATGGGACGCGGCGGATGGCCGCGTACAGGCTTTTCTGAAAAAAAACGACTATGATCCGCAATGGGTAAAGGCGGACGTGGTCTGTTCCTCCGAAAAGATGACGGAGGCGCAGCTCCTGGAAGCGGTCCGGAGCACCTACAACGAATTTTTCCGATACGGGATCGCGTTCGACCCGATGTATGAGACGGCCCTTCTGGAAGCCGAGCTCAACGGCGCAAAGATTTTTAACTATGAGGATTCCGTCTCCGCCCTGGATTATCAATATCTGAACCTCTATCTGAGCAAGGCGGGCCGCCCCGAACTGACCTCCAGACCGGCAAAATATACGGTCTTCCGATGTCTGGGCTGGTTCTGCGACGAGACGGATCAGATTTATCCGCTCTGCAATGAGGGCCTGGAATACGGCCGCCGCTCCGTAGCGCTGCTCGATGACGCCTATGCGAAACAACTGCTTCTGGACGCGGGCAGCTTTCTCGTGGATCAGGTCAATCCGGACGGCTCCTTCCTCTACGGGATCTATCCCCGTTTTGACAACGAGATCGAGAACTACAATATTCTCCGCCACGCCAGCACGATCTGGTCGCTGATCTGTCTCTGGCGCGTCACCGGGGACGATTCGCTGCAGGCCGTGGCCGACAGCGCCATCGACTATATGCGGAATTACACCCGCTATGAGGATGCGGATACCGCCTATCTGTACGAGGAAAAAGCGGACGAAATCAAGCTGGGCGGAAACGGCGTGGCCGTGATCGCCATGACGGAATATATGGACGCTTTCGGGAGCGACAAATACAGGGACGACTGCCGGGCCCTGGGCAACGGAATCCTCCGGATGTTTGATCCGGAAAACGGTGAATTTTATCATGTGCTGAACGGAGATTTTTCTCGAAAGGAAGCATATCGGACCATCTATTACGACGGAGAAGCGACCTTCGCGCTCTGCCGTCTCTACGCGCTGACCGGAGAGCAGCTCTGGCTGGATGCGGCAAAGGCTGCCGTGAACCATTTCATCGAAGCGGATTACACACAGTACCGCGACCACTGGATCGCCTACAGCATGAACGAGATCACCCGGTTCGTGGACGATCCGGACTATTATGATTTCGCGCTGCGCAACGCGCAGGATAACCTGGAGGAAATCTACAACCGGGAGACCACTTACCACACCTATCTCGAACTGCTGATGTCCACCTTTGAGCTCTACGACCGCATGGCGGAAAACGGGATCCGGACAGATTATATGGAAAATACTTTTTCGGTTGAGGATCTGCTTCGGACCATCTATGCCCGGGCGGACCGGATGCTGAACGGCTTCTTTTTCCCGGAGTACGCGATGTACATGAGAAATCCTTCCCGCATCCTCAACACCTTCATGGTCCGTCACGACGGCTATCGGGTGCGGATCGACGACGTACAGCACAATATCGGCGGATTTTACAAATATTATGTGAATTACGACAGGCTCGTGAAATATGGGATGCTGCAGGACATCGGGAAATGACGGCGGCCGTTTTCAGCGGCCGGAAAGCCCTCTGGAAGCTTCAGAAAGATCGGCAAATTTCATTGACATATTTTTTACGATAACATATAATAATCATACAGATATAAACTTGATCTGTGCGGAAGCAGATCAAATTTATTGGGCTGGTCGGAAGACCCGGGTCCAACCAATCGGCGGGGAGACTCCCCGCCATTTTTCATAAGGAGGGCAATGAAACAACTGAATATTTTTGTGGACGAGTCCGGTGATTTCGGAGACTACAGCGCGCATTCGCCCTATTATATTGTTGTGATGGTATTGCACGATCAGTCAACGGATCTTTCCAAAGAAACAAAAAAGCTGAACACGGAGCTGAGGAATTCAGGATACAAAGACCATGTCATCCACACAGAACCCCTGATCCGGCGGGAAGAAGATTATCACGATCTTTTGCCGGATGAACGCAGAAATATTTTCTCAAAATTATATCACTTCACGATCAAATGCGATATTCAGTACAAATCCTTCATTTTTCACAAAAAAGAACTGAAAAACACATTTAAGCTGGAAGAGCGGATGGCCCGGGAAATATCCCTTTTTATCAGACAGAATCTCTCCTATTTTCAGAGTTTTGATCGGATCATTCTATATTACGACAACGGCCAGCATGAACTGACCCGGATCCTGAACACGATTTTCTCAGCAGAATTATTCCACTATCATGTAATGAAGGCGTTTCCTCGCGATCACAGGCTGTTTCAGGCCGCCGATCTGATCTGTACTCTGGAACTGCTTCATCTGAAATCGGAATCCGGCCATTTTTCCCGCTCCGAAGAACTGATTTTCCACTCCGTCAGGGAATTGAAGAAAGATTTTCTAAAGGGATTACATAAAAAGATGTTTAAAGGCCATCCGTTTGCACCATAACCTGCCGCTTCATCAGAGCTGCGAACAGACCAGATCGTAGACCGCCCGCTTCATCTCCGCTTCCCGACGGCACTCCGCCATCAGGGAAACCACTGCGTCCCGGCCCGGCAGCATGATGGCCAACTGACAGTATTTTCCGTCGGCCCGGAAGGAATCGTACTCGCCGCGCCAGAAGCAATAACCGTAGGGCGCGTCCGACTGCTGGCTGGCGCATTCCTCCAGCCACGCGCGGGAAAGGATCTGCTTTCCGTTCCACTCTCCCTTATGCAGACAGAACAGCCCGAAGGTATGCAGTTCGGAAAGCGTCAGGAACAAACCGCTGGAACCGAAGGTGTTTCCGTACGGATCGGTCTCCCAGGTGGGCCTCTTGAACCCCAGACGGGAAAACAGCCTGGGCATCAGATAGGAAACCAGATCGCAGCCCGACCGGCGCTGGACCAGCATCCCGGCCAGATAAGGGCCCACGTTATTATAGACAAAGTGCGTGCCGGGCTCATAGACAAACGGGATTGCCAACGAAAGCCGCACCCAGTTGTCATCCTCATAATATGGCCGCCTGTCGGACATCAGGTTCGCGCTCTCCTGCCCCAGACACATGGTCAGCAGGTCCCGCACCCTGGCCTTTTTCAGAGGATCGCTCACCACCGGTGGCAGTTCATCCGGAAAAACGTCCACCAGCCGCTCTTTCAGCGACAGCAGCCCTTCCTGCACCGCAAATCCTACCGCACAGGCGGTGAAGCTCTTCGACACGGAGTAGACATTCCGCCGGTATTCCGCCTCCAGATGCCATTCCGCGATATCTTCATCGTGCTGTGTCACCCGGATCCCCAGAAGCCCCAGCGGCTTCGCGGTTTCCACAAATTTTGTCAGATCCATCCCGGTTCCTCCTGTCAGTTCTCTTCATCGTCCTCTTCCATTGTTACCTCTATCATACCGCTTCGGAAAATAACTTTCAATTTTAGATTTTTAATCTTTTTGGGAAAATGCTTGAATCAAACGTGCCGATATGGTATAGTATAAACGCAAGAGGAACAACCGCCCACAAGGTGGGTTGACCGATAACAAAGGTAGAAAGACCACTCCGCGACCGGTCAAAGTTTTGGGGTGGTTTTTTTATTGTCTCAGCTTCTGCAATGATTTCCGTTCCGGGTTTCGACTTTTTTCTCAAAGCTGTTTTTCCATTTCTGAAAATTCCTTTTGGGGATCTTTCGAGGATTCTTTTGAGAATTTTTCCTTGTTTCTTTTTAGATTCTTTTCAAAAGTCTTGACAAATATATTATACAGTTGCATAATATATTATACAGATGTATAACACAATGGCCGCAGAATCCACTGGCAGGAAAATCGCCATCATTCCTGTCAGCCGCAGCACAGCTTTACCCCATCACCCCGGAAAGGAGACCGTCATGAACATCACCCCCAAAAAACTCGGCGAAGCCGAGCTGGAGATCATGCAGGCGATCTGGAACAGTCAGACGCCCGTCACCTCCAATTTCATCCTGAAAGCGCTGGAAGGTAAGCGCCATTGGAAGCTGCCCAGCCTGATGACGTCGCTGTCCAGGCTGGCCGATAAAGGCTTTGTTTCCTGCGACCGCTCCACAGGCACGAACCTGTACTCGGCCCTCATCTCCGAAAACGACTATAAGGCCGACGTCAGCGGAAGTTTTCTGAAAAAACTCTATAACAATTCCCTCCATAACATGGTGGCGACTCTGTATAACAACCAGATGCTGAAGGACGCCGATGTGGAGGAGCTGCGCGATTTCCTGAACAGATTGGAGAAAGAGCAATGATGAGAGACCTGTTTTTGACCTGTTTGAGCGTTTCCCTGTCCACAGGGGCGGTGATCCTGCTCCTGACGCTGCTTTCTCCGCTTCTGGAAAAGAAATATGCCGCCAAATGGAAATACTGGATCTGGATCCTCCTGGCCATTCGGCTGCTGATCCCTGTCAGCGGGATCTATCAGCCCGACCGCGGCGCGGACAGCGCTCCAAACGCCGCATCTGTCGGCGTGGAAAACGGAACCGTCCTGCCCCTCCGGCAGGCGCGGCGCTTTGTGGTGGAGATTCCCGTCCCCCTGACGCAGCCCGCCGCAGCGCAAACGGTGAAGCGGCTCTCCTCTCCCCTGGACGCCGCCGCGGCCCTCTGGGCGCTGGGCGCTCTCGTCTATTTTTCCTTCCATATGATCAGTTATCTGCATTATCGGCGGCTGGTCAAAAGGAACAGCGTTCCTGTGTCGAAGGAATGCGTTTCCTGGCTGATGCAGGAGCTGCGGGATGAACTTCACATCCGGCGTCAGATTCCCGTGGCGGTCTATACGTCTGCTGCCAGCCCCATGATCATCGGCTTCCTGCGTCCCGTCCTGGTGCTGCCGGACGCGGATTTCGGGGAAAAGGATCTGGCCTTCATCCTGCGCCACGAGCTGATCCATTTCCGGCGCGGCGACATTTACTGCAAGCTGCTCTTCGTCCTGGCCAACGCCGTACACTGGTTCAATCCGCTGGTCTGGCTTATGCAGAAGCAGGCCGCTCTGGACATGGAGCTTTCCTGCGACGAGGGCGTCATCGCGGATGCCGATCTGGCCGCCCGCAGGGCTTATACGGAAACGCTGTTATCCTCTCTGCAGGATGGCAAACGGAAGGGAAGCGTTCTTTCCACACAGTTCTACGGCGGAAAGGAAACGATGAAAAAGAGATTTGTGCATATTCTGAAAAGAATAAAAAAGAAGAACGGCATCCCGGTGCTGATATGCGCCGCCATTCTGGCCGTCGGACTGGGCGCAGTCGTAGGCTGCGTTGCGAAAACAGACGCCTTGGGATCAGACGGAACCTCTGATGGATCCGCCGAGCCCTCCGATGGAACTGCCGGAACCACCGATGGAACCGGCACTTCCGCCGATGAGGCCGACACCGTCGGCAGCGTAGGCACACAGACCTCACTCTCCGGCTATCCGTCGGAGCAGCTCATTCAGATGGCTTCGGACTGCTATGCGTACCTGCATGACGGCTATGTTCCGGGTCATATCGAGATCGACAACATCTCAGAAGACGGCATGGCCATGATCCATCTCTACGACATGACAGAGGAGAACACCGCCACGCTGGACTGGTATACGGTGGACATCCGCACCGGCCTGGGCGAAAACGTGAACCTTGAACAGATCTGCCTGGGTGAATTCGCCCCGTCGGATATCGCCGTCGCCTCCTTCGGGGAACATCGGCAGGCCATCATCGACCGGATCCTCGCCATTTTTCAGGAGGCCGAAGCGCCCCGTTACCGGCTGGAGAACCCGGATCTGGAATCGCCGGATCTCGTCGGAGCACGGGCGGACTGTATTTTTCACGCGGACTGGATCTCCATCCGGGAACCGGAGGACGATCCCATGATCCGTGGCATGCGCTCCGCCGCGGACGCGCTCACCGATCCGGGCGAGATCGCCTACGCGGAGGAGATCATCGGCGGCTGGATCGCGGAAATGAAGGAATGGGATCAGTCCGATGAAAACATACAACTGGGACAGCCCGTGACCCTGCTGTTCGACTATGCGGGCACATGCCTGCTGTATTATCCCTATACCGTGGACGGCGTGACCACCCTGATCCCGCTGGAGGAAATGGCCGCCTCAGAATGGACGGAGGATCCTCAGGCGCGGTTCCGGGAAGGAGCCGACACGCTGGAGCAGGCGCTGGCGCTGTATCGGGATCCGGAAAGCAGCTCTCAAACCGATACAGCGGGCAGAACCGACTCCTCTCCTTCCGCCTCAGACATTATTCGGATCCATCCGCTGTACGACACGACAGACGGAACCGGTCTTCCGGCAGAAGCGCTCTCCCTGGAGGATTTCTGGACAGCGGCCGTCAAAACAGAAAACACCGTGACCTTCCGTACCGGCCTCACCCTCACCTTCCCGGAAGACTGGGACGGAAAATATGTGCTGACCTCCGACCTCGGGCCGGCCGGCGCGCCCACCGACAATACCCTGATCGTTTCCGAAAGAACGAACTATGAAGCCGGTCCGGGCGGCGATCTGTTCTACCTGCGCTTCCTCCTGCACGAAGAGGATTCGACCTATGGACTCGAATCCTTCGCCTCGGTGCTGGGCCTGTACCGGCAGGGGGACAGAGAATATGCGCTGGTCCTGGAGAAATGTCACGAAATGGCCTGGGTGGAGGGCGATGAGACATACCGGGCCGCCTATGAGGCGCTGAACCGGGCGGCGGATTCCGTGACCGTCGGCACGGACGGCATGGACGGTTTTACGCCCTGCGGCATCGACGATATTCCGTGGATTGAGCGGGTCTGATTAAAACACCCTCTGCTCGCTCACCGCTTCCGCAAACGGCCCCGGCAGCACCCGCGCGCCGCGGTGGTTCCCCAGATAGTCGGTATCGAAAACGATGTCCGTCCCGTCCGGATTCTCGTACCGCTCTTCCGGCTCAAAGGCCTTCCCCAGCGTATCCGAAGAGATGCGTCCGGCCTCAAAATCCCGGATCCGGTCATAGAGATCAGTTTTCAGGATGAAATGTCCGTCCGCTTCCTCCAGCTCGAGCTTCACCGGGCTTTCGGCATCGGTCAGGCTGTGTTTTTCCTTATTCCAGCCCTGCGCGCCCGCCAGATAGACGTTTCCGTCCGCCCAGACCGGAAGGGAATGATCGTGCCAGGGCTCCAGCCCCGCCATATCCGGCGTCTCATTCTCCATGTCGAAGTGGGAAATCCACTCGTCGTAGGTGATATAATCGTTCATCACATGGGTGCCGACCTCCCGGTTCTCCGTATAGACCTCGTCCCGGCTGTCGCTCTTGACCTCCGTCGCGTCCTTCGGCCATCTCTGCACGAAAATATTGTTGTAAAACCGGTCGTCCCCGTGCAGGATCGTCATGAAGCCCATGACCTCCGTCCGGTGCGGGATATGGTAGGGCGTATACCGCAGGCCAGTTCCGCCGCCCACGCAGGTGAACGCGCCGCAGATCAGATTGTGCACCATGGCCACGCCCTGCGTCGCCATGCGCAGCGACACATCCGACAGCAGCAGGTTATGGTCGATCAGCGTAGGCCCATGCCCTACCTCCACGAAAATGTCCTGGCTCATCATGCCGCCCTTCAACTGTTTTGCGAAAGCGGGCCGCTGGTTGTCATGCAGCAGATTCTGCGTAATGCGCGTGCCCTGGGCCTCCCAGTCCGTCCAGATGCCCATGGTGCAGTGGTGGATGTGATTCCGGCGCATGACGACGTCGATGGCCGCGTGCATCTTGATGCCCGCGATCTCCGCGCCGCCCAGCTCCATCATGTTGTTGATGTGATGGATATGGTTATCCTCGATCACCGAGAACACGCCGCCCATCCGGCCGATGATGCCTCCCTGCTCACAGTGATGGATGTTGTTGCGGCGGATGATGTGGCTTCCCACCTTTTCCTTCAGCCAGCCGTGATACTGGCCGCGGCACACTGCGTCCCTCTCCATCTGCGTCGGGCTTTTGACATGCTTATAGGTAAAATAATGCTCGTTGTCCGGATCCAGATACTTCCCCAGCCCGATTCCCGCACACTTGCTGTTGGAAATCTCGCAGTCCTCGATGATCCAGCCCTTCGACCAGTGCGGTCCGATCATGCAGTCCTGAAAGGCCGCGGGCGGCGCCCATGTGGTGGCCGCCTTCGTGACCGCAAAGCCGCTGACCGTCAGATAGCCGACCCCTGTTTTGGAGGGCATGAAGCACTCCCGGCGCACGTTGATCTCCACGTTTTCCCGATTGGGATCGGCCCCCTGGAAATTGGCGAAAAACACGGTCCGGCCGTCCTGCTGCCTGGCATACCATTTCAGCCGGGATGCCTCCGGCTCCCAGGAGCATTCCCAGATCTCTCCCGCCAGGCATTCCTCCAGGCTTCCCGCTTCATAGAGCATCTTATCGTTCAGATAGACAGCCCCGGTATGCTTGGTTCGTCCGGCGAAATACCAGTCCCCATACACATACGTCGTATACGGATTATAATTCCCGAAGATCGAATTGTCCACGCTGGCCGTCCAGACCGTACCTTCATAAAGCGTCCAGCCGGTCAGCACCTCCGCTCCCGTGATCACCGCCCCCAGCGGTTCCGCGCTCCGATACACGATGCGCGCATCCTCCGTCCCGCCGTTCACCGGATCCACATACTCCCGGTAGACGCCCGGCGCCACCAGCACCTCGTCCCCGGCCCCGGCGATCCTCGCCGCTTCCCGGATCCGGCGGAACGGGGTTTCCTTCGTCCCGTTGCCGTCGCGGCCCGCATTGGCATTCACATAGATTCTCATAAGCTTCGGCCTCCTTTTTTTCATGGGAAACATTCAAACTGTTCCGGCTCTGCATCCCGATCTATACATGCTGCCGGAAATGCCGGTATTTTCGATCTGTTAAAAACATTATCCCGCATTTTTTTCACTTGTCAACTCCCAACCGGATTGTAAATCTATTTTTATAATTCTAGTTGACAATTTGCTCATCCCATGCTATCGTAAAAACCGGAGTGATCAGACATGGACAAAAAAGAGACCCTTCTGAACATACTGGAGCATACGGATGCCTTCATCTCAGGCAGCGAACTGGCCGCGCGGCTGGGCGTCACCCGTGCGGCCGTCTGGAAATATATCCGCATGCTGGAGGGCGAAGGCTGTGAAATCGAGGCCGTGACAAACCGGGGCTACCGCCTCTCCCCTTCCAACGATATGATCACGGCGGAGGGCATCCGGCGGGAGCTGGGAGAACTGTCCGGACAGTTCTCCATAGAGGTCGTACGGGAATGCACCTCCACCAATTCCGTTCTGAAGGAAAAGGCGGCCGGCCTGCCGGAATGGTATACCCTGATCGCCGGAAGTCAGTCGGATGGGCGGGGACGGCGAAACCGCTCCTTTCACTCTCCGGCGGGAACCGGTCTCTATATGAGCGTCCTGCTGCGCCCGCAGCTCCCCATCGGGGACGCCGTGCTCATCACCGCAGCAGCGGCCGTGGCGGTATGCCGTGCGTTAGAGGAGCTGTCCGGCGTTTGCCCCGGAATCAAATGGGTCAACGACATCCTTTTATATGGAAGGAAAATCTGCGGCATCCTCTCCGAAGCCAGCCTGGATATGGAATCCGGCGCTGTGGAATCCGTCATTCTGGGCGTGGGGATCAACGTGACGCCTCCCGCGGAAGGCTTCCCGCCCGCACTGTCCGACACCGCGGGCGCGGTGTTTCCCAACAGGCAGCGCAATATGCGCAGCCGCATGGCAGCGGCCTTTCTGCGGCATTTTTTCCGGATTTATGCAGACTTCCCGAACCGCGGCTTCGTGCCGGAATATCGGTCCCTGAATGTTCTGCCCGGACGCAGGATTCTCGTCCTGCAGGCCGGAGGGTCCCGCCCCGCCGCTGCGTTGGACATCGACGACCGGTGCAGGCTCACCGTGCGGTATGACGACGGAACGCAGGAAGCGCTGTCCTCCGGGGAAGTCAGCGTTCTTCCCGACTGACCGGCCGGGGATCCCCGACCGATTTTCGTCCGCTCTTATGCAAAACATTGGACCGGTCTCGCCGGTCTTTTCAACTGAAAGGAGAATTCTCATGTACCAGACATCAAAAACATATCCGACCAAAAGAGCCTTTGCCGCCGCTGACCTCGTCTATATCGCCCTGGCCTCCGCGCTGATCGCCATCTGTTCCTGGATCAGCATCCCCACGCAGATTCCCTTCACGCTGCAGACCTTCGCCATCTTCTGCGTGATATCCGTGCTGGGCGGCCGGCGCGGCACCGCCGCCGTCATCGTCTATCTGCTTCTGGGGGCCGTCGGCATCCCCGTATTCGCGGGCTTCAAAGGCGGCATCGGCGCCATTCTGGGCAATACCGGCGGCTATATGGTCGGCTTTCTGTTCATCTGCCTGTCCTACTGGCTGGCGACCGGACTTTTCGGAAAAAAGCTGTGGGCAGAAGCCCTGTCCCTGACCGTCGGCCTGCTGGTGTGCTACGCCTTCGGAACGGCATGGTTCATGCTTCTCTATGCCCGCGCCTCCGGCTCCATCGGCATCATGACGGCTCTGAGCTGGTGCGTATTCCCGTTCGTCATTCCGGATCTGGTCAAGCTCGCCCTGGCCCTTTCACTGGCCCGCCGCATTCCCGCCGTTCCGGAACGCTGAACCTGAAAAAGAAGAATCCGGCCGCGGTTTCACCTGCGGCCGATCAGACTGTGCAGGAGTTTTTTCTTCGGATCCGGCTGCTGCCGCTGATCCTCCGCCGTTTTTCTGCGGAACTCTCGCTCCGTCTCCTGTCTGGCCGCAGCGATTTCCTCCGGGTCCGCGCCATAGCCGGACCTGAAATAATCCCGAAAGACCTGCGGGCAATCCGGCGGCATGCTCCTCCGAAAATTCTCGCAGATTTCCTCCCACGCCTCATCGCAGGCTTCCTGATACGCATTGCGCGCGACCTCCAGCGACCCGAACGCGTCGCCGTCATCCAGCACGTATCCCACGGTGCCGGCCTGCACATCGGTGGACGCGCGCAGAACGCCGTAGCAGCAGACCCTTTCCGGCCGCTTCCCTTTTCCGGCCCTCATCCCCCGCCCCGGTTCCCGCTCCTCTTTCCGCAGGATTTCTTTTTTCTCCGGATAGCCCGGATGATTCCCCTGATACAGATTTCTTCCGATGATATAAAGGGCGCATCCCGTGCGCGAATCGACCTTCAGCGGAAAAAACATATCCCGCCGTCCGCCTTCCCTGTTCAGCCCCCTGAAAAACGCTTCGCATTCCCCGTCGGAAAATCTTTTTCTGTCATCAAAAAGCGCATATCCCTTTTCCCTGCAATAGGCCTCCAGCAGACAGAGCGTTTTATCCATCCGCCTGGCGCGGATTTTTTTCCTCTTCTCCGTCAGCGGATATCCGGCGTCATAAAAGAATGCCCGGATCTCCATGTGGGCCGCGCGCTCCAGAACGGTTTCCCCGAGCTCTGAAAGCAGCTCCCAGGGCGGCTCGGCAAAAGGGCTTTCCCGTAGCCTTTCCCCGATCGCTTCGCCTTCCTTCTCCCAGGATTCCGTCAGCTCTCTGATATACTTCTGCATCCGTCCCCGAAGCTCCTTTTCCTCCGTGCCCAGACAGACCGCGAGCAGCGGCCTCAGAAAATCGCCCGGATCGTTCTCCGTCCCCAGGCTGTCCTGATAAAGCGCCCGCCTTCCGTTCAGGATCAGAAAAAGCTGCCGGGCAAAGGCTTCCGGCGCTTCCTTTCCCTCCCGCAAAAGCTCCATATGCTCCTGCAGCCGGAACAGATAACTCCCCTGAGCATCCGCAGTGCCGTTCTTCTTTTTTTCCAGGAACTGCCGGTACAGGCGTTCCTGTTCCTCCCGGAAGAAACGGAAGATGACGGAATCCGATTCGAACAGTCTGTAATCCGTCCGTATGCTCCTGTAAAAATCGTCCCTGATCCCGCCCATCGTTATTCCTCCGATTCCTGCCGCCGCATGACGCGATACGCTTTTTTCAGATAAACGAGCGCCGTAAAATAGTCCTCCTCCCCGTTTCCGACGCTGTATCCCTGTTTTTGCAGGTAAATCCCCAGAAGCATTTCCATATGACGGTTAAAACGAAGCGGCTGATAATTTTTTTCCGGATAGCGGAATATCTCTTCATATCGCCCGCAGTATTCCCCGGCGAATTCAAAGCTTTCTTTCAGACGTTTTCTCTGTTCCTCCTGCCGCCGTCTCAGATCCTCCTGTTCCTGCTGATACTTCTCATATTCCCGCAGGTACTCCTCATAGTCCTCTTTCCGACCGTCCTCATCCCCCAAAGCTTCCTCCTCGTCTTCGGCATCGTCCATAAGACTGTCGTAAAACTCTTTTTCAAGCTTTTTCTGCTCCTCCGTCTGGATCATCTTCCAGCGCAGGTCAGCCTCCTCCGGAATCTCCTTTTCCGTCAAAACATGATATATCTCCGACATCGTCTGATATAAAGGATACCCGATCTTTCTCGTCACAAGGCCGATCCCCGAGCTGATATCCATTTCCTCTTCCTCCGACCGAAGCTCCTCCAGAAGCTCCGCAAAGGTCACTTTCTCCGGCGAAAAGGCGTCATATGCGCCGTTCTCACGATAAAACGTGTACGGCGTCGTCACGGCCCGGACGGCGCAGTACAGCAGACTCCGGTACTGCCGGCAGAGCTCCGGCTCGAATTCCGGGATCCACTCCGAAATCTCCCCGATCCCCTCCATGATCCCGTCGATCAGGGCGCGCGTTTTGTCCTCCGAATAGGTTCCCTTCTCGTCCAGCAAAAGCGGCCGGATCCTCTGTTCAAACCCTCCCGCGCACATTTTTATTTTCTGCAGCAGCTCCATGATCTTCTGATCCCGGAAGCGCAGGCCGGCTTCCTTTTCTTCTCCCATAACCGTTTCCTCTCCCTTTCGTTTTCTGACGATTCCTCCCGATGTCCCGTTTTCCGGATCGATTTTCTCCTGCGCGGAATCTTTTTTATTATACTAACGATTTTTCTTTATTTCAATCGTATTTTTTACGATCAGACTTTTTCGCGCGTTGTAAAGTGATATCTGTCACCGAGAACCGCCATATTTCAGAAAGCATTCTGAGGAGGTACGCCATGAGAAGAGAAACAGCGTTTGACTTCTGGAAAAGATATCTTCATCTCGTTCATAACGGCCGGGGCACGATGAACGTCGAAAATCCGTTATGCAAATTCGCCCTGCAGGTCCATGCGGGAGAATACAATGCGCTGTCGGATGAAGAATATGCTGAGATTTTGAAAGATTACAAACAGTTCAACGCGATCTGGAAGGAGATGAACCAGCGTCCCGCGGGGGACGTCCTTCTTGAGGCCCTGCGGATGACGCAGATCGACGACGACTCCATCGATCACATCGCCGGTGTCCTCGCCAGACACTCCGAGCATTCCGATTACCTGCGGCAGGCGAAAGCGGACGATCAAAAAGCATCCCCGGCCTCCGAGACATGGGATACCGGACAAAGCGAATCCGACGGGGCGGACGATCCTCTTTCTCCCAGGGAAATCTACGAATCCCTCTGCGGCAGGATCCGCGGACAGGAGGATGCCAAAAAAGCGGCTTCCCTGCTGCTCTTCAACCATCTGCAGGGCCGCCGCTCCTCCGCCGTATTCTGCGGCCCCTCCGGCTGCGGAAAATCTGAAATATGGCGGTATCTGTCGAAGGAATATCCTGGCCTCATCCGGATCATGGATGCCAGCCGGCTGAGCGCGGACGGCTGGAGGGGAAGCCTTCATCTGCGCGATATTTTTTCCGATATTCCCGCGGAGGACCTGGAGGCGCGCGGCCTGATCGTCGTTTTGGACGAGGCGGACAAAATATGCTGCGAATCCGCGGTCGGCGCCAGCGGAACCAACTACAATCTCCTCATTCAGAACAACCTGCTGAAAATGCTGGACGGCGATGTGATCGAGTTCGGAGAGGAGGACAAAAAGCCCGCCTTTTCCGTGGATTGCTCACGCGTTTCCATCGTCCTCCTGGGCGCGTTTGAGACCCTCCTGCAGAAGAAAAGCCACGGCGGCGGCATCGGATTCGGCGCCGCTCCCCGTGTGGAATGCGATTACGGCAACACGGAGCTCACCTACAGCGATATGATCGGCGCAGGCATGCGCCGGGAGATCGCCGGGCGCATCAACCGCATCGTTTCCCTCCGGCCGCTCTCCGTTTCGGACTACAGGGAAATCCTCACCGGTCCCGTTCTGAACGATCTGCAGTCCGCCGGACAGTATACGATCACCATAGAAAATGCCGCTGCCGATTTTCTTTCCGCTCAGGCCGCGGCTTCCGGTCTCGGTGTCCGCTGGATGCGCTCTCAGATCATGAACGCCATCGACGATCTGATCTTCAACGATCCGCATGCCGGTCATTATACCATATCCGCTGCGCGGATATGATGCCTCCGGCGGATCTTACGCGCTGACGGCGCCGTATCATAACTATCGTTATGATAGCAACGCGGCCCCTTCCGGGGCCGCCGGATGCGTCTTCACTCGCCCGGATAATTGATGAAGCCCTGCAGCCAGACGGAACCCCGGAAGCGCCGGCCGGCCATGGGCTCTCCCACCAGATCCATGGCGTTGATGCATACCTGGAACTCCAGATCGTTGCAGCTTAAGGACAGGAGAAAAAGCCTCTCTCCCGTCAGCGCGTTTTTCTCCTCCCTGCAGTCCAGGATCTCCCCCAGCACGGAATACTGATCGCATTCCACGCCGTAGGGCATGAAATAAGTGTCCACCAGGCTGAACACGTCCGTTTTCTGGATCCTTCTGGAGATCGCCGTATAGGTATCCATATCCTCCAGCGTCAGGCTTTCGATGGCGTCCTCGTCCCCGCACCGCGCCGCCTGGATCAGGCGGTTCCTCACCACGGTATCCTTCTGGATCTTTTTCTTCTGCCACTCGCTTTTTCGGATCGGCATCATGATCGTGCCCTGGCAGGAAAGCGCGGAAAGGCTTACGGTGGTCCCGCTCACCGGCAGACGGTCCGCATTCTGATATTTCAGATAGGGAATCATATTCTGCAGGTAAAAGATCAGGGATACGCCCACCTTCGGATCCTCACAGATCCCCGCATAGGATTCCCGGAAGGCGTGCCGTTCCACGGAAACGTCCTCCGCTGTGCTCACCGCTCGGGTTTTCAGATAGGGATAATAATAATCGTAGGAAAAATTATCCTCCTCATCGAATTCCCCGCAGACCGCGATCCCGACTCCCCCGGCAAAATCCCTGTCAAATTCCGCAAGCAGGCTCTGATCGTCCTTTGAAATATAGGCCCGCTCCGTCGCGCCGAGAACCGTATCCCGGATGAGCTGCCTGATCATCTTTTTCTCCGTATATTCGCTGAAACCGACAGCCCGCAAAAATTTGTGCAAGAATCTCACCTCCCTTTCGCCGGACCTTCCTCTGCACCCGCCGGCTCCGGAAAAGCTTTTCCTTTTTTCGCCGGCAGATGTATTTTGGTTTACATAACATGAAATCGGTTTCTTTTATTTCTTCTCCCGAATCTCCGTCATGCCTCCCATATAGGGCTGCAGCACCTCCGGAATCTTCACGGAACCATCCGCCTGCAGATTGTTCTCCAGGAAGGCGATCAGCATCCGGGGCGGGGCGACCACCGTATTGTTCAGCGTATGCGCGAAGTATTTGCCCTTTTCCCCGCTGACACGGATTTTCAGCCGCCTCGCCTGCGCGTCTCCCAGGTTGGAGCAGCTTCCCACCTCGAAGTACTTCTTCTGGCGGGGCGACCAGGCCTCCACGTCCACGGACTTCACCTTCAGATCGGCCAGGTCGCCGGAGCAGCACTCCAGCGTGCGCACGGGAATATCCATGGAACGGAACAGATCCACCGTATTCTGCCAGAGCTGATCGAACCAGTACTTGGAATCCTCCGGCTTACAGACGACGATCATCTCCTGCTTCTCAAACTGATGAATGCGATAGACGCCGCGCTCCTCCAGGCCGTGGGCTCCCTTTTCCTTCCTGAAGCAGGGGGAATAGCTGGTCAGCGTTTTGGGAAGCTGATCCTCCGGAATGATCGTGTCGATGAATTTTCCGATCATGGAATGCTCCGACGTGCCGATCAGATAGAGATCCTCTCCCTCGATCTTATACATCATGGCATCCATCTCCGCAAAGCTCATGACGCCCGTGACCACATTGCTCCGGATCATGAAGGGCGGAACGCAATAGGTGAATCCGCGGTTTATCATGAAATCCCTGGCATAGGTGATGACGGCGGAATGCAGTCTGGCGATGTCCCCCATCAGGTAATAGAACCCGTTTCCGGCCACCCTTCGGGCGCTGTCCAGATCGATGCCGCCAAAGCGCTCCATGATCTCCGTATGATAGGGGATCTCAAAGGGAGGAACTGCCGGCTCTCCGTATCGCTGCACCTCCACGTTTTCGGTGTCATTCCTGCCGATGGGAACCGAAGGATCGATAATGTTCGGGATCGTCATCATGATCTTCAGGATTCTCTCCTGCAGCTCTTCCTCCAGCTTTTCCAGCTCCGCGAGCCGTTTCGCGCCCGCCGCGACCTCGGCTTTTTTCGCCGCCGCTTCTTCCTTTTTGCCCTGGGCCATCAGAGCGCCGATCTCCCTGGAGATCCTGTTTCTGGAAGCGCGGAGTTCATCCGCCTCCTTTTGCGCCTGACGGTTCTTCACATCAAGCCCGATCACCTCGTCCACGAGAGGGAGCTTTTCATCCTGAAATTTTTTCCGGATATTCTCCTTCACCGCCTCTGGATTTTCCCGCAGAAATTTAATATCGATCATAATATTTCCTCCTCATCTTTAAAGCGCTCTCAATATCCGATGGCCGCATCCAGCGCTTTCTTTTCTTCCTCTCCCAGCTCCAGCTCGCATTCTCCCCTGCTGATCTCCTTTGTATAGGAATAACAGCCGTCACTGCTGTGCACACTGTTCAGAAGGAAGCCGTTGTTCTTATCATTGAGCAGACAGAGGCAGAAGCTCATCTTTCCGCCCATCTGATTGAAAGCGTCATATTTCACCAGACCGATCTTCTGATAGCAGTATTCCAGCCTTTTATTCAGATCCCGGATGTCCTTCCGGGCCTTTTCCTGTTCTTCTCCGATAACCTTATTATCTTCAAAGAGCTTCATAATATCCTTTTCCAGACTTTTCGCGTTTTTCCCGCTCATGAACAGATCGTATTTTTCCTTCAGCTTCCGATACTTTCCGAGCTGAACGGCGGAAAGCACGATAAGAGCGATCAATGCCGCCAGAACGACGATCAGGATAAGTCCGATATAAAAGCCCGCGCTGCCCATCGATTCCGCCAGTGGATTTCCCGCACCCATGCTCGATCCCCTTTCTCCTGTGTACTGTTTCCGGTTTCCCTTCTTCCGGTTTTTCTTTTTCAGATCATCCTTTTCCCGAAATCTGTCCGATCAGCCGGTCCAGATCGTCGTGGCTGTAGAATTCGATCTCGATCCTGCCGGATCCGTTCTCCTTTGCGCTGATGGACACCTTTGTACCGAGGGACGATTTCAGCCGATCGGAAAGCTCCGCATAGATCGCTTCCAGGGATCTGTTCTGCGTTTTCTTCGCCTTTGGCGGTTTGTGGAGATTTTTCACCAGCTTTTCCACGTCCCGCACGCTCAGCTTTTCATCGAATATCCGCTGAGCGATGGTGTACTGCTCCTCCGGATCCTCTATGCTGATCAGCGCTCTGGCGTGACCGGTGCTGATCATCTCCTCGATCACCATTTTCTGCACATCGTCGCACAGCTTCAGCAGGCGCATGGAATTGGTCACGGCGGTTCTGCTCTTGGAAACCCGCTCGGCTACTTCGTCCTGTTTCAGGTGAAATTCCGTCAGCAGTCTTTTATACGCCTGCGCTTCTTCAATGGGATTCAGATTTTCCCGCTGAATGTTCTCGATCAGGGATATTTCGACGATCTCCTGCTCGGACAGATCCCGAATGATGACGGGAATCTCCTTCAGCCCGGCCAGCTTGGCCGCCCGCCAGCGGCGTTCCCCGGCGATGATCTCATAGTGCGTCTTCCTGTCCTGTACCAGGATCGGCTGCAGAAGTCCGAACTGCTTGATGGATTCCGCCAGCTCCTGAAGGGAATCCTCATCAAAATTTTTCCGGGGTTGTTCCCTGTTCGGTTCCACACGGACGATTTTCACCATGGTGGAGCCATCCGTTCTTTTCTCCTCCGTTCCGGGCGCGGCTGTTTCCGGTTCCTTTGCGGCAGACGGGATCAGCGCGTCAAGCCCTTTTCCCAATCCTCTTTTTGTTCTGTTTCTCTCCGCCATAGCTCAAACCCCTCACTTTTCACTTTGTATCTTCAATGACCTCTCCGGCCAGCGCCATATAGCTTTCCGCACCCGCCGATTTGGGATCGTACAGATTGATGGGCATTCCGTAGCTGGGCGCTTCTGCCAGCCGGATGTTTCTGGGAATCATGGTTCTGTAGATTCTCTGGTCCAGATGACCCTTCACGTTTTCAACAACCTGACTGGAAAGATTTGTTCTGGAATCGTACATCGTGAACAGAATTCCTTCGATGTCCAATGTCGGATTCAGCCTCTCCCGCACCAGATTCACCGTATGTATCAACTGGCTCAGCCCTTCCAGCGCATAATATTCGCACTGGATCGGCACGAGAACGCTGTCCGCCGTGGTCATGGCGTTCACCGTCAGCATGCTCAGGGAGGGAGGACAGTCAATGATGATATAATCGAACCGATCTCGAATCCAGTCCACTTCATTTTTTAAAATATATTCTTTCCGATCCACATCGATCAGTTCGATTTCGGCAGCGGCCAGGTTGACATTTGCCGGTATCAGGCTCACCTTCTCCACCACATTTTTCATAAGACATTCTTCAATTGAACATTCTCCCAGAATCAGCTCGTAGATTGTATTTTCCAGTTCATTTTTGTTGACGCCGAATCCACTGGTTGTGTTTCCCTGCGGATCCATATCGATGACAAGTACCTCTTTTCCTTTCGCCGCGAGGCACGAGGAAAGATTGATTGCGGTCGTGGTTTTGCCCACGCCCCCCTTCTGATTCGCAACAGCAATGACTTTGCTCATTTGACCTCTCATTCTACCGTAACGGCTGAAATCACTGTGCCATTCTCATCTGATGATGGCGATATTATAGCACCTTTTTTCTTAAAATACTATCATGATTTTCCATAAAAATGTTTCACGAACAACCGGTTTCTCTGCAAAAAATGTTTCACGACCCAAAAACAACATCTTGGGTTTTCGATGAAAAGAAAAATCCATCATCTTGATTTTTCATAACTGTTTCACGTGAAACATTAAAGGGGCTGTTTTCCGGGAATACCAGCCTTTCTCGGATATTTTTCCGGTGTTTTCTTCTTTTTCCGTATCACAAACAGTGTGCGGGTCAGATTGCTGTCCGGAAGTGAAAACGTACATCCGGATTCCAGACTTCCGCCGAGAAGGTGAAACGCGCCGACGGCAGCTTCCGCCTCCTGTCCGCTTTTTTCAGCCTTATAGGAAACAAAGGCTCCGCCCTGTTTCACGAAAGGAAGACAAAGCTCCGACAGCGTAGAGAGATTGGCGACCGCCCGGGATACGCACAGATCATACTGCTCCCTCATGCCGGCAGTTCGCGCAAGATCCTCAGCCCTTCCGTGTACTGTCTGCACATCCTTCAGATCCAGTTTTTCGATGACCGCGTCCAGAAAATGAAGCCGTTTCTGCAGGGAATCCAGAAGCGTAAGACGAAGTTCCGGAAAAACGATCTTCAAAGGAATCCCCGGAAATCCCGCTCCCGTTCCGACGTCGATCACAGTCCATTCTGAAAAACGGATATCGTTTACGGCGCGGACAATGGAAAGACTGTCCAGAAAATGTTTTTTCAAAACATCGTCCCACTCTGTGATGGCGGTGAGGTTCATGAAGGAATTCCACTCCTTCAAAAGATCGTAAAACAGAGCAAACTGTTCCTTTTGCCTGTCATCCAATTTAAGATTGAAAAACAGCAGATCCTTTTCAAACTGACTGAAATCGTACATCATTTTCCCCTGTGTTCCAAATAGACCAACAGCACTGATACGTCCGCAGGCGTGACGCCGGATATTCTGGACGCCTGCCCCACCGACACCGGACGGAAAAGCTTCAGCTTCTGTCTGGCCTCCAGACGCAGGCTCGGCACATCGTCATAATCGATATCAGCCGGAATTTTTTTCTGCTCCATTTTCTTATACTGAAGGACCTGACGCTGCTGCCGTTCAATATAGCCCTGATATTTGATCTCGATCTCCACCTGCTCCAGCACATCGGCCGGCAGCTTTTCCCTTTCCGGATCGATCTCCTCCAGCGACCCGTAGGAAAGCTCCGGCCTGCACATCAGTTCCGCCAGCGTCGCCGCCGTTTTCAGAGGAGCGCTCCCCATCCGTTCCAGAAAAGCCTGATTGGAAGCTGATGCGCCGACGGAGGTTTCACGCAGGCGTTTGATTTCCTTTTGAATCAATTCTACCTTCCGATCCAGACGGTCCATCTGCTCCTGTGTGATCAGCCCCGCTTCATATCCCTTTTTCCGAAGACGGATATCTGCATTATCCTGACGCAGCAGAAGCCGGTACTCCGCACGGGATGTCATCATCCGATAGGGCTCCGTATTGTCCTTTGTCACCAGGTCGTCCACCAGAACACCCAGATAACCCTCAGAACGGTCTATGATGATCTGCTCCCGACCCCTGCACTTAAGAGCGGCATTGATACCGGCCAGAATCCCCTGAGCCGCCGCTTCTTCATAGCCGCTGCTTCCGTTGGACTGTCCGGCGGAATAAAGTCCTTCGATCCTCTTGAACTCCAGCGTCGGATCGAGCTGTCTGGCATCGATGCAGTCGTATTCGATGGCGTAGGCATTCCGCACGATCCGGCAGTTCTCCAGACCGGGAACGGTCCGGTACATGGCGAGCTGCACATCCTCCGGCATGGAAGAAGACATGCCTCCCACATACATTTCGTTGGTATGTCTTCCCTCCGGCTCAATGAATACCTGATGCCGTTCCTTGTCCGCGAATTTTACCACCTTATCCTCGATGGAGGGACAGTAACGGGGACCGGTTCCCTCTATGATTCCCGCATAGATCGGGGAACGGTCCAGATTGGCGCGGATGATCGCATGGGTTTTCTCATTGGTATAGGTCAGCCAGCAGGAATCCTGCTCGATCTGTACCGATTCCGGATCCGTGGAAAAGGAAAAGGGAACGACCCGTTTGTCCCCAAACTGTTCCTCCATTTTGGAAAAATCCAGACTGCGCCTGTCCATTCGGGCCGGCGTACCGGTTTTAAAACGCCGCATTTCGATACCCAGGCTTTTCAGCGAATCCGTCAGATGATTGGCCGCCTGCAGGCCGTTGGGCCCCGTATAGGTAATGGAATCGCCGCAAAGACATCTGGCGCGCAGATAGGTCCCCGTACAAAGAATGACCGCCTTCGCTTCGTATACCGCGCCCGTGAAGGTTTTCACGCCCACGATTTTTTTCCTGCCGAATTCCAGAACATCATCCATACCGATTCCCGGCACATTTTCCGGCCCTCTGTTCTTCCCGTCCTCTGCCGTATACTCTGAAACGTTTTTTCGTATATTCTCTGTTAATAATTCACATACTTCGGCCTGTTTGATGACAAGATGGTCCTGATTCTCCAGAACCTTTCTCATGCTTCTGCTGTATTCCGCTTTATCCGCCTGGGCGCGGAGGGAATGAACGGCCGGGCCCTTGGAAACATTGAGCATCTTGGACTGAATAAAGGTCCTGTCAATGTTCTTCCCCATTTCGCCGCCGAGAGCGTCCACCTCCCGCACCAGATGCCCCTTGGAGGAGCCTCCCACGTTCGGATTGCAGGGCATCAGCGCGATGCTGTCCACACTCACCGTGAAAATGACCGTTTCCAAACCCATTCTCGCGCACGCCAGAGCTGCCTCACAGCCGGCATGTCCGGCTCCGATCACACAGACATCCACCTTTTCTCTGATCTGAGACATTTCCTTTTTCCTCATCCCGCACAAAACGGTGCCGGCCCTTTTCTCACTTTCCCAGACAGAACCGGGAAAAAATCTCATTTACCAGATCTTCCCCCACTTCCTCCCCGATCACGCGCCCCAGCGCGGCGTAAGCGTTCGTGAGGTCGATGGAAAAAAAATCCTCCGGAAGCTTTGCCCGCAGGCTTTCCTGAACGAGCTTAAGGCTTTCATAGGCCTCCTGTATTTCTTCCTTCTGCCGCAGGCTGGTGATGATCACCTCATCCTCCTGCCGGATCTCCCCGCCGAAGAACATCTCCTCTACAGCGCTTTCAAAAGCCTCTATCCCCGTACCCTCCCGCATGGAGGTATTGATCACGCAGAGCACGGGGGATTTTTCGGTTTCCGGTACGGAAGACCTGCGAAAAGCGCTTTCCTTCTCCTCCCGAAGATTTTTCTCTTTCCGGTAAAAATCCAGGAAAGACTCCTTCGTTACAACAGCGGGCAAATCCGTTTTATTCAGCAAAACGATGGTTTTCTTTTCCCCTATCGCTTCCATGATCTGGGAATCGTTTTCATCCAGGGGAACGGAAGCATCCGCCACATAAAGGATCAGATCCGCTTCCGAAGCGTACTTTTTCGCCCTCTCCACGCCGATCCTCTCGATGACGTCCTCCGTGCTGCGGATTCCCGCCGTATCCACCAGATTCAGAGAAATATCCCTCAAACGAACGGATTCCTGCAGCGCGTCCCGCGTCGTTCCCGCGATTTCCGTGACGATGGCTCTTTCCTCTCCCGCCAGCAGATTCAGAAGAGAGGATTTTCCGGCGTTCGGTTTTCCGACGATTACCGTGCGGATACCTTCTTTTCGCATCCGGCCGTCATCCGCCGAATCCAAAAGCCTTTTGATCCGTCCGAGAAGCGATTCCAGAACGCCCTCCAGTCGCTCCGGATATCCTTCCATACCGATATGCTCCGGATCATCCAGCGCAGATTCGATAAAAGCCAGCTCGTACAGGATTTCTTCACGGAGCGTTCTTATTTCTTCATAAACAGAGCCCCTCAACTGCTGCAGAGAGGTCCTTCGCGCGAACTCGTTCTGCGAATGGATCAGATCCATGACAGCCTCCGCCTTCGTCAGATCGATCCTTCCGTTCAAAAAAGCCCTTTTTGTGAACTCGCCCGGCTCCGCCAGCCGCGCGCCGTTTTTCAGAGCCGCCTCCAGCACCCGTTTCAGCAGAAAAAGGCCGCCGTGACAGCTTATCTCCACCGTATCCTCTTTCGTATAGCTTCTCGGCTTTTTCATCAGGGAAAGCATCACCTCGTCGATGATCTCCCCGCCGTCCACCGCGTATCCGTAGTGGACCGTATGGCTTTCATAATCCTCCACACGCTTTTTTTCTCCGGCCGGCCGGAAAATTCTGTCCGCCACGGCAAAGGCGTCATCGCCGCTCACTCTCACGATCCCAATTCCCGCTTCCGACAGTCCCGTCGCGATCGCCGCGATCGTATCGCTCCACATCCGAAAAACCTCCGAAACATGCTGAATACGGCCCTTCGTTTTCCGCAGAAGGGAAAACAGAAGGGCCGTCCCGCATTCCTTGATACGTTCCTGATTACCGCTTCATCGTCACGACCACATGGCGGAAAGGTTCTTCTCCTTCGCTGTGGGTCGTCACGTACCGGTCATTCTGGAGCGCGGAGTGAATGATCCTTCTCTCATACGGATTCATCGGCTCCAGAGACACGGGTCTTTTGGTCCTCTTTACCTTATAGGCGATATTCTTCGCCAGATTCTCCAGCGTATCCTTTCTTCTCTTCCGGTAATTCTCCGTATCCACCTTGACACGGATATAATCCTGGGATGTCTTGTTGACCACGAGGGCCACCAGATACTGCAGGGAATCCAGCGTCTGTCCTCTCTTGCCGATGAGAACCCCCATTTCCTCACCCTTCAGATCCACATCCAGGTGCTTCTGCTCCTCGTCATAGGAAACTTCAACAGAAACCGGCATATTCATCGCTTCAAACACTTCGCTTAAGAAATTCTTCGCGACGTCTTCCACCGACAGCTTCACCCGCGCCTGGATCACGGCAGGCTTTGCGCCGATCCCGAGAAAACCGCTGGTTCCTTCTTCCAGAACTTCATATTCGAGTTTATCACTGGTGACAACGAAATGCTGACACGCGCTCGTCACCGCGTCACTGACTGTTTTCGCGCTGAATTTTTGGAAATCCATCTCTTTCCCTCCCTATTTTCTGGTGTTTCTTTCATTATAATCCCTGACCATGTTCGCTTTTGCGGCGAGGCTGCCGGGCTTGGCCGCGTTCTTATTGTAATATTCCGTGGACTTGCGGATCTTTTCTTCCTTTTCCTCCTGCGTCAGCTCCGCTTTCGGTTTCGGAGGCATCCTGGAAGGGATCGGCGTCACATTTCTGGTATTCATGGTCGCGTAATTGTTCAGCTTGGCGGGATCGATTCCCTTCTTGCGCAGCTTCGCATCCCGTTTTTCGATATTTTTCTTGATCTGCGCGTCGATGTCCATTTTATCGATATGCTTATTGATCACGACCTGCTGTACGCTTCTGACCACGGAACCGGCCACCCAGTAAAGGCCCATGCCGGCGGGCAGAGAGAAGCAGAAGAAAGCCGACATCAGCGGCATCATCGTGTTCATCATTTTCATGGACTGGGCCATGGAGCCCTGATTTCCGTTTCCGCTGCTGTTTTCCGGCTGCGGCATCAGCTTGACGTTGAGCCACTGTGTCAGCGCGGACAGGATCGGGATCGAAACGGCGCCGATCACCATCAGCCAGGCGCCTGTCTGAAGAGCCTGACTGATCATGAAGGAAGGAGAATTTCCCATGTTCAGACCGAGGAAATTGTTGTATCGGTTCATTTTTTCCACCGTCTGAGCGATATCGTCCGCCAGAGACGGAAACTGCGCCGCCAGCCCTTCCCACTCCGCCGAGGACGCCTTATAGAGCACATCAATGTACGTGTTCTGTATGTATCCCGTATTGCCCGCCAGAAAGGCTTCGTTGGTGAACTGTCTGGAATACATGACAGCGTTGCTGAAATTCGAGGAATTGTTCAGAAAGTCCGCGCTTCCGGGCGTATTCACAAGCTTTTCCACCAGAGGGAAGAAGGCTTCCTTCACCTGGGAAACATAGGCCGGAACGTTCATGAACACACGGTAAAGGGCGAACAGAATCGGCATCTGGATCAGGAGCTGCACGCAGCTTCCGCTGGGAGACACGCCGTACTTGTCGTAGATGGCCTTCGTCTCCTGCTGCATCGCCATCATGGATTCGTTGTCCTTTTTCCCGTTATACTTCTTCTGGACGGCCTGGAGCTCCGGACTCATCCTCGCGTTCAGCTTGGAAAACTTCTGCTGCTTGACGGTCAATGGCATCAGAAGCAGATATATGACGATCGTGAACAGAATGATCGCCAGACCGATATTCGGGATTCCGATCTTGTCCAGAATCCAGAAAATGCCGTTCATGATCACGCCCAGCACCTTCGCGATCGGTCCGAGGATCGCGCCGTCATATTGTGTCAACAAAATAGAATTCAATCTTCTTTCCTCCTGCTGCAGGGTTCCCTTTACGGAACCGGATCATATCCCCCTTTTGAAAAAGGATTGCATCGCAAGATCCTCCACAGAGCCAGCGCTCCGCCCTTTATGACCCCGTACTTTTCAACGGCCTGCAGCCCGTATTCGGAGCAGGTGGGAAAATAGGGACATTTGGTGCGTTTGAATGGCGAAATATATTTTCTGTAAAACAGAATCGCCGCGATCACTATTTTTTTCATAATAACTGTCAAGCCTGTTCTCTGCCGGTTATTCCGTGGAGCCTGGCGAGATGCAAAAGCGCGCTTTCCATCTTCTCATAAGAAGCGGAAGCGGCGGCGGCCCGCGCCACGATCACAATATTTAAACCGCTATTAAATATATGTTCCTGCAACCGATAGCTTTCTTTCACGAGCCTTTTCACACGGTGCCTTATCACACTGTTTCCAACCTTCCGGCTGACAGAAATGCCGAGAAGATTTCTGTCCTGATCATTTTCCGATACATACATCACGAGATATCTGTTGGCTTTTGCCCTGCCGTTCTGATAAACTTCCTGAAACTGCCGGTTTTTGCGTAAGGACTCCGTTTTTTTCATACACGATTAAAATAGGCCACAATATTGCGGCCTATACGGTTAATCTCTTTCTTCCTTTTGCTCTCCTGGCTGCCAGAACCTTTCTTCCGCCAGCGCTGCTCATTCTCGCCCGAAATCCGTGCACCTTGGAGCGCTGCCTTTTCTTAGGCTGAAACGTCATTTTCATGTCAGATACACCTCCCTTTCCGACCTTGATCTATCTGCAGCCGGAAGGGGCGCCGCCCGTTTCCCGTCGCTGCGAATCAGGTAATATGCATGCTTTTTCATGACATGTATCAGAAAATATCGGTTTCATTATATCGGGTCAGGCCGCGTAAGTCAAGTAAAAATCCCGATTTTTGGGCCTTATAATTTTGCCCGAAAAATGCCTGAAAAATCGTTATTTTCAACAATACAAGATGTTGTTATGTATCCCGAAAAATCCCTACAAGATATGGGCTGTCGATAATGGGGAAATCTCCTTCCACAGTTTCCCCGATTAACATAACATTATCCACAAATTGTGGAAAACTTGTGGATAAACTTATTTTTCTTCCACGTCGAAGGCCTGAAAAATGCCTTTTCATCAATATTTTTTCTGTGAATGAAAGTTATCCACAATCCGACGCCGATTTCCCTTTCTTTTCGCTTTTTTCCCTTTCTTTTTCCGGCGGCTGTGGATAAAATTTTGCATTTGCCATTTTTCCGCAATTAGTTTATGATGAAAAGGACTCGAATCTCTTTGCCTGAAGGATTTTCGATATGAGGAGGTTTTTGTGATGCATTCCATCGGAGAGAACTGGGAAGCGGTCAAGCAGGCGGTCCTGCAGGAATACCAGTTGACGAACATTTCCTACATGACCTGGATCGATCCGCTGCGGTTTCAGGAGGTGAAGGGGGATACGGTCTATATCCAGATCCCCGCGGCACAGGCCAACATGCTCGGCTACATCACCGGCAAATACAGGGATTATTTCAAGGTCACCATATCCGAAATGATGGACCACATCTACGATGTGGTTTTTGTCGTGGAAAAGCCCGAAAAGCAGGAGGACCGCGCGGAAGAAAGCATCGCCTCCAGAACTTCCTCCTCCCATCAGGAACGCTCCAACCTGAATCCGAAATACCGGTTCGATACCTTCGTGGTGGGGAACAACAATAAATTCGCCCATTCCGCCTGCCTCGCCGTAGCGGAATCCCCCGGCAACGCGTACAATCCGCTTTTCATCTACGGAGGCGCAGGACTGGGCAAGACTCACCTGATGCATTCCATCGGCCATTTCATCCTGGACCACAATCCGGACATGAAGGTGCTCTACGTGACCAGCGAATCCTTCACCAACGAAGTGATCGAGTCCATCCGGAGCGGCAACGCCACCCTCATGACAAAGCTCAGAGAAAAATACAGGACCGTCGACGTGCTCATGATCGACGACGTCCAGTTTATAATAGGAAAAGAAAGCACACAGGAAGAATTTTTTCATACCTTCAATGTGCTCCATTCCGCCGGAAAACAGATCGTCCTGTCCTCGGATAAGCCTCCGAAGGAAATGGAGACGCTGGAGGAGCGGTTCCGCTCCCGTTTCGACTGGGGACTGATCGCGGATATCCAGCCGCCCGACTACGAAACGAGGATGGCGATCCTGAAGCGGAACGCGGAATACGCCCACCGCAGCATCGACGATAAGATCTTTGAATATATCGCCACGAATATCAAATCCAACATCCGGGAGCTGGAAGGCGCCTTTAACCGGATCATCGCCAAATCCAAGATCGAGAACCAGTCCCGGATCACGCTGGAGCTGGCAGAGGACGCGCTGAAGGATATCATCAACCCGGACAGGCCTCAGGAGATCACGCCGGAGATCATTCTGAAGGTGACGGCGGAGAATTTCGGCGTCATGCCGGAGGACATCCTCTCCAAAAAACGGAACTCCGAATTCGTTCTGCCCAGACAGGTATTCATGTATTTATGCCGGAAGCTCACGGACGCGCCTTACATGAATATCGCGAAGATGCTCGGCAAAAAAGACCACACGACGATTATCCACGGTGCGAATAAGATTGAGGATGAACTGAAAAATAACCCGGAGCTTAAGAACCGGATCGAAACGATCCGCAAGACCCTCGGTGCATGACCGGAACGTAATTTTTCATTTATCCCGAAGTTTTTCACAGGTTACCCATTTTCATTTTTTCGGAAAAATAGTATAATGGAGTGGGTTATCCACATATCGACATCCTTTATTAAGAAAGATTACGGATTTCCATGTAAATAAATATCTTTCGCGCGCTGCCCGGACCGGAATTCGTTCCGGACGAAAACCGTATCCGTCTGTGGATATCATGACGCACTGCTGGAGAAGGGAGAAAAACAAATGAAATTAGTGTGTGCAAAAGCGGATCTGTTAAACGGTCTTCAAATCGTTTCCAAAGCCGTACCGAGCAAAACGACGATGTCCATTCTGGAATGCATTCTGCTGGACTGCTCCGGAACCGAGATAAAGCTCACCGCCAACGACATGGAACTGGGAATCGAGACACTGATTGAAGGAACGATTCTGGAAAAGGGGATCATCGCGCTGGACGCGAAGATCTTTCTGGATATCGTCAGAAAGCTTCCCGACAACGATATCACGATCGTGACGGACCGCACCTGCAAGGCGACGATCACCTGCGAAAAATCGAAATTCAACATCCTCGGAAAGCCGGGCGACGACTTCGCTTATCTTCCCGATATCGAGAAAAGAGATTCCGTCATCGTCTCCCAGTATACGCTGCGCGAGGTGATCCGGCAGACCATTTTTTCCATCGCCGACAACGATACCAACCGCCTGATGTCCGGAGAATTATTCGAGATCAACGGCGATGAGCTGAAGGTCGTTTCCCTGGACGGACACCGCATTTCCATCCGCAGGATCCTCCTGCGCGGCTCCTATGCGCCCAGAAAGGTGGTCATTCCCGGAAAGACGCTGAATGAGATCAGCAAGATCCTGTCCGGGGACGCCGACCAGGATGTTTCCATTTTCTTCACGGATAAGCACGTGCTGTTCGAGTTCGATTCCACGGTCGTGGTTTCCAGGCTGGTGGAGGGAGAATATTTCCGCATCGACCAGATGCTTTCCAGCGACTACGAGACGAAGGTTGTGATCAACAAGCGGGAATTTTTAAACTGCATCGACCGCGCGACGCTGCTCATCAAGGAAGGGGACAAAAAGCCCATCATTATCAACATCACGGACGGCTCCATGGAGTTGAAGATCAATTCCGCGGTGGGAAGCATGAACGAGCAGATCGATATTGACAAATACGGCCGGGATCTGATGATCGGCTTCAATCCGAAGTTCCTGATCGACGCGCTGCGCGTCATCGACGATGAGCAGATTACGGTTTATCTGGTGAATCCGAAGGCGCCCTGCTTCATCCGCAACGACGACAGCAGTTATATTTATCTGATCCTGCCGGTGAACTTCACGACGGTGAGCTGAGCGGTTCAGAGACGGAGTTTTTATGCAGACTTACAGAATCAGGGATGATTTCATAAAGCTCGGGCAGGCGCTGAAGGCCGCGGGATTCGCGGAGAGCGGCGTCGATGCCAAATATGCGGTGACGGACGGCCTGGTGAAGGTGAACGGAGCCGTCTGTACCCAGCGCGGAAAAAAGCTGGTTCCCGGAGACGTGGTGGAATACCGGGGACAGACGCTGAAAATCGAGTCGTGAGGCGGTCCTATGGTCATTCAGTCGCTGGAGCTGTCCGGTTTTCGGAACTATGATTTTCTGCACATAGAATTTGACAAAGGGACCAATATCTTATTCGGCGACAACGCGCAGGGAAAGACCAATATCCTGGAGGCGATCTTCCTGTGCGCGACGACGAAATCCCACAGGGGAAGCAAGGATCGGGACATTGTCAGCTTTCAGGCGGAGGAATCCCACATCAGGGCCTATGTGCAAAAGGGCGGGGACGAGATCCGCATCGACATGCACCTGCGCAAAAACAGATCCAAGGGGATCGCCGTTGACGGGGTCAGAATCAAAAAGGCGGCGGAGCTTCTTGGCACCGTAAACGTGGTGTTTTTTTCGCCGGAGGATCTTTCCATCATCAAGAGCGGTCCGGCGGAGCGCAGGCGTTTTGTGGATATGGAGCTGTGTCAGCTCGATTCCTTTTATTTGTATAACCTGAACAACTATAACAGGATCGTCAATCAGCGCAACCGGCTGTTGAAGGACCTGTATCTGAATCCTTCGCTTCGGGATACGCTGACCATCTGGGATTCCCAGCTCGTGTCCTACGGAAGCAAGATCATCGAGCGGCGCCGCGCCTTTGCGGAGCAGCTCAATGAGATCATCTATGGGATTCATCTCCGCCTTTCCGGCGGAAAGGAGCATTTGAAGATCGTCTATGAGCCGGATGCGTCGGAAGAGGATTTCGCGCAGCGGCTCGCCGGGGGACAGGAGCGGGACATCCGGATGAAGATGACCGGCAGCGGTCCCCATCGGGACGATTTTTCGTTTCTGGCGGACGGTGTGGATATCCGCCGGTTCGGTTCTCAGGGGCAGCAGCGGACGGCGGCCCTTTCCCTGAAGCTTTCTGAAATCGAGCTTGTGAAAAAAATGACAAAGGATACGCCGATCTTGCTCCTGGACGATGTGCTTTCGGAGCTGGATTCCAAGCGGCAGAATTATCTTCTGAACAGCATCGGAGAAATCCAGACCGTCATCACCTGTACGGGTCTGGATGATTTTGTGAACAACAGGTTTGAAATAAACCGGGTATTTCAGGTAGTGAACGGAACCGTAAGCGCGGGACAGGACGGAGGACAGAATTAATGAGCGTGGAATACGGAGCGGATCAGATTCAGATTTTGGAAGGGCTGGAGGCGGTGCGCAAACGGCCCGGTATGTATATCGGAACGACATCTTCCAGAGGACTGCACCATCTCGTCTATGAGATCGTGGACAATGCGGTGGACGAAGCGCTGGCGGGATTTTGCGATGACATTCAGGTTTTCATCAATTCCGACAATTCGGTCACGGTCACGGACAACGGGAGGGGAATCCCCGTTGGGATCAACCACAAGGCCGGGATTCCGGCCGTAGAGGTGGTTTTTACCGTACTGCACGCGGGCGGCAAATTCGGCGGCGGGGGATATAAGGTCTCCGGCGGCCTGCACGGCGTGGGCGCGTCTGTGGTGAACGCCCTTTCCGACTGGCTGGAGGTGGAAATCTGTCTGGACGGAAAGGTCTATGAGCAGCGGTACGAAAGGGGACATGTCTGTTATCCCCTGCGGGAGATCGGTGTCTGCGATCCCGAAAAGACGGGAACGAAGGTGACCTTCAAGCCGGACGCCACGATCTTCACCGAGACGACGGAATTTGATTTCGACGTTCTTCAGACCAGGCTCCGGGAAATGGCCTTCCTCACCAGGGGCCTTCGCATCACGCTGGAGGATGACCGGGAGGAAGAGCCCAGGAAAAAGACCTTTCACTATGAAGGCGGGATCAGGGAATTCGTTACGTATCTGAACGGCAGCAAGGCCGCTCTCTACGACAGAGTGATGTATTTCGAGGGAACCAAAAACGGCGTCTATGTGGAAGTGGCGATGCAGCATAACGACTCCTACAACGAGAGCGTTTTTTCCTTCGTCAACAACATCAATACGCCGGAGGGAGGAACCCATCTGGTGGGCTTCCGCAACGCCCTGACCAAGACCTTCAACGATTACGCCAGAAACAATAAGCTCTTAAAGGAAAATGAACAGAACCTTTCCGGCGAGGATATCAGGGAAGGGCTGACCAGCATCATCAGCGTGAAGATCGAAGATCCCCAGTTTGAGGGGCAGACCAAACAGAAGCTGGGAAATTCCGAGGCCAGAGGCGCGGTGGACAGCGTGGTCAGCGAGCAGCTCACCTATTTTCTGGAGCAGAATCCCACGATCGCCAGAGCGATCCTGGAAAAGTCTATCCTGGCTCAGCGGGCCAGAGAGGCGGCGAGAAAGGCCAGGGACCTGACGAGAAGAAAGACCGCTCTGGAAAATACCACCCTTCCCGGGAAGCTGGCGGACTGCTCCGACAAGGATCCGAGAAACTGTGAAATCTATATCGTGGAGGGAGATTCCGCGGGAGGTTCCGCCAAAAAGGCCAGAAGCCGGGCGACGCAGGCCATTCTGCCTCTGCGCGGCAAAATTCTGAACGTGGAAAAGGCGCGTCTGGATAAGATATTTTCCAACGCGGAGATCAGGGCTATGATCACGGCCATCGGGACCGGCATCCATGACGATTTCGACATCACGAAGCTGCGTTATCATAAAATCGTGATCATGACGGATGCGGATGTGGACGGCGCTCATATCGCCACGCTGATGCTGACCTTCCTTTATCGGTTCATGCCGGAGCTGATCAAGCAGGGGTATGTGTATCTGGCGAAGCCCCCTCTCTATAAGCTGGAGAAGAACAAGAAGATCTGGTATGCCTACAGCGAAGAGGAGCTCACCGCCATCCTGGAGGAGGTCGGAAGGGACCAGAACAACAAAATTCAGCGCTACAAAGGACTCGGTGAGATGGACGCGGAACAGCTCTGGGAGACCACCATGGATCCGGAGCGCAGGATTCTGATGCGCGTGAGCATGGATGAGGAGACGGAGTCTGAGGTGGATCTCACCTTTACCACACTGATGGGGGATCAGGTGGAGCCGCGGCGCAAATTCATCGAGGAGAACGCGAAATTCGTGAAGAATATGGACAACTGGGCCTGATGCCGCAGAATGTGAGGAAATATGGAAGACAATATTTTTGACAAAATAGAAGAAGTTGACCTGAAGAAAAAAATGGAGGATTCCTATATCGATTACGCCATGAGCGTGATCGCGGCCCGCGCCCTGCCGGATGTGAGGGACGGCCTGAAGCCTGTGCAGCGCCGGGTGCTCTATTCCATGATCGAGCTGAATAATGGTCCGGATAAGCCGCACCGGAAATGCGCCCGTATCGTAGGCGATACGATGGGTAAATATCATCCTCACGGCGACAGCTCCATTTACGGCGCTCTGGTGAATATGGCGCAGGAATGGAATACCCGGTATCCGCTGGTGGACGGCCACGGAAACTTCGGTTCCGAAGACGGCGACGGCCCCGCGGCCATGCGTTATACGGAGGCCCGCCTTTCCAAGATCTCCATGGAAATGCTGGCCGATATCAATAAGAATACGGTGGATTTTTCTCCCAACTTCGACGATACGGAAAAGGAACCCACCGTCATGCCCGCCCGTTTTCCGAATCTGCTGGTGAACGGGACGTCCGGCATCGCCGTGGGCATGGCGACCAACATTCCGCCGCACAATCTGCGGGAGGTCGTGGACGCCGTGGTGAGGATCATGGACAACCGGATCCTGGAGGATCGGGATACGCAGATCGAGGAAATTATGCGCATCATCAAGGCGCCGGATTTTCCCACTGGCGGCCTGATCCTGGGGACGAAGGGCGTGGAGGAGGCCTACCGCACCGGCCGGGGCAAGGTGAAGGTGCGCGCGGTCACCGATATCGAGACGCTGCCCAACGGCAAGAGCCAGATCATCGTGACGGAGCTTCCCTATATGGTGAACAAGGCGAAGCTCATCGAGAAGATCGCGGACCTGCACAAGGAAAAGCGGATCGACGGCATCACGGACCTGCGGGACGAATCCAACCGGGAGGGAACCCGCGTGGTCATCGAACTGCGCAAGGACGCCAACGTCAATGTGGTTCTGAACCAGCTCTATAAGCATACCCAGATGCAGGATACCTTCGGCGTCATCATGCTGGCGCTGGTGAACAACGAACCGAGAGTCCTGAATCTTTTGGAAATGCTGAAATACTACATCCGGCATCAGGAGGATGTGGTCACCAGAAGGACGAAATATGACCTGAACAAGGCGGAGGAGCGGGATCATATTCTGCAGGGTCTGCTCATCGCCCAGGATAATATAGACGAAGTGATTCAGATCATCCGTTCCAGTGAAACGCCCCAGATATCCAAGGAACGTCTGATTGAGCGCTTCGGCCTCACGGACGTACAGGCGCAGGCCATCATCGATATGCGTCTGCGCGCGCTGACCGGACTGGAGCGGGAAAAGCTGGAGGCGGAGCATCGGGAGCTCCTTTTGAAGATCACCGATCTGAAAGCGATCCTGGCCGACGAAAAGCGGCTGCTGGGCGTCATCCGGGAGGAAATCCTGATCATAAAGGAAAAATACGGGGATGACCGGAGAAGCAAAATCGGATTCGATGAAGAGGATATCACGACGGAAGACATGGTGCCGTTAGACAATACGGTGATCGCCATGACGAACCTGGGATATATCAAGCGCATGACGGTGGATAATTTCAGGGCACAGAACCGGGGCGGCAAGGGCATCAGGGGGATGAACACCATAGAGGACGATTTCATCGCCGATCTTCTGATGACCACGACACACCACTATGTGATGTTTTTCACCAATTTCGGAAGGGTATACCGGCTGAAGGCCTTCGAGATTCCGGAGGCCGGCAGGACGGCCAGA
The DNA here is from genome assembly GCA_947627215.1 of uncultured Eisenbergiella sp. Lineage (GTDB taxonomy): Bacteria > Bacillota > Clostridia > Lachnospirales > Lachnospiraceae > Gallintestinimicrobium. The sequence goes on from CANQVD010000012.1 coordinate 41,958, forward strand.
GGGACGGCCATCATCAATCTGCTGCAGCTCTCTCCGGAGGAAAAGATCTCGGCCATCATTCCGGTGAAGGATTACGAGGAAAACAAGAATCTGTTCATGGTGACGAAAAAGGGAATCGTGAAGAAAACCTCTATCCTGGAGTACAGCAACATCCGCAAAAACGGTCTGCTCGCCATCAACCTGCGGGAGGATGACAGTCTGATCGAGGTCAAAACCACGGACGAGAACAGCGAGATCTTCCTGGTTACGAAATATGGCATGTGCATCCGCTTCCGGGAAACGGATCTGCGGACCACGGGCCGTTCCTCCATGGGCGTGATCGGCATGACGCTGGCGGACGGCGACGAGGTAGTGGGCATGCAGTTGGATCATCAGGGAGATTCTCTGCTGATCGTTTCCGAAAACGGCATGGGCAAGCGGACGCCGCTGGAGGAATTCGGCGTCCAGCACCGCGGCGGCAAGGGTGTGAAATGCTATAAGATCACGGAAAAGACCGGTGAGGTGATCGGCGTCAAGGCGGTCAGCGACGGGCATCAGATCATGATGATCACCACAGAAGGGGTCATCATTCAGATCCGGATGGAGGATGTTTCCGTGCTGGGCCGCATCACCTCCGGCGTGAAGCTCATCGATCTGGACGCGGGCGTGACCGTGGCGCAGATCGCGAAGGTGCGCGAAAAGGTATCCGACGGCGAGCAGGAAATCGACGTGGAGGAAGAAAAGGAATAAACGGAAGAGCCTTTCAGAAAGGGGCGGACTTCTTTCGGAGATTTCGGAAGCCGGTGTGGTTTCCGGAAACCTCAATGACGCGGTAAACGTCGAGGATCTCCTGGAATTCCGCCTCTTTTTGACAGATCAGGCCGCAGAAGGCCTCCCATTTTTCCAGGGCGGCCTTCCCGTTTCCGGAAGCGAGCTCGTACAGGGCTTTTCCCAGATGGAGGACGTACTGGCGGTGATAATCCAGAATCCTCCAGAACGGGGTCTTCCAGTGACCGTCGGTGCAGTGGGAGCTTATGACAGGGGCGAAGGACTGCGCCAGATCCAGAAGATCCCGCATCCTGCGGGCCATGTCCCGGTCGGTCCGGCTTCCCTTTCCGTTGAAATAGTCGCAGCCGCAGAGCGCGGACAGTTCCGCCAGATAGGAAATCACCTGTTCGTAATCCTCCCCGTACGCCGCCTGAAAATATTCGTGCACCAGGTCGGAAAAGCCGGCTTCTTCCGTGAACAGCGTATGTCCCATCACGTAATTGGGGAGCGCGTTCGGCATGCAGACCCGCAGCTCCTGACAGCTTATCATGCCGTTCAGCCCGAGACGGCGCAGCTTTTTGATGTCCTCGCTGGCGATCTTGGAAATATGGATATACCCCATATCCCCATAGTGGGCCCGCCCCAGATGATAGTCGAAAATGAAGCTGTCGCCGGAGAAAAGGGCCTGCCAGCCTTTCAGGAAGGACAGATTTTCGGAAAGCCCGGCAGGGAGCTGGATTTGGTTCCTCCGGTAGGGCGGAATCTGCCGGCCGCTGTCCCGGAGATCGTAGGAGGATTCGAAGGTGCGGCTGATGGGCGCGAACATCAGCACGAAACGGTCCGGATTATTCAGTCTTTCCTTCACGGGCGGCCAGAGAAGCTCCTGATAGAGCAGAAAAACCAGCTTCGTGTTTATTTTTTTCGCCGTGAGGATCCTGTCCACCTCGTTCAGGATGCTGACATACTGATCGGACGGCGTCGTCCGGCGGCAGGCGGCGCATTCGCAGATATTATTGCAGGCGTCCGCCAGCCAGATGTGCAGATATTCCGCTTCCCTGTGCCGGCAGGCGTAGTCCGTTATCCCGGAAATCAGCGCCTCTCTCGCCTCCGGATCGGAGTAACAGAGATTGGTGTTGAGAGGAACTTTTCCGAACAGACCCCGGACGCCGTTCACCTGCGCTGTCATGCGCTTCTGAGCGTCTGTCAGGACGGCGTCGCTTTCCTCCCAGGAAATGCCGGAAAATCCCAGCGCTTCGCCGGTCCAGCCGTGTCCGACCCGATGCAGCGTCAGCCCCCGCGTTTCCATGGCCTGTTGGATGAGAGCGGTATCCCGGGCCGCGTCGTCCGGCGTATACGCTTCCGGCTCCCGGAGGGGATTGTTTTCGTGCCGGTACCACCTGGCCAGAAAGGTATAGGGGAGGGTGAACTGCAGAAAGAAGGCATTGTATCCGATTTTGGGAAGCCAGTCCACAAAATCCAGGATATTTTCGACGGAGCTTCCGCCCTCGATACAGGCGCCGCGGTGCCTGAAGGAGGGTGTTTTCCGGTAAGAGACGTACAGCGTTTTCGGTTCTATAGGAGGAATGACCTCGTACTGCGCGCCGGGGGCCAGAAAGCGGCAGCCCAGCGTATGCAGGTAGTCATAGACGCCGAGAAGAAGCGCCCGGGGACTGTTTCCCGAGATCGTTCCGTTTCCCTTTCGGATATCTACGGAAAAGCTGTCTGTTCTGCCGGTATCCTGAGCGTCGGCATCCTCCGCGCAGGAGATCAGTGAAACCGTCAGGTCCGCGTCCCGCGTTTCGTTTTGGGATACTCTGGCGCGCAGCATACGGGTTAAGTAACGCGCGAGCTCGCCTCCGGCAAACGCGATGGTCTCATTTTGGGGTGAAAAAATCAGATCGATCTTCATGACGCCTCCGTTCCCGCCTCCGGGTGATTTTCTGTAAAGCTTCTTTCCTTTTATCAGTTTATCAGAAAAACGGTGCATCGTAAACGGCCGGTTTGAAAAGGAACGCGGGAAACGGCCGATTTCGGTTTTTTCGATTGAATCCGGACGCGCGGTGGGTTATAATAGCAGACAGGAAAGCCCGAAAAAAAGGGCGAGAGGGAAGAAGGATCATAAGAGGAGGAAAACGGGATGAAAACCATCGATGTGACGGCTCTGGGCGAGCTTTTGATCGACTTTACGGAAAACGGCGTCAGCGGACAGGGCAATCCGATCTATGAGGCCAATCCGGGGGGAGCCCCCTGCAATGTGCTGGCGATGCTCAATAAGGCGGGGAGAAAGACCGCGTTCATCGGAAAGGTGGGACGGGATATTTTCGGCACCCGCCTGAAGGCGACGCTGGACGGCGTGGGGATCGATACCTCCGGCCTGATCGTGGAGGAGGAGGCGCGCACCACGCTGGCCTTCGTGGAGACGCTGCCGGACGGGGACCGGGATTTTTCCTTTTACCGGAATCCGGGTGCGGACATGATGCTCCGGAAAGAGGACGTACATGAAGAGCTGATCCGGAACGCGAAGATTTTCCATTTCGGCACGCTTTCCATGACTCACGAGGGCGTGCGGGAAGCCACGAAATACGCCGTCGACACGGCGAAGAAAAGCGGCGCGATCATTTCCTTCGATCCGAATCTGCGCCCTCCCCTCTGGAAGACGCTGGACGACGCGAAGGAGCAGACGGCCTACGGCCTGTCCGTGTGCGATGTGCTGAAGATTTCCGACAATGAAATCCAGTGGTTCACCGGCGAAGAGGATTTCGACAAGGGAATCGGGAAGCTGAAACGGGAATACGGAATCCCTCTGATCCTGCTTTCCATGGGGCGGGACGGAAGCCGCGCCTATTATAAGGATCTTCGCGTGGAAGCGAAGCCTTTCCTGCAGGAGAACACGATCGAAACCACCGGGGCCGGGGATACCTTCGGGGCCTGCTGTCTGCATTTCGTTCTGAAATATGGTCTGGACGGCCTGGATGAGGAGAAGCTTGGCGAAATGCTGACATTCGCCAACGCCGCGGCTTCCATCGTCACCACCAGAAAGGGCGCGCTGCGCGTGATGCCGGAGACGGAAGAGGTGAAGGCGTTTCTTAAGAGCCGGGAGAACGCTTAAGCTGCGCCGTGGGCGCGGAACGTATTTTGGATGCGGCGAATGTCCCGGAAAACGGCGGGACGCGGTGACAGGTAGATAGCAGTATGCTTTTCAATTCCCATATTTTCATTTTTGTGTTTCTGCCGCTGACGCTGGCAGGCTGGTATTTTTTCAATTACAGAAAGCGTTACCGTCTGGCACAGGGATATCTGATCGGGATGTCCCTGTGGTTTTATGCGTATTTTGACGTGCGGTATCTGTGGTCCCTCGCGGCGAGCTGCCTGGTCGGCTATGTTCTGTGCGCGCTGTGCAAAAAGGGACGAAAAGGCGGAAAACGGCTCCTGATCGCGGCGGGCTGCGTCTTTCATCTGGGGATGCTGGGATATTTCAAATATGCCAACTTCTTTCTGGAAAACGCGTGCGCGGTTCTCGGCAGGGACTTCACGCCGCTTCAGATCCTCCTTCCGGTGGGCATCAGCTTTTATACGTTCCAGCAGCTCGCGTATTTTCTGGACTGCGCGAGGGGGGAGACGGAGGTCTGCTCCTTTTTGGACTATGCCGCGTTTCTCGTCTATTTTCCCCAGCTTCTGCAGGGGCCGATTCTGCTGCATGGGGAGCTGATCGGTCAGTTTCATGAGGAATCCCGAAGACATTTTGACGCGGAACGCGTCGCCGGGGGCATCGTGCGCTTCGTTCTCGGCCTCTCCAAAAAGGCGCTGCTGGCGGATACGCTGGGGAAGGCCGTAAATTTCGGTTATGAAAATATCGCTTCGCTGGACAGCCCTTCCGCCGTTTTTCTGGCGGCGGGATACATGATCGAGCTGTATTTCGATTTCAGCGGCTACTGCGATATGGCCGTGGGGCTGGGAAAAATGTTCGGCATCGAGATCGCCGAAAATTTCGACGCGCCGTTCAAATCCGCCTCCGTAAAGGAATTCTGGCGCAGATGGCACATGACGCTGGGCCGTTTTTTCACAAAATATGTGTATATCCCGCTGGGGGGCAGCAGAAAGGGAAGGCTCCGGACGGTGTGCAATACGATGCTCGTCTTTCTGCTCTCCGGGCTCTGGCACGGGGCGAGCTGGAATTTCGTGTTCTGGGGATTTCTGCACGGCATAGGGGTGACGGTTTCCGCGCTGAGAAGGAAGAAGATCGCCGCGAAGCCTTCCGCGAACGCGTCCGGCACTGCCGCGGGCGGGCCGGACAGGACCGGCGGCCTTTGCGGTCTGTGCCGTCTCCCACGGCAGATATTCACCTTCGCCTACGTCACGCTGACCTTCGTTTTCTTCCGGGCGTCCACCCTTTCGCAGGGTTTTGCCGTGATCGGGAAAATATTCCGGTTCCGATGGAACGGCTTTCTGTTCCGGATGGCGGAGGCGCTGGACATTACGGAGCTGTACGCGGTGACAAAAGCGCTGGATATGGCCGCGCCGTCCCTGCTGCCCTGGGCGAATCTGGGACTGTTCCTCCTGTTTTTCCTTCTCTGCGGCGTTCTGCTGACCGCGGAAAAGGCGTCCGTTCCGGCGGGAAAAAGGAAGCTCTCTCTGGCCCGGACGGCCGCGCTGGCCATTCTGTTCGTCTGGTCGGTGCTTTCTCTGTCCGGCGTCAGCACGTTTTTGTATTTCACCTTTTAGAAGGCTTTGCGTTTCCGGTTGAAAAGGAGATCTCATGGGAAAAAATTCCTGTTTCAGGTTCATACGGAATTTTCTGATCCTTTCCGCCCTTCTTCTGTTTCTGGCGGCGGCGCTGGTGGCCGTTTTCGATCCGTTCTATCATTACCACGGGCCGGTGCCCGGCCTGAAGGCGGTGGTGACCAAATCCGAATATCAGTGCATCGGCACGATCCGCAACTTTTCCTATGACAGCGTGCTGTGCGGCTCCTCCACGGCGGAGAATTACAACAACGGCTGGTTCGACGAGCTGTTCGGCGCCAGAACGGTGAAGGCCATCAAAAGCTCCGGCACCACGGCCGACCTCGGGTTTTATCTGGAGGAGGCGTTCGCTTCCCATGAAGTGAAAAACGTGTTCTACAGCCTGGATCTGTTCGCGCTGGACGGCGACCCGGACGCGAATTTTGTCAACGATTCCATGCCGTTGTATCTGTATGACAGAAATCCGCTGAACGATGTGAAGTATCTCTGGAACCGGGATGTGATCTTCGAGGATATTCCGTACCTGCTGGCGATGAGTCTGGCCGGTTATGACGAAGGCAGCTCCTATAACTGGTGGCAGTATAAGACCTTTTCAAGGGAGGAAACGCTGTCCCATTATGACCGCCCGGAGGAGGTTCTGGCTCCGCTTCCGGAAGCGGAATACGCCGGGCGCATAGACGGCAACCTGGCGCATCTGGAGGAGCTGGTAAAGGAGCACCCGGATACGGACTTTTATTTTCTCCTGCCGCCCTATTCCGTGCTCTGGTGGGACGGCATGTACCGGAACGGCCGGATGGAGGAATATCTGTATGCCCGCCGTCAGGTGGCGGAGGGATTGCTCCCCTTTGAAAATGTGAGGATTCTGGATTTTCAGAGCGACGAGAACATCGTCCTGGAGCTGGACAACTATATGGATCCGATCCATTTCAGCGCGTACATCAATCATCTGATGGCCCGGGAGGCGGCCGATCCGGACAGCCCGTATCTGATCACGCGGCAGAACCGGGAGGAGGCGCTGGCCCGGATGGAGGCGCTGGCACAGAGGATCGCGGCGGGAGAAGCGGACGCGGTCCTGGGGGAATGAAAGACGGCCGGTCGAAAAAGGAAATTCCGCTTTGAAAGACGGCGGAGAAAGTTTTTTCTCATGTTGACAGGGACGGCCCCGTCAGTATACAATCAGGGCAGAAGGAGTTTGAGCGGGCGCTCTGCGCCCGCTTGTATTGACGAACGGGGATCTTCGCAGGATGTGTCATTTGCCGTTTATCCGTGTACCGTCCTGCGGCTGTTCAATGCATCACTGGAAAAGGAGACAGAACATGAAGGTAGAGAAGTTTTATGAAGACCGGAGCAGTCTGCACATCGGCACGATGGACAACCGCTGTTATTATGTGCCGCAGGCGACGGACGGGGGAGTAAGGCACAGGCTGTTGAGCGGTCCGGACTGGAGGTTCGCCTATTATCCGCAGGTGGAGGAGGTTCCGGAGAATTTTGCGGCCGCAGATTTCGTGCCGGAGGGATTTGTACAGATGGAGGTTCCCTTCTGCTGGCAGGCGAAGGGATACGATCAGAAGCAGTATACCAATGTCCGCTATCCGTTCCCGTTCGATCCGCCCCATGTGCCGGACATGAATCCCTGCGGCGCGTATGTGAAGGAATTTTCCCTGACGCAGGAGGAGGCGTCCATGCGTCGGTTCCTCTATTTTGAGGGGGTGGATTCCTGCTTTTATCTGTGGGTGAACGGAATTTTCGTGGGCTACAGTCAGGTTTCCCACAGCCCCAGCGAGTTCGAGATCACGGACCAGACCCATGCCGGGAACAACCGGATCAGCGTGCTGGTCATGAAATGGTGCGACGGCAGTTATCTGGAGGATCAGGACAAGCTGCGCTTTTCCGGCATTTTCCGGGACGTGACGCTGCTGCTGCGCCCGCAGAGCTTCGTATTCGATTATACGGTCCGCACGCCGGTGGATCTGGAGGGGGACAGCGCGTCGGTGGAGGTGCTCTTTGACCGTGTGGAAGGAAATGCGGACATTGAGTGCGAACTGTTCGACGCGGAAGGGACGTCCCTGGGGCAGGCCTGGACGAAGGGGGAGCCCGTTTCCATCCCGGTGAAGGCTCCGGCGCTCTGGAACGCGGAGCAGCCGTATCTGTATTCCCTGAAGATCTCCACGAAGGAGGAGCAGATTCTTCAGCAGGTGGGCATCCGCTGCATCAGCGTGAAGGACGGCGTGATCTATATCAACGGAAAACAGGTGAAGTTCCGTGGCGTGAACCGCCACGACAGCCATCCCGTGAAGGGCTATTCCGTGTCCAGGGAGGACGTGATGCGGGATCTGACGCTGATGAAGGAGCACAATATCAACGCCATCCGCACCAGCCATTATCCCAACGCGCCCTGGTTCATACAGCTCTGCGACAGGTACGGCTTTTACGTGGTGGGAGAATCCGATCTGGAATCCCACGGCGCGGTCACGATCTTCAACGGCGGCTCGGACACGACCTACGGCCTGCTGGCGCAGGACGACGCCTGGGCGGGCTCCATTTTGGACCGGCAGAAGCGCAACGTGATCCGGGATAAGAACGGCTGCAGCGTGATCTTCTGGTCCCTGGGCAACGAGAGCGGCGGCGGCTGGTGCGTGGAGGAGGCCGGCAGATGGGTGAAGGCCTACGATCCCACCCGCCTGGTCCATTATGAGAGCGCCTTTTGGGAGACCGGCGGCTACCGCAACGACACCTCCATGCTGGACGTGTGCAGCCGCATGTACGCTTCCACCGAATGGGTGAAGGACTACTGCGAGGATCCTCGCATGAAAAAGCCCTTCGTCCAGTGCGAGTTCATTCACGCCATGGGCAACGGCCCCGGCGATATCCATGACTACATGGAGCTGATGTACAAATACGACAAGTTTTGCGGCGGCTTTGTCTGGGAGTGGTGCGACCACGCCACCTATGAGGGAAAGGCAGCGGACGGCAGGGATATCTACCATTACGGCGGGGACGCGGGCGAATATCCGCACGACGGCAATTTCTGCATGGACGGCCTGGTCTATCCCGACAGGCGGCCCCATGTCGGCCTGCTGGAATGGAAAAACGAGATCCGTCCGGTGATCGCGCAGCTCAAGGACGCGGAAAAAGGCATTGTTTCCCTGAAAAACATGCAGGATTTCGCGGATCTGTCCGATACCGCGGAGGTTCAGTACGAGATCAGACGGAACGGGGAGCTTCTGGCCTGCGGCATGTTCGACAGCGTTTCCGCGGCGGCCCATGAGACCGTCTGCGTCGAGATCCCGGAGCTTTCCCGATATGCCGGGGACAAAACCTGGCTGAAGCTGACCTATCTCCAGAAAAAGGACGGCTCCCTGACGAAGAAGGGCCGCGTCATGGGCTTCGATCAGTTCGCGCTGTTCGAGGACGCGGAGAAGGAACTGAACGTTTCCGGCGCGGGAAGCCTTCAGATCCGGGAAACGCCCTTCAGCTTTGATGTGGTCTCCGACCGGATCGAATATTCCTTCGGCAAAAAGCAGGGCGCATTCCTTTCCATGAAGAAGGACGGGAAAAATCTGATCGAGAAGCCGGTGGAATGGTGCGTCTTCCGCGCTCCCATCGACAACGATATGCATTTTAAGGACGAATGGTACCGGGCCGGCTACGACCGCCCCTGGACGAAGATCTACGCGGCGGACGCCGTGCAGAAGGGCGATACCGCCGTCATCACCTGCGATTTCTCCATCGCCAGCGTGTTCCGTCAGCCGTTCCTGAAGGCGAAGGCCGTCTGGGAGATCAACGCGGCAGGCGAGGTGAAGTTCACGGTGGATGCGAAGCGGGATACGCAGTTCCCGTATCTGCCCCGGTTCGGCCTGACCTTCACGCTGCCGGAGGAAAAGGCAAATGTGAAATATCTGGGCTACGGTCCCACGGAGAGCTATCAGGACAAGCACCGCGCCGCCTGGATCGACCGGTTTTCCGCCACGGTGGATGAACTGCATGAGGACTATGTGAAGCCGCAGGAAAACGGCAGCCATTTCCACTGCTATGACGTGACGGTGGGCGATCTGCATGCGGAGGGCAGCAGGCCGTTCTCGTTCAACGCTTCCTATTATACTGTGGAGGAGTTGGCTTCCAAGGCGCACAATTATGAGCTGGAGAAGTCCGGGCATGTGATCCTGCATCTGGATTATGCCATGAGCGGCGTGGGTTCCAATTCCTGCGGGCCGGAGCTTCTGGAGCAGTATCGGGTGGACGAGGAGGATATCCGCTGGGAGATGAAGCTGGAGCCCGTGGGCTGACGGCGGCAGCGGACGGTTTTCGGTAAAGCGCCCCAGGCCGCGCCTCCCGGCGCGCCTGTGCATTCCTTTTCCGGACACGCTCGCGCTCGGAGAAAAACGCAGCGGTTCTAAACTCGGCGGCGTCCTGACGGACTTGCCTCGTTAAGAACCGGCGTTTTTCTACGGTCCGGGAAAATGGAATGCACAGGCGCGCCGGGAGGCGCGGCCTGGGGGTTTTTGGTTTCGGAAATGTTCGCGCTCGGAGAAAATGCGGCGGTTCTAAATTCAGCGGCGTCCTGGCTTTTTTCGGCAGTAATTTGTCACAAATCAGTTGCCGTTGTTGATAGAAATTCAACAACGGTAATTTTTTATTCATTGCTTTTCTGGGAAACTTAAAGCATATATTTTTTGCTTTCGCCTCTGCCAACAACTTTAATCAGCCCGAGATCCCGCATTTGCTTTGCAACGGTAAATGTGCGTGTTTTTTTCAATCCGAGCAGGTCGCTGATCTCTTTTTCGCTGATTTGTCCGTTTGTTTTGATATAATCAAGCACTTTTTTCATTTGCGGAGTAACCGCCGGTATGTTCCCAGACTCTGCCGCAGGAACAGCATTCATATTCGGCAAAATAATTTTGAATGTATTGGAGGTCACTTCGATCTGCGGCTGCTTCGGGCAATCGGCATACAGACTGAATATTCTGCGAATGCCGGTGCCGTAACTTTCAATCAGACGCAGACGATGGAACACCTCAGCGAGATTCCTGTTTCTCGGCTGAGAAATACCGGAACGAATATCGTCGGGAGAAAGGCCGGGAAGAAGACCGCCGAGCGAAATGAACTCCATTTTATGGTCGGTGACATTGATTATGATACTGCCGCTGAAACTGTAATCGCGGTGGACGATCGCATTCAATAATGCTTCGCGGATCGCTTCTTCGGGATAGTCCTGCTTATCCGTTCGCACGACACCTTTGATTACGGAAACCGTCTTATTGCAAAGTGCCAGATAGTTTACAGAGTCTTCGAATTGCTTAAATATCGAACCTGCGAACTCCCTGCTGTCCCGGAACACGGTACAGGCATCGTCGCTGAACACGGCAATTTTTATTGTGTGCGCACACTGGTCAGAGATGAGTAAGGCAAGGTTGGTATAAATTCCGTTTTTCTTTTGCGTAATACCGAGAGACCTATATTTCCCCGAGTTGAATTCCACACCATAAAGATTGAAGACTCTTTGAGCCGCTTCAAAGGTCAACTCCTGCTCAAGCGAACGGTTCTCTTCGAAAGTATCGCCGTCGTTCTCCTTGATCATCTGACGGATCTGCTCGTGGGAAACGGGAACACTGGACGTGCCTTGACGTACATAAACACCGCTCGGTTTCAAACCTTTCCTCCTGAGATAATAGGGCTTGTTCGTACCTTCACTTACAGCAATACGTACCACCTTGTTATCCTGCACCGTGAAGCGTACAAACATGGTAACATCCGGCATGATTGCATCGCGAATGCCGTTCGTAATACGCGTATATTCTTTATCAACATCGGTCAATCCGACAGCATTTCCATCGTTATCTATTCCAATATATACAACGCCTCCATCCGTATTGGCAAAAGCTATAACTTCTTTATAGATTTCCTCGGTAAACTGAGACTTAAATTCAATATTCTCGGTTTCAAAATTCATTGAAGCGCCTCCTGCAATAGTTCTAACTATATTATACTCACAAAATTCACTATGTCAATCGCGAATAGCGAATTTACGGTGAATTTTACAGTGAATATTCGCCAGGATGAACGAATATTCGGGCTGCGGCGAATATTCTCTATTACACGAGGGTGTCCCCAAAGTCTGTTCTGTTTCCACTGCTCTTTGTGAACGCAGTTCCAGTCCTTTTTCGGAACAAAGGTTCTCATTCGCTTTTCTCTTCCGTTCATTCAGCCCGTGCGATATCCGGCGTGTCCCGCGCTTTCAAAACATGATGCATTGTATCCATAAGCGGCAGGCATGCCGGAATTCCCCAAAAAAAGTCAAAAATGCGGATAAATTCAGCCATTTCCACGAGAAAGGGACAAAAATAGCTTGACTTTTTTTGACGAAACCTTATAATTATAATTCAGTGGAGTAGAATATCACTTTGACGCGGTGAAGAATCAAAGCGGAGGCAAAGCAAAAGTGGAGCGGGATCGGCAGGAATCCGGTCCGAATCTGCGTGCGGAGAGAGCTTCGCCGGGGCATCCTGTACATCTGTACATATTTTTTATACTTGCAGGATGCGCTTTATCGTGACTTTAGCCTTATGGATATCGTCTTTGGAAGGTCTGCAAAGCTTTGGAGTAAGGGGAACAGAGCGGAACGGAGTGGGAAGAAGAAGGATTTTCAGAAGGTTAAAGATAAATATTCATTTCGAAAAGGAGGAGAAAATATGAAAAAGAAATGGATAGCATTGCTGCTGACGGCGGCCATGGTATTCACTCTGGCGGCCTGCGGCAGCAATACGCAGACTCCCAGCGCAGAATCCCAGGCTCCTGCTGAGACGCAGGCGGCCAAAGAAGAATCAGCAGCCGAAACGACAGCGCCTGAAAGTGAAGCGGCTACCGAAGCGGCCGATTCCGCTGATGCTGACACGCCCATGGCGGAGCTGAACAAGCAGGCCGATATCGATGTAGCTGCTCATGAGGCCGAATCCGACGAGATCTACGACGAGGTGTTCGGCGAGTATGAAACGGCTTACGATGAGGCCCTTGCGGAGACAAACGTCAGCCTGCGTCTGGCCAAGATGGCCATCGCCGAGGCGAAGTTCCTGGAAGCGGGCGCCGTCACCCCTTATGTGAATGACGCCGGCAACTATGCGATCAGCAAGATCATCCCTCATACCGTTCCCGCTGTGGAATGGGGCTTTGACGGTGAGACCCGCGCCTACAGCGGCCTGCTCATTGCCGACCGTCTGCTGACGCCTGAGGAGCGTACCGAGGTCACCAGCAAGTGGAGCGAGCTGAAGGGCACCGGCACCTGGCTCGACTGGGCGAGACAGTGGGCTGCCGACAACGGCATCACCCTGGCCGACAGCTATACCCTTGCTTCTGACACCAACGACGAGCCTACCACCTGGGATTACCTGTCTTCCTCCAAGACGGCGGACGGCAAGACCCTTTCCGCTACCTGGGACGGCCTGCTGCGCTATGACGCGGAGAACATTCAGCAGCCCGCTCTGGCGGAGAGCTATGAGGTTTCCGACGATAGTCTCACCTATACCTTCCACCTTCGCAAGGGTGTGAAGTGGGTTACCTATCAGGGTACCGAGGTTGCGGAAGTGAAGGCTGACGACTTTGTAGCCGGTCTGCAGCATGTCGGCGATACCCCTACCGGCGGTCTGTATGCCGTTATTTCCTGCATCAAGAATCTGCCTGAATACGCCAGCGGTGATATCACTGATTTCTCCGAGGTAGGCGTTAAGGCTCTGGATGACTATACGGTGGAATATACGCTGAGCGAGCCTGCGCCGTGGTTTTTGTCCGTGGTGGGCTATTCCGCGATGGCGCCTCTGTGCCGCAGCTATTATGAGTCTCAGGGCGGCAAATTCGGTGAAGAGTTCGATTCCTCTGCTGCTGACTACACCTACGGTTCCGACGCGCAGCACATCGTTTACTGCGGCCCTTACCTGGTGAGCAACTATACTTATCAGAACACGATCGTTCTGACCGCGAACCCCACCTACTATGATGCGGATAAGGTTCAGATCAAGACCATTACCATGAAGTACAACGACGGCACGGACGGCCTGTTCAGTTGGAACAACTTCATGAACGGGACATTCAACGGCGGCATCGGTCTGGGCACCGAGGCCCTGGAACAGGCCAAGGCCACCGCAGTGCCGGACGATCCCGACGGGGCGAACTATTTTGACAAGTATGCGTATGTGGTTTCCGACAGCGCGACTTCGTTCGTCAACTTTGTGAACCTGCAGCGTTATGCTTATGCGAACTTCAACGACGAGACTCAGGTGGTTTCTGAGAAGACCAAGGAGCAGGCGGACCGCAGCCATGCCGCGATGATGAATCAGAATTTCCGTCTGGCTCTGGCTCTTGCCAATGACCGCGGTACGGTCAACGCTATCACCAGAGGCGAGGATCTGAAGTATGCCCGTCTGACCAACTCCTATGTGCCCGGCAATTTCATCAGCACCTCGGAGGAGATCACGGTCGATATCAACGGAACCTCCACCACCTATCCGGTCGGCACCTTCTACGGCGAGATCCTGCAGGCGCAGATCACTGCGGACGGCTATCCGATGAAGGTATGGGATCCCAACGGTGCGGATGGGGCCGGATCCAGCCTGGGCTTTGACGGCTGGTATCTGCCTGAAGAAGCTGCCAAGTATCTGGACAAGGCTGTTGAAGAGCTGGCTGCGGAAGGCGTTGAGATCAGCGAGGAGAATCCGATCTATCTTGATATGCTTTATGACGATTACAGCACCACAGGCTCCGCTGCGGATCAGGCGCAGAAGCAGATCCTTGAGGAGAACCTGGGAGGCAAGGTCATCATCAACCTGGTGCCCGTTGTATCTTCTGACAATGCCAGCTATGCCGCTTACTATGGCGAGTACGGCTATCAGATGAACTATGACTACGGCGGGAATACCGGCTGGGGCCCTGACTACGGCGATGCCCAGACCTATCTGGATACCGTTGTGGCATACGGCTATATGACCTATGCTCTTGGACTTTGGTGATCGACCGGAAGGACGTTTGCCCTTCTGTCGGATCTGAATTATGAGTAGCCGAAGGGGGCGGGGATTTTTCTCCGCCCCTTTGCGCTAATCTTTACAATCATGAAACCGCTTGTGAGGGGGAAGCTTCGAAGAAGCGGTCCGCTGCGTAAAACCGCGCAAGAGAGTTGGACGATTATGGGAAAATATGTATTAAAACGGCTGCTGCACGGTCTGGTATCCATCATTCTGGTGGTTTTCATCGTCATGGTACTGGTTTACGGACTGATGAACCGTGACCTCGTATTTGCCAAGGACGGAAACTTTGGCAAACAGACCAATAATAACAAACGCACTTATATGCTCCAGCAGTGGGAACTGTTCGGGTATCTGGACTATGTTCCCTATGCGGATTATATGCTCATGCTCCGGCAGAACGGCGAGATCGATGAAGAGACCCGCGCGGAGGCCGTGAAGCTGGGCCGGGCGGAGGACGGGAGCAATGATTCGGAGCTCTCTGCCCAGTATATCAAACAATTCACCGACTATTATGAGTCGAAGGGCTATACGGTAGAACGCCTGGGCGCGGTAGTGTCCCGGAAAAAGGTGGCTGCCGGCGGGCAGCCTGCGCTGTTCGCCTATAAGGATAATTCCCTGCTCGAACGGCTCTGGAAATATTTTACCGGCCTGATCGATGTGGACAATATCCATACCGTGCCGGAATACAACGACATCGGGAAAAGGGGTCTGACTTTCACGCTCTATGACCCGCTGTACGGCGGAGAAAAGTTCTCCCCGGCTATCATCGGAAACGGGACGAAGCACAAGTACCTGCTGTACTTTGACAGCCACTTCCCTTACATCCATCAGAATCTGGCAACCATCAACCTGGGCGTCAGCTTTTCCGTCAGCCGGGGCGTGGATGTGTTCACCACCATGACCCAGAGTCAGGGCTCCTGGGTGCAGTCCGTGATCACCTATCCGACCGGACTCACCGAGCTGAGCGCGGACGATCTGCATACGGCCACCTATATTGAGGGCTCCCGGGATACCAGCGAGATGCTCCAGGCCCGCTTTGCGGATGACTATACCAATATCCTGACCGTGAGGGGCAGCTATTCCCGGCTGGGCTATTCCTTTGTCATCGGCATCATCGCCTCCATCGTGACCTATATTCTGGGACTGCCTCTGGGCGTCCTGATGGCGCGCTTCAAGGAGGGGATTCTGGACAAGGCGGGCACGGTCTATATCATGTTCATTTCCGCGGTCCCGTCCCTGGCCTATATCTTCCTGTTCCGGGGCATCGGCAGCGCGATGGGCATGCCCACCATGTTCGATATGGATAACGTGACGAAGGCCATGTATATCCTGCCCATCGTTTCTCTGGCGCTTCCTTCCGTAGCCAGCATGATGAAATGGATGCGCCGGTACATGATCGATCAGATGAATTCCGATTATGTGAAGTTCGCCCGTTCCGGCGGTATGTCGGAAACGGAGATCTTTTTCAAGCATGTGATGAAGGTGGCAGCCATTCCCATCGTACAGGGCATTCCCGGCACGATCCTGTTTGCCATGACGGGGGCTCTGATCACGGAGCGGGTCTATCTGGTTCCCGGCGCGGGCGGTCTTTTGATCGATGCCATCAACCAGTACGATAACTCGGTCATCGTGGGCGTGACGCTGTTTTACGCTGTTCTGTCGGTGCTGTCGCTGATTCTGGGCGATGTGCTGATGGCGACGGTAGATCCCAGGATTTCCTTTACGGAGAAGGCGAGGTGAGCGGTATGGAAGACTTCAGCAAAAAATACAAATTATCCGATGAGGAGCTGTTTGCCCCTGTCAATCACGACGATTTGGCCTCCGAAAAAATCACCGCGCCCAGGTATTCCTACTGGAAATCCGTGTTCCGTGTGTTTTTCCGCAACAGGGTCAATATCGTGGTGCTCACACTGCTGGCTATCCTGATCGCTTTCGCGTTCATTTATCCGGTCATCATCCATTACGATCCGGCGGTGAATCCGTACCTCAACCTGACCGATATGGGCGCGCAGCATTTGAATCCGAAAAAGGCCATCGAACACTTCGGATTCAATATCAAGTGGATTTTCGGCACCAGCGGTCAGGGGGCTTCCACGTTTGATTCCATCTGGCACGGCTCCCGGCTGTCCATCATGCTGGCGGTCATCTGTGCGGCCATCAATATGTCCATCGGCATCATTCTGGGCGCCATCTGGGGCTTTTCCAGAAAAGTGGACATCGTTATGAATGAGGTTTACAACGTGCTGGGCAACATCCCCATGACGCTGCTGATTTCCGTCATGGTGCTTGTGTTCTCCCCCAGCTTCTGGACGCTGGTTTTCGCTATGACGGTCATCGGATGGCTGGGCATGGCCTATTATATCCGGACCCGTGTCATCATCATCCGCGACCACGAGTACAATCTGGCGTCCCGGTGTCTGGGTACCAATATTTTCAAGATTGCCCTGAAAAATATCCTTCCGTTTATGACATCCGTTATTGTGCTGGAGATCGCCGCGGCCATCCCCGGTTATATTTCCTACGAGGTGTTCTTAAGCTATATCGGTCTGGGCATCAATGAGGCGACGCTGGGCCGTCTGATCCAGGAGGCACAGAACGCCATGTCCACGCCCGGATGGGGATGGGAATTCTGGTCCCCCGTGGCGGTGGCCAGCGTGATCACCGTGGTGCTTTATGTCGTAGGACAGAATCTGGGCGATGCATCCGACCCCAGAACGCATATGTGAGGAGGACAGACAGATGGAAGATAAAAAAGTATTGCTCTCCGTTCGCGACCTCCACGTCAAGTTTCGCGTTCGAGGCAGGGTGCTGACCGCGATCCGGGGTATTGACCTGGATATTTATGAAAACGAATCCATCGCCATCGTGGGCGAGTCCGGCTCCGGCAAATCCGTCTTCACCAAGACCTTCGCAGGGATGCTGGATTCCAACGGCTTCATTTCCGAAGGGCGTCTGATTTTTTCCGACGACGAGCTGGCCGATACCCATGTGCCCAACGGCTCCGTCGCGCAGAGGTTCATGAGCCATGCGAAGGCGAAGCTGGACGAATACTCGAAGCTGGAGTTCGGCGCGAAGACCTGGCAGGAAATGGAACAGTTGAAAACGGAACGGAAGGAACGCATGGGCCTCTCCCATGAGGAGCAGCAGACCGCCGACAGGGCGCTGAAAGCGCTGACGGACGAGCGCACCAACCTTTTCAACCTGAAGCAGACGCTGGATCCCAGGAATCAGAAGCAGGAGATCCGTGAAGCGGCCGCAAAGATGAAGGAATACGACCGGAAGATCAGGGAGCTGAAGGAGGCCAACGAGCAGAAGGCGAAGGCCCACAAGGCCGCAGCCGCCGCGGATACGGCCTATCAGAGCGCATACGAGAAAAAAATGGCTGAGCTCAAGGCCCGCTACGCGCAGGAGATCGCCGGCACGCCGGACAAAAAGACGCTGGCGCGCAACGAGATCCTGGCGAAGGAGATCTATCTTTCCATCGGCCGCTACAGCTTCAATAAGCGCCTGCAGTTGATGAACGGCCTTCTGAAGGCGCTGAAGCAGGCCATGACCATGGGCGTGAATCTGGACGATGAGGCGGAGCGCAACAAGGTGTTCGATACGGTCGCCTTCCGGGTGAGATATCTGGACGAGACGCCGGAAAGCCTGCACGGCACCTGTATCCTGAACCTGGCCAACGTCAAATTCGCGGGCGACTGGAACCAGATCCGGGGACGCCGGATCGCCACCGTGTTCCAGGATCCCATGACCAGCCTGAACCCCATCGTCACCATCGGCAAACAGATCACATCTGTGATTGTGCGCCATCAGGGCTGCTCCGAGGTGGAGGCGAGACGCCGCGCCATCGAGCTGATGCACAAGGTGGGCATTCCCAACGCGGAGAGCCGCTTTGACGATTATCCGTTCCAGTATTCCGGCGGTATGCGCCAGAGGATCGTCATCGCCATCGCGCTTTCCTGCCAGCCCAAGATCCTGATCTGCGACGAGCCCACCACGGCGCTGGACGTGACCATTCAGGCCCAGATCCTGAAGCTCATCAAGGATCTGCAGAAGGAATTTGGCTACACCATCGTGTTCATCACCCACGACCTGGGTGTGGTGGCCAATATCGCGGACCGCGTGGCGGTGCTGTACGCCGGGCAGATCATCGAGCTGGGAAATGTGGACGAGGTGTTTTACGATCCCCATCATCCCTACACTTGGGCGCTGCTTTCCAGCCTTCCGCAGTTGGCCAGAAGCGGCAGCAAGCTCTATTCCATCACGGGCACGCCGCCGTCCCTTTACAACAGCATCGTGGGCGACGCTTTTGCGCCCCGCAACCCGTTCTGCTTAAAGATCGACACGCTGGAGGAGCCTCCGATGTTTCGGATCACAGATACGCATTACGCCAAGACCTGGCTGCTGGATCCGAGAGCGCCGAAGATCGAGAAGCCCGAGGGCATTCAGGATATTCACGAGAAGATCCTGGGCGCCTACAACATAGAAGAGATATAGAAAGGAGGCGGACGAGTTGAGCGAGAATACAAAGAAAAGCCTCCTGGGCGACTGCCCGGTGGATGAAAACGGCAGAGAGATCCTGCTGAGCCTGAAAAACGTGGACATCACCTTCGGCAAGGGCGATACCGCCGTCCACGCCGTCACCGACGCTTCCTTTGACATTTACCGGGGCGAGACGTTTTCCCTGGTCGGCGAATCCGGTTCCGGCAAGACCACCATCGGCCGGGCCGTGATCCGGGTCAATCCCCTGGCGGCCGGTGAGATCGACTACCGCGGGACGAAAATCTCCGGCAAGATCTCCCATGCGCTGGACCGGGAGGTCATCCGGAACATCCAGATGGTGTTCCAGGATCCGGCGGCGTCCCTGAACGAGCGCGCCACCGTGGACTACATCATTTCCGAGGGCCTTTACAATTTCCACCTCTTTGAGAACGAGGCGGACAGGGTCCGCAAGGTGGAGACCATGATCGAGCAGGTGGGCCTGCTTCCGGAGCACCTGACCCGTTATCCCCATGAGTTTTCCGGCGGTCAGAGACAGCGTATCGGCATCGCCCGCGCGATGGTCATGGAGCCCGAGCTGGTGGTGGCCGACGAGCCCATTTCGGCTCTGGACGTATCCATCCGCGCGCAGGTGCTGAATCTGATGAAGAAATTCCAGCGCGAAAAGAACCTGACCTATCTGTTCATCGCGCACGACCTGTCCGTGGTACGTTTTATTTCCGACCGGATCGGCGTCATTTACAAGGGCCGGATCGTGGAAGTGGCCTCCGCCGAGGAGCTGTTCAATTTCCCGCTCCATCCCTACACCCATTCGCTCATCTCCGCGATCCCCATTCCGGATCCGCAGCTTGAGAAGCATAAGGTGCTCTATACCTACGATCCGTCCATTCACGATTATTCCGTGGACAAGCCGGAGTTCGTCAATATCGGGCACGACCACTGGGTATACGGCAACAAAGAAGAGATCGCACGCTACAAGGCCCTGCGCGAAAAGGGAGAGCCGGTGAAGGCCATCACCATCACGCACGACCCGGAGAAGATCCAAACCTCCGTGCAGGAAAAGGAGGCGCTGAACGCCGCCGCGGAAGCGCAGTTTCTGGCCGCGCCGGTGCACGATACCGGCAGCAAGCTTTACGCCATCGCGTCGTTCTTCCTGCCCATCCTGGGGCTGATCGCGGCGTTCTTCTTCAAACGTTCCAATTACATCCGGAACTATAAGATGTGTAAAAAAGGCGCTCTCATCGGCTTTGCCGTGCTGGGAGTCATCCTTCTGATCTTCCTTCTGCTGCTCCTGCTGGCGGTCCTGTAGATGAAGCGGGGCGCAGGCAGGGGAAAGGGGGCCTACCTTCCGAAACCGGAAAAGGCAGAGGTCCCGGATCAATATGTAAAGCTCAGGATCGCCGCGGCCGTCATCTCTCTGGTGATCGCCGCGGCGTCCATCAGTTACGGCGTCGTTCTGCTGACGGGAACGGAGAAGGGCTGGCAGACCGTAACCGCTTCCGCGGGCGGCGCGCAGTATGCGGCGGACTTTGTGCTGACCTATGAGCTGGGCGCATCGGGCAAGTCGGCCCGGACCGAGAACCGGGAACTGAAGCAGCTCTATACCGAGGCGTGTCTGACGGCGGGCAGGGCATTTGACGCCGGGACGGACGGGTTCGGCGGGGCCGACGGCTCGGTCGCGGGCGCGGAAACGGCCGATGGTTCGGGCGCGGAGTCGGGCGCCGGTGCGGACAGTGCCGGGGGCTCGGGAGCGGCTGACGGTTCGGGCTCGGGCGGCGCGGCGTTTCCCGGCAGCCTGGGGGCGCTGAATGCGGCGCCGGGCGAGAGCGTGGAGCTGGAGCCTGTGCTGTATGAGGCGTTTTCGCTTCTGGAACAGTACGGGGACCGGTCGGTTTATCTGGGGCCCGCGTACCGGCTCTATGAGAACGTGTTCACCTGTACGCAGGACTGGCAGCTTGAAGACTACGATCCGGAGCGCAATGAAGAGCTTCGGGAGCTGTTCGGGCGTATCGCCGCCTTTGCGCGGGATCCGGACAGCGTGCGGGTGGAGCTGCTGGGAGAGAACAGGGCCAGACTTTGCCTGTCGGAGGAATACCGGGCGTTCCTGGAGGAGGAAGAGCTGGGCGGCGCGCTGGACTTCGGCTGGATGAAGAATGCGTTTCTGGCGGATTATATTGCGGATACGCTGAAGGCCGCGGGCTTTACGCGCGGGAGTGTCTCCAGCTTTGACGGATATGTTCGGAATCTGGACGGGGAAAGCGGAACGGGCTACAGCCTGAATCTGTTTGATTTTCCGGAGGATACGGCGATCCAGGCGGCGCGTCTGGATTATCAGGGCGCGAAGAGCTTCGTTTCCTACCGGAATTTCCCGGTGACAGCGGAGGATGCCCGGCGCGTCTGTCTGGCCGCGGACGGGAGCAGAAAGAGCCTCTATCTGTCTCTGGAGGACGGGCTGCCCTGTACGGGGGCGGACAGCCTGACGGCGTATTCCGATTCGCTGGGCTGTGCGCAGATCATGCTTTGCACCTCTCCCGTGTTCGTGCAGCGGCAGATTTCGGAGGCGGAGCTGACGGCCCTTGCGGAGAAGGGAGTCCAGACGGTTCTGGCCGGCGACGGCAGGCTGCTGGTCACGGATGCCGGCGCACAGCTTGAAAACGTGTACGGCGGCTATGAAACAGAGATCATCAGGTGAGATCCGGCCGGGGAACAAAGGCCCCGGGCCGGATTTTTCTGTCAGCATCAAAATGGTATTTTCTTGTCTGTGGTACGGGACGGCATTTTTGGCATATATGATAAGAATTCCGTGAGAAACTGTGCTTAATATTCGATAATTTTGTGAAAAATACACAGAAAAGACGAAAGCCCGAACGGGCATCAAAGTTATAATTTTGTATAAATTAACAAAAATCAACAGAATCAGACAAAAAGTATTTGAAAAAAATTAATAAAAACTATGGTAATTTTATTCGGCGTGTGGTATGATTTGCATAATAGGAGCTATTCCTTCCGCAGGCATATTGATTGCGGACGGATCGGCCCGAAACGGGTGAAGGGGGCGGGGGACCATGAAGCGAATGATCACCCTCGAAGGTGTTCCCGTTGAGTATGAGCTGCAATTTAAAAATGTAAAACGGATCAATCTGCGCGTTCACAGGGAGGGGCGCGTATGCGTTTCGGCCAGCCGGTATGTGCCGGCGGCGCATATCGATGCCTTTCTGCGGGAGAACAGCGGTTTTATTTTGCAGAATCTGGAGAGGTTCCGCCTCATGCGGGAGGCGGGAGACGGAATGACCATCGGCAGAGACCGGTGCTATCAGGACGGGGACAGCCTTTATATCGGGGGAGAAGAATATCGTCTGCGCGTGCTGCAGGGGAAAAAGGATTCCATGGAAGTGGTCGGCCGGGTGCTTCTGATGACGCAGAAGGACACGGAAGACGGAGCGCGCCGGAAGCGGCTGATGGACCGTTTTCTGACGGAACGCTGCCGGGAGGAAATGGAGCGGCTTTGCCGCCGGGTTTATCCGGAATTTGAGAAAATGGGCGTGGAATGGCCGGAGATCAGGGTCAGGAGCATGGTTTCCCGCTGGGGAAGCTGCCATCCGACCCGGAAGATCCTGACCTTCGCCAGGCAACTGGTGGAGGTGCCGGAGCCCTGCGCGGAGTATGTGGTAGTACACGAATTCGCGCACTTCCTGCATCCGGATCATTCCGCCCGCTTCCACGAATTTCTGGATTCCGCCATGCCGGACTGGAAGGAGCGCAGGCAGCAGCTCAATGAGCGGGCGTGGGTGCGTTAGGGATTACAACAGCGAAAGAACGAAGCGGACGCCTCGGCGTCCGTTTCTGCCGTGCGGGCATGAAACAGGCCCCACGGGCGGGCAGAATGGATGGGACCGCGCCGCAAAAGGGGCCTGTTTCAGCGCCGGGAGGCCAGGAGTCGGGCCAGGTCCTTCACGCTGTCAAAGACCCAGGTGGGCCGGACCTCGCTCTGCGCAATGTCGGCCTCCGAGGCCTCTCCGGTCAGAACGCAGATCGTGTCCACACCCGCGTTTCTGCCGGTGGCGATGTCGGTATAGAGCCGGTCGCCGACGATGACCGCCGCCTCCGGAGGGAGGCCGAATTTTTTCAGGACGAAGTTCACCATGATGGGCTCGGGCTTGCCGATAAAAAAGGGCGTTTTCCCGGTGGCGTTTTTCAGCATGATGCTCATGGAACCGCAGTCCGGAATATAGCCGAAGCTCACCGGGCAGACCAGATCGGGATTGGTGGCCAGATAGGCAACGTCCTTTCCCAGCATGATGCAGGTATTCCGGATTTTTTCGGAGGTGTTTTCCGTGTCGAAGCCGATGAGAACCACGGTGGCGCGTTCATCCGCTTCCGTAACCACCTCGATGCCGGCGGCGCGCAGCTCGTTCACCAGGGAGCGCGTGCCCATGCAGTATACCGTCTGATCCGGATAATTTTCCTTCAGATAGAGGGCGGTCGCCTGACTGGAGGTGTAAAAGTGGGACGCATCCGCCGGGATGCCCATGGCGTTCACTTTTCTCACATAGTCGTCAACGGATTTGGAGGAGTTGTTGGTGATAAAAATATAATGTCCGCCCCGTGCTTCGATTTCCTCCAGAAAAGCCAGCGTCCCGTCGAATATCCGGTCTTCGTTGTAAATCGTGCCGTCCATGTCCAGGAGGTACAGCCTTTTGGAGCGGAGCGGGGAGGCATCCCCGCCGTATTTATCGGTATACGTTTTTGAAATATTCTGTTCTGTCAGATGTTTTTCCATTCTGCTATGACCTTTCGCCGGCCGGCATTTTGCCGGCCGTTTTCGTTGGAGGTCTCCTCCTGTTCTTCTTTCTGAAAGTGTTTCCGGTATTCCATGGGCGTCATGCCCATACTGGCGGCAAAGACCCGGTTGAAGTTGCGGATGCTCTGGAAGCCGCTTTCCAGCGCGATCCGGGCAATGCTGTCCTCGCCGTCAACCAGCCGTTCCCGGGCGCTGTCTGTCCGATAGAGGTTGATATAGGCGCGCAGATTGATTTTGATCCCGCCGCTGAATACCCGGGAGAGATAGTGAGGCTCATAGCCGAGCGCCTGCGCCATCTTCTCCAGCGTAATCTCCTCGCAGTAATGCTCCGAGATGTAGCTGAGCATCTGATGGAGCAGCCGGGTGTTCCCGCCGCAGGCGGGGACGAATTCGCTTTTCTCCCAAAACTCGCTGCAGACAGCGTACAGCGCCGCCTTCAGAGACAGGGCCGATCGCTTTTGCCCCATAATGCAGGACAGATAGAAGTCGCGCGCCGCCTGATCGCAGTCGAAGACGGGGGTGCAGGCCTCCCTGTCGGCGATCAGCTTGGCGAAGGCGGGGACGTTGTCGGAGGAAAAAACGTGTACGAAAACCCGGTTCGGCGCGGTGCTCTCGTAAGAATGGATCTGGTTGGACAGGATCAGCGCCATCTGATCCTCAACGGTCCGGTAAGGCCGTCCGTCCACAATAACGTCCAGCTCTCCCTTCTCCACATAGATCAGCTCGAAATCCCGATGGAAGTGGGGAACATAGGAAAAATCCTCATAGATACGAATGTCGTTGTGGTTGATACCGCGGGAATTGGCGGCCTGATACAGAATCATACGCTGCCTCCGAAAAGATAATTTCTGTCTATAATGATGCACAGTATTTCTTTCATTGTCAAGGACTTTTACTTATAATGAAAATGAACCGTCCCGCGGCCTGCTGCGGGGAATCATGCACTTTTTTATCGGTAAAGTTCAGACAGAACAACCACCACAATCTTATTGTAGGAGGAGGACAACGATATGACAAAACCTGATCAGCCTTTCGCGGATGACTGTCTGATTTCATTGGATCCGGCCAGAAGCGCCGGGCGGGTCTCCGACCTGCTCTACGGCGTCTGCATGGAGGATGTCAATCACGAGCTGTACGGCGGCATATGGTCGCAGATGATTTTCGGCGAGAATTTTGAAGAGGCGGGCGTTCCGGTGGGGGATGACGGCAGCCAGGCGGACGGCCCCGGGCAGGCGGTCCCTTCCGAGTCGAAGAAGGTGACCGGCTGTGTCAGCGGGATGTGGCGCGGCGCGGCGGAAGGAGATATCATCGGACATTTTTCGGTGATCTCCGACGGGCTTCGCAGCGGCAGAAAGGCGCAGCAAATGGGTATCCGCTCGGGCTCCGGCAGGCTCCTGATCTGTAACATGGGGCTGAACCGCGGCGGCATGGGATTTGTCGCCGGGAAGGATTACAACGGCTATCTCTATGCCAGAGCGCAATCGGCCATAACGGTTTATACCGCGCTGGAGAGCGCCGACGGGAGCCGCCGCTATGCCGAAGCGTCCTTTTCCGTGCAGGGCGGCTATCAAAAATATCCCTTCACGCTGATTCCGGATGGCACCGACAGAGCCGGACGCTTCGTCATCGAAATCCGGCAGACGGGAACGCTGGATGTGGGCTATGCTTTT
Source organism: uncultured Eisenbergiella sp. (assembly GCA_947627215.1). Taxonomy (GTDB): domain Bacteria; phylum Bacillota; class Clostridia; order Lachnospirales; family Lachnospiraceae; genus Gallintestinimicrobium. The sequence goes on from CANQVD010000012.1 coordinate 67,427, forward strand.
CTGGAACCGGGCGACTGGGGGCTGTATAAAGGTCTGCACGTCCGGCGGGACGTGGGGCAGATGCTGGAAAATCAGGGTCTCACCGTTCTTCGCTTCGGGGGCTGCATGGCCAACGCCGCCGACTACAAATGGAAGAAAATGACCGGGGCCTCCGAAGAACGGGGCGGTTATAAGGGCTGGTGGTATGAACACGCCTCCTATGGATTCGGGATCATCGAGTTCATGGATCTGTGCGAGGCGCTGGGCAAGGCGTATGTTCCCGATTTCTCCAGCTATGAAAGCGCCGACGACATGGGCGACTTTCTCCGCTTCGCCTGCGGGAACGACCCGTCCGATCCGTGGGTCGGGCTCCGAATGCGGATGGGCCGGGAAAAGCCTTATAACCTCCAATACCTCCAGATCGGCAACGAGGAAAAGATCGATACGGCATTTGCCGGACGTTTCAACGCCATCGCCGACCGGATCTGGGCGATCAGGCCGGATCTGACCCTGATCGTCGGCGATTTTGAGTACCAGGAGATCGTCGAAGACCCGGATCACTTTACGGGCAATCCCTCGAAGATCACCTCGCTGGCCGGACACAGACAAATTCTGGATCACGCGGTCAAAAAGGGCGGCCGGGTCTGGTTTGACATTCACTTCTGGTCGAGCAGCGGCACGGATCCCGTGCGGTACTTCGAGCCCACGCTCTCCTTCTATGCCGCGCTGAAGAAAATCTGTCCGGAGGCCGACACCGGTCTGTGCGTGCTGGAGCTCAACGCCAACTGCCACACCTTTGAGCGCGCCCTCTGCAACGCTTTCGCCATACACTTTGCCCGCAGGCACAGTGACGTGATTCACATTATGTGCTCGGCGAACGCTCTTCAGGTACAGGGACACAACGACAACGACTGGAACCAGGGGCTTGTCTTTATGGATACCGCCGGCGTATGGTATCAGCCTCCCGCTTACATCGACCGGATGCTTCTGGACGGACATCAGCCCTGTCTGCTTGAAACGGGAATGCCGGATACCGACACGCTTTCGGCCTGTGCCGTCATGTCGGAGGACAAAAAGACGGTCTGCGTGAGCATCGTCAACCGCACAGGCAGGGAAAAGACGGTGGGCATTGACCTGCATGCCTTCGGAGCGGGAGCGGTGCAGATGCGGGAAACGGTCTATGCCGACGGCCCCGCCGCCGTCAACACCCCTGCCAGGCCGGAGGGCTCCCGTCCGTCCGCTTCTGTGGTGACCGGGAACGCGCCGTCCGACGGCAGAATCGGGATTACGGTCGGGGAATACAGTCTGACGGTGATCGCTTTCAACTGGGTACAGGCATGACAGGAACTGTTTTTGATATCAAGGAATTCGCTATCTACGACGGACCGGGGGTGCGGCAGAAGGTTTTCTTCAAGGGGTGTCCCCTGCACTGTAGCTGGTGTCATAACCCTGAGGGACTGTGTCCGGCTCCCGAGCTGTGGGTGTCGACGGCATCCTGTATGAATTGCGGCGGCTGTCAGTCGGTCTGTCCGTCCGGCAAATGGGACGACGCGCACATCCGCGCCGCTGACTGCACCGGATGCGGAAAATGCATCGATATCTGTCCCGCCGGGATCCGGCGGATCTGCGGACAGCGCTATCGTCCCGAAGAACTGGCGGACCGGCTTCTGAAAAGATCCGGCTACTACGCTGAATTGGGCGGCGGAGTCACCTTCTCGGGCGGAGAACCGCTCCTTCAGGCCTCCTTCCTGATGGCGCTGACCGTTCTCCTGCCAGGCATTCACAAGGCCATAGAGACCAGCGGATACGCCGGATCCGACACTTTCGCCGGGGTTCTGGCGCACATGGACTATGTGATCATGGACATCAAGTGCATATCGGATGCGCTTCATCGGTCTTATACCGGCGTATCCAATCGGAGGATTCTGCGAAACTACCGCCTGCTGCGGGAGTCAGGCAAGCCCCATACCGTGCGGATTCCGCTCATCGGCGGGGTCAGCCACACGGTTGAGAATCTCACCGCCACGGCGGAGCTGCTGGCCGGCGATCCGACGCTGGATTGGGTGGAGCTGCTTCCGTATCAGCCCGCCGCGGGGGCAAAATACCGGCAGGTGGGCCGGGAGTACGGGCAGACCTTCGATGTGGGCAAAAACCCGGCAGAATCGGTGGAAATATTTGAAAAATACAGGTTGAGGTGCAGAGTGCTATGACGGAACGAATCAGAAAAATGCGGAAATTCTATATCGAGGACAGGGCGCACAGAGCCTTCCGCCGGCCCCCGCTGGATTGGGAGAAGCTGCTGGATCTGCCTGTCTTTATGGAACAGAGTGATCTCGAAAAGGTCACGCGGGTGTTTGAGATCATGCTGGAACGGGAGCTTCCGGTGATTTTCCCGGAGGAGCGGCTTCCGCTGCTTCGCACAGTGGTCAATTTCCCTTATTTTATCTTCGGGCAGACCGTCCGGGGGCGAAAAATCCACGAAAACGGGATGCTCAGCAACATCTGCGTGGACTATTCCAGGCTGCTTTCCTGCGGGCTGGATCAGAAGCTGACCGAGATTGAGGCCAGGCTGACCGAGCTTGCCCGGAATCCCGGGGAAAACGCCGGGCAGATTGAAGAACTGTCCGCCATGCGGCGCCATCTTGCCGCCATCCTGGGGCTCTGTGAGCGTTATCGGCGCCATGCGCTGGAGAAAGGCAACCGCGCCGTGTCCGATGTCCTCTCCCGGCTGCCGGGGAAACCGCCCGAAACCTTTCAGGAGGCGCTGTGCATGCTGCGGATCCTTCACTATGCCATGTGGGCAAGCGGGGCCTACCACAACACGCTGGGACGGCTGGATCAGTTGCTTTATCCCTACTATCAGAAGGACATCGCCGGGAACCGGCTCACAAAGGAAGAAGCGCTCGAACTGCTGGAGGAATTTTTCCTCTGCTGCAACAAGGACAGCGATCTTTACATCGGCGTCCAGCAGGGTGACAACGGCCAAAGCGTGGTTTTGGGCGGCAGAGACAGAAACGGCGTCAGTCAGTATAACGAGCTGAGCGAGCTCTGTCTTCAGGCGTCGCTGGAGCTGCGGGTGATCGATCCAAAAATAAATCTGCGTGTGGACAGCAATACCCCGACCGCAGTCTATGAACTGGGTACCGCCCTTACCAGAACCGGACTTGGGTTCCCACAATATCTGAATGACGACGTGAACATCCGGGCGCTGACCGACTGGGGGTACGCTTTGGAGGATGCCTGTAACTACTCGGCGGCCGCCTGCTGGGAACTGATCATCCCCGGAAAGGGGATGGAAATTCCCAATGTGGGCGGACTCTCCTTCGCTGGAGCCGCCCAGCGGGCGATCCGAAATCACCTGGAGGAATGCGCGGATTTTGAGAGCCTGCTGACCTTCACGAAAGCGGAGATTCAGACCGAGGCCGACGCCCTCTGCGCCGATACCGCCGGAATCACCATCCTGCCGGCTCCCCTGCACTCCCTGATGATGTCGGGCTGTCTGGAATCGGGCAGGGATGTCACGCAGGGCTGTGTCTACAACAATTACGGTCTCCACGGAGCCGGATTGTCCACGGCGGCAGATATGCTTGCCGGAGTGGAGCGTTTTGTCTATCAGGAGGGACGGGTGACAAAAGCCGGTCTGCTGGACGCGCTGGACCGCAATTTCTCGGGCTGTGACCGGCTGTTCCATCTTCTTCGCTATGACGGCCCCAAGATGGGGCGGGACGACCGGGCCAATGAGATCGGCGCGTCGCTGCTGGAAATGTTCGCCGACTCGCTGGAGGGAAAGCGAAATGACCGGAACGGCATTTTTCGGGCGGGAACCGGATCCGCGATGTTTTACATCGAATTCAGCAAAAATCTTCCCGCCACCGCGGACGGCCGGCACGCCGGGGAACCCATTCCCGCAAATTATTCGCCGGGCCTGTTTGCCCGCTGTGACGGGCCGGTGTCAGTCGTCACCTCCTTCGCCAGACCGGGACTGTCCAGAGTGGCCAACGGCGGTCCGCTGACGCTGGAGCTGCACGATTCCATGTTCCGGAATCCCGAGGCCATTTCCAAGACTGCTCTGCTGGTGAAAAGCTTTGTCAGGCTGGGAGGCCACCAGCTTCAGCTCAATGCGGTCAATCGGGATCAGATGATCGACGCCCAAAAGCACCCGGAGAATCACCGCAACCTGATCGTGCGGGTCTGGGGCTGGAGCGGCTATTTCATCGAACTGGATAAGGAATATCAGGATCATATCATCGCAAGGTGCGAATATACATCTGCGGATGCTTAAAAGCAGCGTTTCCTCAATGATCCGTAAGGCGGGCAAAAAGGTCTCCGAATAACGCATCCCGCCAGATATGATAAACATAACAGCACAGAGGTCGGCGCGGATCCTGCGAATAATAATGATCGTATTCCGGGATCGGCGTCGGAATCAGTTTGTCCATCATGAATTTCCCTCCGTCGTTAAGCAGCCAGCCGACAGCGGTCACATCCCAGATCACGCGGCTCCATACCTTCCCTTTCGCGTATCCGTTCGCCTCGTTCACGGTATTTTCTACCAAATAGTCGCAAAGTGCGCTTTTCCCGGACAGCCAGGTCCGAAGCTCATATTCCGTTGTGGCAAAGCTGCTGACGACGCCCATGCAGGGCAGCATGACCAACGGGGCGCCGGACCCGAAAACGATCCTGGCAGCAGCCACATCCTGACGGATATTGAACTCCTGATTGTCGCAGAAGTGAAGCGCATGACCGCTGAGCCAGACGATCACGATGCGATCGGCGATTTCCGGGCGCATCAGAAGCGCGGAAGCGATATTGGTGATCGCGCCGATCGCCACGACATAAAGCGGCTGCTCCGGCGAATACTGCATGGCACGTTCCGCGAGATCGGCCGCCGCTTCCGATTCCACCGGCGTCTTTTCGTCGCACAGATACCGTTCGGAGCCCTTTCGCACGGATCTCTTTTCTCCCATCAGAGAAAGAAGCTTCTGAATTTCGTCATAGCTTTTCTGCATTCCGTCAGCCGGCCCTTCAGATCTCGAATTCCAGAACGGCGCGGCATACAGCGCCCTGACGGTCAGCTTTTTCGCGCGAAGCGCATAGGCGATCGCAAACTGGTCGTCAATCTCGTTATACGCATCCGTATCCAGCACCATGTCCACCGGCCCGTCCGGACAGCGGAGCAGCTTCATTCTTTGTTCTGCTTTCAGCATATAGAAAACCCTTCCTTTCACATCGCCCGGACTTTACCGGGAAACATTCTTTCCGTTTTCATTCGGATTTTGACAGCTTTTCCCGCAGCAGCGGCATAAAGATCCCTCCCTGTACGCTCCGGGCAATGAAATGATAATATCTGCCGCTTTCCGCTCCGTACCAATCTGAAAACGGGACTCTGCAGGGCGTATTTTCCAGATATCCGGCCACCGGAAGGATCAGAGCGTCCCGTATACTCCGATCGTCCGCCATGGCGGCGCACCAGAGAATCCAATCGCTCTTGACATAGTCATTCCGGTTATCCAGAGGGGTACCGTACCGGCGGACATTCTTCACATAATATGCCAGCTCCCGTTTAAAGACCTGCTCCGGGAAAAGGCCGCTCCCAAACAGCCTGTCCCATATCAGATTATATTTCAGGCTCCACGTTTCGGGCAAACCGAAGGCCAGCGCATAATGATCCCCCGCGAATGCCCGCTGCTCCCACATCCGGGCCATGTCCTTCGCCTTTGCGTGGTATTCATCCGCTTTTGCTTCCTGCCCGCTCATGCGGAGCAAAATGGAGTAGCCTTCAATTCCCATAATGGCCTTGACAGAAAGATTCACGTTATGAGCCAGATGGCCGGCAAAATCGTCCGTACAGAGCTGTTCTCCCGGATCCGCGCCGTATTTGAGCAAATATGCGACCCATTTCTCCAATATATCCATATATGGGACTGCAAATGCCGGGCTGCCGTCCAGCATACACACCGCCGCCGTCAGGATGAGCATATTTCCGCTTTCTTCGACCGGCATCTGCCAGCGCAGGTCATAAACGCCGGCTGTTTTCGGATACTGATAATAAGGAGGGAACATCTCGCCGTCCCTTCTGGTGTATCCCCTTCCTTCCTCCTCTCCGTTTAAACCGTAAACCTGTCCCCAGGCATACGGATATCTTCCCACATCATGGGGCGCGAAATCGAATTCCCAGACATCACAGCGCGTAAAATGAAATATCGGCCGCAGCATCCCCTTCACATATTCCGTATTGTACAGCAGAAACAGCGGAACGGACGGATAGCTGACGTCTACGGTTCCAATGCAGCCGTTAGAGTCATTTTCCTTGGAGAGAAAAAGGATCTCTCCATTCTCATCCGTTATCAGCTTATGGGCCGCGACGGCATGACGGTAACTCGCGCAGCAAAGAAAAGCATAGGCCTCCCCTCCGAGCGCCGAGGCCTTCGCTTCGATATCGGCATCGAATGCTTCCGCTCTTGCAAGGACTTCTTTCCTGTCTGCGAAGGCCGAACCTATTGCATCCAGGATCGTCGCATATTTGGATGTCCAGAGGGCCTTTCTCCACTGTCCGAAGTAATGAATGGAAATCATGTCGTCATACGCGATGATTAATCCTGTTTCCGCGCCGTCCTGCAGACTCACATGGCAGCCGATCCTGCTGTTTTTCGCATCATAATACAGGTCGGCGCACGCGCTGTCAGAGGCCAGATAAACATATCCCCAATCTATGGTAATGTTGTCTCCGCTGTTGCCGAGAGGTCTCTGCGCGGCCTTCCCCATGGAAGCATAGGTAAAAGCGGGCTGGTCCTGCACGGCGGGTCTTGAATAACTGCAGCCCACCGTCTGCGATTTCTGTGTACAGACGAGGTCGTCGGACAGCAGGATCTGTGCGCTGACCTCACAGGCAGTTTTTTTATGCACCGTAAGGTTCATGTATGTACACGGGCGCGATACCAAAACGGGATCCTCCAGCAGAAGCGGGGAAACAAAGCGCACCGTCAAGCGGATTTTCTCATTCTCAAAACCGTATTCTGTAGCCGTTGCGGATAGATCCGCATAACGCTGGGGGATCACCTTATGAAATTCCTTATCCCCCAAAAAGCTGTAAACCGCATCGTCCACCGTGATATATCCGCGTATCTGCTGACGCTTTCCGCACCAGTGCACCGGATCCGCGTCATACAAGTGATCCGCAGAGGACCAGATGGAAAAATAAGGATCATGCAATATCAGCGGAATGCTGGCCGCTCTTTTGATTCTCATAGATCAGTCTTCTCCTTTCTTCGCTGAGGCCGCATAGGGCCTGCTTCCTTCATAGGCCGCGCTCTGCAGAATGATATTCAGGATCCGCTTCGCGCAGGCCTGCAGATCGCCCGGCGTGATGGGATAGGGCACACTGCCCTCCGCCGCGCCCACGGACCGGATGATCTCATCCACATCCGCCTGACTGCCCGGCATGGTCAGATCGTTGCCTGCCCGGATACAGCCTGCCGCATTGGAATCGCCGTACCGAAGACCGTTGAACAGACCGATGGATACTCCGCTGTATCCCGTAGTTCCCCAGTCCGTCATGATGATGCCCGCAAAGCCCCATTCATCCCTGGCGATAGCGGTCAGCAGATCATAGCTGTTGGCGGTATGCGTACCGTTGACCAGGTTATAGGAGGTCATGATCGCCATGGGCTGGGCATGTTTCACGGCTATCTCGAATCCCTTCAGATAAATCTCCCGAAGCGCACGCTCTCCCGCATGGGAATTGACATGTGCCCGGTTATCCTCCTGATTGTTCAGGGCGAAATGCTTGACCGTGGTGCCCCTGCCGGGATGCTTCTGCACACCCCGAGTAGCCGCTGCCGCGCACAGTCCGGCCACCAGCGGATCCTCGGAGTAATATTCAAAGTTCCGGCCGCAGAGCGGATTCCGGTGGATGTTCATGCCCGGCGCCAGCCACAGGATGACGCCAAACGCCTCCAGTTCCCCGCCTATGATATCCCCCGCTTCCTCTATGGCCGCCGGATCCCAGGTCTGAGCCAGCAGCGTGGCGATGGGAATGGCCGTGCAGTACTGATAATAATCCGCGGCGTCCGCAGGGATCTCGGGCTCCGGCGCTCCCACAGTCAAAAGGTCCATGCCCGGAATCGGCACTTCTTCGGTTCCCGGCACCGGATTTCCTGCCGGATCCGCCATAAAATGTCTGGAAAGCCGCAGTCCCGCAGGACCGTCGGACATGAGCATATTGCGCACATCCCGATCGTCCAGCATCAGAGAGGCGGTATCCCCTCCGGCGCCGGGACAGACAGCGATGGCCGCGCTCACAGCGGATTCGCCCTGGCCTCCTCTGGCCGTTCCCACACACAGTTGTGCCATCTCCTCCACCGTCAACTGACCCACCAGCTCGTCCAGCGTATATCTGCCCGCTTTCACATCATCCGCAGTGATCTTCTCCTCCGTCACCTTTGCAGGGATCGTTTCGTTCTCTCCGCGGTAGACTGCCGTTCTGCAGGGGACCTGATCGGCGTCGATCAGGATCCTGACCGCGCCCGCCTTTTCCTCCGCCTCTCCTTCATAGGTATAAGGGACCGCGCCCGCACAGGACAGCTCCTCCATTCCGCAGTCCAGCGGCAGACAGTTTTTCAACTGTTCCGTATACGCTGCCCGCTCCAGCACCAGCGCTGCAGCGATATGCGTATTCCGGGAACTGTTTCCGACTCTCACATAATATGTGCCCGCCTCCAGCACCCATGCGGCTTTTGCCGGATCATAAGAAGCCATGCGCGCCAGGGGCCAGGCGATGCACAGCGTCTGGGATTCTCCCGGCGCCAGCAGCTTCGTCTTCGCATAGGCCGCCAGCTCCTGCAAGGGCTTCTCCAGCCGTCCCCCCGGCGCGGAATAATAAATCTGCACGACCTCTTTTCCCGCGTACAGAGCTCCCGTATTCGTGACCGTGACCCGGGTCGTCACTGTCAGCGGGTCCGCCGTCACCGTCTCCACCTTTATCTTGAAGGCCGTATAGGAGGAACCGTAACCGAAGGGATAGGCGGGCGTCACGCCAAAGGTATCGAAATACCGGTAGCCCACGAAAATCCCTTCCCGGTAGTATTCGTCGTCGGTATCGCCGTTCATATGGCTGAAATTCGCCGCGCCCGGATAATCCAGGTAATTCTCCGCCCAGGTCGCGGCAAGCTTCCCGCAGGGCGTCACTTTTCCGGTGAGCACATCGGCCAGGGCATATCCGGTGACATTGCCCGCCTGGCTCATCAGCAGAAGGGCGCCGATCCCTTCCGTTTCCCGCAGAAATTTCGTATCTATCACGCCGCCCACGTTCAGCACCACAACCAGCTTTTCATAGCGGGCCGCCAGCAGGCGAATGACCGCTTTTTCTTCCTCCAGCAGCTCATAATCTCCGGCCGCGGGGCGTCTGTCCTTTCCCTCGCCGGAATTGCGGGACAGCACATAGACCGCCGTATCCGTTTCCGATTCCGCGATATCCTCATCCGTCACCGACAGCACAGGCGGCTCCCGGAACGGATTGAAGAAAAGCTGTGAGACCGCGTCCCCGCCCGCTTTCATCAGTTCCCTCAATCTGTCAAAATAGGCGTTCCGGGCCGTTTCCACGATTTTGTCATAGCGGTCCAGCCAGCCCTTTGTGGTGATGGTGAACCCGGCTTCCTCCAGTCCCTGCTCCGCATTCACCACAAACCGGCTGTTCACGTTGCCGGAGCCGGTACCGCCCTTTACGGTATATCTGGCGCCGCTGCCATAGAGCGCCAGGCTTTTTTTCTCCGGTTTCAGGGGCAGTGCGCCATTGCTTTTCAGGAGCACCATGCCTTCCGCACCGATCCTGCGGACCCGGAGCCAGTTCCGTCTTTCGCGTTCACTGATCTCCATTGTCTTAGCTGCAAACAGTTTTGCCATAATAAGCTCCTTTTATTTCCCCGTGTACCCGGATGTCTCTCACGCGATCTCCTCATGTGTGTACTGCTTAAACCAGCAGACGATCATGTGAAGGATGATGAGATGCAGATCCTCGATCCGTTCATAGCTGGTAAGCGAGGTCACAAACGCCGTTTCCGACAGCCGGCTGATCTTCCCGCCTCCGAAGCCTGACAGGGTGATGACGTGACCGCCGATCGCTCCCATATAGCTGCAGGCCCTCACCAGATCCTCTGAATTGCCGCTGGCGCTTATGGCGATCAGCACATCTCCCGGTCGAGCCAGATTGATCAGTTGCTGGCGGAAAATCTCCTCAAAACAGAAGTCATTGCCAAGACCCGTCAGCTTTTCAACATTGTCGCAAAGTGAAATCACGCGAAACCGTCTTTTGCCCTCCTCCCGAATCGCGTTTTTGCCGAAGTCGGCGACAAAATGATTGGCCGTCCCGGCGCTTCCCCCATTGCCCGCCAAAAAGATCTGACGGTCGTATCGATATGCGTCAAGAAGAAGGTTCGTCGCCTGCCCGAAAAGCCGGTCAGAAAGCTTCTCCACTTCCTTGATGAGCTCCGCCTTATATTCCCGGAGCATTTCTGTGTTCTTCATAAAGCCCCCTTTCCCAAATCTGCGCCGGCCGGCGCTCCCTTAACGGAAGGCCCCCTTCACGGCTCTGCGGCCTGCGCCTCGAAAACCAGTGCGGCCGCCCCGAAGAGTGCGGCGTCATATCCGAGTCCCGTGTGCAGAATGGGGATCTTCGCAAGATCTGCCACCGCATAATCCGATAAATGACAGGTGATCGACGGAAACATCAGATCCAGTGCTTCCGCCACGCCGCCGCCGAGAAACACCGCCTCCGGATCCAGAAGATTTGCGGCCGCCGCGATCCCTCTGGCAAGATAGAGACCGGCCTCCTCATAGATCCGCGCTGCCGCCCGGTTTCCTCCGCGCGCCAGTGCGGCGCACCCTGCGGCGTCCGCAGAGAAACCGGTCCCCTCAAACGCTTCCGCAAACCGTTTGTTACGCCCGCATCGCATGCGAACCTCTTTTCCGATCGCGCTGCCGGATGCGTGGGCCTCCAGACAGCCCCGCGCCCCGCAGGCACAGGCCCTTGCCTCTGTCCCGTAAGCCGTTTTCACATGGCCGATCTCACCTGCCAGATTATGACGCCCCCGGATCAGCCGTCCCCCTTCCACAACGGCGCCGCCGATTCCCGTACTCACCGTCATCCAGAAGAAGCTGCCGTACTGCCGGCCGTGTCCGAACCGACACTCCGCGAGCGCGCAACTGTTCACGTCATTGTCAGCATACACGCGGCTGATCCGCAGACGGTTCCTGAAATACTCCCGCACACGTATGTCACGCCAGCCCGCATATGGGGCCCGGATCAGCCGGTCCTGCACATAATCGTACATTCCGGGGACATTGATGCCGACCCCTTCCAGATCCTCCGCCCGGATTCCGCAGCGCGCAAGCAAGGCCTCCATCCGTTCACAGCAAAATGAAAAGCAGCCTTCCCAGGCTTCGAACGGAGTCGGGAAGGTTTCCCGGGCCAGCCATTTCCCGTCTTCTCCGACCAGGCCAAGGGCCGTTTTCGTTCCGCCGATATCAATCGCGCCCACGATTCTGTCCCCGTTTCCCATCCTTCGTCCCCCGATCCCTTTTCGGCCGGATGCGCTTACGCCTGCGTTTCCCTGCCGCGTGAATTCTCCAGCATTTTTTCCACTTCTGCCCTGTCGGGGATCGACACGGCCGCGCCGTTCCTCGATACCGTTATGGAGGAAGCGCAGGCCGCCAGCTCCAGCGCTTTCTCCACCGGGGCTCCTTCCGCGACGGCAGCGATAAAAAATCCGGTAAACGTATCCCCGGCCGCCGTAGTATCCACCGTGCGGGCAGGAAAGCAAAGCTGCCGGATCAAGGCGTCCTGACTACTGTAAAGAGCGCCTTCTTTTCCGAGCGTAAGCACCGTCTTCAGCTTCGGATAACGCTGCCGGAAAACCGACAGAATCTCCTCGGGCTCTTTCGCGCCGGCCAGCATTTCCCCTTCTCCCCGATTCACGATGAGCCATGTAACGCAGGAAAGCTCTTTCCCGCCGATTCGTTCGTCCACGGGAGAGGGATTGAGCAAAATGCGCATTCCCTTTTCCCGTCCCCTTTTTATCAGATAAGCCGGATCATTGATCTCGTTCTGGAGCATGAGGATATCGTTCTCCTCAAAATGAGACAGAACCGTATCCACATATTCCTTATCGTTTTTGTAATTGCTGCCCGGAAAAAGAAGGATCCCGTTTTCCCCTTTTTCGTCCACCTGGATGACAGCATGTCCGCTGACCGTATCCATCCTGCGCACGAAGCGAACATCCACTCCGCTTTCCTTCATCAGATCTTTTAAAAAAAGACCGTCCTCTCCGATGGTGCCGGCATGAAAAATGCTGCCCTTGGCCCGCGCCACGGCGATGGACTGATTGAGACCCTTGCCTCCGGGAAAACACCGAAAGCTTCTGGAAGAAATGGTCTCTCCCGGTCCGACAAGCCGCCCGACCCTGTACACCTTATCGATATTCATAGAACCGAAATTTAAAATCTTCATATTCTCTTACTCCATTTACCGTATGGAAGGGAAATGACAACGCCGGCGGCCATCAGGCCAAACCAGGTCCAGACAAGCCCTTCCCAGCCGACCGTACCGACTGCGCCCGCGAACAGGGTGCTTGACACCGATGCTGCGGCATAGCTCGAAAAATCAAGGAAACCCGTTGCGCCGGAAACCATGCCGGTATCCCGCAGCCCGGGACAATACCTGCTGTAAAGCATCACGGAGGCTCCGTTGGAGGACATGATGCCCAAAACCAGGCAGACGACATTCCATGCCGGCTGCCGGAAAACGGTCAGCAAAAAGAAAAACAGGGCCGCGGAAAGGAACATGAACAGGATCGTCCGTTCCATATTCCGTTTCATCAGCCTTTCATATATAAAGACTGCAATAAAAGCCTCCATGGAAATGGCCAGCGTCGCTGCTGTAAAAATGAAGGATGCGGTTTCCGCGGGAAATTCCAGGTGTTGAGCGATGTAGGTCGGCATCCAGAAAATCACGGTCGTCCTCACCACACCTGTGATCATGGAAATCAGCGTATATTTGACGATCCCGCGCCGAAACAGGAGCCGTATTCCGTCTCCCCTTCCGTTCCCCTTTTCCCGTCTGTACTGATTATATTTGATAATCCCCCTTTTTTCCATACTCCGGAAAATAACAAAGCAGCACACGCTCATCACGGCAAGACTCAGACTCCCTGTCAGCAGCACGCTCCGCCAGGTCAGCAAAGCCGCCGCAAAACCCGCCAGAGGAGAGCCAAAGAGGGAGGCGAAGGTATACCCAAGCGTGCACCTCATCGTATAAACCGGTTCTGTATTTTCCGCGACCACCTTCGTCATGGGGCCGTAAATCATGGACAGGAAAAATCCCATAAGCCCATATGCCAGAAGCGCAGCGAACGGAAGCGTATCGATAACATAATAAAAGAGACGGTTGGATATGCTCGCCATGAGAAGGCCGATACAGATCATATACCTCGCCCTGACTCTGTCCCCGATGGCTCCGTTGACGAGCTGTCCCACCGCATAACAGATAAAATAGAGGGAAGATACCCGGCCGATAAACTCCGCAGAATACCCCCTTTCAATCATCTGCGGCGTGACCGCTCCCAATATATTTCGCGCAAAATAAACTGCCAGATACGCGGCGGAGCAGAGGAGGCCAATATCGGCCGCCCTGGCCGCCTTTTCATTTTTGAAAAGAAGGTTTCCGATCATTTTCCCGTTTCCCGAAGCCCTGATGTCCCCTCCGGCCTGCAGCGAAGAGCGCGCGAGGGATGCGCCTGCCGGCGGGCCGGAGTTTTGTCCTTTCTGTCATGATTTCCGGTAAATCTCGATCACAGGCGATTTCAGGATTCCTGTATCCTTCAACTGGTATTCGTAGGCCCATCCGGTATCCTTCGTGTACCAGCAGATCGGCCCGATCCAATATCCGTCCGTACAGCAATGAAGTGCGCCAAAGCAGTTCACGCGGCTCAGATACACCTTAAGCTTCAGGAGATGTTTCCCCGCCTTCACATCGCGCAGCCGGATTTTGTACGGCGCATATACGATCTTCCCGACATCCTCATCGTCCAGCCACACGCGGATCAGCGCCCCCTGATACATGGAGGCCGCGATCACGATCTCACTGTTCTCACACTCGAACGGGATCTCATAAGTAAAACCCGCGCCATAGAAGGGGAATCCCTGATGGACCAGAGAACCGAAGGTCACCCGGTCCGGCCTTTCCGCAATGCGGGCCACGGCACCGCTGACCGCGACGCCAAACTGTCCCAGAAGAAAAGCATTCTCCAGGCTGATCCGCTTTCCGAAGGGAACACGCAGCACCAGCGTATTCATGCCCTGCTTTATGCAGGGAAGTGAAAAGCATTTTATATGCCGGTCCGTGAAATAGCCCTTCTCCGTCACGGGAACCTCTTCTCCGTTTAATATGATCGCATACACTCCCTCCGATGCCAGGCGGCAGGGAACCGAAACGCTGCTCTCAAACCGGTATTTCAGAAAAACCGATTCCGCTTTGTCAGCGTCCTGTATCAGCCAGGGCTGAATGTCCTCCCCGTCTGCCAGCGGAAACTGCCGCTGTCTGCGCAGCGCCTGATCGATCCGCAGAATTTCCTCCGGCGGCTGATAGTCCTGTCCGTCCAGGCTCCACTGCGCGATATCCAGCACCAGTACATTGTCTTCATCCGCGGAATAGGAAACCGTGCCCTTTACATCCACGATCTGATCCGGTTCCCGGCCGTAGTAATAATACTTTCCGCTGCCGTGCAGGAAGACGTTGCGGACCGTTGTATCTCCGTAGGGAAGGCTGCGCTTTTCTTCTTCCGATGCCAGCTCCGGCGGGATCAGCTTCAGCAGTAAGCTGTCCGAGCAATACAGTCTGTGCCGGATACAGGTCCGATCCCCTTCCAGTTCGTATTCACAGTTTCTGACTGTTCCGTTCACCGTATCGTAAAGGACCGGGATTTTTCTTCCCTTCACGGTGATCAGAATATCGTCATGGTAAGCGTCCGGGCGTCCCACCTGCATTCTTTGCGGGACCGGATCCATTCTGGCCAGAAAGAGCCATTCCGCCGCGCCGTCCGTGCGCATCTGATACATCAGATGATTCGTCCGCTCCCCGTTTTGATACCGGATGGATACATCCCGCTCGTCCTCCAGTGCGGCGAGCAGGGATACCGATGTAAACGCCGCACTGACAGCCTGCTCTGCCAGACGTTTTCCCCTCCCGTCGGGGCAGCCGTCAATCCAGCAGGGCGCATCTCCCAGAAGGATGACCTTTCCGCCTGCCGCAAGAAACTGCTCCAGGATATCCGCCGTAGTGCTCCGCAGCGTCAGCAGGCCCGGCAGGACGATCGCCTGATACCGCATCTGTCCGATGAGAACAGAATTTCCCTCAATCCCTTTGTAAAGTCCGGGGAGAGACGCTTCAGAGAGAAAATCAAAATCAATGGTGCCCCGCAGCAGCCAATTCGTCACGTTCTGAAAATTATTTTCAATCTGCGAACGCAGATCGGCCGTCTGATCGGCCGGTCCGTAGGAAAGCCAGTAGCTTTCGATCGGATGAATAACGCCCACCCTCACCAGGGATTTTCCCCGCGTCAGAACGGTATTCAGCCGCGCAAAGTGATCCTCCACATATCGGTATTCCTTATACCACGCCGACTGATAATGGATGCTGGCAGGATAATCCCGCTTTGCCGATCCCCGCATGCTGTACCAGGACAAGTGGGGAACCCGCATGGTCACGCCCAGCGCGGCCTGCCAGTCGCCCTGGAATTTGTGTCCCCGGAAATCAAATTCCCAGCCGGTCACGCCGTACAGCTCGCTTAAAACGCCTTCCTTTCCCCATTGCCTGGCGCTGGACTGCACCTGCTTGGCCGTGGTCAGCTCCACATAATTGCAAAGCATATCGATGCCGGGAATCCCAAAATATTCGTAGGCGCGCATGGCCTCTCCGACGGTCCTCGTCTGGCTGCCCAGTCTGTTTTCGTCCAGAATATGTCCTGTCAAATGAATCCCGTTTTTCTCACACCACAATCCGATCTGTCTGATAAACGCGTGCACATATCTGCTGCAGACATGGTCATGGTAATGATACCTCGCCTTTGACGGGCAATTCGGCAGATTCCAGATGACCTCCGGGAGCCTGGGCACGATATCGTAGCCGTATGCCTGCCGGAAGGTTGCGGGCAGATCTGTGGTCCAGGCCATTTCGACGTCGTCTTTGCTTTTGGCAAACGCCAGCGCTCCGATCGCGTGGAAATTCGGCTCATCGGTAAAAATGGACGGAACCGTATCTCCAAACGCTTCTCCCACCTCGCGCCTGTACGCCTCATGGGTGATGTTGATGAACGAAGCGACCGCCTCCTCGGAAAGCGTATCTACATAAGTATGACCGTTAAACCAGCCGGACTTTTCCGGGATCCGGACATAGGCGTACCATTTCGTTCCTTCCGCGGGTTCCTCCGGCTCCATCATGCGATAGGATTTCAGTGTGTCGTCTTCATCCAGGACCACATCGTAAACCGCCAGCAGATAGGGCTTTCCCTCCCGATATCCGGCGGAATCCGGCACCGGAGCGGAACAGGCGTCCGCCTGTCCGCCGCCGATATAGGCGGAGTACGCCCTGCGGCCAGTCACCTCCGTATCCTCTTTTACCGTAAAACGGAGAAATTTTTCGCTGTACAGGGGATTCTGGGTCACGAAACCGCCCGCGGCCCCGGAGGCGTAGCGATCTTCATCATAAAGACAGGCCAGCATCCCCAGCTCCTTCGCTTTATGTACGCACGCCTTCACGTGCGACATAAATTCCTTTCCCAGATACTCTGTGGCCATGCCGCTGCGCACATGCATATGAAAGCCGCCGAAGCCCATCTCCGAAAGCTCATTGATCTGCCGCAAAAGCTCCGCTTCCTCCAGCCGGTCATTCCACGCCCAAAACGGCATGGCCCGATACCGGGCAGGCGGATTCTGAAAAAGCGCAGGCTCCAGATTTTCTGCTTCCCGTTCTTTATACAGATTCATTGCAGTCCCCCTTTTTCCGCTCCGCTTCCTGCAAAAGCGCTCCGTAGATCAGGATTTCCTCCGCTCCGTACGTTTCCAGATACTTTTTGTCAAGATATGCGCCGAAGGTCTTTATGGCGCCCACGCCCTTGCCGGCATAATACCGCATATCATATCCGAACGCTTCCCTGTTGACCGACAGCTTCCGGACATTGCTGCGATTGTACCTGGAATAGAGGGATTCATCCAGCCAGTACTCCAGGATCTGCGCGGAATCTGCCGGAAAGACCTCGAGCAGGCGGTCCAGCTCCGTCCGCACCTTTTCGCCGTCCGGCTCCGTGAGCCTGTGCTGTAAATTCCGGTTCATGGGCGCAAACTCCAGAAAAACGTCCGGACCGATCGGCAGCGTCGGCGGCGCAAAGGCATTCCCGTACGCCAGATACGCGATCCTGGCTTCGGGATCATACCGCTTGATCCCCCGCAGAAGCGCATGGTAAACGATCAGGTTCAGATCCGAAACGGATTTTCCCCTGCACTGTTCGCAATGGCAGCGGACTTCATGATCGTCTGTCCAGATGTGATATTCATGCCCCTTCTGACCCAGTCGAACGGCAAGCCGGTACGCGCTCTCCTCCAGACATTTCAGGGCCTCGCTGCTGGAAGGGCAGAGATTATAGTCCGGACTGCGCTTTCCGCTCTCATCCATCCGGAACATCTCCGGTTCGGAAGTGAAACGCTCCCTTGGCATCAGATCCCCCACCGCATGGATCTCGTGCTCTACCGTGATCCCGGCGTCCTCAAATACCCGGATCAGGTCCCTTTGCCCGTCCAGCCAGCGCAGATAATCCTCCAGCCGGTTTTCCGTCACGATGAAATGCAGGCCCAGCGTATCGAACCCGCCCTTCTTCAGAATATCCAGCCATTCGATGCAAAAATCTTCTTTGAGAATGATGATTCCTTTCTTCATGATCGCTTTCCCCCTTCTCTCTGTCGGTCGGTATCCGGGCTATACATCAAAGCAGTCTCCGTCATTGGGAAGGAGCAGCGGGAACGGAAAGTCTCCGGCCGCTTTCCTGAGCTTTTCAAGCTCGTCATCGGGGCCTGCGTGGATGACCATCACCCGTTTCGCTTTACAGGTTTTCAGCCGCTCCAGCAGTCTGGCCGCCGGGAAATGCGCGCATTCCACGATCAGGACATCCGTTTCTTCCTCGTCAAGAAACTCCGGATAATCCACCCTTTCCGCGTCCAGGTCCCCTGAGAGATACACCCTTTTTCCCTCGGATTCCAGCAAATACCCATAAGCCGGCCGAACAAAGCCTATATGACCGGTGGGAAAAGCGCTCACGCGGATATCGTCATTTTCAAAGACAAGCCCCTCCTGCATCCTGTGAAACCGCAGCCGGTCTGCCGCAAACGCCGGATCGTGGTATTTCATCACCTCCATGATGCAGTCGATCCCCTTTTGCTCCGGCAGATAAAGGTCATAACTCATTTTCTTGTAATACCAGTCCGCCAGGCTCAGCAGGCGGAAGAGACCGTCCGTATGGTCTGTGTGCATATGTGTGATAAATACCGCCTTCAGCTTTTCCAGATCATAAGAGCGCCGGATCAGCAGATCCATCACCGGCGCGCCGGCATCGATCAGATAGCCATTGCCCCGCGCCGTGAAGAGTACGCTCTGACAATACCGTTCCTTTGACGGTACGCCGTGGCTCGTTCCCAGAAAATCGATCTTCATGTTGATTCCTCCTTTTTCTCAGCCCGGCCTTGAGATATGATTCCTGAAGCGCTTTCCCAACGGAAAAGGCATCTGTCGGCCGGTTGTCTGCGCTCATCGGATGCCCGCCTCCCCGCAGAAATTGATTCCTACGAAATAATGATAAGGGCATTCCATTTACAATTCAATCCTTCTTTTTTTCAGTGAGGTTGGATTTTTTGTTATGTTCAAATTGACAATATATGCTTTTGCTATTATAATATTTTTAATAAATGTTGCTGTTAATTATGCTTACTGCTGTTATGTATATCTGCTATATTGCCAGCCTTTTCCAGGCTGTGCATGAAGAGATGCCACAAAGAGCCGAACTGACCCGCCATATAAACGCTCTGGAACGGAGGCATATATGGATGTACCTTTTGAAGTACTGATTGTAGATGACCAGCCTTTTGCCCGGGAAGGGCTTATCAGTCATTTGAACTGGAAGCGTTTCCATGGTACGCTTTGCGGAAGTGTTTCCAATGGTGCGGAGGCAATGGATTTCCTGCAGGTCTGCCATCCGGACGCCATTATCTCGGATATCAAAATGCCTCATATGGATGGCATTGAACTTGCAAAAAAAGTACATGAATCGCCGGAACTGACGGACATTCCAATTATTCTCCTATCAGCCTATCAGGAATTCGAATATGCGCAAAAGGCCATGTCATATCATGTAAATCATTACATTTTAAAGCCGATAACCCGAAAGAAAATAGAGCAGATGGAGGATATTTTAGTTGAGCTATATCGCGCACGGGAAACCTCGCGCGTAAATCTGATCAATTTCACAAACGGGAACTGGATAAAAGAGGTATCGAAAGCGCTTTACAGCCATGATATCAGCAAAATAGAAAATTTTTTCCAATCTTCCTCCTTTCTTGATTTTATGGAGGGAAAGCATTGCGATATTCTGGGCACCCAACTCATCGGATGTTTGTATGACTATCTTGCGGATCTTCATTTTGAACCAAACGCTTTACAGGCTTCCCGAAATAACTCCATAGAGTCTTTTTGCGAGCTTCCAAATACGGCACAAAAATCCAACTACATCGAAACGCTGTACATGGATGTTCTTAACTTCTTTCTCCAAAAAAGGGGAAATAACACAGATGCGCTCTACCGTTATGCTATTTCATACATTGATGCCAATTTCACAGACATTAACTTCAGCATATCAAAGATGGCCGCGGAAATGAACATCACGCTTTCCTATTTGAGCCGCGTTTTTAAGCAGTCCACCGGAAACAACCTGATCAATTATGTCACAGAGAAACGGATTGACTATGCAAAAACCTTATTGAAGTCTCCCCAATATTCCATCCGGAAAGCTGCTCATTTATGCGGCTATGCGGACGATGGATATTTTTCCAGCCTTTTCCGCAGGAAAACGGGAATGACGCCTACCGAATACCGGAATTGCCAGCTTTAGTACAGCACGGAGGATGTTTTATGCGAAGAAAAATATTTTTGATCCTTTGCGGTTCCCTGTCTGCTTTGTTCCTGTGCTCCTATTGTCTGATTTACTTTATTCTCCATTCCATCCTTTTTAATAACATTGAACGCCAGCAAACGAATCTCGCAAACTACAACGCTACAATTTTTGCCAATTATATCAATTCTTTCAATATGTCTTCTTTCCAGTTCATCAACGATAAAACGATCGGGAACGCGCTGAATGAAGACAATCCGACCAGTCTGGACCGTTTCCGCGCCAAAGAAGCCATACGCCAAAAACTGGAAAGCTATTTTTTTCAGCAATTCTTTTCCTCGAATCTGGAAAGCCGTTTTCTTTTTTTTCTAAATCAGGATATTCCTCTTTCCTCCGCCCTTGATCACGGAACGCTTATGGAAGACCCGCTGACAATGACACTCCAATTTTATTCCGATGCCGACGTTTCGGATACGAAATGGTATCAGAAAGCTCTGGAAAACGTCTGGTCTCCCTATTTTTTCTTTCACGCCGAAAACGATGAATTATGCTATGCCAAATGCGTCCAAAACTATTTTTCCACGCAGCCTTCAGGAAAAGGCGTCGGTGTTATCGTGATCTGCATCCCTATCGATTCCCTCATCGATAAATTGTCCCTGGATGCTATAACACCCAACAGCAGTGTCTTTTTGCTCAATCAGGATAAAGAGATATTATATACCTACGGATCCGATATCCCGAATTTTGATCCATCCGGTTCCCCTTATTCGGAATCAGGCGCTCAGTTTGCCTTTCTCTCCCATACGCTTGCGCTCGACAGTTCTGCCGAAAACGGTCTCTTTGATAACGACCAGGGCGACGCGTGGACACACCCGTTCAAATGGTTTTCCTCACTGAATAAGAACCAATATATTTCCCATGAAATCTCTATCGGCGGAGATATTTATATGGTGTTTTTAACGCCATTTTCCGACATTGTATCAATCATCCAGCGTTCGCTTCGCATTTATCTTTTGATTTCTCTGATTACCTTTGCTGTCCTCATTTTGATCACTTACGTCGTTTCCCGCAGATTTACTGCCCCCATCATTTCCTTCGCCCATCTTTTAAATACGACAAAAGACGCGAATAGCCTTGATCTCTCGCCGCTTGCACGTTTCAGGGATAAAGAAATCCGCATTTTATATAGCAGCTTTTCCAGCCTGATCCAGCGGGAAAACACCCTCATTGAAAAGATTAAGGCAGAAAATATAGAAAAAAGAAACGCCATGTTACAGGCGCTTCAAGCCCAGATCAATCCTCACTTCCTGTATAATGCGCTGGATGCGGTCAATTGGATCGCCCTGTCCAAAAATGAAGATGAGATCGCCGATATCCTTTCTTCCATTGTCAATATGATGCGCTACAATATTTCCGTACCTGACGCCAAAGTAACGGTCGGCCAGGAAATCGATAATATTCACGAACTGATACGTATCAGCCAATTGGAATACCCGATTAAAATTTCCTTAGATGTCCTTCCTGCACAGGAGGATCTCCTCACCACAATAGAAATCCCGAAATTTACGCTCCAGCCGCTCGCAGAAAATGCGATCCTGCACAATCTGGAGCAGGAGGCCATTCACATTACCATTACGATTCAAAAAACCTCCTGCATCAAAATCACGGTGACAGACGACGGCATCGGCGCCGATCCGGACAAACTAAACGCCTTCCTTCGGTACGAAGAAACGGACCTGAAAATCAACGGAGGATTCGGGATACGCAACGTAAATGAACGCTTACATCTTTACTATGCCAACGACAGCGAGCTTTCCTACGCCAAAACAGCGGACGGAAAACTGTCCGCCACACTTATGATCAAGCTGTCTTAAAAGCCATTTGCCCCCTTCCGGACAGACAGGGAAAATGTTCCTGCCGTCAGCGGAAGGGGGCAAATATTTTTATTTCATGGCACGGTCATAACGTCCCTGGTTAATGGAAATCAGTTCATCCAATCCCAGATCCTTTAAGTCCTGCATATAGGTATCCCAATCATCCAGGCTCTGTTCTCCCATGATCAGTTTGGTGAGAAGCTCCTCAGAATATGTGTTCAGATCCGTACTGAGCTCAGCGATCCGATTCGCCTCCTCTACCGTGGGAACCGCATATACATCAGAAATATTGATTTGACGTGATGTATCTTCATAGCAGGCAACCCCATAGTTATATTTTCCGTCCACGTTGCTGTCAACACCGTGAAGTTCCGCGTATCTTGTGAGAAGCTGACGATTATTCTTCAGATCACGGAATTCGTCTTTTGCAACATTGATCCGCGGGAAAATGGAATTGTTCGTCCAAACCGCCATTCCGATCTGATCCACGTTCTCTAACGTGCTGTCCATGATCGTCGCCAGGACTCCATCATCCATCACTTCATAGCTTAACCCTTCAATTCCGTATTCGGTTTTAATATCAAATTCCGGAGTAATAATGTAGTCCAGAAGCGCTGCGATTGCTTCCTGTTTATCACTGTTGGCAGGAACCGCATATCCGCGGACACTGGTGTTGAATTTATATGCGCCCTGATAGCAGGGAGCCACTCCCTCTACAGCTTCCAGATCGAAAGGTACAAACCAGGGGAACGCAGCCCCTTCCGGTATAATGATCTGAGGCTCATCCCAGTCTTCCCATGCCCACTGCATCTCACCCGCAAGAACATTTGATACCAGATGCGTACTGTCGCCCTTTATCATCAGATCATTCGCATATAATTTCTGCATAAACGAAATGTAGTCCTTTACATGATCCTGATACCAGGGGGAGGTCACTTTTCCGTTCTGATCGTACCAAACCGTATCGACCACAAGCCCAAACCACTGCGCAATACTCGTGTTAAAACGGGAATAATTAAGAGATATAACTTCATCCTCGATTCCGCTTTGGTTGACATCCTGTTTCCTGAATTCCATCAAATCATCAAACAACTCATCCAAAGTCGTGGGTATTTCTTTGCCAATCAGGTCAAGCCAATCCTGCCGGATCATAAAGCCCTTCACCGTATTCGTTTCTTTTCCATTGTATAACGCGAACGAATAATCGGAAAGCCAATACACCTTATCATCATCCAGCTTCATATGATTGTAAAAGAACTGCCCGGCCTCGGTGTCAAAATATGCCGTGGTGGTTCCGTCCGAATACTGCTCCCAGATATCGCTCAAAGGCTGGAGCTGTCCCTGTTTTACCAGGCTGTACCGCGTACTCGTATCAAGCGGCGTGATATTGATCCAGTCATAATCCGCAAAGGCGCCGCTGGCAGCCATCGTCTGGCACGTCGTGGTATACTGGTCTGATTCGATCAGGTCCAATTCCAATTTGATGCCCCGTTCTGCCAAATCCTCTGTCAACTGCTGCCATCTCTGGCTCTTGCCGTCTGTTGCCCAGTCCTTCAAAGTAACTTTCTTTCCGCCTTCGGCTGTAAACTGGTAGTTGATCCCGAGGACCTTAAGCGTGGTCAATTCCTTTTCTGTATCCCCGCTGGGCTGCTCGGCTTCCGCGTCCTTCTGCGCCTGCGTGCTCTCAGCGGCGGGCGCTTCTGTCTTTTCCTCGTTCCCCTTCTCTGCATTTCCGCAGGCAACCAGCGATGTCGCCATAATGGACAACATCATTATCCATGCTACAACTTTTTTCATTCCTTTTTTCCCCATTTTTTCACCCTCCTGTTTTGTTTTTAGGGAATCGGGATATTCCCCTTATAAAATCCCACCTTTCCAAAATTCCGCCGGTATCGCCGCGATAGACCGCATGCAAATCTATTGCAAGGCAACCCCCGCCGGCGGGAAAATTTTGAATCGGGCGATTTCCTGTGAAATCCTATCGGACGCGCCCGGATCGGCAAAGACAGAAACCGCGGCTTGTCCCCGAAAAATACGTTTATATATTTATCATTCTTTCAAAGATCCTAGCATGACCCCTTTCACAAAGTATTTCTGGAAGAACGGATAAACACACAAAACCGGCAATGTGACGATCATAATCATCGCGTACTTTAACTGTGCCCCGGATATCTGTTTTTTGATCATTTCCCGCATGGTTTCCGGTGAAAGGGATTCCGTCACCTGACGTGTATTTTCCACCAGAGTCCGTCTTAAAAACATCTGCAAAGGCTGCCACTCCGTTTTGGGCAGATATACGGCAGCGCTGAACCAACTGTTCCATACCCCCACGATTGTATAGACGGCGATCACCGCGAGAATCGGCTTGGACAGAGGCAGGTACACACTTTTGAGGATTTGGATAACGCCCGCCCCGTCTATCCTGGCCGCATCCCGCAGCCCCTCCGGTATGGTGGAAAAGAAGGCTTTCATCAATATGATATTCCAAATAGAAAAACAAGACGGAATAATCAAAGCCAACGGACTCCCATAAAGCCCGAGTTTTGTCACCAGCAGAAACGTTGGGATCATGCCGCCGCCAAAATACATGGGAATCAGAAGGAATATATTGATATACTTCCTGCCCAGCAGCCGCTTATATGTCAACGGATATGCGACCAGTGTGGTTGTCAGCAGCATCAGGACCGTATTGCAGGCGGCATATATGACCGTATTCAGGTAGGAACGCCACAATTCCATATCTTTTATGAGCATTTTGTACGAATCCAGAGAAAATCCTTCTGGATGTACATATACCCTCATCGTCGCAGCCGCCCTGGGATCGCTCACAGACAGGATCAGCACATAGTACATGGGATAAATCGTAATAAAGCAGATCAACAGGACCATCAAATATAAGATTACGGTAACGGCAGGATTGCCTTCCCTTATTTTGTTCTTTTTACGCATCCGTTCCCCCTTTACCAAAGCCCGTATCCCGTCAGCTTATCGCTGGTCCGATTCGCAATATATGTCAAGGTAAACCCTATCACGGACATGAATACTCCTGCCGCCGTCGTATAGCTGTATTGGCCGGAAACGATTCCCATGCGATAAGTGTAGGTTCCGATAACATCCGCCACCTCGTATGTGGCCGGTGTATACAACAATAGAATCAGGTCACTGTTGGCCCCTAAAATACCGCCGATCGCCATGATGAGGTTGATCGCGATCATGTTCTTAATGCCCGGTAGCGTAATGTAAATGCATTGCTGCAAACGGTTTGCGCCATCCATCCTGGCAGATTCGTACTGGTTCTGGTCAATGGATGAAATGGTTGAAATATATAAAATACTTCCGAATCCAAATCCTTTCCAGACATTCGTAACCGTATATATGATCGGAAAGGCGCTCGCCACTTCCCGCCAATTCCTGTTCGGCAGCCCAAACAGACCGGAAAGCATATTGGAAATGACCCCATTTCTGTCTATAAAAGAAATGACCATGCCCGCCACCACTACGTTGGAAATGAAATGAGGCATGTAGCTCGCGGTCTGGGCAATTTTTTTATAGCGCATATGCTTGACCTGATCGATCAATAAAGCAAACAGGATCGGCGCTGTAAAGCCAAACAGCAGATTCAGCCCACTCAGAACAAGCGTATTCTTGATTAGCCTGAAAAAATATTTTCCTTCAATAAAATTCTTAAAGTGTTGAATCCCCACCCATTTTACGCCTTCTCCAAAAAAAGGCAGCCCCGGTGCGTAGTCTTCAAACGCAATCACCAGACCGAACATCGGACCATAACAAAAAATAATAATCAATAAAAAAACGGGGAGCATCATCGCATACAACTGTATATTCTCGCGGATAACGCTCTTTTTGATCTTTTCTCTTTTTTTCTTTTTCTTTTTCAAAGTACCCTCCCTTATGACCTGTGCATGCACAGATTTCCCTTATAAATCCATGATAAAAGATTATACGCGGCCCTTCAATTTTGAAAATTTATACTGAGGTAGAAATTTTTATGATTGATGTGCTGTTATAGAAACATCCTGTACCGATCCACGATCATGCGTTCATCATAGTAAATTTTGTCCGCTTCGATCAGCCTTGTCTTTCCTTTCTTCGCCTCAACGATGCTTACGCAGCAGTTATACGGAACGCGCCCCTGCCAGAAATCCGTCGGATCGCCGTACAGGGGGTTCAGTATCGCTCTTAACGCGCAGCCGTGAATTCCGATCAGATACGTTTTCCCGTCGTCACGCATGATCAATTCTTTGAAAAACTGCTGTGTCCTCTCACATACGTCCAGGATATTCTCGCCGCCCGGAAAACCTGCGAAATGGAACGGATCTTCATAATGAAGCCTTCCCGCTTCCCCCATCACGGAAATCGGCTTTCCCTCCAATGTTCCGCAGTTGATTTCCTTTATCCTGTCATCAGTGGTCACCCGGACCCGATTGTCCGATTCCCGCAATACGATTTCCGCCGTTTCCTTCGCTCTTTTTAACGGGCTCGATATCGCATCATCAAAATGAATCCCCTTCATCGCCCGACCGGTGAGTACCGCTAACCTTCTGCCGTTCTGGTTCAGCGGTTCGTCCACCCAGCCTTGCAGAAGCCCCTTCGCGTTTAAATCTGTTTCCCCGTGTCTGATCAAATATATCCACACCGTTTCTCAGACAACACCTCCTTTCCAGTCGAAACCGACCGCATCCAAAAATACCTTACAGATCAGCGCACAGCCGATATAATTCGGATGGACCCGATCCCACGCGACGGCCGCGGGATACATATGCTTCAGGAAGCTGTCAAACGCGGCCTGTATATCCGCCAGCGGAAGCGCATATTTTTCGGCAAGCTCCTTCACCACCGCGCCGCGTTCGTCCAATTCCGCGCGCATCGGATCCGAACGGTTCGGTTCCAGATAATAGGGCGTCATGAGGATCATACCCTTTACCTTCGGAAGCGTTTCCTCAATAAGCCGGGTCAGAGTCATACGGTATTCTTCTGTCGTAATGTGGGATTCCCGCATATGCGGAGAGTCAAACTTCCTCCATACATCATTGACGCCGATCATCACCGCGACCCAATCCGGCGAATCGTCCAGGACGTCTGTCTGCCAGCGCGCTGCCAGCTCACAGATCCTGTCGCCGCTGATACCGCGGTTGACCACCCTCAGATCCATCCAGGGATAGACTGCGTCAACAAATCCGGCAATGTAGCTGACATAACCGTTGCCGTGAGCGCCGAACAGCCCCTCTCCTGCCGGCAGCGCGCGTCCTGCGGCCGTAACCGAATCCCCTGCAAAAATAATCTTGTCATGTTCTGAAAACAGCATGATAGCCACCCTCTTATGATCTGTACATTCACAGATTTCCCTTATAAATTCATGATAAAAGATTGTATGCGGCCCTTCAATTTTGAAAATTTATACTGGGGTAGAAATTTTTGTGATTGCCTTAGTTTCCCGTTGGAGATGGGTTCGGACTTGAGTTTCCGCAAACTGCAAAAACCAGAGGGGACTTAACTGCGTGAGACATCCAACAGCCGTTTTTCGAAAGGCTGGAAGCGGCGGATCCGGGGACAGCCGTACTTTAATAAGCCCCGCATCAACCGGGCCTCAGGAGCCGTGTTCATTTTGACGGTT
>CANQVD010000013.1 GCA_947627215.1 uncultured Eisenbergiella sp.
AAAAAAATTTGACAAAAAAATACAGGCTTTATGCGGCCTGCAGCGATTTTTCCTTTATTTAACTGTCGAAGACCCGTTTGTTTTTGATGACGGCCTGCGGATCGCAGCCGTGGGATAAGCGTGCGCCAAACGCTTACCCCACTTTTCGGCTCTGCAGACGCCTCCTGTCGGTTCGCGTTGGGTCGTGTCTTATCTTGGTCTTAGTATGTTCGCGGGGGACGGAATTATAATGGTAGTTTCTGGGAGTGCGGTCCGCGCTCCGCGTCCGGGATTGTTACGTATATTTTCAGTACATTTTCAGTATTTCAATATCATGAATAAAAATGCTGGTATTTTCCGGGCAGATATGCTATAATCGTAAAATGACTGCGGGTATGCCCATTTCCGGCTTTTGCGGCGCGGAAAACGAGGGAGAGAAGTCCCGCCGGCGTATCATATTATAAGGAAAGAATTTGTTACGGACAGGCGTAATACGAGGAGGAATCAGCACATGGAGTTACAGATCGAAAAACTCGAAAAGAACATGGCGAAACTGACGATCGAGGTCCCTGCGGAGGAGTTTTCCAGGGCAGTGGAGGCTGCTTATCAGAAGAATAAGAACAAGATCAACATTCCCGGCTTCCGGAAGGGAAAAGCGCCGAAGAAGATGATCGAGCAGATGTTCGGCAAGGGCGTTTTTTATGAGGATGCGGCCAATATCGTCATCCCGGACGCGTATGAGAGTGCGCTGGAGGAGTGCGGGGAGAACGTCGTTTCCTCTCCCAAGGTGGATCTGGTGCAGATCGAGGAGGGAAAGCCCTTCATCTTTACGGCGGAGGTGGCGCTGAAGCCGGAGGTGACGCTGGGCGCCTATAAGGGCGTGCAGGTGCCGAAGGCCGACACCGCCGTGACGGAGGAGGAGATCGAGGCGGATCTGAAGGAGCAGCAGGAGAACAGCGCCAGAACCGTCACAGTGGAGGGAAGACCTGTCGCGGACGGCGATATCGCGGTCATCGATTTTGAGGGCTTTGTGGACGGCGTTCCCTTCCAGGGCGGAAAGGGCGAGAACCACAGCCTTACCATCGGCTCTCATTCCTTCATCGATAATTTTGAAGAGCAGCTCATCGGGAAAAACGCGGGGGATTCCTGCAGCGTGCATGTGACCTTCCCGGAGGATTATCAGGAGAAGTCCCTGGCCGGAAAGCCTGCCGTTTTTGAGGTTACGGTCAGGGAGATCAAGGAAAAACAGCTTCCGGAGCTGGACGACGAGTTTGCCGGCGAGGTTTCCGAATATGATACGCTGGATGAATTAAAAGAGGATATTCGGAAGAAACTGGAGGAGAAGAAGGCTGAGGAAGCGAAGAACGCCAGAGAGGATGCCGCGGTCGAGGCCGTTGTCGCCGGCGCGCAGATGGAGATCCCGGAGGCGATGATTGAGACGCAGCAGCGTCAGATGGCGGACGATTTCGCGCAGCGGCTGCAGATGCAGGGGCTGACCATCGATCAGTATTTCCAGTTCACCGGGCTGGACTATGAGAAGCTGGTGGAGGAGATGAAGCCGCAGGCGGAGCGCAGGATCAGATCCAGACTGGTGCTGGAGGCGGTCGCGGCCGCGGAAGGCATCGCGGCCTCCGAGGAGGAGTATGAGGCGGAGATCGCCCGTATGGCCGAGATGTATCAGATTGAGGCCGATAAGGTGAAAACGCTGCTGGACGAGAGCGGGAAGAAGCAGATCCTGGAGGATCTGGCTGTGCGGAAGGCGGCAGAATTTGTGACAAAAGAAGCGGTGGAAGCGGAATGATCTCTTCCCCGAAAAGAAGCGGGACCGATCATTCGCCGGATCAGAGCGGAATCATTCATTTGCCGCATGCGCGGCACGGCGGGAGGATATACCATGAGCCTTGTACCTTATGTCATTGAGCAGACGAGCCGGGGAGAACGTTCCTACGATATTTATTCCAGGCTGTTAAAGGAGCGGATCATTTTTCTGGGAGAAGAGGTCAATGAAGTGACCGCCAGCCTTGTGGTGGCGCAGCTTCTGTTCCTGGAATCGGAGGACCCCGACAAGGATATCCATCTTTACATCAACAGCCCCG
This sequence comes from uncultured Eisenbergiella sp., assembly GCA_947627215.1. Taxonomy (GTDB): domain Bacteria; phylum Bacillota; class Clostridia; order Lachnospirales; family Lachnospiraceae; genus Gallintestinimicrobium. The sequence goes on from CANQVD010000013.1 coordinate 2,076, forward strand.
GCGGTGTCATCACCGCGGGCATGGCGATCTACGACACGATGAAATATATCAAATGCGACGTGTCCACGATCTGTATCGGCATGGCGGCCAGTATGGGCGCGTTTCTGCTGGCGGGCGGCACGAAGGGGAAGCGGATGGCGCTCCCCAACGCAGAGATCATGATCCATCAGCCCAGCGGAGGAGCCCAGGGACAGGCGACCGATATCGAGATCAACGCGCGGCACATCCTGAAGATCCGGGAGCGCCTGAACCGCATTATGGCGGAGAACACCGGGAAGGAGTATGAGGTCATCGCGGCCGCCACTGAGCGGGATAACTGGATGACGGCGCAGGAGGCAAAGGAGTACGGCCTGATCGATATGGTCGTTTCGTCCCGCGAGGATTTTCAGAACTGAGAAGAATGTATGGAAAGCCGCAGATGCGGCGGAAGTGAGGGAAAATGGCAGGCAGGATTTCTGACGATCAGGTGAGATGTTCCTTTTGTCACAAGACCCAGGATCAGGTGCGCAAGCTGATCGCGGGGCCGGACGGGGTCTATATCTGTGACGAATGCGTGGATATCTGCGCCGAGATCATCGAGGAAGGCTTTGACGACAGCGACAGCGGAGAGCTGGATGCGCTGGACATCAATCTGCTGAAACCGGCACAGATCAAGGAGTTTCTGGACGAATATGTGATCGGGCAGGAGGAAGCCAAGAAGGTGCTTTCCGTGGCGGTGTACAATCACTATAAGCGGGTCATGGCGAAGGACGACGAAGACGGCGTGGAGCTGCAGAAGTCCAATGTCCTCATGCTGGGCCCCACAGGAAGCGGCAAGACCTATCTCGCTCAGACGCTGGCCAGGATCATCAACGTCCCCTTTGCCATCGCGGACGCCACGACGCTGACGGAGGCGGGCTATGTGGGTGAGGATGTGGAAAATATTCTCTTAAAGCTCATCCAGGCCGCCGATTATGATGTAGAGCGGGCACAGCTCGGCATTGTTTATATCGATGAAATTGATAAAATCTCCAAAAAGGGGGAGAATGTTTCTATCACCAGAGATGTTTCCGGCGAGGGCGTGCAGCAGGCGCTTCTGAAGATCATCGAGGGAACGGTGGCGAACGTCCCGCCGCAGGGCGGGCGCAAGCATCCGCAGCAGGAGCTGATCCCCATTGACACGACCAATATCCTGTTCCTCTGCGGCGGCGCATTCGACGGCATTGACCGCATCGTGGAGACGCGCCTGGACCGTAAGAGCATCGGCTTCAACACGAAGATCACCTCCAACCGGGAGCGGGAGCTGGGAGAGCTTTATGCGGAGGTGACGCCGCAGGATCTGGTCAAGTACGGCCTGATCCCGGAGTTCGTGGGGCGTGTGCCGATCTGCGTCGCGCTGGAGGGCTTGGGCCGGGAGGCGCTGATCCGGATCCTGACGGAGCCCAAGAGCGCGCTGGTCCGGCAGTATCAGAAGCTGTTCGGCTATGACCATGTGAAGCTGACCTTTGAGCGGGAGGCGGTGGAGGCGATCGCGGACCGCGCGCTGGAACGCAGGACCGGCGCCAGAGGCCTGCGCTCCATCATGGAAAAGGTGATGATGGACATCATGTACCAGATCCCCTCCGATCCGACGATCACCCAGTGCGTCGTCACCCGGGAAGCCGTGGAAGGAACCAGCGGGCCGATGGTGGTGAGACGGGAAAAGCAGGGATTGCTGGACGGCTTCAGGGAAGCGAAATAGACGGCCGCAGGCGGATCTGTGCGCGGTTTCGGCCCTGCGGTCCGCAGGAACGCTTTTTCGGGGGCGGTGCGGATGAAATCATGACAGGAAAGGCAGCGCCGCCCATTACCGGGCGGCGCTTTGTGCCGGAAGGTGCGGACGGGCATGTGTCCGTCCGGCCGGAGGTTCCGGAAAGAGGATAGGATAACGATGGAAATGAGACAGGAGCTGCCGGCGGTGGCGCTGCGGGAATTGGTGGTACTGCCGGGGATGATCATACATTTTGATCTGAGCAGAAAGAAGTCTATCCGGGCCGTGGAGAAGGCGCTGGAGGGGGACGGGCGCGTTTTCCTGGTGGCGCAGAGAAAGGCGGAGCAGGAGGAGGTCGGGCTTGAGGACCTTTATGAGACGGGCTGTATCGCCTGCGTTCGCCAGATGTCCAGGCTGCCGGACGGGCTGGCGCGGGTGATGGTAGAGGGGCAGTCGAGGGCCCTGCTTCGCGCGCTGTCGGAGGAGGAAAAGCACTATCTGCTGGCCGGGGTGGAGCTTTGTGAGCAGGAGGGGGAGCAGGAGCTGCCCTATACCCTTCTGGAGGGAGAGGCCATGGGGCGCAGCATCCGGGAGCTCTTCGCCCAGTACTGCGCGGCGTATCCCAGAGCGGGGCGTACGCTTCTGCGCCATATGGACGATATCAGCGAGCTGGGGAAGCTTCTGGATCAGGTCGCCGAAAACCTGCCGGTGGATTACCGGCAGAAGCAGCGGGCGCTGAGCGCCGTGGATGTACAGGAGCGCTACACGGTGCTGGCCGGGATCCTGACGGACGAGATGGAGGTCGCGAAGATCCGGGGGGAGCTCTCCCAGAAGGTTCGGGAGCGCCTGGAGAAAAATCAGAAGGAATATGTGCTGCGGGAGCAGCTTCGCTATATCCGGCAGGAGCTGGGAGAGGATGAGGCATCCGAACAGGAGGAATTTGAACGCCGTCTTTCCGCTCTGAAAGCGCCGGCGGAGATCCGGGAGACGATCAGGAAGCATATCTCGCGCCTGAAGACGCTGTCAAATTCCGGCGCGGAGTACAGCGTGGAGCGCAACTATATCGATACGCTGCTGGAAATGCCCTGGGACAGGGCCACCAGGGACAATACGGACATCGGCCGGGCGCAGGCGATTCTGGAGCGGGACCATTACGGGCTGGAGCAGGTCAAGGACCGGATCCTGGAATTCCTGGCCGTGCGTTCCTTCACGAAAAAGGGAAGCGGCACCATCCTCTGTCTGGTGGGGCCGCCCGGAACGGGCAAAACGTCCATCGCCCGCAGCGTGGCGGAGGCGCTGGGCCGCAAATATGTCCGCGTCTGTCTGGGCGGCGTCCGGGACGAGGCGGAGATCCGGGGACATCGGAGGACCTATATCGGGGCCATGCCGGGCCGGATCGCGGATGCGCTGCGTCAGGCCGGGGTGAAAAATCCGCTGATGCTGCTGGATGAGATCGACAAGGTCTCCTCCGATTACAGAGGCGATGTGGCCTCGGCGCTGCTGGAGGTCCTGGACGGCGAGCAGAACGCGCATTTCCGGGATCATTATCTGGAACTGCCGCTGAATCTGTCCGAGGTTTTGTTCATCGCCACAGCCAACACCACCGATACCATCGCGCGGCCGCTTCTGGACCGGATGGAGGTGGTGGAGGTCGCCAGCTATACGGCCAACGAAAAGTTCCACATCGCGAAGGAGCATCTGCTGGCAAAGCAGTTTAAGAAGAACGGTCTGGACGGTGGCAAGCTTCGGGTGGGCGACGCGGCCCTTCGGGAGATCATCGAATCCTATACGAGAGAGGCAGGCGTCCGGGAGCTGGAGCGCCGGATCGGCGCCATTTGCCGCAAGGCGGCCAGAGAGCTTTTGCAGACCAGAAAGACGATGGTAAACGTCAATGTCCGGAATCTGGGGAAATATCTGGGAAAGCGCAAATATCTGCCCTTGAGGGCCAATGAGCAGGATGAGGTGGGCGTGGTGCGCGGTCTGGCCTGGACCGGCGTGGGCGGCGAGACGCTGCAGATCGAGGTGAACGTCATGCCCGGCAAGGGAGAAGTGGAGCTGACCGGGCAGCTTGGCGATGTGATGAAGGAGTCCGCGCTGGCCGGCATCAGCTATATCCGTTCGGTCGGCGCGCGCTACGGCATCGGGAACGAGGCGTTCAGGGAAAACGATTTCCACATCCACATTCCGGAGGGCGCGGTGCCCAAGGACGGCCCCTCCGCCGGCATCACCATGGCGACGGCCACGCTTTCCGCGCTGACCGGAATCCCGGTGCGGGCCGACGTGGCCATGACCGGAGAGATCACGCTGCGCGGGCGGGTGCTTCCCATCGGCGGCCTGAAGGAGAAGCTGCTGGCGGCGAAGACGGCCGGGATCGGAACGGTTCTCGTTCCGCACAGGAACCGGCCGGATGTGGAGGAGATCTCTCAGGAGATCCGTTCCGGCATGGAGATCGTTTTTGTCAGCAATATGGACGAGGTGACGGAGCACGCGTTCCGGAAGGAAGAAAAGCCATGATCATCAAAACCGTGAACCTGGAGACGGTCTGCGGCGTCACCAGCCGGCTGCCGGACAACCGGCTGCCCGAGGTCGCCTTTGCGGGAAAGAGCAATGTGGGAAAATCCTCGCTGATCAACGCTGTTATGAACCGCAGGAGCTATGCGCGGACATCCGCGCAGCCCGGCAAAACCCAGACCATCAACTTTTATAACGTCAACGATGCGTTTTATCTGGTGGACCTGCCCGGTTACGGCTATACGAGGGCCAACGAGCAGGTGAAGGCGCAGTGGGGGAAGATGACGGAGCGGTATCTGCACGGCTCCCGGAGCCTGCGGGCGGTTTTCCTGCTGCTGGATATCCGGCACGCGCCCTCCGCCAATGACAGGCAGATGTATGACTGGATCCTGCAGTACGGCTACAGGCCCGTCATCATCGCCACCAAGCTGGACAAGATCAACCGCAGCCAGATCCAAAAGCAGGTGAAGCTTCTGCGGGACGGGCTCGGGGCCGGAACGGAGACGGCGGTCATTCCGTTTTCCGCGCTCACCAGACAGGGCCGGGAGGAGATCTACGCGATGCTGGAGGAGCTGCTGGGGCAGGGGGAGCCGCAAGATGAGGGAACCTTATAAAAAATATGTCAAGGTCGTCCTGAATCTGCTGACGGCCTTTGTGATCCTGCTGTTCGCCGTGTTCGTGCTGCCGGGGCTCATCGGTTTTTTCATGCCGTTTGTGATCGGGTGGATCATCTCCATGATCGCCAATCCGCTGGTGCGCTTTCTGGATGAAAAGCTGAGAATCCGGCGGAAGGCGGGATCGGCCATCGTCATCATCACGGTCATCGCGCTGATCCTTCTGGCGGGCTACTGGGGCGTCAGCGTGCTGGTGCGGGAGGGAACGGATTTCGTGCGGGAGCTGCCGGAGCTCTGGAGCTCCCTGCAGGCGGATCTGAACCATGCGGGACAGGCGGTGGGGAGCTATGTGCGCTATTTTCCGCCCCATCTCCAGAGCACGGCCAACAATCTGGCGGAAACGGTCAACGACTTTCTGGGCGGCGTCGCCAACGAGCTGAGCAGTCCGACGGTGAACGCGGTGGGCAATATCGCGCGGAACATCCCGTCGATTTTTGTGAGCGTGGTCATGTGCCTTCTGTCCGCGTACTTTTTTGTGGCGCAGCGGGAGGAAGTGATCCGCGCGTTCCATACCCATGTGCCGTCGGGTCTGCGGCAGAAATGGCTGCTGATGTATACCGGCATGGTGGATGCGGTGGGCGGATATTTCAAGGCCCAGTTCAAGATCGAATTCTGGATGTATTTTCTGCTGCTCATCGGCTTCCTGATCCTGAAGGTGGATCATGCGGCGTTCATCGCGCTGGGGATCGCGATCCTGGACTTTTTTCCGGTGTTCGGGACCGGGACCGTGCTGATCCCCTGGGCGCTGGTGCGGATCCTGGGCGGCGGCTACAAAATGGCGGTGGGACTTCTGATCATCTGGGCCGTGGGTCAGTTGGCCAGACAGGTGATCCAGCCCAAAATCGTGGGGGATTCCATGGGCGTGCCGGCGCTGCCCACGCTGGTGCTTCTGTACATCGGATACCGGCTGGGCAGTGTGGGAGGCATGATCATCGCGGTCCCCGTCGGCCTCATTCTGGCGAAGATGTATCAGGCCGGTTTCTTTGAGACCACAGTGGACAGCCTGCGGATCCTGATACACGGGTTCAACCGCTTCCGCCGTCTGACGGAGGCGGATAAAAAGGAGAACGACGATGAAAGTGGCGGTTTATAATCTCCGGCCCTTTGACGAGGCCGAATGGTTTGCCTATTACGCGAAGGAGCTGGGGCTGGAGCTGGTGACCTGTCCCGACGCGCCTTCCCTGGAAAACGCGGGGCTTACCGCGGGATGTCTGTGCGCGGATATCATCACCTCCCCCATCAACCGGGAGCTGATGGCGGCCTTTGCCGCAAACGGCGTGAAATATCTGGTGACCCGTACCATCGGGTATGACCACATCGATCTGGAGGCGGCCAGGGAATTCGGCATCCGTGTGGGCAACGCGCCCTACGGGCCGAACGGGGTGGCGGATTATGCGGTGATGCTGATCCTCATGAGCATCCGGCGCATGAAGCGGATCCTGCAGCGGACGCGGCTCCAGGATTATACGCTGGACGGGATCCAGGGCAGGGAGCTGAAGGATCTGACCGTGGGCGTCATCGGCACCGGGCGCATCGGCAGAACCGTGATCGGGAACCTTTCGGGCTTCGGCTGCCGCATCCTCGCCCATGATCTGATCGAGAACGACGCGGTGAAGGCGCAGGCGTCCTATGTGAGCCTGGAGGAGCTGCTGGCGCAGTCGGACGTGATCACCCTGCATACGCCGCTGACGGAGGAAAATTATCACCTGATCAATGCGCAGACCATCAGCAGGATGAAGGACGGCGTGGTCATCGTGAACACTGCCCGGGGCGGTCTGATCGATTCGGAGGCGCTGATCGCGGCCGTTGAAAGCGGCAAGGTGGGCGCCGCGGGTCTGGATGTGGTGGAAAAAGAGTTCGGACTGTACTATTATGATCATAAAAACGATATCCTGAATAACAGGGAGCTGGCGATCCTGCGCAGCTTCCCCAATGTGACGGTTTCCCACCACATGGCCTTTTACACGGACAACGAGGTCAAAACCGTCATCCGGGATTCCCTCGCAGGCTGCCGGCTGTTCGGCGAAGGAAAGAAGAATCCCTGGGAGGTCGCCTGATGGGCGTAAAAAAAACGCGCGGCGGAGGTTTTTGACTGGTGACGAAGGTCTGGCGTGCATTGCGGCACTGTCTGGAGACGGAAGATGAAAAGGCCGCGGGGACGAAACGCGCCCTGAAAGGGATTTTCTTCATTTATCTGATCCTGCTGCTCCGGGTCATCGTGTTCAAATATCCGCCGGAGCTGCTTTCGGAGATCCGGCGTTCCTGGGGGAAGGACGTGATCCTGGAGGGGCTCGCCACGGCGAACTTCACGCTGTTTCACACGATTACAATGTATATCCGCTACTGGGGGCAGTTGAACAGTTTTGAGAATCTGTTCGGCAATGTGGTCTGCTTTGTTCCCTTCGGTTTTTTGCTGCCCTTTCTGCATCCGGACAGCAGATACGCGTGGGTGCTGCTCATAAACGCGTTCCTGTTCGTGAGCGCGATCGAGGTGTTCCAGCTCGTCACGGCTTTTGGCGCTTTTGACGTGGACGATATCCTGCTCAACTGCTTCGGCGCGCTGCTGGGGCATATGCTGTTCCGGCTGTGCGGGATCCGGACATGAAGCCGTCCGCCGCCCCGGCGCTGCATCCGTTTCCGCCTGTGCCCCGGAGCGTCCCGCCGGCCCCCGGCCGCGCATATCGTCCGGGTTCCCGGACCGTAGAAAAGCGCCGGCACTTGGACCGCGTCCTATGCGGCCTTACGTGCCGCTGCGCTTTTCTTCCGAGCGCGAGCGTGTCCGGAAACGGACGGTACGCGCGGCCGGGGGCCGGCGGGACGCTCCGGGGCACAGGCGGAAACGGATGCGGCGCCGGGGAAGGGGCAGAAGCGGCTTCCGTGAGCGGAAGAGATTTGGGAGAGAAGGAGGAGGGACGCGCATGGGCGTGTACACGATCAAGAACAATGAACTGGCGGTGCTCCTGACGACGCACGGCGCGGAGCTGAAATCCTTAAAGGACTGCCGGACCAGGCGGGAATATATGTGGAACGCCAATCCGCTGTACTGGAAGCGGACCGCCCCCGTGCTGTTCCCGCTGGTGGGAAACTACCGCAACAAAGAGGTGCGGCACAACGGCCATGTGTACAGCCTGCCGCAGCACGGCTTCGCTAGGGACATGGAATTTGAACTGATGTCCGTGACGCAGAACGAGATCTGGTTTTTCCTGGAATCCAATATGGACACCATACGGCAGTTCCCGTTTCATTTCCGGCTGGAGATCGGCTACCGGCTGGAGGGGCGCAGGCTGGAGGTGGTCTGGAACGTGCACAACCGGGACGGGGAAACCATGTATTTTTCCATCGGCGGCCATCCCGCTTTCGTCTGCCCGCTGCAGGAGGGAGAGAAGCAGTCCGATTATTACATTTCCTTTGATACCGGAAAGGAAGTGGTGAGCCGTATGATCGGCGCGGACGGCCTGGCCTCCGATACGCTGCGGCCCTATCCGCTGGACAACGGATTTCTGCAGATCGTGGACGATCTGTTTGACGACGACGCGCTGGTGATCGAGAACCATCAGGCTCAGCGGGTTTCTCTGTGCACGCCGGACAAGAAGCCCTATGTTACGGTGAGCTTTGACGCGCCGGTGTTCGGCGTCTGGTCCGTGCCTCATAAGACGGCGCCCTTCGTCTGCATCGAGCCCTGGTACGGCAGGTGTGACCGGGCTGATTTTTCCGGCACGCTGCAGGAGCGGGAATGGGGCAATTCCCTCGCGCCCGGAAAGGTTTTTACGGCGGAGTATACCATCGAAATCTGAAAAATGTGCGGGCCGCGGTTTCGCGGCCTTATGCAGTCGCGAAAGAACCGGCGGAGACCACCGGCCGGGACAGGGGAAAGCATATGGATTTTAAGGCGCTCTTTCTGGATATGGACGGCACCTTCCTGGATTTTGAGGCGGCGGAGCGGCAGGCGTTCTATCGGGCGCTGCAAAAGGCCGACGTGGAGCCCACGGCGGAGCGGTGCAGGCTCTACAGTTCCATCAACGACAGCCTCTGGAAAGCCTTTGAGCGCGGGGAGATCGCGAAGGAGGATATCCGGCGGCAGCGGTACGTGCGGCTGTTCGACCGGCTGGGGGTCGACGCGGACGGCGGCGCGGTGGAACGGGATTATGAAGGGTTTCTGGGGGAGGGCTGCGACCTGCTTCCGGATGCCCGAAACGTGCTGGAATATCTGCACGCCAGATATCCGCTCTATGTGGTGACCAACGGATTCGCGCAGGTGCAGCGCAGCCGGCTGCGGCTGGCGGGGATCGGGGAGCTGATGCGGGACAGCTTTATTTCCGAGGAGCTGGGAGCGCAGAAGCCGAAGAAGGCCTTCTTCGACCGCTGCTTTGCGCGGATGGGCGGCGCGTTTGAACCGTCCGAGATCCTTCTGATCGGAGATTCCCTGACATCGGATATTCTCGGCGCGAAAAACGCGGGACTTTCCTCCTGCTGGTTCAATCCGAAACGGCTGAGGAATGAAAGCGGGATCCTTCCCGACCGCGAAATACATACACTTATGGAACTGGAAAATTTTCTCTGAGGAAAAGGACCATGAAAAAACTGCTGATATTTTTGAAGGGGTACGAGCGGGAAACGGTGCTCGCGCCGCTGTTCAAGATGCTGGAAGCGCTGTTTGAGCTGTTCGTGCCGCTGGTCATGGCAGCGGTCATCGACACCGGTATCGCGGGCGGGGACAAGGGCTATATCGTGAAAATGTGCCTGGTGCTGGTAGCGCTGGGCGTGATCGGGCTGGTCTGCTCCATCACGGCGCAGTATTTCAGCGCCCGGGCGGCTACGGGCTTCGCCGCGGGACTTCGGCACGCGCTTTTTTCCCACGTGCAGGAGCTGTCCTACACGGAAATGGATACCATCGGCACCTCCACGCTGATCACGCGGCTGACCAGCGATATCAATCAGGTGCAGTCCGGCGTGAACCTGACGCTGCGGCTGTTCCTGCGCTCGCCCTTCATCGTGTTCGGCGCCATGGTCATGGCCTTTACGGTGGACGTGCCCGCGGCCCTTCTTTTCGCGGTGGCCATTCCGCTGCTCTCCGTCGTGGTATTCGGCATCATGCTCTGGACCATGCCCCTGTATAAGCGGGTGCAGGGCGCGCTGGATAGGGTGCTGCTTTTGACCAGGGAAAACCTCACGGGCGCGCGGGTGATCCGGGCGTTCAACAAAGAGGAGGAGGAGCTGGCGCATTTTGAGGAGGAGACGGAACGGCTCACCGGTCTGCAGAAATTTGTGGGCCGGATCTCCGGACTGATGAACCCGGTCACCTACGTGATCGTGAACGGGGCGATCGTGCTGCTTTTGTATACCGGCGCGGTGCGGGTGGACGCCGGAGTCCTGACACAGGGGCAGGTGGTCGCTCTGGTCAATTACATGTCCCAGATCCTGGTGGAGCTGGTGAAGCTGGCGAATCTGATCATCACCATGACCAGGGCCTTTGCCTGCGGCAACCGGGTGCAGAGCATCCTGGAGGTGCAGAGCAGCCTGAGGCCGGGAAGCTATACCGGAACCGCGGAGGAACGGGCCGACGGCGTCCCCGGCGTGCGGTTTGAGCACGTGAGTCTGACGTATGCGGGCGCGGGCAGCGAGGCGCTGACGGATGTGGATTTTGAAGTGAAGGCCGGAGAGACCGTGGGCATCATCGGAGGCACGGGCAGCGGCAAGACCAGCGTGGTCAGCCTGATCCCGCGGTTTTACGATGCCACGAAGGGCCGGGTGCTGGTGAACGGCCGGGATGTGAAGGATTACGATATCGATGCGCTGCGAAAGAAGATCGGGGTCGTGCCGCAGCGGGCCATGCTGTTCGCGGGGACCATCGCGGACAATCTGCGCTGGGGCGATCCGGACGCCTCGGAGGAACAGCTCTGGGAGGCGCTGGAAATCTCCCAGGCGAAGGAATTCGTGGAAAAAAAGAAAGAAGGTTTGAATTTCCGGGTCGCGCAGGGCGGCAAAAACCTGTCCGGCGGACAGCGGCAGCGTCTGACCATCGCCCGGGCGCTGGTGAAAAAGCCGGATGTGCTGATCCTGGACGACAGCGCCTCGGCGCTGGATTTCGCCACGGACGCCGCGCTTCGGCGGGCGCTGGCGCAGATGGGCGGGGACACCGTTGTTTTCATCGTTTCCCAGCGGACCTCCTCGATCCGGCACGCGGATAAGATCCTGGTGCTGGAGGACGGGGCGGTGATCGGGATGGGGACCCATCAGTCGCTGCTGGAGAGCTGTCCGGTCTATCAGGAGATCTATTACTCGCAGTTCGATCAAAACGCGCGGGGCGGGAAGGAGCCCCGGGCCGCGGAGGATACAGAGGCAGAGGGCGCGCGGGAAGCGCAAAACGGGAAGGAGGCGGTCTGACATGGCGAAAAGGATGGATTCCAGACAGCTTGCGACCGTCCGCAAGGTGCTGCGCTACATGAAGCGGTATCAGCTCTTTCTCGGCATTTCGATCCTTCTGGCGGCGGTCACGGTGGCCTCCACCCTGTACCTGCCGCTTCTGACCGGCGATGCGGTGGACTGCATTCTGGGGCCGGGAGAGGTGGATTTCCCGGGCGTGTTCGCGGTCCTGAAAAAAATGGGCGTGCTCATCGCGGTGACGGCGCTGGCCCAGTGGCTCATGAACGTCTGCAACAACAAAATGACCTATCAGATCGTGCGGGACGTGCGCAACGAGGCGTTCCGGAAGATCGGGATCCTGCCGTTAAAATATATTGACGGCCATGCGCACGGCGAGATCGTCAGCCGGGTCATCGCGGACGTGGACCAGTTCGCGGACGGTCTGCTGATGGGTTTTACGCAGCTTTTCACCGGCGTCATCACCATCGTGGGCACACTGTGCTTCATGTTCAGCGTTAACGTGGGGATCACGCTGGTGGTCCTTCTGGTCACGCCGGTCTCCCTGTTCGTGGCCTCCTTTATCGCAAAGCGCACCTTTACGATGTTCCGTGCCCAGTCCGAGGCGCGTGGGGAACAGACCGCGCTGATCGATGAAATGATCGGCGATCAGAAGGTGGTGCAGGCCTTTTCCCAGGAGAAAAGGGTCCTGGAGCGGTTCGATGAGATCAACAAAAGACTGCAGAAATGCTCCCTGCAGGCGATCTTCTTTTCCTCCATCACCAATCCGTCCACCCGTTTCGTCAACAGTCTGGTGTATACCGGCGTGGGCGTGACCGGCGCGCTGGCGGCGGTGTCGGGCCGCCTGAGCGTGGGACAGCTCGCCTGCTTCCTAAGCTACGCCAACCAGTACACCAAGCCCTTCAACGAGATCTCCGGCGTGGTGACGGAGCTGCAGAATGCCATCGCCTGTGCCGGGCGCGTGTTTGACCTGATCGAGGAGACGCCCCAGACGCCGGAGGCGGAGAACGCGAAGGTGCTGGCGGAGGTGAAGGGACGCGTGGCGCTGGAGGACGTGAGCTTTTCCTATACGGAAGAGCAGAGGCTCATCGAGCATCTGGACCTGTCGGTACAGCCCGGACAGCGGGTGGCTATCGTGGGACCCACCGGCTGCGGCAAGACCACGGTCATCAACCTGCTGATGCGTTTTTATGACGTGACGGCGGGAGCCGTGAAGGTGGAGGGAACCGATATCCGGGAGCTGACCAGAAAAAGCCTGCGCGCCGGGTACGGTATGGTGCTGCAGGAGACCTGGCTGCGCAGCGGCACCATCCGGGACAATATCGTGATCGGACGGCCGCAGGCCACGGACACGGAGGTGACTGCGGCGGCGAAGGCCTGTCACGCGCACAGCTTTATCATGCGGCTGCCAAACGGCTATGATACCGTGATCGGGGAGGACGGCGGAAGCCTTTCCCAGGGGCAGAAGCAGCTTCTGTGCATCACCAGGCTCATGCTCTGCACGCCGCCCATGCTGATCCTGGACGAGGCCACCTCCTCCATCGATACCAGGACGGAGCTGAAGATCCAGAACGCCTTCGCGAAGCTGATGGAAGGGCGTACCAGCTTTATCGTCGCGCACCGCCTTTCCACGATCCGCACGGCGGATATCATTCTGGTCATGAAGGACGGCCGGATCATTGAACAGGGGAATCATGAATCGCTGCTGCAAAAGGGCGGATTTTATGCGGCCCTGTACAACAGCCAGTATGCGCGCTGAGCGCCCGGAGGCGTTTGTCCTATGGAAAAGCCGGATTTCTGGGAGGAACTGAAAGCCCATCAGGGAGAGATCTTTTATACCGCCAAGAAGCTGCCGTTTCAGTACACGGTCAGGGGCGGAGAGATGTTCGTGGACCGCAGGTCGAAGTCCATCACTTATGCCACCTTTCTCAACGCGCTGGAAAAGCTCCGGGCGGATCGGGAGCACAGGATCACGGGACCGAAAAGTCTGAACTGCTTCGGCGCGCCCTATGTGTGGGCGCTGATTACGGCGCTGGACCTTCGTCTGCCGGAGGAAGCCCGGTGAAAGGACGGGCGGCCCGCGTCCTGACAGCATAAAAAATCCCCTGTTCTGTCGGAGAACAGGGGATCGTTTTGTCAGATCGGCTCTGGTCGAAGAGTCCCTTATGCCATCTCGTTGACTGCCTTCGCCAGGCGGGAAATCTTGCGGGATGCCGTATTCTTATGGAAAACGCCCTTGCTGGCGGCCTTGTCGATCGTAGAAGTGGCGGCGAGCAGCGCGGCCTGCGCAGCCTGCTTATCCTTCGTCTCGATGGCGGCGCGGACCTTCTTGACGGACGTCTTCACCGAGGATTTGATCATCTTGTTTCTTTCCGCTTTGGTTCTGTTTACCAGAATTCTCTTCTTGGCAGATTTAATATTAGCCACGATAATACCTCCATGAATCAACCTGTATATTCGGAATCTGTTTCATTAAAGCCGGACACGGACGTTCTAATGCAAACACACAAAAGTATTTTAGGATATGAAACCGGTTCTGTCAATACATATTTTACGTATTTTTGCAAAAAATAGGGCGAAAGCTCTGATGCGCGGGGAACGGAAAAGGGCATCCGGCGGGGCCGCGACATATTATAAAGAGAACACGGCGGCCGAACAGGGTACGGAAGCGAGTTTCGGCGGAGGGAGAGGAAAATGAGCAGTTTTGCGGTACGGACGGATCTGGCGCTGGAGGACCGGGAACGGATCGGGGATGCGGGCGGAGAGATCCGGGGCGTTGTTCTGGAGGAGGAGGAACGGGAAAAAACAGGGGTCAGGATCACCAGAGTGCGGATCGAAACGAAGAACGGCGCGAAGCTCATGGGAAAGCCCATGGGAACGTACATCACGCTGGAGGCTCCGGCGCTGACGGAGCAGGACGAGGCATATCACCGGGAGGTGTCGGAGGAGCTGGCCCGACAGCTAAAGAGCGTGATGCCGGAGGGAAAAAAGGAGCTGGCCGTTCTGGTGGTGGGGCTGGGAAACCGGGATGTGACAGCCGATTCGCTGGGACCGAACGTGGCGGACCATCTGTTTGTGAACCGCCATATGGTGATGGAATACGGCAGGGCAGTCTGTACGAAGGGAAGGATGAACAGCGTAAGCTGCATCGTCCCGGGCGTCATGGCGAAGACCGGCATGGAGAGCGCGGAGATCGTTCACGGGGTGGTGAAGGAGACGGGGCCGGATTTCCTGATCGCCGTGGACGCGCTGGCAGCCCGCAGCACCCGGCGGCTGAACCGGACGATCCAGGTGTCCACCTCCGGCATCAATCCGGGCTCCGGGGTGGGAAATCACCGGAACGCGCTGACGAAGGAATCCCTGGGAGTGCCCGTGATCGCCATCGGCGTGCCCACGGTGGTGGATGCGGCCACGATCGTGGGAGACGCGCTGGAACGGATGGAAAAGGACAGCGGGTTGAAGCTCATCGCCGCCAGGGAACATCCCCGGGCCATGTCCGAACTGAACAATATGTATGTGACCAGCAAGGACATCGATGAGGTGATCAAACGGCTGAGCTTTACCGTTTCGGAGGGCATCAACATCGCGCTGGATATGGAGACGGAGGCGTAGAAGAGGGGCCGGAGCGCAAAAAGGGGCCGGAAGCGCAAAGGGAGGGCGGCGGCAGAAGAGGGGCCGCCGCAGTGTGACATATTCGGCCGGCGCGTCCGCATATATTTTTCCATGGGAAAATGGGACGGCGTCAGGAAAAACGGATACAGGGCTGCGGCGATCGCGCTGGCCGCGTGCGCGGTCTGTCTGGCGGTGGACGGGAACGGCGCGCAGGACGGGCCAGGCAAATTACTGCTGGAGCAGGCGGAGGCGGAAATGATCTCCCTCTGGAATCCGGCTTTTTCTTTTGCGGAGGGTTCCGCGGGAGCGGGCGGCGGCCCGGCTTTTTTTCCGGTGCTGCGTTTTTTCGGAAAGGAACGGGAGCCCCGGCTGCAGGCGGAGAGCACGGATACCTGCGAAGAGATCATCCGGGCGGAGGGGCGGGACGAGGAGATGGACAGCCTTACGGCGCAGGAGCTTCTGACGCCGGAGACCTCCGGGGGCAGGGTACAGGCCGGGGAAACGCTGGAGGAGCTGGTGCGCAGGGAAAACGGGGTGACGGAGGATCGCGGCCGGGAGGGCGGCGGGACCGCGTCCGGCGCCGGCCTGGAAGGCGCGCAGAGCGCGTCCGGGGACGGACAGGAAGAAAGCGGGGCAGGATCCGGTTCGGAAAGCGGTCAGACCGCGTCCGGACAGGAGAGCGCCGCCGCGGGGGAGGGCGGGGAGAATGCGGTGGAGGGAGGCGCATGGGGGGACGGAGCGCCGGCATACGCCGCATCCGACAGCCCCAGGCAGCAGGTCTATCAGTGGGAATATTATGAAAAATATGACGAACTGATGAAGGAATTCTATGCGGTGGACGCCTCTACGGCCATCGATGAGAGCCAACTGAATCTGGAGGCGCTTTTGGGAAGGGATCTTTCCGTCGAAAAACGCCGGGACGGCGATCCGCAGATCCTGATCTATCACACCCATTCGCAGGAGGGCTTTGCTGATTCCGCGCCCGGGGATCCGTCCGCCACGGTCATGGGCGTGGGCGAGGTCCTGACGCGGATCCTGCGGGATCAGTACGGCTATAACGTGCTGCACCATCTGGGACAGTATGACGTGGAGGACCGGGATTACGCCTACAACAATTCCCTGCCCGCGCTGGAAGCCCTTCTGGAGGAATATCCGGGCATCGAGGTGATCATCGATCTGCACCGGGACGAGGTGGCGGACGACCGCCGTCTGGTGACGGAGATCGACGGCCGGCCGACGGCCATGTTCATGTTTTTCAACGGCCTGTCCCGCACGAGAAAGCACGGGGACATCGACTATCTGCCCAACGAAAATCTCGCGGACAATCTGGCTTTTTCCTTCCAGATGCAGGTGCTCTGCAACGAATATTATCCGGGGCTCACCCGGCGGATCTATCTGAAGGGCTACCGTTACAACATGCATTTGAAGCCCCGGTATCTGCTGATCGAGATGGGCGCGCAGAACAATACGTATGAGGAATGCTGCAACGCCTGCATTCCGCTGGCCCGGATGCTGGATCTGGAGCTGTCGGGGGCGGATTTCGGATATGGCGGATGAATCCCGGCCCCGCCGCCCGCGGAAGGTCCCCCCGCAGAGAGGGCCGCCGCCCGCACCCCTTCCATTTTCCCGGACCGTAGAAAAACGTCGGTTCCAGGCGAGGTATTTTCGAGCCCGGAACCGTTACGTTTTTCTTTCGAGCGAAAGCGTGTCCGGAAAAGGAAGGGGTGCGGGCGGCGGCCCTCTCTGCGGGGGGACCTTCCGCGGGCGGCGGGCGGCGTTTTTTGGCGGAAAGGTTGACCGTGGGCGATGGCTTTGCTATACTGTTTCTGTGAAAAACAGGAGGAAGCGATGGCCAATATCAGTCAGGAAAACATCAGGAATTTCTGCATCATCGCCCACATCGACCACGGAAAATCCACGCTGGCGGACCGCATCATTGAAAAGACGGGACTTCTGACCAGCCGGGAGATGCAGGAACAGGTGCTGGACAATATGGAACTGGAGCGGGAACGGGGCATCACCATCAAGGCGCAGGCGGTGCGCACCATTTACCGGGCCAGGAACGGGGAAGAATACATCTTCAATCTCATCGATACGCCGGGACACGTGGATTTCAATTATGAGGTCAGCCGTTCGCTGGCGGCCTGCGACGGCGCGGTGCTGGTGGTGGACGCGGCTCAGGGCATCGAGGCCCAGACGCTGGCCAACGTCTATCTGGCGCTGGATCACGATCTGGAAGTGTTTCCGGTGATCAACAAGATCGACCTGCCCAGCGCGGAGCCGGAGCGGGTGAAGGAGGAGATCGAGGATGTGATCGGGCTGGAGGCACAGGACGCGCCGCTGATCTCCGCCAAAAACGGGATCAATATCGAGGAGGTGCTGGAGCAGATCGTCGCGAAGATCCCCGCGCCGGGCGGCAGCAGCGACAACCCGCTGCAGGCGCTGATCTTTGATTCCGTATACGATCCCTATAAGGGCGTCATCGTGTTCTTCCGGGTGATGGAAGGGCGGGTGCGAAAGGGGACGAGAGTGCGGATGATGGCCACCGGCGCCGTCTTTGAGACGGTGGAGGTGGGGTATTTCGGCGCGGGACAGTTCATTCCCTGCGAGGAGCTCTCCGCGGGCATGGTGGGGTATCTCACGGCTTCCATTAAGAATGTGAAGGACACCCGGGTGGGCGATACCGTCACGGACGCGGACAGGCCCTGTGAAAAGCCGCTGCCCGGTTACAAGAAGGTCAATCCCATGGTGTACTGCGGCATGTATCCCGCGGACGGGGCCAAATATCCGGATCTGCGGGACGCGCTGGAAAAGCTGCAGCTCAACGACGCCTCGCTGTTTTACGAGCCGGAGACCTCGGTGGCGCTGGGCTTCGGGTTCCGCTGCGGATTCCTGGGGCTTCTGCATCTGGAGATCATTCAGGAGCGGCTGGAACGGGAGTACAATCTGGATCTGGTGACCACCGCGCCGGGCGTGGTGTACCGCGTGTATAAGACAGACGGGGAGCGGATCGAACTGACCAACCCGTCCAATCTGCCGGATCCTTCCTCCATCGACTATATGGAGGAGCCCGTGGTCAGCGCGGAGATCATGGTCACGACGGAGTTTATCGGCCCCATCATGGAGCTGTGCCAGGAGCGGCGGGGCCGGTATCTGGGCATGGAGTACATGGAGGAGACCCGCGCGCTGCTGCGGTATGAGCTGCCGCTGAACGAAATCATCTATGACTTTTTCGACGCGCTCAAATCCCGTTCCAGGGGCTACGCGTCCTTCGATTATGAGCTCAAGGGGTATGAGCGGGCGGAGCTGGTGAAGCTGGATATCCTGATCAACCGGGAGGAGGTGGACGCCCTCTCCTTTATCATCCACAAGGACAACGCCTATGAGCGGGGGCGGAAGATGTGCGAGAAGCTCCGGGAGGAGATCCCGCGCCATCTGTTCGAGATCCCCATTCAGGCCGCGGTGGGCGGCCGGATCATCGCGCGGGAGACGGTGAAGGCCATGCGCAAGGATGTGCTGGCGAAGTGCTACGGCGGCGATATCACCCGGAAAAAGAAGCTTCTGGAGAAACAGAAGGAAGGCAAAAAACGGATGCGCCAGATCGGCAGCGTGGAGGTGCCGCAGAAGGCGTTCATGAGTGTACTCAAGCTGGACGATAAATGATGGAAAAGCATGACTGCCCGGCGGCAGGCGAAACGCGGCCGCTGGGCCTTTATCTGCATATTCCCTTCTGCGTGCGGAAATGTCTGTACTGCGATTTTCTCTCCGGACCCGCGCCGCAGCCGCTGATCGACCGGTATGTGCGGGCGCTGGAAAAGCAGCTTGAGGCGGAGGCGGCGCATTACCGGGCGTATGAGGTGCGGACCGTTTTTTTCGGCGGCGGAACGCCCTCTCTCTTGTCCGCCGGCCAGATCGGCGGCCTGATGGAGCAGATCCGCCGGCATTACAGGCTGTGCGCCGGGGCGGAGATCACGCTGGAGAGCAATCCCGGCACGCTGGATGATGGGCGCCTGTCGGGATACCTGAGGGCCGGGATCAACCGGCTGAGCATGGGGCTGCAGTCCGCCGACGACGGCGAGCTGCGGCTGCTGGGGCGGATCCATACCCATGCGGATTTTCTGGATAATTTCGCCGCGGCCAGGGAAGCCGGTTTTTCCAATATCAACGTGGATCTGATGTCCGCCCTGCCGGGACAGACCGTCGAAGGGTGGCTGGAAACGCTGGAGCAGACGGCGCGTCTGGGGCCGGAGCACATTTCCGCCTATAGCCTGATTGTCGAAGAGGGGACGCCCTTTTGGACGGCATACGGCGGAAAGGAGACGGTGTCCGAGGAGGAGGAACGCCGGATGTATGAGCAGACGGGAATCCTGCTGGGGCAGTACGGCTACCGGCGCTATGAGATCTCCAACTACGCAAAGCCCGGATATGCCTGCAGGCACAATATCGGTTACTGGAGGCGGACGGAGTATGTCGGCTTCGGGCTGGGCAGCGCCTCGCTTGCGGACAATGTGCGCTGGAAGGTCACGGAGGATATGGACCGGTATCTGGCCTGCATGGAGGCGCAAAACGGGGAAGCGTATGCCGCGGCCGGCGCGGCGGGGGCCTTCGGCTGGAAGGAGGATGTGCACCGCCTGTCAGAGGCGGAGCGGATGGAGGAGTTTCTGTTCCTGGGGCTGCGGATGACGGAGGGCGTCGCGCTTTCGGAGTTCCGTCGGCAGTTCGGAACCGGACTGCGGGAGGTGTACGGCCCCGTCCTGGAAAGGCTGGAGGAACAGGGACTGTTGGTTTTTTATGCGGACGGGAAAAAAATGAAGCTCACGGCCCGGGGAACGGATATCAGCAACTATGTGCTGGCACAGTTTCTGCTGGAGGAGGAGGCGTGAGCGGTCCGCCCGGAAATGGGGACAGATGGAAAGGCACTCAGGAAACGTCCGTCACATAGAATATACCAAACGGACGGCGCCGGAGAAGTTTTCCGGCGGGGGAGCGGTGCTTGAAAACCTTTTTACAGCCCCTGTCGAAAGAGGAGGAGAGCCTTTGCATACAGGCGTTACAGGACGAAGACGCCGGAAGAAGAAGCGAGGCGAAACGGCTTCTGATCGAGCGCAATCTGCGGCTGGTGGCGCATATCGCCCACAAATACGCCGGTTCGGAGGAAAGCATGGAGGATCTGATCTCCATCGGGTGTATCGGGCTGATCAAGGCGGTGGATTCCTTTGATCCCGCCAGAAACAGCAGGCTGGCCGCATATGCGGCGCGCTGTATCGACAATGAGCTTCTGATGATGCTGCGCGGCAGGAAAAAAACGTCGCGGGAGGTTTCGCTGTTCGAGCCCATCGGCACGGACCGGGAGGGGAACGAGATCAGCCTTCTGGATGTGATGGAGCAGGAGCAGCCCGATATCGTGGAGGAAATGGAAAAGGCACGGCGCCTGGGGGAGCTCTGCGGACTCCTGGAGTCCGAACTGTCCGGGCGGGAGAAGGAAGTGCTCACGCTGCGTTACGGTCTGGGAGGCGGCCGGGAGACGACGCAGAAGGAGATCGGAGCGAAGCTGGGCATCTCCCGCAGCTATGTCAGCCGGATCGAAAAGCGCGCGCTGGGAAAGCTGGGCGCGGGCTTTAAACGGCTGGAAAGAGAGGGAAAACATCGGGCGCGGTCTTGACAGGCCGCGTCCGATGTTTTATCCTGAAAGAGAATTATGGTTTTCTTTTCTGGAATATGCTGGTTCTGGGGCGTTCGCCCGGAATTTTCCGTGTTCAGCTAAAAAGGGATGCTTCCTCATAAGGGCATTCTGCATATGCCGGCGGCCTGCGGCGGAGGCGGCGGGAATTGGATATCCCGGCGTCTGTCCGCGCTGTGCGGACCGGAACAGAAAGGCGTTTTATGTATTGTCATATCAATGCGGGCGGCCTGCGCGGGCTGGAAAGCTATGTGGCGCAGGTGGAGGTGGACGTTTCCCCCGGCCTGCCGTGCTTTGACATGGTGGGACTTCTGGCCAGCGAGGTGAAGGAGGCCAGAGAACGCATTCGGGTCGCCCTGCGCAATGCGGGCGTAAAGGTGCCCGCCGAAAAGATCACCGTGAACATTTCTCCGGCGGGCATCCATAAGGCGGGCACGGCCTTCGATCTGCCTGTGGCGCTGGGGATCATGGCCTCTCAGGGAATGATCCCTCCGGAACGGCTGGCGGATGTGCTGGTGGCCGGAGAGCTTGGGCTGGACGGCGGCGTCCGGCCCGTCCGGGGCGTGCTGCCCATCGTGCTGGAGTGTGCGCGGCAGGGGATCGGGGAGTGTCTGCTGCCGCTGGAAAACCTGCGGGAGGGCAATCTCGTCGGAGAAGTCGCCGTGATGGGCGTGGAGCATCTGGAGGAGGCCGCGCGGTATCTTTGTCTGGACGGCGAAGGGAGAAAACGGATGCGGGACCGCGCCGCCCGGCGGGCGGCGGCGAACGCCGGGGAGAGTCCGCCGGAAGAGAAGGCCGGGCCGGATTTCGCTTCTGTGAAGGGCATGCAGGAGGCGAAAGCCGCCGCGCTGACAGCCGCGGCGGGCTTCCACAATCTTTTGCTGGTGGGGCCGCCGGGCGCGGGCAAGACCATGCTGGCGAAGTGCATTCCTTCGATCCTGCCGCCGCTGGGGAAGCAGGAGCAGAAGGAGGTTTCGGCGATTTACAGTGTGGCCGGGAAGCTGGAGCAGGGGAGACTGATAAAAAACAGGCCTTTTATCAGTCCCCACCATACGGTGAGCGGTTTCGCGATGGCCGGGGGCGGGACGGTTCCCAGGCCCGGCATGGTGACGCTGGCCCACAGAGGCGTCCTGTTCCTGGATGAAATGGCGGAGTTTCGGCGGCAGACGCTGGACATCCTGCGCCAGCCCATGGAGGACGGGACGATCTATCTGGCAAAGAGCGGCGGAAATTTCATTTATCCGGCGGATTTCATGCTGGTGGCCTCCACCAATCCCTGTCCCTGCGGCTACTATCCGGACAGGAACCGCTGCCACTGCAGCCCCTGGGAGGTGCGCCGCTATCTGTCCCGGATCTCCGGTCCGCTCCTGGACCGGATCGATATCTGCTGTACGGCCCGGCCCGTACCCGTATCGGGGCTGTGGGAGCCGGTGAAGGAGAACGGAGAAGCCGGGAGCGCGGCTGTCGGCAGCGCTTCGGGGAACGGCTCCGGAGCCGGGCCGGAACCGGAGCCGGACGGCGGCCGGGAATGGGACAGCAACCATATGAGGGAACGGGTGCTCATGGCGAGAGAACGCCAGAAATGGCGTTACGCGGGAACGGGGATCGAGGCCAACGGCAGGCTGGGCGCGGAAAATATCATGAAGTTCTGCCATCTGGGGCTTCGTCAGCAGCGTTTTCTGGAGGAGGCGGCCGGACGCCTCGGATGCTCCGCCAGGGCCTGTCACCGAATCCTCCGGGTGGCGCGCACGCTGGCGGATCTGGACGGCACGGAAATGATCACCAACGCGCACCTGGGGCAGGCGATCCATTATCGGCAGAACGGAAATCTGTATCAGAAGGAATGATGGATTCCTCCATATTTATATGGAAAGAACAGGCCCGGAACGAAAGGAACGGCGGGAAGGAGGATGGAGGGAATACGATCATAGAGAGGAAAAATGACATGACAGAGGAAGAACTGACCGGATATTTCTGGCTGTGCGGTATTTCCGGGATCGGGGCGGTCAGCGTCCGGCGGCTGTTGGAGCGCGCGGAGACGGTAAAGGGCGTTCTGGCGCTTTCCCGGGAGAGCGAGGCAGCGCTGATCGGCCCGGCCCGGGCTGCGCTGCTGGAGCGGGCCAAGGAGGAAAAAAGGCTGCGCGAGGCGGCGCGCCGTCTGGAGGGATACCGGGAAAAGGGCATTTTCTTTCTGCCGCTGCCGCATCCGGCGTATCCGTCCAGATTGAAGGAGATCCCGGATCCGCCCGTGGCGCTCTATGGAAAGGGAAAGCTGCCTGAGATGCCCTGTGCGGCGGCCGTCATCGGAACCCGGGAATGCTCGGAGTACGGCCGACAGACAACCCGTTATTTTGCCGCCGGTCTGGCCAGAGCCGGGGTGACGGTCGTCAGCGGTCTGGCCAGAGGCGTGGACGGCATCGCCGGCCGCGCGGCGATGGAAGCGGGCGGCTTTTCCGCCGCGGTGTTGGGCTGCGGAGTGGATCTGTGCTATCCGCCGGAAAACAGGCCACTGTATGAATGGCTGGAGCGGGAGGGCTGTCTGCTTTCGGAATATCCGCCCGGCACCCGGCCGGAGGCCCGCCTGTTTCCGGCGCGCAACCGCATCATCAGCGGCCTGTCCGATCTGGTGCTGGTGACGGAGGCCAGGGAAAGGAGCGGGACGCTGATCACGGTGGACATGGCGCTGGAGCAGGGCCGGGAGGTGTACGCCGTGCCGGGAAGGATCACCGACACCTGCTCCAGAGGCTGCAACCGCCTGATCGCGGGCGGCGCGGGAGCGGCCCTGAGCGTGCCGCAACTGCTGCGGGCGCTGCATATGGACGAAGGAGCGGAAAACGCCGGGACCGGGGAAGGCCCGGAGAGCGGAACGGACGGCGAAGAGAAAGACAGGGCAGAGAGCGGCAGCGGAAAAGGGGCCGGCGCGGGCCGAACCGGTGAAAAGCCGGCCGGGGAAGGCGCGGAGAGTAAGTCTTCGTCCGGCGGGGGAGCAGGTCGGGAAAAGCCGAAGGAGGAGCCTCCGGTCCGGCCCCTCACGGCTTCCGTGCTGCGCGCGCTGGACTGCGACCCCAGGACACTGGACGAAATTTTAGAGCGGCTGCGGGAGCGTCCGGAAGAACAGAACGAAGACTGCCGGAGGGAACCGGAGGAGGCGCGGTCCGGGCAGGAAATCCCTTCGCGCTGCGCCATGCCCGGCCTGCCGGAGCTGATGGAGGAGCTGCTGCTTCTGTGTCTGGAAGGCCGGGCGGCGTGTCGCGCCGGCCTGTACACCCGTACGGACCTTCTGTAACGGACCTCCCGCGCCTGCCGGCCTCTCCCGTCCCGCCCGGTCCGCATCCCCTGCCGAAGGGCCCCCGTCCCGCCCGGCGCGCGTCCGTTCCGTTTTCCCGGACCGTAGAAAAGCGCCGGCACTTACGCGGCGTCCTCTGCCGCGTTACGTGCCGCTGCGCTTTTCTTCCGAGCGGAAGCGTGTCCGGAAACGGAACGGACGCGCGCCGGGCGGGACGGGGGCCCTTCGGCAGGGGATGCGGACCGGGCGCGGCGGGAGTAGCCGAATTGTATTTTTTTGTATTTTTTTCCTTGCATTGCGTCAGGATATGTTGTATAGTGAGTCACGATAAAGCGGCGGGCGGTCCGGAAGGGGCCGGCCGCTGCGCAGAAGTTGAGGAAACGGGGCATGGCGAAGTATCTGGTTATTGTGGAATCACCGGCGAAGGTGAAGACGATCGGAAAATTTCTGGGGGCGAACTACGAGGTGGCGGCCAGCAACGGCCACGTCAGGGACCTTCCGAAGAGTCAGCTCGGCATCGACGTAAAGGGCGATTACGAGCCGAAATACATCACGATCCGGGGCAAGGGAGAGATCCTGGCAGGCCTGCGGCGGGAAGTGAAGAAGGCCGAAAAGATCTATCTGGCCACCGACCCTGACCGGGAGGGAGAGGCGATCTCCTGGCACCTGGTGGAGGCTCTGAAGCTGTCCGGGCTGCCCGGCAAGAAGGTCTGCCGGATCACCTTCAATGAGATCACGAAGAACGCGGTGAAGGAATCCTTAAAGCACGCAAGACAGATCAACATGGATCTGGTGAACGCCCAGCAGACGCGGCGCATCCTGGACCGGATGGTGGGTTACCGGATCTCCCCGCTTTTGTGGGAAAAGGTCAAACGGGGACTTTCCGCCGGCCGTGTGCAGTCGGTGGCGCTGCGGATCATCTGTGACCGGGAGGCGGAGATCGACGCGTTCCTTCCGGAGGAATACTGGACGCTGGAGGCGTCCTTCCGGATCCCCGGCGAGAAGAAAACGCTGCGGGCGAAGTATTATGGCGAAGGGGAACAGAAGAAGGAGCTGAAAACCGCGGACGAGGTGGAAGCGGTGAAGCGGGACTGTCAGGGCGCGGCCTTCCGTGTGGCGGAGATACGGCGGGGAGAACGCGTCAGGAAGGCGCCGCTGCCGTTTACCACGTCCACGCTTCAGCAGGAAGCCAGCCGGGTGCTGAATTTTTCCACCCAGAAGACCATGCGCCTGGCGCAGCAGCTCTACGAGGGCGTGGATATCAGGGGAAACGGCACCGTGGGCGTCATCACTTACCTGCGTACCGATTCCACCAGGATATCGGACGAAGCGGAGGAGATGGTGAAATCCTACATCGCTTCCCATTACGGGGAAAGCTATGCGGGAGAGGGCGGCGTGAAGAAGGGCGGACAGAAGATCCAGGACGCCCATGAGGCGATCCGTCCCACCGATCCGGAGCGTACGCCGGAGAAGCTGAAGGAATCCCTTTCCCGGGATCAGTTCAGGCTGTATCAGTTGATCTGGAAGCGGTTCGTGGCCAGCCGCATGGCTCCGGCGCGCTTTGAGACCGCTTCGCTGAAGATCGACGGCGGAGGCCATCGGTTCAGCGTAGCCGCGGGGAAAATGCTTTTCGACGGCTTCCTGAGCGTCTACCATGAGGAGGACGAAGAAAAGGCCGAAAACAATACGCTGGCGAAGGCCGTGGAGGAGGGCGAGGCGCTGTCTCTGGATGCGCTGGAGGGGGCGCGCCATTTCACCCAGCCGCCGGCTCATTATACGGAGGCCACGCTGGTGCGCACGCTGGAGGAGCTGGGCATCGGACGGCCCAGCACCTATGCGCCCACCATCACCACGATTCTGGCGCGGCGGTATGTGACCAAGGAGAACCGCAATCTCTATGTGACCGAGCTGGGAGAGGTGGTCAACGACATGATGAAAAAGGCCTTCCCCAGCATTGTGGACGTGAATTTCACGGCCAATATGGAGGCCCTTCTGGACGGCGTATCCGAGGGCACCGTGGAATGGAAGACGATCATCGCCAATTTTTATCCGGATCTGGACGAGGCGGTCCGGAAAGCGGAAAAGGATCTGGCGGAGGTGAAGATCGGAGATGAGGAATCCGACGAGGTATGCGAGCAGTGCGGCCGCCGCATGGTGATCAAATACGGACCTCACGGGCGTTTCCTGGCCTGCCCGGGCTTCCCGGAATGCCGCAATACGAAGCCCTATTATGAAAAGACCGGCGCGGTCTGTCCGAAATGCGGCGGAGACATCGTGGAGAAAAAGACGCAGAAGGGGCGTCGCTATTACGGATGTATCCGTTATCCGGAGTGTGATTTTATGGTATGGCAGAGGCCTGCCGCCGAAAAATGCCCGGTCTGCGGCTCCATGATGCTGCAAAAGGGCGGAAAGCTGGTATGTGCGAAGGAAGGATGCGGCTATATAACAGAAAAAACAGAAAAAAAACAGGCATAATTCATTGCGGGCAGCATGCCGACATGATAGAATGGTTTTGTTATCTGAGATTTCGCCACTGCGGGAAACCGGCGTCAGATCGACAGAAGAATTTGCCTGGGAGGACAGGGACACATGAGCAGTGTGCATTTGCTGGACAGGACGAGGAAAATCGGAAAGCTGCTGCACAACAACAATTCCAGTAAGGTGGTTTTCAGCGATATCTGCGAGGTGATGAGAGAAACGCTGGATTCCAGCGTGCTGGTCATCAGCAGAAAGGGAAAGATCCTGGGCGTTTCCGGGAAGAGCGGGACGGGGGACGACGGGCTTCTGCGGGGAGAAGTGGGGCGGTTTGTGGATCCGATGCTCAATGAGCGCATGCTGGCTGTGCTGTCCACCAAGGAAAATGTGAACCTGGCTACGCTGGGCTTCGATGTGCCGGAGGACGCCCCGCTTTCCGCCATCGTCGCTCCCATCGAGATCGCCGGGGAAAGGCTGGGCACCCTGTTTTTATACCGCAGGGGGAGCGCCTACGGGATAGACGATATCATCCTCTGCGAATACGGGACGACGGTGATCGGCCTGGAAATGCTGCGTGCGGAGAGCGAGGAGAGCGCGGAGGCCGACCGGAAGATCTCTGTGGTGAATTCGGCGCTGGGCACCCTTTCCTATTCGGAGCAGGAAGCGATCATAAGGATCTTCCAGGAGCTGAAAGGGACGGAAGGGATTCTGGTCGCCAGCAAGATCGCGGATCAGGCGGGCATCACCCGCTCCGTGATCGTCAACGCGCTGCGCAAGTTCGAGAGCGCGGGCATTATCGAGGCCCGTTCCTCCGGGATGAAGGGCACATACATCCGCGTGCAGAACGAGTTCGCTGCGGCGGAGGTGAAAAAGTTGGTAAAACCCCTTGCATGAGGGGTTTTCTTATGTTACAATATCAGGGCTGTGACGAAAAAACACGCATGCGGATCCGCCAATGGTGTCCTCTGACGCGAAGGATGACTGGCGGATGTGATGTATGCGGAAGAAAAACCAGACGGAGGTAAGAAAATGAGCGTTATTTCCATGAAACAGTTGCTCGAGGCCGGCGTGCATTTCGGGCATCAGACGAGAAGATGGAACCCCAAGATGGCTCCCTATATCTTCACCGAGCGCAACGGCATCCACATCATCGACCTGCAGAAGTCTGTGGGCAAGGTGGACGAGGCCTACAAGGCCGTATTTGAGATCGCTTCCCAGGGCGGCACGATCCTGTTCGTCGGCACCAAGAAGCAGGCGCAGGACGCGGTGAAGACGGAGGCGGAGCGCTGCGGCATGTACTATGTCAATGAGAGATGGCTGGGCGGCATGCTCACCAACTTCAAGACCATCCGGAGCCGGATCGACCGGCTGAAGGCCATCGAGACCATGTCCGTGGACGGCACCTTCGATGTGCTTCCCAAGAAGGAAGTCATCAAGATCCGCAAGGAGTGGGAGAAGCTGGAGAAGAACCTGGGCGGCATCAAGGGGATGACCCGGATTCCCGACGCGATTTTTGTCGTGGATCCCAAGAAGGAGCATATCTGCGTGCAGGAAGCGCATGCGCTGGGCATCACCCTGATCGGCATCGGCGATACCAACTGCGATCCCGAGGAGCTGGATTATATCATCCCCGGCAATGACGACGCGATCAGAGCCATCAAGCTGATCACCTCCAAGATGGCGGATGCCGTCGTTGAGGCGAACCAGGGAGAAGAGACCTATACGGAAGAGGCCGTGGCTGAGGCGGCAGGAGAGCCTGCCGATATCGAAGAAGTCGCCGCGGCGGAATGATCGGTTGGGACGGAGGAAAATAATATGGCTATTACAGCATCCATGGTAAAAGAATTGAGAGAAATGACCGGCGCGGGCATGATGGACTGCAAGAGGGCCCTCACGGAGACGGACGGCGATATGGACGCCGCCGTTGAGGTCCTGCGCAAGAAGGGTCAGGCGAAGGCGGAGAAGAAGGCCGCCAGGATCGCGGCGGAGGGCATCTGCCGGATCGTGAGCAAGGACGACACCACTGCCGCGGTGGTGGAGGTCAATTCCGAGACCGATTTCGTAGCGAAGAACGAGAAGTTCCAGGCGTTTGTGGAGGCGGTCGCCCTGCAGGCGGCGAATTCCGACGCGGCCGATATGGACGCTTTCATGGCGGAGCCCTGGCATGAGGATCCTTCCAAGAGCGTGAAGGACGCGCTGGTGGATATGATCGCCGTGATCGGCGAGAACCTGAAGATCAGAAGATTTGAAAAGGTCGTGGCGGAGCATGGCTGCGTGGTTTCCTATACCCACGGCGGCGGGCGCATCGGCGTGCTGGTGGAGGCCGATACCGATGTGGTCAACGACGCGGTGAAGGAGGCGCTGGTGAATCTGGCGATGCAGGTCGCCGCGCTGTACCCGAAGTACGTGTCCACCGCGGATGTGTCCGAGGAATACAAGGCGCATGAGAAGGAGATCATCAGGGCGCAGATCGAAAACGATCCCAAGATGGCCGGCAAGCCGGAGAAGGTGATCGATGGCGCTGTGATGGGCCGTCTGAACAAGGAACTCAAAGAAGTATGCCTGCTGGAGCAGGTCTATGTCAAGGCCGAGGACGGCAAACAGACCGTCGCCCAGTATCTGGCACAGGTCGCCAGGGAGAACGGCGCGAATATTTCCGTGAAGAAATTCGTCCGCTTTGAGACCGGCGAAGGCCTGGAAAAGAAAAATGAGGATTTCGCGGCCGAGGTCGCCGCGCAGATCGGCGGCTGAGAAAGCCCGAAATGTGAAGGCGGCGGATGCCATGTCCGTGTCAGCGGCACGTGTTATCTGGATGAAAAAGAAGATGCCGGGGATCGAAAGGTTCCCGGCATTTTGAAAAATGCCCCGGCGCGGGAGTGCGGCCGTGGAGCCGTCCGGACGGAAAGGCGTCCGGCGGAGCGCTCCGGGGAAGCGGGCCGCTGTATGAGCGGCGGCAGGAAAGGGAGAACAGCATGTATTCTTTAGAGGAAGTGAGAAAGGCAGATCCCCAGATCGCGGACGCCATCGTGGCGGAGCAGGAGCGGCAGAACAGCCACATTGAGCTGATCGCCTCCGAAAACTGGGTGAGCAAGGCGGTCATGGCGGCCATGGGGAGCGTTCTGACCAACAAATATGCGGAAGGGTATCCCGGCAGGCGCTATTACGGCGGCTGTCAGTGCGTGGATGTGGTGGAGAATCTGGCCATCGAGCGGGCGAAGAAGCTTTTTGGCTGTGAATATGCCAACGTTCAGCCCCATTCCGGCGCACAGGCCAATATGGCCGTGCAGTTCGCGGTGCTCACTCCGGGTGATACCATCATGGGCATGAATCTGGACCACGGCGGCCATCTGACCCACGGCAGTCCGGTGAATCTGTCCGGCAAATATTTCCATGTGGTGCCCTACGGTGTGGATGAAAACGGTTTTCTGGATTATGAGGCCATGCGCAGGACAGCCCTGGCCTGTAAGCCCAAAATGATCATTGCGGGGGCTTCCGCCTATGCCAGGACCATCGACTGGGCGAAGTTCCGCGAGGCGGCGGACGAGGTGGGCGCCTGTCTGATGGTGGATATGGCGCACATTGCGGGCCTGGTGGCGGCCGGGCTGCATCCCAGCCCCATCCCTTATGCGGACGTGGTGACCACCACGACCCACAAGACGCTGCGCGGGCCCAGGGGCGGACTGATTCTTTCCAGTGAGGCCGCGGCGAAGAAATACAACTTCAACAAGGCGATTTTCCCCGGCACCCAGGGAGGCCCCCTGATGCATGTGATCGCGGGCAAAGCGGTTTGTTTCCAGGAGGCATTGGGAGAGGATTTCAGGACATATCAGCAGCAGATCGTGAACAATGCCCAGGCGCTGTGCGCCGGTCTGCAGGCGCGCGGGATCCGCATCGTTTCCGGCGGCACGGACAATCACCTGATGTTGGTGGATCTGACCAATTTCGGCCTGACCGGCAAGGCGGTGGAGAAGCTTTTGGACGAGGCCCATATCACGGCCAACAAGAACACGATCCCCAACGATCCCCAGTCCCCGTTCGTGACCAGCGGCATCCGTCTGGGAACGCCGGCTGTCACCACCAGAGGCATGAAGGAAGCGGATATGGAGCAGATCGCGGAGGCCATTTCGACGGTGATCCGGGAGGGCGAGGCAGGCGTCGGTAAGGCGCGCGCCATCGTGGATGTCCTGGTGAGCAAATATCCGCTGGACTGCTGAGACCGGTCCCGGAGCTGAGCTGCGGCGTCACAAAACGCGGGATCGCAACGCCGGATTTGAAATCCGGCGCATCCGCCGTCCCGCGCATGACCGCGGCGTGCGGAGGCTGAAATGAAATCGATGGAAGGAAAACAGGTTCGGGCCGCCGGAGGCGGCATATCCGCCGACTGGCTGAAGGTCACAGCCATGGTGACCATGCTGATCGATCACACGGGCGTGGTTCTTTTCCCGGGCGATATGGGCTGGCGGCTCATCGGCAGGATCGCGTTCCCGCTTTATGTGTGGCTCCTGGTGGAGGGCTTTTCCCATACCTCCGATCTGCGCCGGTATATTCTGCGCATGGGAGCCTTTGCGCTGATCTCCGAGGTCCCGTTCGATCTGGCGGTGTCGGGAACGGCGGTGTCCTGGGAGTGGCAGAACGTGTACTGGACGCTGGTCAGCGGACTGCTGATGCTGTGCGTCCTTGACCGGATCCGGGGCAGAGGCCCGGTCCGATGGATTCTGACGGCCCTCGCGGTGCTCGGATTCATGATCGCCGCGGAGCTTCTGGGCTTCGATTACGGATGCACGGGCCCCTTCCTGGTGTTCGTTTTTTATCTGTATGCCCGCTGCGGGTATCCACACCCGGCGGTCGGGTTTGTGCTGTTCTGCGCGGTCAATCTGCTGACGCCGGTGCTGGACGGCTATCCGCTGAGCTATCCCGCCGTCTGGCTCAACGCGGCCTATACGGCGGTGCTCGAGGGCTTCGGCATTTTTTCCGTGCCGCTCATCTGTATGTATAACGGCGTGAGGCGCTGGAAGCGGGGCAAATATTTCTTCTACCTCTATTATCCGGCGCATCTGCTTCTCCTCTACGGGATCAGCAGGCTCTGACCGGGCGGCAGGCGCCGTCCGGCCGATTTCCCGGCGAAGCGCCGCGGGGGAAATCGGTGAACAAAAAGGAATATTGTGCTTGATTAATTGGGCGGGCTATGCTAGAATATCTCCCGGCGGCGCACAATTGTGCGTGAAGTGAGAACAAAGGGGGCGAAGGAAGTGGCAGAGCCTGCCAAATATTTTGTCGTGACAAAAAAGGCGGTGCCGGAGGTGCTTCTGAAGGTGGTCGAAGCCAAAAGATACCTGGAATCCGGTAGGGCGGATACCATTCAGGATGCCGTGGATATGGCCGGCATCAGCAGAAGCTCTTTCTACAAATATAAAGACGATATTTTTCCCTTTCATGACAATTCCCAGGGCAGGACCATTACGCTGTCCATGCAGATCGATGACGAGCCGGGGCTTCTGTCGGACGTCCTGAAGGTCATCGCCAGGTTCGGCGCGAACATTCTGACGATCCATCAGAGCGTGCCCGTAAACGGCGTGGCGGCGCTGAGCCTGAGCGTGCAGGCGCCGGGAGAGGCGCAGGGGGTTTCCGGCATGCTGGAGGCGCTGGAGAGCGGGCAGGGCGTTCACAGCGTGAAAATGCTGGCGAAGGAATGAGGAAGGCACGGGTAAGGAGGAGAGCATGGTCAAAGTAGCGGTTATGGGATACGGAACGGTGGGAAGCGGCGTGGTGGAGGTGCTCTGCAGGAATGCGGAGCTGATCGAAAACCGTGCCGGCACGGCGGTGGAAGTGAAATACATTCTGGATATCCGATCGTTTCCCGGGGATCCGCATGAAGATAAGGTGATCCACGATTTTGAAATCATTCTGCAGGATCCGGAGATCCGGGTGATCTGCGAGACCATGGGCGGCATCGAACCGGCCCTGACCTTTTCCAGGCGGGCGCTGGCGGCGGGAAAAAGCGTCTGCACCTCCAACAAGGAGCTGGTGGCCAGCCACGGCGCGGAGCTGATCGCGCTGGCCGAAGAAAACCGCTGCAATTATCTGTTCGAGGCCAGCGTGGGCGGCGGCATTCCCATCATCCGTCCGCTGAACACGGCGCTGACTGCGGAGAAGATCCTGGAGATCACCGGTATCCTCAACGGAACCACCAACTATATTCTTTCCAAGATGGAAAAGGAAGGGGCGAAGTTTGAGGAGGTTCTGAAAAAAGCGCAGGAAAAGGGCTATGCGGAGCGCAATCCCCAGGCCGATGTGGAAGGCTATGACGCCTGCCGCAAGATCGCGATCCTGGCCAGCCTGATGTCGGGCAAGACCGTGGACTGCCGGGATATCTATACGGAAGGGATCACCGGCATCACGCCGGAGGATTTCGCGTACGCGAAGGCCCTGGGCATGGCGATCCGGCTGCTGGCCGTATGCAAGGCGGAGCCGGACGGCTATATGGCCGCCGTGTCGCCCTGCATGCTTTCGGAGGACAACCCGCTGTCCGGCATCCACAACGTGTTCAACGCCGTTTTCGTCTGCGGCAATATGGTGGGCGAGACCATGTATTACGGGCGGGGCGCGGGAAAGCTGCCCACGGCCAGCGCGGTGGTGGCGGATGTGATCGACTGCGTGAAGCATCAGGGGACGCATATCTGGTGCCTGTGGGACCGGGAGAAGATCGCCTTAAAGGACTTCGGACAGGTGACCGGACGGTTTTTCGTGCGGACGGCGGTTTCGGATGAGGCGGCCGTGGAGGAGCTGTTCGGAACCGTGGAAAAAATACGGCTGCCGGAATGCCCGCGGGAATTCGGCTTTGTGACCGGGGAGATGACGCAGGACGCGTTTGCCCGGAAGGCGGAAAAGCTGCCCGGCTTTCTGTCCCGGATCCGTCTCAAGGACTGAGATCTGCCGGTTTCCCGTTCCGGAACCGCCGTGCGGGCAAATCCTCCGCGCGGTGGGAATGTCGGAGCGGGAGCCGTTATAAAATAAGAAAGAGGAGTAAAAATTTATGAAATATGTGGTGGTGCTGGGAGATGGGATGGCGGACGAACCGCTGGCGGAGCTGAACGGCAGGACCCCCCTTTCCCATGCGGATACGCCGAATCTGGACCGGATCTCGGCGCAGTCGGAGATCGGCATGGTGCATACCGTGCCGGAGGGCATGGCGCCCGGCTCGGACACGGCCAACCTGTCGGTGCTGGGGTACGATCCGAAAAAATGCTATTCGGGACGCTCGCCTCTGGAGGCGCTGTCCATCGGCGTGGACATGAAGGATACGGATGTGGCGCTGCGCTGCAATATCGTCACCCTTTCGGAGGAGGACGTGCCGTTTGAGGAGCAGACGATCCTGGACCACAGCTCCGACGAAATCTCCACGCAGGACTGCAGCGTGCTGCTGGACGCGGTGAAGGCGGAGCTGGAAAGGGGCCCGTACCGTTTTTACCTGGGCACCAGCTACAGGCACTGTCTGATCTGGGAGCACGGCCGCGTGCTTGAGTTGACCGCGCCTCACGATGTGCTGGGACGTCAGATCGGTCCCTACCTGCCGTCGGACAAAGCGCTGTATGAAATGATGGAGAAAAGCTACCGGATTCTGAAGGATCATCCGCTGAATCTGGAGCGGAAAAAACAGGGACTCAGGCCGGCCAACTGCTGCTGGTTCTGGGGCGCCGGAACGCGGCCCTCGCTGTCCTCCTTTGCGGAAACCTACGGGAAAAGGGGGATCATGATTTCCGCGGTGGATCTGCTCAAGGGAATCGCCGTGGGCGCGGGGATGACCGTGGCGAAGGTGGAGGGAGCCACCGGCGGTCTGAACACCAACTATGAAGGAAAAATGCAGGCGGCCTATGACGCGCTGATCAGGGACGGCTACGATTTCGCCTATATCCATGTGGAGGCTCCGGACGAGATGGGGCATCAGGGAAGCGTGGAGAAGAAAATAAAGGCCATCGAATATCTGGACCGGCGGCTGATCGGGCCACTGTGGGAAAAGCTGACACAGACGGGAGAGGCGTTCCGGATGATGGTGCTTCCCGACCACCCGACCCCCATCGCGAAGCGGACGCACACCGCGGCGGAGGTGCCGTGGCTCATCTATGACAGCACGAAGCCCCTTGTGCGCGACTGGAAATACAATGAGGCGGAAGGAATCCTGAGCGGAAATTATGAGGAAAGCGGTCCGGCGCTGATGCGGCATTTCCTGGGGCTGGAGTGAGAAAGCCGTCCGAACATGCGAATGAGATAAGCAGGGAACGTCCCTGAAAGGAGTCAGAAAGCGGTATGAGAAAAGTAGTGAAATTCGGAGGTACTTCGCTGGCCGACGCGCATCAGTTTGAGAAGGCCGGCGAGATCGTGCGGGCGGAGTCCTCCAGAAGATATGTGGTGCCCAGCGCGCCGGGCAAGCGAAGCCCCTCCGATACGAAGGTGACCGATATGCTCTATGCCTGTTACGCGCAGGCGGAGGCTGACGCGGATTTTTCCGAACTGTTCGGCCGCATCCGGGACAGATATCAGGAGATCATCGATGGCCTGCGGCTGGATCTGTCGCTGGCGGAGGAGTTTTCGCGGATCGAGAAAAATTTCCGGGCGCATGCGGGGCGGGACTATGCGGCCTCCCGGGGCGAATATCTGAACGGCATCATCATGGCCGATTATCTGGGCTATACCTTCGTGGACGCGGCGGAAGTGGTTTTCTTCCGGGAAAACGGGGAGTTTGACGATCAGAAGACCAATGCGGTGATGGGCGAACGCCTGAAGAACATGCCGAATGCGGTCATCCCCGGCTTTTACGGGACCGGGGCGGACGGCAGGGTGAAGACCTTTTCCCGCGGCGGCTCCGACATCACCGGATCCATCGTCGCCAGAGCCGTACAGGCGGACGTCTATGAAAACTGGACCGACGTTTCGGGCTTTCTGATCGCGGACCCGAGGATCATTCCCAATCCGGAAAAGATCAGCATGATCACGTACCGGGAGCTGCGGGAGCTGGCCTACATGGGGGCCGGCGTGCTGCACGAGGACTGCATTTTCCCGGTACGCAGGGAGGGTATTCCCATCAATATCCGCAACACCAACCAGCCGGACGACGAGGGCACCTGGATCGTGGAAAGCACCTGCCAGAGGTCGCGCTTCGTTATCACGGGCATCGCGGGGAAAAAGGGCTTCTGTTCGGTCAACATCGAAAAGGACAAGATGAACATGGAGATCGGCTTCGGCCGTCGGGTGCTGCAGGCCTTCGAGGACAACGGCATTTCCTTCGAGCACGTGCCCTCCGGCATCGACACGATGACCGTGTTCGTCCACCAGAATGAGTTCATGAACAAGGAACAGAACGTGGTGGCCGCCCTGCACCGCCTGGCGAATCCGGACATGGTGGATATTGAGGCCGATATCGCGCTGATCGCGGTGGTGGGCAGAGGCATGAAATCCACGCGGGGCACCGCGGCCCGGATCTTCGCGGCGCTGGCCCATGAAAACATCAATATCCGCATGATCGACCAGGGCTCCAGCGAGCTCAACATCATCATCGGCGTGCGCAACGAGGATTTCGAAGACGCCATCCGGGCCATTTACAATATGTTCGTGCTGGTTCAGTTATGAAAAAAAGACCGTTTCCCGCAGAAGGGAAACGGTTTTCACGTTGGGGCGCTCTGCTGCCGCCCGGTCCCGCGGCCCTGCCGGCGATCATCCGGCGGATCCCGCGGCGTCCTTTCGGGAAGCCGCCTGCCCGGCGAGGATTCCCAGACCGATCCATAAAAACGGCGCGGTGACGACAAGTCCCAGATTGAAGAAGTCTTGGATCAGATAACAGGCGATGCCCGCGCCGAGCGCTGCCAGAACGTCATTTTCCCGGCTCCTGATCCAGCCGGCGGCGCCTTTTCCCAGGAGGAGCAGGACGCAGCCGAGGCCGGGAATGCCGGTCTCCAGCAGCCAGCCGAGATAAACGTTATGGGCGTTGTATACCGTGGTCACGCGCTCCATGGCCTCGTTCACCTTCCGGATGTCCAGAAACAGCCATGCGCCCGAGGCCGGCCCGTTTCCCAGAATGGGATGCTGTCTGACGTACGGCAGGGCCTTCATCCAGATCTCCATGCGATCATGTCCGAAGGAGGGCTCGATTTGCCCGTGAAGCATCCGGGATGCCTCATAAAGGAATCCGCTGTCGCCCGGCCAGAAGTAGACGGCGGTCACGCCCAGAAGAAGGGCCGCTGCGCAGACGGCGGCGGCATACTTCGCCGCTCGTTTGTTTCGGATCACCACAGGGGGCACGACGATCAGACACCCGAGCAGCCCCACCTTCGCGGCGTCCACGTCGACGGCGTACAGAATATACAGCGACAGGAGCGCGGGCAGGAGCAGAAGCAGGTTCCGCTTTGCCGGAGGGATCCCGCGAAGGATCCCGGACAGGCTGCGCGGGGCCGGACGCCGGCTGCCCGATGCCGGATGCGCGCCGCCCGATGCGGTTCCCGGGACTGCGCCCCGTGCGTCTGGCCGCTTCGTGCGCCCGTTTGTTTCTGCCGCCGTCGCCGCACGCAGGGCATAGACGGTGAGAACGGGGACGGCGAAGCAGAGAAACGCGGCCAGACAGTCGATATTTCCCATCGTTCCGAGAAAAGCGCCCGCATATTCCTTGTATTTATTATAATAGCTCATGCCCTCCGGATACAGGGTCAGGGGATTGCGGCCCGTCAGTTGGACCGCGGACAGCACGCCGCCCAGGAATACGGAAATGCCGAGCGCCCGGATGTGTTTTCCGGTCAGACGCCCGAACAGCGATACGCCGAGAAACGCAGCCGCATAGGATACCGTAAAAAGGACACTGTTGGTATTGGATGCGTGGATCAGCAGAAAGCTTTCCCGGGTGTGCTCCGACAGGAGCGCCGATGCGATGCAGATGCCCGTCAGAATGACCGCCGTCCACTGGGCCGGGCCGAACCGGACGGAAAACGGTATATGCCTGATCCTGCACCGGATCAGATATCCGATGAGGGCCGCCGCCCACAGCGCCGTCAGCGCGATCCAGGTCCAGGCCTTCGCCTCGACGAGATTCCCGTAGCCGTAATCGCCCGTGCCGACGATCAGAGGGAAAATGCCGAGAACGGCCAGAAGATACAGATCCGTGATCCTTTCGCAGACCTCCGGCGGGGAGGCCAGCTCAAAACGTCTTTTTAAGGTTTTGCCCTTCGCATATTTGTTCCCTTTTTTGGACATTCCTTTTTCCTTCCTTGCCGCATGCTTTTTGCCCCACGGCTTCCTGGAGCGCCAGCAGCGGGAGGACCAGCGACTGGCAGACCCGGACGATGCGCCAGGGCTCCTGCAGGAACCGCCAGGCCCATTCCAGATCGAGCCTCTGCCAGGAAACGGGCGCGCGCTTAAGATCCCCGGCGGCAATATCGATCCAGCCGCCGCAGCCGCAGGCGAGATTCGCTCCCGTCAGGCGTCCGTACTGCGACATCCACAGCTCCTGCCTGGGCGAACCGAGGCAGACGAGGAGCAGGTCGGGGGAGGCCTGCGCGATCTGTAAGGCCATGCCCTCCGGGTCCCCGAAGTATCCGTGGTGCGTGCCGCATACCGTCAGGCCGGGATACCGCGTCTGAAGGCTTCGGCCGGCCCGCTCCGCCGTGCCGGGCTTCCCGCCCAGAATGTATACGCGGGAGCCGTCAAGCCGCGCCAGAAGCGCCTCCAGCAGATCGATGCAGGTCACGCGCCGCGACAGCGGCGCTTTTAAAATGCGGGCCGCGTAAATGACGCCGCAGCCGTCCGCCAGCGACAGGTCCGCGCCGTTGACGGCGTCCCGGTAGACGGCGTCCCGGCGGGCCATGCGCAGCAGATTGGCGTTGGTGCCCGCACAGTAGTGATACGGACCGCGGGAAAGCATATCTGCGGCCCTTGCGGCCGCCTCTTCCAGCGAAACATCATCAAACTGCACCCCGAAAATGTCGGGGCGGTTCCCGCGACTTTCCATTCCTCCGTCTCCGATCCGTTGTTTTTGCATCAGGCCGAGCAAAAGCTCTGCGGATATGATA
Source organism: uncultured Eisenbergiella sp. (assembly GCA_947627215.1). Classification (GTDB taxonomy): domain Bacteria; phylum Bacillota; class Clostridia; order Lachnospirales; family Lachnospiraceae; genus Gallintestinimicrobium. Next base: position 40,474 of record CANQVD010000013.1, read on the forward strand.
GCATGTTTTTTGCGGCCCATCAATGAAAAACCGGACAAAATTTTCATTTACATCAATATGTGCCGCCCTCCGCGGAAGCGGGGAAGGACGGAAATACGGCTTTCTCCATACTATACACTAAATGCGGATATACAGATCACCCAAAAATCAGCGAAAAGATATGTGCAGCGCTCACAAATATTTCCCGCCGATCTTGCAAAATGCTTTTTTTGATGATATTCTGTTCCTGAGCATAAATTTCCGAAAAATCCGTAAAGAATCCGAATCAGGAACGTCTTCTCTTTTCTTGCTGTTTTCAGAACTCTATGCTTCAATCCACGTTACAGTTTGATCTTGCCGGAGCCGCCGAAACAGGAAGGAATGAGAGCGGATCATTTTCAGGAAGGGGCTGTTTTTCTTTTGACAGGCCGGAGGGCGAAGCCCGCCGAAGGACCGTGATCGCAGAAGGACGGCACTCCCCGGGAAAATGTGTCCGCCGGGGGCGGCTTTGCACAGGCAGAAAGGAGCCGCCTATGCGGGAAAAGGGAAACGAAATTGCGGCCCCGGACCGGGACGCTGCCGCGGACGGAGCGAAAACCGTCCGCAATTACAAGGACACGGTATTCCGGATGCTCTTTCAGGAGAAAAAGAATCTCCTGGAGCTGTATAATGCCCTGAACGGGACGAGCTATGCGGACGAGTCAGCGCTGGAGGTCTGTACGCTGGAGAACGCGCTTTACATGAACGTGAAGAATGACGTGTCGCTGCTGTTCGACGGAGAGCTGTGCCTGTATGAGCACCAGTCGTCTGTCAATCCGAATCTCCCGCTGCGGGACCTGGGCTATGTGACACGTCAACTGGAACGGTATACGAAGGACAGGTCTCTGTACGGCCGCGGGCTGGTAAAGGTTCCGGAGCCGCGGTTCGTGGTATTTTACAACGGCGTGGAAGAAATGCCGGAGGAGAGCGAGATGAGGCTGTCGGATGCATACCTGAAAAGAACAGGGCACCCGGAACTGGAACTGAAGGTAAGGATCATAAATATCAACTACGGGAAAAACCGCGGGCTGATGGAAAAATGCCGGACGCTGGAGGGCTACAGCATATTGGTGTCAAAGATCCGCGCCTACGCGAAGAGGATGACAGGGGATCAGGCGGTGGATCTGGCGGTGACGGAGTGCATCCGGGAGAACATCCTCGCGGAGTTTTTGAGCAGACAGAGAGCGGAGGTAAAGGCGATGTCGTTGCTGGAATATGATGAGGAGCGGGAGAGAAAGCTTTTACAGAAGGCATATATTGAGGAAGGAATAGAGATCGGCGAAAGGGCCGGACGGGAGGCGGGAAGGACGGAAGGAAGGGCAGAAGGAAGAGCAGAGGGAAGAAAAGAAGGAATACTGCTCGCGCTGACCGATCTGGTCCGGAAAGGGCTGCTCTCCCTGCGGGACGCGGCCGGACAGGCGGGGATGAATGAAGAGGAATTTGCTGAACGGATGCGATTTGAAAGGAATCATTAAGTAAGCACAGGATCAGTAAAAAAGAACATTTTATCCAATAAAAAATTCCTTGATGCCATCCGGAAATCGTTCCGCACCCTGTGATTGACGATTAACAACAAAATTTATATTTCAGAAACCGTACAAAGCTGCGCTTTCCGTCAACTGACGCAATCGCCGTGCCGAAAAGGGCCGGCTTTTATGCCGTTTTCACGGCCTGGAAATAACCTAAAATTTATTTTAACAGGACGAAATTTACATATTGATTTATTTGCACAAATCCGTTATAATCAGGATGATATGGTATATACTGTGCAAAATAAAGAAAGAACAGGGAGAAGAAAACAGGAGGCATTGCCATGAGAAAGTTCAAATCTGCATTTCGCCGCGCCTGCGTGGTGGTTACGGCATTTGTTTTGGCCTTTTCGCTTCTTTCGCCCTCGGTCCCATCGGTTGTATATGCGGACGGAGCGACCGGACAGACAGCGGAAGCGGATGAAGGACAGGGGAAGGATCCGGCCGGAGAGAATGAGAAGGCTCCGGGTGTTCCGGGTACTTCGTCCACAGAGGAGAAGACCGATCCGCCGACAGGGGGAGACGGCGGTCAGACCGTCGGGCTATTGGACGATCCTTCGGAGGAACCGGGGGACGAACCGTCCGCGGATTCGGCGAACGGTTCTCCGACAGGGAAAGAAAACAGTCTGTCCGGTGAACGGCAGGGTGCTCCTTCGACAGGGGAAGGAAACGGTCTGCCTGATGGAGAGAAGAGTACTCCTCCCACAGAGGAGAATACCGATCCGTCTGATGAAGAGCAGGACAATCTTCCGGCAGAGGGAGAGGGCGATCCTGTGATAAATGGAGAGGACGATTCATCCGACGGGACGGAGAACGATATGCCGACGGAGGGAGATGAGCAGACCGGCGATCCCTCAGCGGACGGCAGTACGGATGACGGCGCGTCCGGGGATACGGTCATTTCGTGGAGCGGTTCGGTGGACGCTTCCGGTGAGTTGTTGGTCAAAGCTGTCGCGGAGTCGGAGGAAGGCGGAGAAGCGGACGGTGAAGACAGGGCATGGCAATTCACGGTGACGCTGAGCGATACGACCGTCAACGGCGATCGCGGCGACATGACGTTCATCAACGGCGTCGCTGTATTTGCGCTGAAGGCCGGCGGGAGCATGCTCGCGAGCGGTCTTCCGGCGGGCATCTCCTATAAGGTGGAGAAGAAGGAAGTGCAGGCCGATGAACCGGAGAACGGGGAAGAGCCCAAGGGTAAAACCATGGAACTTCCGGTTGGTACAAAGAGAATAGGCGGGGAACCTTCTCCTATCGCAGTGGGTAATACAGGAACTTTAACTGTCAAGAAAGAGGTTTGGTCCACGCAAGCAACACGAGAGGGCCAAAGCTGGGAATTTACGGTGACATTAAGTGATAAAACTTTTAACAGCACGAACATGGGTCAACCAGAAGAACAGATGGTTTTTAAAAACGGTGTGGCAACATTTTCCTTAATGAATGGCAAATATAGGATAGCGGAAGAATTACCGCTAGGGATTACCTATACTGTGGAGGAGACAGGGGCGAATACGAATGGCTTCATGACATGGACTAAGAAACAGAACGCGACGGGAACAATTTCTGAGAATACTCCAGACGTTGAGTTTGTCAACAGCACGTCTTCCGGCAATCTGGTTGTCACAAAGAAGGTCACCGGCAACGGCGGTGATACTGGTAGAGAGTGGAATTTTACAGTGCATTTAGATTGGACGCCTGAAAAAACGGGGGAGGACGAGGTTTTTACGGGTATATTACCAGATTCAGGTGTCCTCACTTCGTATGGCGATATGCAATTTAAGAACGGAACTGCTACATTTAAATTGAAGCATGGTGAGAGCAAGGTCGCTCTCGGTTTGCCGGCAGGTGCCACATACACAGTGACGGAGGAAAGCGCGGAAGGCTATTCGACATCCTGGACGGGTAATGTTGGCACAATAAAGCAGGGTGAAACAACGACGGTGGATTGTGTCAATACAAGAATTACCGGCGGCCTGGTGGTCACTAAGTTGGTGCAGGGAGGCGCGGCAGACAAAACAAAAGATTGGCATTTCACCGTGGAGCTGAGCGATAAGAGCATAAATGGCAAATATGGTGAAATGGATTTTACAGATGGCGTCGCGGAGTTCTCGATCAAGCATTACGGGAGCATGACCGCTGAGGGCCTGCCGTCGGGAATCGGTTATGAAGTGACCGAGGAAGAGGCGAATCAGGACGGTTATAAGACGACATCAGAGGGAGAAACCGGGACAATCCCGGAGAACCGTACGGTGGAGGCGCATTTCACAAACGAAAAGAATCCGCCTCCGGAACCGGAAACCGAACCGGAAACCACACCCGAAACCACTCCCCCGCCGAAAAAGCCGCAGACCGGCACCCTGACCGTGCTGAAAGCGGTGGAGGGCGAAGGGTATAACGGAGAGCTGTTCAGCTTCGCGGTGAAGCTGACCGACAGCAGTATCAACGGAACCTTCGGCGGCATGACCTTTGCGGGCGGCGAAGCCACCTTCCAGCTCGGAAACGGCGGCAGCATCAGCGCGGACGGCCTGCCGGAGGGCGTGGGCTTTGCGGTCGTGGAAGTGGAGGCTAATCAGAACGGATATGTGACCTATACTTCCGGGGACAGCGGCGTGATCACCGCGGGAACCGTCAGCGCGGCGGCGTTTGTGAACCGGAAAGAGGAGACCAGCGAGGAAGACGGGAACGGCGGAAATCTGGGCGACCGGAATGACGGCAACCTGGGCGATCGGAGAAACCTGGGAGCCAGGACGGGAGACGAAAGCCATGCGGAGGTGTGGCTCGTGCTTCTGGCAGCGGCTGCAGTGGCCGCGGCGGGCGTCCTGCTCTGCAGGCGGAAGAAGCAGTAAAGGCCGGGAGGGCGCGAAGTGCGGCGCATTTCTCCGGCGGCGCTTCCCGCGGATAGCGGGACGGCACGGTTGAGAAGGACTGTCTAAACGAAAAAAGGCGTATCACCCTTTTGCGGGGCGGTACGCCTTTTCTGTCCCTGATCCGAAATCCGATCTGATCTGAAATCCGAAATCTGAAATCTTTAATAATTCTTAAAGACAACGGACAGGATTTGTGTTATACTGTCATATCATGTGTTGAAAACGGCATTTGGAAAATGCGGTCGCCGTTTGGAAGAGGAGATCATGGACAAGACGGGAAAGCCTGTCATACAGGTGAAGGATCTGTACAAGATCTATCGGGTGGGCGATACGAAGGTGCGCGCCCTGAACGGCGTGGATTTCACCATCTACAAAGGGGAATTCTGCTCCATCGTCGGCGCCTCCGGTTCCGGAAAATCCACGCTCCTGAATATGCTGGCCGGTCTGGAGAAGCCTACGAAGGGCGAGATCGTGATCGCCGGAGAGCACATGGAGAAAAAGACGGAGAATCAGCTTGTGAAGTTCCGGCGGGAACACATCGGGTTTATTTTCCAGTCCTTCAACCTTATGGCGACGATGAACGCGGTGGAGAACGTGGCGCTGCCGCTGACCTTTCAGGGCGTGAAAAAAGCGCAGCGCATGAAGAGGGCGGGCGCGCTTCTGGACATGGTGGGGCTGCAGAAGTATAAAAAGCACAGGCCCACGCAGATGTCCGGCGGACAGCAGCAGCGGGTGGGCGTAGCCCGCGCCCTGGTGGTGGAGCCGGAGATCGTGTTCGCGGACGAGCCCACGGGCAACCTGGATTCCAACACCTCGGAGGAGGTCATGCGGCTGATGCGGAGGGTGGTCCGGGAGAAAAACCAGACGCTGGTGATGGTGACGCACGACAACTATCTGGCCGGCTTTGCGGACCGGATTTTCCATATCAGGGACGGAAAAATCGTGAGGATCGAGGATAACACGGGGAGACGGGACGAAGCGGCCGGGGAAGGGCCGCAGGCGCAGGCCTTGCCGGAGAAAAAAGAGGACGGTGCGCGCGGCGCAGCCGGAAACGGAGGAGCGGACTGAAATGAAAAACGGAAATCGATGGGTGAGGAGACTGTTTGCCGTTCTGGGGACGGCGGCCCTGTCCGGGTGTCTCATGCTGGGCGCCGCGCCGGGGCGCATGACGGCATATGCGGCGGAGGCCGGCGGGCAGCAGACGGAGCCGGGATATATTGATGACGAGATGCGGGCCGAGGCCGATGAGGACATGCTCAACTACATGAGGACGCTGACCCGCAGCAACAATCTGGAGCAGTATATTCTGGACGAACTGGACAGCATTCTCTACAGGGGCATTTACTATATCGCGGAATCCGAGACCATGACCGAGGCGGAAATGTGGGCCTGGGTAGAGCGCGTGAAGGGAGAGATGGACGCGGCCGTCGCCGATAAGGGGACGGTGACGACGACCACGGAGTTCCTCACGGTGGCGGACAACTGGGAAACGCCGACGGTGGCCTACAACCAGAGCGTGAACATCGTCCTGCCTCTCATCAATCTGGGCGAGGAATGGCTGACCGACATCCTGGTGGAGCCGGAGGTTTCCAACGATGTCAACGAGTGGCCTTTCCAACTGGAAAATACCGGCTATACCCGGAACTTCAGCGAGATACCGGGCTGTGCCACGAAGCTTTACGACGAGGCGCTGTTCAACCGCCGGGAGGTGACCTATACCTTTACCGCCAGAGAGGACGTGCTGACGGGCTATTATCCGCTGAAATTCAGGGTCTGGTACAGCAGGGACGGCATCCGCTGCGAGGAACCGGCGGAGGTGACGGTCTATGTGAGCTGTCAGGGCAAGCCGGGCAGCGGGCGGATCGGCATGAGCGAGGAGACCAACGTTTCCCAGCCCAGGATCATCGTCACCGGCTTTGAGACGGACCCCGCGGACGTCTACGCGGGCGATACCTTCCTGCTCACGATCCATGTGCAGAACACGTCGCCGGATACGGCGGTCAGCAATGTGCTCTTCGACCTGCAGGCCGTGGAAGGCGGCACGGAGGGGACGAACGGCGTCACCAACAGCTACGCGGCATTCCTTCCCACGTCCGGCTCCAGCTCCATCTATGTGGAGAGGATGGCGGCAGGGAGCACCCATGACCTGCAGATCGAAATGCAGGCGAAGGCCGACCTTTCCCAGAAGCCCTATGTGGTGACGGTGAGCATGAAATACGATACGGATCTGAAAGCGGACCTGACCGACGAGGCGAAGGTGTCTATCCCCGTCCTGCAGGAGTCGAAGTTCGATTCCAGCACGCCGGAGATCTATCCCGCCAATATCATGGTGGGGGAGCAGGCCAACGTCATGTTCCAGATCTATAATACGGGCAAGACCACGCTGTACAATGTGCAGGTGAAGTTTGAGGCCGACAGCCTGGAGGGCGGCGATACCTTCATCGGCAACCTGCAGCCGGGTGCCACCGGCAATGTGGACGCCATGGTGACCGGCATCGCGGGGACCGCGGACGACGGCACGGTGAAGGCGGTGATCATTTATGAGGATGACGCGGGCAAGCAGACCAGGACGGAAAAGGAAATCAACATATTCGTAAACGAGATGATGATGGACGAGGGGATGGTGCAGTTCCCGGAGGATGATTATATGGAAGAGGAGCCGAAGAAGGGGCTCTCCCTTCCGGTCATTCTCGGCATCGTGGGGGGCGCCGCGGTCCTTGTGGCCGTTCTCATCGCCGTCATTGTGAAGCTGCGCAAGAAGAAAAAGGCGGCGAAGCAGTTGGCGGAGGATCTGCTGGATCTGGATAAAAACGAGTGAGCGCGCCGCGGGGCGCATGGGAACGGGCGGTATTGGAGTAGACGGTATGCGGATTCTGGATTTGCTGCGGATGAGCTCCGGCAGTCTTTTCAAAAGAAAATTCAGGACGGTTCTGACGGTGCTGGGCGTGATGATCGGCACGGCGTCCATCGTGGTCATGGTTTCGCTGGGACTGGGTCTGAACCGCGCTTCCATGGCGGAGATCGAGCGCTACGGCGGGCTGACGACGGTCACGGTCCGGGAGGGCAGGGGCGGTTCCTCAGGCTCGTCGGTGATGTACGGCGTCGCGGGTTCCGTTTCCGTCATCGGCGGTTCCGGCTCTTCCTCTTCCACGGAAGAGGTGAAGCGCCTGGACGATGAGGCGCTGGAGGTGCTTTCCGGCCTGGAGCATGTGGAGAGCGTTTCCCCTTCTCTGCGTCTGTCCGCGATGGCGAAATACGGGTCCTACGAGTGCTATCTGGATATTGAGGGCACGACGCCGGAAGGATTGGCGAACAAGAACATTCAGATCGGGGATGGGCATCTGCCGGAGAATCCCTCTGAGCTGGAATTTTTCTACGGCAATATGGTGGCCGCGGATTTTTACAATCCCAAGACCTATGACTATCCCTATTATTCCAACCGCGAAATGGTCGTGGATTTCATGAAGGACACCGTGTTTATCATCTTCGATACGGACGCGTACTGGAGCAGCCAGAACAGTCAGAATGTGCCCGGTCAGGACGGCGGGAGCGCCGTGCAGCCGCCGAAAAAATACATCATTCCCACCGCCGGCGTGGAAAAGCCCAACGGGGAGAATGAATGGAGCAACAACGGCTATACGGTTTTCTGCAACCTGGAAGCGCTGGAAACCACGCTGAAGCGCGTATTCCGCAATAAGGTCATCCCGGGGCAGCCCACTACCTCCACCGGGAAGCCCTATAAGGATATCTACTATTCCTGGATCGATGTGAATGTGGACGATATCGAAAATGTGCTGGTGGTACAGGAGCAGATTCAGGCTCTGGGCTACAGCGCCAGCAGCAACATCGAGTGGATCGAATCCACCAGGCAGCAGTACGCCAACGTGCAGGCCATGCTGGGAGGCATCGGCGCGGTGGCGCTTCTCGTCGCGGCCATCGGCATCACCAATACGATGATGATGTCCATCTACGAGCGGACGAAGGAGATCGGCGTCATGAAGGTGCTGGGCTGTGACATGCGCAGCATCCAGGCCCTGTTCCTGATCGAGGCGGCCTATATCGGACTCATCGGCGGACTGGTGGGGCTGGGGGCCAGCTACGGCATATCCGCCATCATCAACCGCGCGGTGGCGGCCAGCGGCAATATGATGGAGGGGCTGTCCTATATTCCGCCGTGGCTCGCGATGGCTTCGGTCGTTTTCGCCGTGATCATCGGCATGGTGGCGGGGTTCTTCCCCTCCAGAAGGGCGATGAAGCTGAGCCCTCTTGCCGCGATCCGGAACGAGTAGACCATGGCTGCAGCGGATTTTTCTGTTCCTTTTCACAGCTTCCCGGCTGTATCGGGGATCTGTGAAAAGGAATTTTTTTTGGACGGCTTCTGAGAGAACTGTCGATTTACAGAGCGATAATTAACATTATTATATAACAGAAAATACGAATTGTCAGATAATTCAAATAATAATAGCTTATTTACACAAAAATACGAAATGAGTTTGTATAAAACAGACAAATTATATTTTTTGAAAAAATTGTATTGACAAAACGGGAGCCTCTGTATATAATAAGACCATAAACAAGAGAGATGCAGAACTCGAACAGAAAGGGAGTGGTTCCGCCGAGAACAGAAAGCGAAGACCCTTTCTTCCCCGAGAGGGCGCAAGACATTGACAACTTCATAGAGATGCTTTAAAGGGAATGAGAGCATTCCGGATACTTTAAAGCGAACATATGCTGAGACTATTTTATCGAGTACACACCATGAAGTGGCGCAGGAGAGAAGATGTTTTCGGACGGCAGGGAGACACGATGGAACGGATCGCCGCCGGGGGATGTCAGAACCCGTCACAGTACGCAGGGTACGGTCAAAGGATGGAAAGATAGAAGGAAAAGGAGGTAAAGACCGTTGGACAACATAGCATAAAGCGGGTATCAATCGAAAAAGAGGATTGATACCCGCTTCTTTTTGTGTTACTCTATATTTGTTGATTTGCAGACCGCACAAAAAGAATAACGGGGAAAACACGGATCATGTCGGACAGAGAAAACCGGAGAGAAGTCAGGAGAAAGAGAAGAATACGCAATCAGGCCGTTTCCTATGCGGTGACGGCGGTGTTTCTGGCCGCCGTGTTCGCGGGCTGTTTTATGGGGATCCGCGCGGCGGCGGGGATGATCGCGGAGCACAGGCAGGAGCGGGAGGCCACCCGGCAGGCGCTGATCGAGTCGTCGATGGCGGCGGAGTCCGCGGAGGTGGAATCCGCGGTGGCACAGCTTCTGGACGAGATGGAATCCCAGACCCAGACGGAGACGGAATCGGAATATACCCAGGAGGACGCGTTGGAGGAGATGGTGGCGGACAGCATCAATTCCATGACGCTGGAGCAGAAGGTCGCGGGACTTTTTTTCGTGACGCCGGAGCAGATCACGGGCGTTTCCCAGGCGGTGCAGGCCGGAGAAGGCACGCGGGAGGCGCTGGCCAAATATCCGGTGGGCGGGCTGATCTATTTTGCGCAGAATATCCAGTCGGAGGAGCAGCTTACGGAGATGCTCTCCAATACGGTGTCCTACAGCGCCTTCCCGCTTTTCCTGGGCGTGGATGAGGAGGGCGGCAGCGTGGCCAGGGTGGCAAAGGCGCTGAAGCTGGACAATGTGGGCGATATGGCGGATATCGGGGCCACGGGCGATCCGCAGGCGGCCTATGACGCGGCGCAGACGATCGGGACATATCTGTCCTCCTACGGCTTCAACGTGGATTTCGCGCCGGTGGCGGACGTGCTGACGAATCCGGACAATACCGTGATCGGGAAAAGAGCGTTTTCTTCCGACGCGCAGACGGCGGCGGACATGGTTTCCAGCGCGGTACAGGGCCTGCAGGACACGGGCGTGAGCGCCTGCATGAAGCATTTTCCGGGACACGGCGATACGTCGGCGGATTCTCACGAGGGCCTGGCGGAGACAGAACGGACGAAGGAGCAGATGCAGGAGACGGAATTCCTTCCCTTCCAGGCGGGGATCGGGGCTGGTTGCGATATGATCATGGTCGGACACATCACGGCGCCGGAGCTGACCGGCGGGAACAGCATTCCGGCCAGCCTTTCCGAGGATATCATCACCGGGATCCTGCGCGGCGAACTGGGCTATGACGGGATCGTCATTACGGACGCCATGAGCATGGCGGCGGTGACGGAGTACTATGAGTCGGACGTGGCGGCGATCACGGCCCTGAAGGCGGGCGCGGACATGGTGCTGATGCCGGAGGACTTTGAACAGGCCTACGAGGGCGTTCTCCGGGCGGTGCAGGACGGCACCATCAGCGAGGAGCGCGTCAACGATTCCCTGGCGCGGATCTATCGGGTGAAGCTGCGCGGGAGCGTGGAGTGAGACGTCCCGTGAAAGAGAACCGGCAGGCGGCGGTTCTCCCTGTGCCGGAATTTCATATGCCGGAAATTTCAAAATTCATATGCCGGAAATTTCAAAATTTAAGGTTGACATTCATTTCATTAGATGATAATATAACTTTTGCAGCGGTGGACCGCTGCTGCGCGGAAGTGTCGGAACTGGCAGACGAGCAAGACTAAGGATCTTGTGATGGTTACATCGTGTGGGTTCAAGTCCCATCTTCCGCAGTCAGTTGCATATTTTATGGATGATGCAGGAATGGCGGAATTGGCAGACGCGTACGGTTCAGGTCCGTATGGTAGCAATACCATGAGAGTTCAAGTCTCTTTTCCTGCACGGGGAAAGGCACTTCGATGAGAAATTCGGAGTGCCCTTTTCAGCGTTAGCATATCTTTTCCGGAAGCGGATACCGCGCATGCGGGGGCAGGAGGCGTATATGGGAGAAATAACCGAAAGAGAACAGTTGATCTTTGACATCGCATCGGCGGAATGGGAGTTGTTCCAGCAGGTGGAAAATACCGGGGGACGCGCGTCCTGTCAGGATGACCCGGACACCTTCTTCAAAATGCGGATGAGCCAGTGGATGGTCTATTCGGATGAGGTGCTGCAGAGCTACTGGGAGGATCTGTCGCGGGCGGCGGCGGAGGGCCGCAACCCGGTCTTTGAGAAATACGGCTATATGATGGAGACCACTTATCCGGAGGAGTATGCGCAGATCCGGGAGCATCTTCCCGCGGCCTCTCCGGAAAAGCTGGAGCTGATCGAAAAGCTGGCAAAGGTCCATCTGGAATGGGATGCCTGGATGCTGGAGCACTATCCGAATATCCGGCAAAACGGGCGGACGATGACGGCGCAGGAGGACAGCGTGCCGGAGGGGACCTCCTCGGAGAGTTACCTGCGGGGGGAGCTGATGACCTGTTCGGAGAAGACGCTGCGCCTGATGTGGGAGCAGACGGAGACCGTGTACAACAGCGGCGGGAACCTGCTTCGGCAGATCATCGGGAATGAAACCGCCTTTTACGGCTACCGGAGCCTGGAGGAGGCGGAAGCGGCCCACGCGAACACGTAAAAGAAAACCCTAAAAATGCAGCCGTTTGCGCACCTCGTCGCGCAGCGGCGTCAGGGTCAGGATCGTGACCAGCGCGACGGCGATGACCGTGCAGATGGCCAGGACGATGGCCGACCAGGTGAGGCGCAGGGGGAGATACAGAAAGCGCCGGATGAGCAGCTCGATGCCGATGCAGAGGGCGGCTAGCTCCAGCGAGGCGTAGAGCGCCACCATCAGAAAGGCCGAGGAAATCCCGCGCACCAGAAGGGCGAAGGAGATCGCCAGCGCCGTGAGAAGGGCGGTGAGCGGCAGCGCCAGCCGGAAGAACCATTCCTGTCCGGCTGTGTTGAAGCTGATCAGATACTGATAGAGCGCGGCCGCCAGCCCGTCGCAGAGCAGACAGCCGTAGATGGGGATGCGGGTGTTCAGCACCGCCGGAAACGCCAGCACCCAGATGAGGAGACAGGCCCCGATGACGTAGAGGGACCAGGCGCTCCGGGAAAAGACCAGAAGATTCAGCAGGCCGCAGACGGCGGCGGAGGAGATCAGCACGACGAGGAGCAGGATGGCCAGATCCCGGCGTTTGACCACTTCCACCTGCCCCTTTTCCGCGGGAAAGGGAGAGGGCGGTGTCAGGGCGTGAAATTCGTTCGGATTTAAAACGGGGGTATCGCACAGCGGACAGCGCTTCAGGGAAGCGTCCAGCTTCACCCCGCAGTTCACACAGTAGGACATAAGAGCCTCCTTTTTGGCCGTTCAGGCCTGGCGGCCGTTCTCAGGAACGGTTGCTTTCAATGGTGACATGGATGCCGTCCTCTGTCAGGCGGCGGAAAAAGCGCCGCTCCACATCGGCTTCCCGAATGCAGCTCGCGAAGTTTACCGTCAGGATATCTTCATAGCTTATGATCGCGCAGTTGGTCCGTCTGGAATAGGGGATCCCCATGTAGATGTCGAAGCGCTCCAGCCATGGCTTCATCTCCTCCGGCACCCGGAGGGCGCCCATGTTGGTGAGTCCGGCGGAGGAGTTGCGGTCCTGTACCCGGGAATAGAAGAGCCGCACAAAAAAGTCCTTGATGAAAAGCGGGACCACCCGGATCAGAGGGTTGCGTTTGGTGGAGGCGTTGGTGGTGATATCGCCCCGCAGAAATTTTTCGTTGATGTAATAGCGCATGTAGTTGTGCACATGGGAGACCACTTCCTCGAAGCGGTAGGTTCCCAGCCGGGGATCGACGGAAGGGTAGACCATGGTGATGAAGTTGCGCAGCGTTTTCGAGGGAAAAAAACGGCGCAGGTTCACGGGCATGGCGATGCGCACGGGGCGCAGGCGCAGGTGCGGCTCCTCCTCCTGCTTCTGCATGAGGGAAAAAAGCAGCACCGCGTTCAGATATTCGGTGATGGAAGCGCGGTATTTTTTCGCGGCGGCGGACACCTCTCTGACGGAGAGAATGCCGTCGATGACGTTGAAGGTGTGAAACGGCTCCCGGCTTCCCCGGACCCGATAGGTTTTCTGCGCGGGACGCCGGGGACAGAACCGGGCGTCGGCATAGCGCATGTAGGCGTCCTCCAGCTCCTCCGGATCCGGCGCTTCGTCGATGTCCTTGACGAAATACCGGTTGGAGACCGGATGCCCCAGCAGGCGCAGGTAGACGGCCGTGACGGTCTGGAGCAGATACATGGCTCCGGTGCCGTCGCCCAGGCTGTGGTGCGCTTCCAGGGAGATCCGCCTGCCATAATAATAAAACCGGATCAGATAGCGGTCCCTGCTGCGAAAGGACATGGGCATGCAGAAATTGCGCACATCCGGGCGCACGAAGGGGCCGGGCCGGTCATTGGGCTCCAGGTAGCGCCAGAACAGGCCCCGGCGCATGGATACTTTATAGGTAGGAAAGCGTTTCAGGGACAGGTCCACGGCGCGCTGCAAAACCTCCGGCCGCACCTCCTGCGTCAGCAGGACGGAAAGCCGGTAGACGGAGGAAAAATCCCTGCGCTGCAGCGTCGGATAGACGATGGCGGAGAGGTCCAGCCGGTACCAGGTTCGGAAGGGTGTCTTTTTTGTCGTTGGCATTCTGCGGTCATCCTCAGGTCAGTGTCAAAAGCCGTGCGCGGGCACGGCGTAGCTGCCGTTTTTCTCAGTATACACATTTTTTTCCGGAAAAACAACAGGGAATCGCCGTGCCGTTCTTTACGCCCTGCGGATTTTGTGATAGTATTATCATGAGTTTGTATGGAGTTAAGGACGGCGGGAGGCTTTCATGGCGCTTGGAGAGAAGCAGAATCAGAATCTGATGCACCTGATCCGCAGGGTCCACGGCCTGGTGGAACAGCCGGATATCGACAGGCACCGGCATTCGCAGGACCGGATCGGCGCGCTCCTGGGGACAGAGCGGGGCGCGGAGTACATTCCGGTGAATGTGGACGGCATGGAGTGCGAGTGGGTGCATGTGCAGCGTGCCCACATGAAAAAGTATGTCATCCTCTATTGCCATGGCGGCGGCTATTCCACGGGCAGCACGGTATATGCCCGGACGCTGACCACCAAGCTGGCGGATTCCACTTCCATGGACGTGTTCTGCTTCAACTATCGGCTGGCGCCGGAGTTTCCGTATCCGGCGGCGCTGGAGGATGCGGGAAAGGCCTGGGATCATCTGATGCACTACGGCTACGGGGCCCGCGACGTGATCCTGGCGGGGGATTCCGCGGGGGGCAATCTGGCCCTTTCGCTGGTGCATTTTTTGAAGAGAGAGAAACGGCTCCTGCCCAGAGGGCTGGTGCTGCTTTCCCCCTGGACCGATCTCACCGCGTCCGGCAAAAGCCATCAGAGCAGGGCGCAGGTGGATCCGGTGCTGAATCCGGAATATCTGGCCCGGATGACGGATAACTATGCCGCCGGACGGGACCTGACCGACCCGCTGATCTCGCCGCTGTTCGGGGATTTTTCCGGATTTCCGCCGGTGTACATTCAGGTGGGGGACAACGAGATGCTGCTTTCGGACGCCACGATGCTGCACCGCCGTCTCATCAAGGCCAACGTTTCGGTGAAGATCGATATTTATAAGGGGATGTGGCACGTGTTCCAGATGTCCCCCTTCAAGACCGCCTATGAGGCCATGGGGAAGAACGCGGAATTCATCTACGACATCTGCAGATAAAAGGAGGCTTCCTTGAACATCCGTGAAAGTCTGGAAAAGTGGGAGGAGGAATATTTAAGTCCCTATGCCGCCAAAAGCAGGGAATCCGCGGGCAGGCTGCGCGATGAGGAGCAGTGCGATATCCGTCCCGTTTTCCAGCGGGACAGGGACCGGATCATCCACAGCAAATCCTTCCGGCGGTTGAAGGATAAGACACAGGTTTTTCTCTCTCCCATGGGAGACCATTACCGCACGAGGCTGACTCATACGCTGGAGGTTTCCCAGAACGCCCGCACCATCGCCAGGGCGCTGCGGCTCAACGAGGAGCTGGTGGAGGCCATCGCGCTGGGCCACGATCTGGGACATACTCCCTTCGGACATGCCGGGGAGCGGGCGCTGAACCGGGTCTGCCCCTACGGCTTCGACCACGCGGCCCAGAGCGTGCGCACGGTGGATCTGCTGGAAAAGGACGGGCAGGGGCTGAACCTGACCTTCGAGGTGCGGGACGGCATCCGCAACCATCAGACCAAGGGGCACCCCATGACGCTGGAGGGGTGCGTGGTGCGGCTTTCGGACAAGATCGCCTACATCCATCACGATATGGACGATGCCATCCGGGCGGGGATCCTGACGGAGGCGGATGTTCCGGCGCGGATCAGAGAGGCGGTCGGCGCTACGACGGGAGAGCGGCTGGATCATTTCATCCATGATATCGTTTCCGCCAGCAGCGGGAAGGGACAGATCTGTATGTCCGGGCCCGTGGAAGCGGCCATGGGGGAGCTGCGGCGGTTCATGTTTGAGCGGGTCTATCAGAATCCGCAGGCCAAGGGGGAGGAAGGCAAGGCGGAGATTTTGATGGAGACGCTGTACGATTATTACCTTCACCATCCGGACGTCATGCCGGAGGATTTTCAGGGGCTTTTGGAGCGGGGAGAACCGCCGGAGCGGGTGGTCTGCGACTATGTGGGCAGCATGACAGACCGTTTCGCGATCGCGAAATATGAGGAGCTTTATATTCCGAAATCCTGGCGCTATTAGGCATACATAAGGAGCTTGGCATGTATTATCCTGATGAGCTGATCGAAGAGATCCGTGCGAAAAACAATATCGTGGATGTGATCTCCGGTTATGTGCGGCTGCAGAAAAAAGGGAGCAACTATTTCGGCCTGTGCCCGTTTCACAATGAAAAGTCGCCGTCCTTTTCCGTCTCGGCCTCCAAGCAGATGTATTACTGCTTCGGCTGCGGCGCGGGGGGCAATGTGATCACCTTCCTGATGGAATATGAAAATTATTCCTTTCCGGAGGCGGTGAAGGCGCTGGCGGAGCGGGCCGGCGTGGCGCTGCCGGAGGAGGATTCCCGGGAGATGAAAAAGGCCCGGAGCCGCCGGGCGAGGCTTCTGGCGGTCAATAAGGACGCCGCCACCTTCTTTTATTATCTGCTCCGGGACCGGAAGGGCAGCGTCGGCTACCAATATCTGAAAAACAGACAGCTTTCCGACGAGACGATGCAGCGCTTCGGGTTGGGATATTCCGGACTGGGCGGCGGAGAGCTGATCCGATATCTGCGTTCAAAGGGCTATGAGGAGAGCCTGATCCGCGACGCGGGGCTGGGCAGCATCGATGAAAGAAGGGGGCTGTCGGGAAAGTTCTGGAACCGGGTCATGTTCCCGATCCAGGACATCAACCACCGGGTCATCGGCTTCGGCGGCCGCGTCATGGGAGAGGGGAAGCCCAAGTACCTCAATTCCCCGGAGACCGAGATCTTTGATAAGAGCCGCAATCTGTACGGTCTGAATCATGCGAGGACAAGCCGGAAGGGCAGCTTCATCCTCTGCGAGGGATACATGGACGTCATCGCCATGCATCAGGCCGGCTTCGATCAGGCGGTGGCATCGCTGGGGACCGCGTTTACCGCCGGGCAGGCCAGCCTGCTGAAGCGGTATTCGCAGGAGGTGCTTCTCTCCTATGACAGCGACGGCGCCGGTGTGAACGCGGCGCTGCGGGCCATCGGCATCCTGAAGGAAGCGGGCATGACGGGAAAGGTCATCAATCTGACGCCCTACAAGGATCCGGACGAGTTCATCAAGGCGCTGGGCGCGGAGGAATTTCAGAAGCGGCTGGACAACGCGGAGAACAGCTTCTTTTTTGAACTGGAGCAGTTGAAAAAGGGCTATGATCTGCAGGATCCCCAGGGCAAGACGGAGTTCCACCGGTCTGTCGCGAGAAAGCTGTGCGAGTTTTCCGACGAGCTGGAACGGGAGAACTATATAGAGGCCGCGGCGCAGAGATACCAGATCGGGTTTGAAAACCTGCGCAGGCTGGTGGGCAGATACGCGGCCCAGACCGGTCTGGCGCAGCCGGTGATACGGCCGAAATCCGGCATCGCTGAAAAGGATACGTCCCGGGAGAAGCGGCTTTACAATGAAAAGCTGCTGCTCACTTGGCTGGCAGATCAGCCGCAGCTTTATCCGCAGATCCGGCGGTTCATTTCTCCGGCGGATTTTTCGGAGGGGATCAGCCGGACGGCGGCACAGCGCCTGTTTGCGGATCTGGAGGGCGGCAGGGCGAATCCGGCCGCCGTCGTCAGCATGTTCGAGGACGAAGCGGAGCAGCGGGAGGCGGCGTCTCTTTTTCAGGTCAGGCTTCCGCAGGCGGACGGTCCGCAGGGCCGGGAGAAGGCTTTTCATGAGATCGTCTGCGCGCTGAAGCGCCAGAGCTACGAGAGGGACTGCGCGGATATGGGCACGGATGTGGATGCCCTGAGGCGTGCGGTCGCGGGGAAGAAGCTGTTGGAAGAACTTAGCAAAACGCATATTTCTCTGCAATAGCGTTCACAATAGAATCAGATACAGGAAGGATGTTGACGGACATGGACGAAAACACAAGAGCGAAATTTGACGAGAAGCTGAAGGGCCTTCTGGCCATGGCGAAGAAGAAAAAGAATGTCCTGGAATATCAGGAGATCAGCGATTACTTCGCGGAGCTGCATCTGGAGGAGGAGCAGTTCGATGAAATCCTGGAGACGCTGGAAAAGAACAATGTGGATGTGCTTCGCATCACAGAGGACGACGATATTCCTGACGAGGAGATCCTTCTGGCGGAGGAAGACGTGGACGTGGAGAATCTGGATCTTTCGATTCCCGACGGCGTCAGCATAGAAGATCCGGTCCGTATGTATCTGAAGGAGATCGGGAAGGTGCCGCTGCTTTCGGCCGAGGAGGAGATCGACCTGGCGAAGCGGATGGAAATGGGGGATGAAAGCGCAAAAAAACGCCTGGCGGAGGCCAACCTGCGTCTGGTGGTCAGCATCGCCAAGCGCTACGTGGGGCGCGGCATGCTGTTTCTGGACCTGATTCAGGAGGGGAATCTGGGACTGATCAAGGCTGTGGAAAAGTTCGATTACCGCAAGGGCTATAAGTTCTCCACCTACGCGACCTGGTGGATCCGGCAGGCCATCACCCGCGCCATCGCGGACCAGGCCAGAACGATCCGGATCCCGGTACACATGGTGGAGACCATCAATAAACTGATCCGTGTCAGCAGACAGCTTCTGCAGGAGCTGGGACGTGAACCCACTCCGGAGGAAATCTCCGAGGAGATGAAGATGCCGGTGGACCGGGTGCGGGAGATCCTGAAGATCTCGCAGGAGCCGGTATCCCTGGAGACCCCTATCGGCGAGGAGGAGGACAGCCACCTGGGCGACTTCATACAGGACGACAACGTGCCGGTGCCCGCGGACGCCGCCGCGTTCACCCTGCTGAAGGAACAGTTGGTGGAGGTGCTGGGCACCCTCACCGAACGGGAGCAGAAGGTGCTGCGCCTGCGCTTCGGCCTGGACGACGGCCGCGCCAGGACACTGGAGGAGGTCGGCAAGGAATTTTCCGTCACTCGCGAACGCATCCGCCAGATCGAGGCGAAAGCGCTGCGCAAGCTCCGCCACCCCAGCCGCAGCCGAAAATTGAAAGACTACTTGGATTAACAGCGAGGAAGATAAGGAAGGTTCCCGACGAACCATGCTTGCATGAGTTCGTCGGGAACCTTTTTTATCTGACGAGCGTCCTCCATGAGCGCAGGGCCGCAGGCCCGGAGCGAATGGAGGCCCCGCGCGTCAGCGCGGGGGTTAATCCATCCGTGGTAGGAAGCGAACGAACCATGCTTGCATGAGTTCGTCGGGAACCTTTTTTATCTGACGAGCGTCCTCCATGAGCGCAGGGCTGCAGGCCCGGAGCGAATGGAGGCCCCGCGCGTCAGCGCGGGGGTTAATCCAATCGTAGTGGGAGAAATCCTGCTTGCATGAACTCGTCGGGCCCTTTTTATCTGACACCATATACTCCCCAAAATTATCTTGATTTTATTTATAATATCAGGCAGAATATATAAAAACGCAGTTTTGCAGTATATGCTGCGGCTTGGGATATCTGTTGTGGGCGCAGAGAGCGCCGGTGGACTGATTTGCGGCTTTACGTTAAATCTAAGGACAGCACAGGGAGATAAAACGGGAGCTGAGGATGATCATGCCTGGCAGATTGCGAAATATGACTTCAATTTATTTGGTGAATGATGAGAATATGCTATTGTTGTACAGATGAGGCGGCAGAGTCGTAAATAATGTTTGGACAGGTTCCGCAGGCGGGCATTTTGAAGAAAATGAACTGAATGATCCGAGGGCCTGCGTATTGCGGGAAATGCAGGAAGAACTCGGGATAACGGAAGACGATATCGAGGACATTTCCTTAAGGTATATTACATTAAGGCATACAAAGGAAGAAATGCGGCAAAACTATTATTTTTTCGCGCGTCCGAAACAGAATTTTGACCTGGTATCAAACGAAGGAATTTTAAAGTGGTTTCCAATGAATGAGCTGCACGAATTGGAGATGCATCGTTTGTACTGCTGTAAACGATATTTCCGTCCCGCCGGGGTATTTTGCGGCCTTTGAGGGCTTCGGGACAGGCTTCGACAGCGGTCTGTCCGGCCTGTTTATGCTGATTCATACGAAAAGTTTATGGAAGAATCGGCCGCAATACGTTATAATAGAAGAAAGAAGCCATTCAGGAAATCGTAAAGGGAGGACGTATGGAGCTGTCGAAACGGATGCGGGCCGTGGCCGGGATGGTGCCGCGCGGGTACGCTGCGGCGGATATCGGCTGTGACCACGGCTTTGTGTCCATCTGCCTCGTTCGGGAGAAGATATGTCCCAGGGTCATCGCGGCGGATGTCAGACCGGGGCCGCTGTTGAGAGCGAAGGAACATATTGCGCAGAGCGGATTGACGGGAGAGATAGAGACCGTTCTGTCTGACGGGCTGGAACATGTGCCCACGGGTCCGGAGGGCGCGCAGGTCATGATCGCCGCCGGGATGGGCGGAAGGCTGACCATGAAGATCCTGTCGGCGCATCCGGAAAAAACGGCGGGGCTCTCCTGGCTGGTGCTGGAGCCGCAGTCCGAAGTGCGGCTGGTGCGCCGCTGGCTGACAGAAAACGGTTTTATCATCACGAAAGAGGACATGGTTCTGGAGGACGGCAAGTATTATCCGGTCATTCTGGCGGCGAACCGCGAACGGGTCCCGGACGCGGAGCGGCCCATGGGGAAAGAGGGACCGTATCGGGAAGATGCCTTCTGCCGGAAGAATGCCGCCGGTACGGGACGGATCCAGCCAGAAATGAGAGAGATGCATCCGCTTTTTGGGGAAAAAACGGAAGGGACCGGCCTGTCAGATCGGCAGATGCAGGAGGCGCGGGAACGCTTCGGCCCGTGCCTGATCGGGGAAAAGCATCCGGTACTGATTTCGTATCTGGAGCATACAATAGCAAAGAATGCGGAACTGTTGGCGAAGCTGCCGCAAGAAGAGTGTCCGAAAGACGGGAAGGAGAGGGCTGGCCGGTCGAGTCAGTCCGAAAGGAGCGCAGAGCGCAGAGCGCAGTTGCTGTCGGACAGGGAGTTGATGGAAGCGCTGATCCGATGGATGAAAGAGCCGGACGGCCAGAAAATTTAAAGAAACAGAAAACGAAAACGCCGGGATGCTGTGAAATGGCAAGGATGCCGTGGGGCGGCAGAAAACGGGGAAGCCGCAGGACGCTGTGGGGCGGCAGAAAGCGGAGAAACGGCAGGAATCCGTGAACCGGCAGAAAGCGGTATAACAGCAGGAAGCAGAAGGAGGGACTATGACTATCTGGATAAACGGGAAAAAGACAGAGCTGGAGGGGCGTCATACATATGGAGAGATTGCGGGGACGGTGGAGGGAGCATACGCGCATCAGATCGTGCTCGCCGTGGCAGACGGCAAGATCCAGGAGCTTTTTAAGAAAATAAAGGACGGAGCGGAGATCACGTTCCTGACGGCTGCGGATAAGATCGGCCATGATACTTACGTCAGAAGCGCCGTCATGCTGCTGATGAAGGCGGCCGCAGATGTGGCCGGATTCCCGGAAAAAGGCATGATGAAGGTGGAGTTTTCCATTGGAGGCGGGCTGTACTGTTCTCCCAGGGGAGGACTGCGCATCGACGGGGATTTTTGCCGCGCCGTGGAACGCAGGATGCGGGAGCTGGTATCGGCGAAGCTGCCTTTTACCAAAAAGGCCTGGCCCATCGACGACGCCATCCGACTGTTTGAGGGGCAGGGAATGCGGGATAAAGTACAACTGTTCCGATATCGCCGCGGTTCCTATATCAATGTGTACTGTCTGGACGGTTACTATGATTATAATTACGGGTATATGACTCCGGATACGGGCTATGTGAAATGGTTTGCCGTGCAGCCCTACGAGGGAGGTCTGATGCTGCTTTTGCCGTCCGCCGAAGCGCCGGAGACGGTGCAGCCGGTGGCGGAGCGCAAAAAGCTGTTTGACGCCCAGATGGAGTCCACCCGCTGGGGAGAACAGATCGGCATCGATACGGTGGGCGATCTGAACGATAAGATCTGTGAAGGCGATCTGGCAGAGCTGATTCTGGTGCAGGAGGCGCTGCAGGAGAGTCGGATCGGCGCGATCGCGGCCCAGATCGCGGCCAGGAAGCATGTAAAATTTGTCATGATCGCCGGCCCTTCCTCATCGGGGAAAACTACATTTTCCCATCGGCTTTCCATTCAGCTCAAGACCCACGGGCTGCGCCCTCATCCCATTGCCATCGACAATTATTTTGTGAACCGGGAGCTCACGCCGCGGGATGAAAAGGGACAGTACAATTTTGAATGCCTGGAGGCCATCGATGTGGAGGGCTTTAACCGGGATATGTGCGATCTGCTGGCCGGAAAGACTGTCGCCATGCCTACCTACAATTTCAAGACCGGAAAACGGGAATACAACGGGGAAATGCTGACGCTGCAGGCAGAGGATATTCTGGTGATCGAGGGCATACACGGACTCAACGACAAAATGTCCTATGCGCTTCCCGTCGAAAGCAAATACAAAATTTATATCAGCGCCCTGACCTGTCTGAACGTGGACGAACACAATCGTATTCCCACCACGGACGGACGGCTTCTGCGCCGTATGGTGCGGGACGCCAGGACCAGAGGGATTTCTGCGAAGCAGACCATCGCCCAATGGCCCTCCGTGCGCAGGGGAGAGGAGGAAAATATTTTCCCCTATCAGGAGAGCGCGGACGTCATGTTCAATTCGGCGCTGATCTATGAGCTTTGCGCCCTCAAGATCTATGCCCAGCCGCTTCTGTACAGCATCCGGCAGGGAGAGCCGGAGTATTTTGAGGCCAAGCGGCTGCTGAAATTCCTGGATTATTTTCTGGGCGTGAGCAGTGAGAGCCTGCCGAACAATTCGATCGTGCGGGAGTTCGTCGGCGGAAGCTGTTTCCGCGTCTGAAAACAGGACATGCCGGAGAAAATCGTGCCGAAACAATTTTGCGTGAAAATATTGCGGGGAGGCTCCTTCAGGGGAGTCTCCCCGCAATGTTCGGTATGCGCAAGCGGGACGATAAGCCGGGTTCTGTCGTGAATGGTCATCTATCTAGCCCTGCCGTTGCCGGCAGGATCCAGCGACCTACCTGAAAGCAGGCCGGGCCGGCCTGTCGCTTTCTGCTTGGTCTTGCTTCGGATGGGGTTTACATATGCCCCGCCTGTTGCCAGGCGGGCGGCGGTCTCTTACACGGCCCTTCCACCCTTACCAGCGAAAACGCTGGCGGTATATTTCTGCTGCACTGTCCCTGGAGTCGCCTCCGCCGGACGTTATCCGGCATCCTGCCCTGTGAAGCCCGGACTTTCCTCACCTGTTTGCTGCGGATGGCTGTGCCATACCGGGAAAACAGCCGCGACCATTTATCCTGCTTGCACGCCTATCATACCAGAATCGGCATTCGGGCGCAACGCATTTTTGACGTTTTTTCGGGCGGACCGCCGCGTCTGCGTCCTCGGATTCTGCATTGTGCTATTGGCGGAGAAACGCTTTCATGATTGACATAACGTTTGTTTGCGGCTATAATAAGATCGTTACAGGAGATCCGATTCTGTTCGGATCCGCATCATTCATGTGAAAATCTCTGCCGTGACGCTTTTGCCGTCCCGGATCTTGGCACTTCGCCGGCATTTTCACATTTTATTACACTGTTGGCGGGGTCAGAGACGAAGATCGTATAACGGTCCGCGGGATGGTATGACGTCTGCAGCCGAAACCGCAGCATGGGAGTCTGCTTCCCTGCGGTCTGCATGTCAGAGCGTCTCCGTCTGTTCATGCCCTGCCGGAAAGAGAGGGTTTATGGACAATGGAAAAAAGACGCTTGAAAACATGAACGTACTGGATGATTTCCTGATGAGCCAGTTGGCCGCGGACGCGGAATACGGGGAGGCCTTCTGCAGGAGACTGCTTTCCTCCCTGCTCTCCAGAAAGATCGGGAAGCTGAAAGTGAACGCGCAGAAGGTATTTCCGGGCCTTTCGCCCGATCTTCGGGGCATCCGTCTGGATGTGGAGATGGAGGAAACGGAGGAGTCGGAGGAGTCCGGTCCCGCCGTCGTAAACCTCTACGACATCGAGCCTCATCTGCGGAATGACCTGGACCTGCCGCGCCACAATCGCTTTTATCAGGCGCGGATAGACGGGAAGGGTCTGCAGAGCGGGGAGAAGGATTTCACGCGGCTGCCGAACCTGTACGTGCTGACGGTGACGGACTTCGACCCGTTCGGCGAAGATCAGATGGTGTATACGGTGCATAACATGTGCGAAGAAGTTCCGGATCTTGCATATGAGGACGGTCTGAGGTATTATTATTTCTATACGGACGGCAGAAAAGGCGGGAACGAGGCGCTGCGCGCGGTGCTGAGGTATCTGAAGGACAGCCGTGCGGAGAATGCGGTGGATGCGGCGACGCGGGAGCTGCACGGGTACGTGGAGAAGGTGAAGGTCCGTCCGGAAGTGAGGGTGGCGTATATGAGACTGGATGAGATCATTTATTATGAGCGGAAAGACGCGGCGAAAGAAGCGGCGAAGGCCGTACAGATTCGTTCCATTCTGGATCTGCTGGAGGATTTCGGGGAGGTCCCGCCCTCCGTTCTGGAGCGTCTTCAGGCGGAATCGGATGCGGAGACATTGAAGAAATGGCTTAAGCTGGCGGCCCGAGCGGGCAGTATGGAAGAGTTTGCGCAGAAGATGGGTTAAAATAAGGCAGCGGCTTTCGGAAAATAAAATGAATTTTGGGTGTCCGATGTTGACTTTTTTCCCAAACTGGCGCACAATAATATGATGACCGAACGGCGGAAACGGAAGCTTTTCCGGGTCTGCCGGTGTTGTATTTCAGGCAGAAAGAGCTGCGGCGGCGGCAGAATGTGAGGGAAGTATGACGAAAATAGATATCGTGTCCGGCTTTCTCGGAGCGGGCAAAACGACGCTGATCCAGAAGCTTTTGAAGGAGGCGCTGGCCGGGAGCCAGGTGGTGCTTATCGAGAACGAATTCGGAGAGATCGGCATCGACGGCGGTTTCCTGAAGGATTCCGGCATCGAGATCAGGGAGATGAACTCCGGCTGTATCTGCTGTTCTCTGGTGGGTGATTTCGGCACATCCTTGAAAGAGGTGCTTTCCACCTATCATCCGGAGCGCATCCTGATCGAGCCCTCCGGCGTGGGCAAGCTTTCGGACGTGATGAAGGCGGTGCAGGACGCGGGGCTGGGCACGGATGTGGAGCTCAACAGCGCGGTAGCTGTGGTGGACGCCTCCAGGTGCAAAATGTACATCAAGAATTTCGGGGAGTTCTTTGTGAACCAGATCGAGCATGCCGGGACGATCATCCTGAGCCGTACGGATATCGCCTCTGAGGAGAAGATCCGCCAGGCAGTGGATCTGATCCGGGAGCATAACCCGAAGGCGACGATCATCACCACGCCTTTGGCGCAGCTTGACGGGAAGACCGTGCTGGAGACTGTCGAAGGCGCGAAGGATCTGGAGGCTGAGCTGATGGAGCTGGTGCGCGCCATGCACGATGAGGAGGAGCATCATCACCATCATCATCATGGGGACGAGGAACATCACCATCACGATGAGGAGGACGAGGAACACGGCCATCATCACGACGGGGATGAGGAGTGCTGTCATCACCACCACGATGAGGAAGATGAGGAGCACGGCCATCACCATCACGATGAGGAGGGTGAGGAGCACGGTCATCATCATGACCATGACGGACACCATCATCATCACCACGCGGACGAGGTATTCACCAGTTGGGGGCTGGAGACGCCCGCTTCCTATACCGAGGAACAGGTGAGGAGCTGTTTGAGCGCTCTGGAAGATGAGGAGAAGTACGGCATCGTTCTGCGTGCCAAGGGCATGGTCCCGACGCAGGACGGCGCATGGATCTATTTCGATTATGTGCCCGGCGAGGTGGATGTGCGCGCGGGAGCGCCGGATGTGACGGGGAAGATCTGTGTCATCGGTTCCAGGCTGCGGGAGGATGCGCTGACGGAGCTGTTCCGGCGCTGAGCAGGCGGGAGGAAAGGGATCGGGATGCATATGAAACCGGTTTATATCATCAATGGTTTTCTGGACAGCGGGAAAACGGAATTCATCAACTTCACGCTGGATCAGCCCTATTTTCAGGTTTCCGGGAAGACGCTGCTCCTGCTGTGCGAGGAGGGAGAGATCGAGTATGATCCCTACGTGCTCAAACGCAGCAAGACCGTGGTGGAGGTGATCGAAAACGAGGCGGATCTCACCGTGGATAAAATGGTGGAGCTGGAGAAGAAGCACCGTCCGGAACGCATCATCATCGAGTACAACGGGATGTGGAAATTCCGGGACCTGCGGCTGCCCTGGCACTGGCGGGTGGAGCAGCAGATCACCACGATCGACGCTTCCACGTTCCCGATGTATTTCACCAATATGAAATCCATGGTTTCGGATATGCTGCGCAAATCGGAGATGATCATCTTCAACCGCTGCGATGGGATCGCGGACCTGAATGTCTACAAGCGGAACGTCAAGGCGCTGAATCAGTCCGCGGACATCGTTTTCGAGGACAGCAACGGGGAGATCGACGAGATCATGGAGGACGATCTGCCCTATGATCTGAACAGCGATCCCATCGTGCTGGATGAGCAGGGGTACGGCATCTGGTATCTGGACAGCCTGGACCATCTGGAGCGCTACGAGGGCAAGACCGTGCAGTTTGTGGGCATGGTGATGAAGCCGGACAATTTTCCGAAGGATCATTTCGTGCCGGGGCGGATGGCGATGACCTGCTGCGCGGAGGACATGACCTTTTTGGGCTTTGTGTGCGTATCGAAGGATGCGGCTTTATATAAGGAACGGGACTGGGTAAAGGTGACCGCAGTGGTGAAGCGGGAATATTTCGCGGACTATGAGGGAGAAGGGCCTGTGCTCCATGCGGTTTTGCTGACCAAGGCGAAGCAGCCCAAGGAGCCGGTGATCAGCTTCAGCTGAGATCCTAAGGTGTCTCGTCCTGTTCCGCGGCATGTTCGCTTTTGCGGAAAGCGCGGGCAGGGCCTGCCGACGGGACTTTTCCGATGTGTTGAAAAAGGAGTAAAAAGTGGCGGCGGAAACAGAAAAAGAGCTGCAGCAGTTACAAAAGAGATTTCTTGATTTGGCGGACAGGTCCTGGAAGCAGAACCTGTTCACTTTTTCCGGGTTTTTATCGCTGGCGGAGCAGGACTGCCTTTATCGGGTCCTGGGGATGGGCCGCGGGCAGAGCAGGGCGGATCTGGCGCTGTCCGGCGGGACGCCCCACGCACAGCGCGTGATGGCCCGGTTCGGCGACCCGGCGCAGCTGGGGTACGAGGAGCCGTTTCCCATTTCCTGTGTGATGGTGGAGCCGGTGCTGGAAAAGTTTTCCGATGATCTGACGCACCGGGACTTCATGGGAGCGATCCTGAATCTGGGCATAGACAGGAGCGCGGTCGGGGATATCGTCGTGGACGGAAAGCGCGCGTATGTGTTCTGTACCGCGGCGATGATGCCGTTTCTTCTGGAGCATTTGGAGCAGGTGCGTCACACCCGGGTGAAATGCCGTCAGGTGACGGAGATATCCGAACTGCCGGAGCCCAAAAAGGAGGAGCGGGAGATCACGGTGTCCGGCCCGCGCTGTGACAGCGTGACGGCGGCCGTGTGGAAGCTGTCGCGCGGACAGAGCCAGGAGCTTTTCGCGCAGCACAAGGTCTATGTGGGCGGGCGGCTGCAGGAGAACGTCAGTTATACGCTGAAGCCGGGGGACGAGGTGTCCGTCAGAGGATACGGCAAATTCGTCTACGAGGGAGAAAAATATACGACGAGAAAGGGCAGACTGACGGTCGGCGTCGCTGTTTTTGTGTGAGCGGCCCGAATATCGGTCTGAGGAATGGAAAATGTACGGCTATACGTGGATACAGTGGTTGTTTTTCTTTTATCTGTACTGCTTTTTCGGCTGGTGCTTTGAATCGGCATATGTGTCGATCAAGAGCAAAAGGCTGGTAAACCGCGGCTTTATCCGCGGACCGTTCCTGCCGCTCTACGGCAGCGGCGCGCTGATGATGCTGATCGTTTCCATGCCTTTTCGGGACAGCCTGGTGCTGACCTATCTGGCGGGCTGTGTGGGCGCCACTGCGCTGGAATACGTGACCGGCGTGGTGATGGAATCGCTGTTTAAGGTGCGTTATTGGGATTATTCTCAAAACAGGTTCAATTTTCAGGGACAGATCTGTCTGGGCTCCACACTGGCCTGGGGCGGACTGACGATCCTGATGACGCATGTGATACACGGGCCCGTCGAACGGCTGGTGCTCTCGATCCCGGAGGGGATCCTGACGGCGGTCACTATGCTGATCACGGTGGGATTCGTGGCGGATTTCACGCTTTCCTTCAAGGCGGCGCTGGAACTGCGCGATGTGCTGGTCAGGCTGGAGCAGGCCAGACAGGAGCTGGAACGCATGCAGCGGCGGCTGGATGTGATCGCCGCTTTGGCGGACGAGGCGGTGGAAAAGAAAAAGGCGGAATTTACCGGTGCGCTGGAGGAATTCGCCCAGCGGCGTGACGAATTCGTGGAGAGCGTGAAAGAGGGCGCCGTGCAGCGCCGGGATGAGCTGAAGGAGAGCATGAAGGAGAGCGCCGCCCAGAGACAGGAAGCGTTTGCCAAACGGCAGGAGGCGTTCGCGCGCCGACAGGAGGATCTGATCGCGGGGATCGAGCGCCGGTTCGCGTATCTGCGGGAAAAACTGCCGTATTCCGAGGCACTGCGGGAGAAATGGGGAGAACTCGCGGAAATGCGGGAGTCCTACCGGAACAGCCTTTCGAATCGGGAGCATCGTCAGTATCTGCGCGACGGCATCTGGCGGGGCATGCTGAAGGGCAATCCCGGCATGGTATCCAGAAGGTTCGCGGACGCTCTGGAGGAGCTGAAGCAGTCCGCGATGGAATATGGAAAGAAACGCCATGAAGAAAAGAAATAAAAACGGTCCGGCCGCAGCCTCTGTCCTGGCCGCGGTCCTGCTTCTGGCCGCATCCTCCCTTTGCCTGTCCGGCTGTGCCGACGCGGCGCAGAGCGGATCGGGGGCGGATCGGGAAGAGGAGAAGCTGCACATCGTGACCACGATCTTTCCGCCGTATGATTTCGTGAAGAAGATCGGCGGGGAGGATGTGGAGGTCACCATGCTGCTGAAGCCCGGGATGGAAAGCCATTCCTACGAGCCGACCCCGGCCGACATCTTTCGGATCATGGACAGCGATCTGTTCCTTTATGCGGGCGGCGAATCGGACGTCTGGGTGGAGGAACTGCTGGAGGGCGCGGATACGGAGACGAAGGCCGTGGCGCTGCTGGACTGGGTGGAGCCCCTGGAGGAGGAAACCTCGGAAAGCATGCAGGTGCGCGGTCAGGAGGCGCACGGCGCGCATGGAACGGCTTCCGGACAGATCGGTGCAGGCGGTATTTCCGGTCCGGACAGCGCTTCCGGCGGCCCGGTGCGCCTGGAGGATGGAGAATATGACGAGCATGTCTGGACCTCCCCGCGCAACGCGATGGCGCTGGTGGAGCAGATCTGTGCAGTCATGTCCGAACTGGACCCCGGCCGCGCGGCGGCTTTTTCCCGGAACGCGGAGGTATATCTGGAACAGCTCCGCGCGCTGGACGCGGCCTTCGCGGAGGTGACAAAGGGCGCGGAAAACAAGACGCTGATCTTCGGGGACCGTTTTCCGCTTTTGTATTTCGTGAAGACCTACGGACTGGAATACGATGCGGCGTTTCCGGGCTGCAGTATGGAAACGGAGCCGTCCGCGGCCACGGTGGCATCCCTGACGGACCGGGTGCGCCGGGAGCGCATCCCTGTGGTGTTTTATATGGAAATGTCCAACGGGAAGGTGGCGCAGGCCATCGCGGAGGCTGCCGGAGCCAAAACGGCCGTGTTCTACGCGGTGCATTCCGTCAGCGCCGAAGACCTGGCTGCCGGGGAGGATTACGTTTCCCTGATGTACCGCAATGTGGAATCGCTGCGGGAGGCTTTGCGGTGACGGCCGCGGCAGAAAAGAGCGCATCGGAAAGGCGCTGTGCGGTCCGCAGATGCGTCCGCGCGGATTTTTCGGAATGAGGGACATATGGAACAGTTCTGCATACAATGTGATCATGTCACGCTGTCCTATGAAAATCAGGCGGTGGTCTCGGATCTGAGCTTTACGGTGGAGGAAGGGGACTATCTGTGCATCATAGGCGAAAACGGCACCGGAAAGTCCACGCTGATGAAGGGACTGCTGGGCCTGAAAAAGCCGTCGTCCGGCTCCATCGTGCTGGGCGAGGGGATCCTGCGTTCCCAGATCGGCTATGTGCCGCAGCAGACGCCGGTGCAGCGGGATTTTCCCGCCTCCGTATGGGAGGTGGTGCTCTCCGGCACGCAGAACAGCCGGGGGTGGCGGCCCGGCTATGGGAAGCGGGAGAAGGAGCTGGCCGGTGAAAAGCTGGAGCTTCTGGGCATTTCGGAGCTGCGGTCGAAGAGCTTCCGGGATCTGTCCGGGGGGCAGCGGCAGCGGGTGCTGCTGGCCCGTTCCCTGTGTGCGGCAAAAAAGCTGATCCTGCTGGACGAACCCACCGCCGGTCTGGACCCACTGGTGACGGAGGAGTTTTATCATCTGCTGCTGGATCTGAACCGGTCGCAGCATATCACGGTGGTCATGGTGTCCCACGCGATACAGGAGGCCCTCGGACATGCGGATCACATTTTATATCTGTCCCAGGACAGCTATTTCTACGGGACGCCGCTGGAATACGCGGCCAGTCGGGCCGGACAGCGTTTCCTGAAGCGCTGTAAGGGAAAAGGAGGACGGCCATGATCGAATATGTGACGCGGATGTTTTCCTATCCGTTCATGGTGCGCGCGCTGGCGGTGGGACTTCTGGTTTCCCTGTGCGCGGCGCTTCTGGGCGTGAGCCTGGTGCTGAAACGCTATTCCATGATCGGGGACGGCCTTTCCCATGTGGGCTTCGGCGCCGTGGCAGTCGCCTCGGCTCTGCACCTGGCCCCGCTGGCGGTGGCGGTCCCGGTGGTCGTGGCCGCGGCTTTCCTGCTGCTTTTGCTGGGAGAGTCGGGACGCCTGAAGGGAGACGCGGCCACGGCCGTTTTTTCCACGGGGGCGCTGGCGGTGGGCGTCATGGTGATGTCCGTGAGCACGGGGATGAACGCGGATGTGAACAGCTATCTGTTCGGCTCCATCCTGGCGGCATCCCGGCAGGATGTGGCGGTCAGCGTGGTGCTTTCCGTTATCGTGCTCATCCTCTACGTTTTTTTCTATGAAAAGCTGTTCGCCGTGACCTTTGACGAGACGTTCGCAAAGGCGACGGGGATGAAGACCGGCGTCTATAACGCGCTGCTGGCCGTGCTGACGGCGGTGGTGGTGGTGCTGGGCATGCGGATGATGGGCGCGCTGCTGATCTCCAGCCTCATCGTGTTCCCGGCCCTGACCGCCATGCGCCTGTTCCGGAGCTATCGGAGCGTCATCCTGGGCGCGGTGGCCTTTTCGCTGCTCGGCTTTCTGGCCGGGATCGGGATATCCTTCGGCTGGGGGGCGCCCGCGGGGGCCAGCATCGTGGTAGTGGATATGGCGCTGTTCGGTATCTGTTCGTTTGCCGCGTGGCCGCGGAGACGCTGAACCGTCAGAAGGAGGAAATCATGGAACTGTTTTGGGGGATCATGATCCCGTTCATCGGCACGACTGCGGGCGCGGCCTGTGCCTTTTTTCTGAGAAACGAACTGGACCCGCGGATACAGAAGGCCCTGCTGGGCTTCGCGGCGGGCGTCATGGTGGCGGCTTCCGTGTGGTCGCTTCTGATCCCCGCCATGGATATGGCGGAGGGACTGGGGCGGCTGGCCTTTCTGCCCGCGGTCGTCGGCCTTCTGTTGGGCATGGCCTTTTTGCTCCTGATGGACCGGCTGGTGCCCCATCTGCATCTGGACAGCCAGGTCTCGGAGGGACTTCCGGCTTCTTTAAAAAAAACGACCATGCTTGTCCTGGCGGTGACGCTGCATAACATCCCGGAGGGCATGGCCGTGGGCGTGGTGCTGGCGGGAGCGGCCATGGGAGAGAGCGAGGTTTCCCTGGCGGGTGCGCTGGCGCTGTCCGTGGGGATCGCGATCCAGAATTTCCCGGAGGGCGCCATCATCAGCCTGCCGCTGCGCAGCGCAGGGGAGACGCGGAAGAAGGCGTTCTTCCACGGAACGCTTTCCGGCGCGGTGGAGCCCGCGGCCGCGGTGCTGACGATCCTGCTGGCGGAACAGATCAAGCCCGTACTGCCGTATCTTCTCGCCTTCGCCGCCGGGGCCATGCTCTATGTCGTGGTGGAGGAGCTGGTGCCCGAAAGCGCGGAGGGCGAGCATTCCAATATCGGCACCATAGGATTCGCCATCGGCTTCGCGGTCATGATGATGCTGGACGTGGCGCTGGGGTGAACAGTCCGCCAAAGAGTGCTGCCGCCTGGCGCATGTATGCATTCCTTTTCCGGACACGCTCGCGCTCGAGAAAAACGCAGCGGCACTAGGCTCAGCTTCGCCCGCAGGGCTCGCTTCGCCAAGGGCCGGCGTTTTTCTAACGGTCCGGGAAAATGGAATGCATATATGCGCCAGGCGGCAGCGCTCTTTGGCGGGGCCTCTTCCGGGAGATGCCGGAACTGCTGTGAAATTTTACCGGAAAATCGAAAAAATCCGAAATTTTCTCTTGACCTTCCATTTGGTGGAAGGTGTATTCTCTCCTCAAAAGATGGCGCTGATGGGACGACGGAGGCGGTTATGCGGATCAACGAAGTGGAACGGCTCGTGGGGATCACCAAAAAGAATATCCGTTTTTATGAAAAAGAGAATCTGCTGCACCCGGGGCGCAGTCTGGAAAACGGATATCGGGACTACGATGCGGCCGATGTGGAAGAACTGAAACGGATCCGGCTGTTCCGCAGGCTGGCGGTTCCGCTGGAGGAGATCCGGAACATGCAGACCGGCACGCTGTCCGCGCAGAGCGTGCTCAGACGGCATATCATCGCGCTGGAAGAGCAGAGCGCCAATCTTTTGAACGTCAGGGCCGTATGCGAAAAGCTCCTGGAGAACGGGGAGCCCTATGCGCGGCTGGACGCGGACGCCTGGCTTTCGAAGCTGGAGCAGATGGAAAAGGAGGGAATGCGTTTTATGGATGTGAAAGATCTGGACAGAAAACGCAAAAAACGCGGTTCCGTGACCGCCGCCGCGGTGTTCTGCGCGCTGATGGCGGCATCGGAGGGCTTTTTTTGCTGGGCGTGCCTGAAAGAGCCGGGAATGCCTGCGGCGTTTTTTATCGTATTTACGGCGATCCCTGCCGTATTTATCGTGGGAACCCTGCTGGCACTGTATCAGAGGATGAAGGAGATCGATGGAGGAGAAGAGGATGCTGCTGCTAAATATTGACCATATCCCGGGCAAAGAGATAGAAGCGCTGGGGATCGTGAAGGGAAGCGTTGTTTTTTCCAAAAACTTTGGAAAGGATTTTATGGCCGCCGTCAAGACGCTGGTGGGCGGCGAGATCGCGGATTATACGAAGATGCTGGACGAGGCCAGGGGCATCGCCACCAAGCGGATGGTGGATGAGGCCCAGCGTCTGGAGGCGGATGCGATAGTCAATATCCGATATACCTCCTCCTCCGTGATGCAGAGCGCGGCGGAGTGCACGGCATACGGGACCGCGGTGAAGATCATCAGATAGCGGCAGAAAGCGGCAGTTCAGGCGGCGCCTGGACTGCCGCTTTTTACGCAGGTGTCACCCCATTCGCGCCGACAATCTTTAAGATTCTTAAGGTATTAATAAGAATTTAGTACTTGACATTACATAATAGTGGAAGTATGATGTAGAAAACGGAGCGGAAGGGAGGACGGATGCGTGAACGCGCAGTTTAAAAAGGGTGTGCTGGAGCTGATCGTGCTGGAGTCGGTGCGCGGCAGGGACATGTACGGCTATGAGCTGGTGGAGGAGGTGTCCCGGGTGGTGGATGTGAACGAGGGCACGATCTACCCGCTTTTGAAGCGCCTGACCAATGAGCATTATTTTGAAACTTATCTGCGGGAGTCCACGGAAGGGCCGCCGCGCAAATATTATCACATCACGGCCGCCGGGATCTTGTATCGGGACAGCCTGGAGAAGGACTGGAACGAGTTCTCGGGGCGGGTGAACGGATTTCTGGAAAACAGGAGGAGAACGTCTTTTGAAGATCCCGGGACGGATGAGACTGCGGGCCGCCGGGAGGGACAGCAGTTGGTCTTTCGTCCGAGGACGGATGCGGAACGGGCGGAGCGGCATGAGCAGGCGGAGAAACGCAGGGAGAAGTGGATGGAAGGGCAGGAACGGCAGGGATGAACAAGGCGGAATTTCTGGAACAACTGGATGGGCGGCTGAGCGTGCTCCGGGAAGAGGAACGGAAGGATATCCGGGACGAATACGCGCAGCACATCGATATCAAAATGTCACAGGGGATGTCAGAGGAGGACGCCATTGCGGAATTCGGCGATCTGAAGGCTCTGGCGGCGGATATCCTGGAGGCCTATCACGTGCAGGCCGATTATATGGAAGCGAAGCAGAAGGACTCCTTTTTGTCCGGCATGAAAAAAGGGATAAATCGCGCGGCCGCATGGACGGGCCGGTCATTCGTGAGCTTCCGGGACGGCTCGCGTCGCTTTTTTGCCGGTATCCTGCACGCGGGTCGAAAAGGCTTCCGATGGCTGGCTGATCTGTGTAAGAGGCCGTTCGCGGGCCGCAAAAGGCAGGGATCGGATTGGGAAAAGGATGAGAAGAGAGCGCACAGGGAAGCGGCGGATTTTGAGACAGGCTTCCCGGAAGCCGGAGCAGGGATAGACGGAGCGGTCGGACCGCGAGAGGGTGAAGCCGGGAACAATGTCGATGCGAACGGACCAAAAGGCCGGGAGGAACCCCAGGGGGCACAGAATGGCCGGAACCGGGCGGAAAGACGCCGGAAGGGGATCTGGGGGAAAGGACAGAGAGGAGAAAATGGAATGAGAGGGACGGATGCGGCGGCAGGCGGAGGCCATGCCTCCGAAGGCAAAAGCGGACAGGGCGTGTTTTCAACCATCGGGAGAGGATTTGCGGCGCTGGGGAACGGCTGTATCGGGCTGTGCAAAAGGTGTTTCTGGCTGGCGTGGAATTGCTTTTTCGCAGGGCTGGGTCTGTTTCTGGGATTCTTCGGATGCGTCGCGCTGTTCTGCCTGGCGGTGCTCATCGTATTTTTCTTCCTGGGGTATCCCGTGGCGGGCATCACGGTCGGCGCGCTGGGGATGACGATGTGTCTGGGCGCGGTATGCGTCTGGTGTTTTATCGTCCTGCACCGCAGGGATGGCAAGAAGCCGGGGAATGCGAGGCTGGAGCTGGGGATCCTGCTGGGGACTTTTCTGGGCGGCGTTCTGTTCGGCGGCCTCGGGACCGGCATCGGCTTCGGAGAATTTTCTTCCATGGAATATCTGGGGCGCGTGGAGATCGGACAGGAGAATCAGGTGACGGAGGATCTGGATTTCATTTATACGCCGAAGGAGGGAGGCGGCGTCCGGCTCGCCTGGGTGGATTGGGGCGATTATCGGGCCCAGTCGCTGGTGAAACAGGATCCTTCCGTGCCGAAGAATGTGATCCGCTATGAGGTGACCTATAACGCCGATCAGGTCCGGCCGTATCTGCTCTTTGCGCAGAACAGGGAGGAGGAGACGGCCGCAGAGGAACGGTCCGAAACACGGGCGGGGGCAGCCGCGGAGGAGACGGTCGAAAATCCGGAGGAGGCTCCCGCGGACGGAGCTCCGGTTTCCATCGACGGCAATTTGTTCCTGCGTACACGGTATGTGGGAGATGAGTTCGATCTTTTCATGCGGCTGAAGGACCGGATTCTCGGGGATCTGCGTCAGAACCGGATCGCCTCTTATGAAGGCGGGGAAAGGATCAGCGCCGTGACGGTGCGGGTGAATCCGGCCATGATGGCATATCTGGAGGATTGTACGAGAAAAGACTGATCGGGGAGAAGAAGGGCGGTATCTGCCGCCGAAAAGAACAGGGCGAGGCCGTTTTGCTTTGGGGCCTCGCCCTGTTTGGTGCGATGAAAAAAGATTTTCCGACGTGGAAAATGACGGCGCACGTTGTTCGCGCGAAGGTCCGTGAACAACGCGAAAAATGCCGCGGCGCGGGCAGCGCGATTTATACCTCCATTTTCCAGGTATAGAAAAGCTGCGGGTAGTCGTTCAGATGATGTTCCAGTTCAAAATCGTAGCGCACGTGACCGTGGGCGACGTAGGGAAGCGGCGCGCCCTTGGTCCGTCCGTCCCTGACAAACAGACCGTCCACCGTGATCCCCTCCTTCGCCAGCGCCTGTTTGAACAGAAGGACGTACTGTTCACCGTCCGGCGTGAGCCTGAAGCTGACTGCGTAATAATAGCCGATCACCATTTTCTTGCGCTGCTCCAGAATCTCCTTCTGCAGGATGGTATCGCGGGCCAGAAAGGGATAGAAGGTGGCCAGGGACTCGGTTCCCTGCCGGTAGTCCCCTTCGTGCCAGAGATGCCTGCCCTCGAAAATGTGCTTCTCGCCTGCCGTTTTGTATTTGCCGGTCTTGACGGCGCGGCGGATCTCGTTCTGCAGGCTGGCGATCTCTTCATCCAGAAAGGATTGGAACCGTTTGTCCCCCTGCTTGGGAACGCGCAGCGGTTCGGCCGGCTGTTCTACCTGAAGCTCCTGTTTGATTTCGTCGATGAAAGACATAGGATTGCCTCTCTTTCCATATGTATGTGGGGACGCGCTCCCGCAGGCGGTCAGAGCGTCCGCTTGTCGAATTTCTCCTCGCAGTATTTGCAGCGGTATACTTCCTTCACCTGATCCGCCAGCACGAAAATGTGGGGGAGCTCCTGCTCAATGGAGGTGATGCAGCGCGGGTTCTTACAGAAGATGACGTTGCGGATCTGTTTGGGCAGATGCAGCTTTTTCTTCTCCACGATGACGCCGTTTTTGATCACGTTCACAGTAATATTATGATCGATAAAACCCAAAACGTCAAGGTCGAGCATATCGATATCGCATTCCACTTTTAAAATATCCTTTTTCCCCATCTTGCTGCTGCGGGCGTTTTTGATGATCGCCACCGTGCAGTCCAGCTTGTCCAGTTGAAGATGATGATAGATGGACATGGCCATACCGGCCTGAATATGATCCAGCACGAAGCCTTCTTCAATCTTTCCGACGTTCAGCATTTCGTCTCCTCCTTTCCGGCAAGGCCCAGCAGCGTCAGGATCAGGGCCATACGCACATAGACGCCGTACTGCGCCTGTTTGAAATAGACGGCCCGGGGATCGTCGTCCACATCCACGGATATTTCATTGACCCGCGGAAGCGGATGCAGTACCAGCATGTCGGCGGGCGCATGGCGCAGCTTCTTTTTGTTGAGGATGTAAAAGTCCTTCAGACGGATATAATCTTCTTCGTTGAAGAAGCGCTCTCTCTGGACGCGGGTCATATACAGGATGTCGAGCCGGGGCAGCGTGTCCTCCAGGCGGATGACCTCTTCGTAGGGGATGTTTTTGTCCCGGAGCATTTCCGTGATGTAATCCGGGATGCGCAGCTCGTCGGGAGAGATGAAGATGAACCGCATGCCCTCATAACGGGAAAGGGCATTGATCAGGGAATGGACGGTGCGGCCGAATTTCAGGTCGCCGCACAGGCCGATGGTGAGGTGATCCAGATGGCCCCGCAGGGAGCGGATGGTCAGCAGATCCGTCAGCGTCTGGGTGGGATGCTGGTGGCCGCCGTCGCCCGCGTTGATCACCGGAATGCCGGAATGCTCCGCGGCCACCAGGGGCGCGCCCTCCTTCGGATGGCGTATGGCGCAGATGTCCGCATAGCAGGAAATGATGCGGATGGTGTCGGCGACGCTTTCTCCCTTGGAGGCGGAAGAACTGTTGGCATCGGAGAAGCCGAGAACGGAGCCTCCCAGATTCAGCATGGCCGCTTCAAAGCTTAAGCGCGTCCGGGTGCTGGGTTCATAGAAGCAGGTGGCCAGCTTTTTGCCGGCACAGGTGTGGGCGTATTTGGGCATGTTGTGCTCGATGTCGTTGGCCAGATCGAAGAGGCTGTCCAGCTCTTCCACGGTGAAATCCAGCGGATTCATCAAATGTCTCATGAAAACGAAGTCCTCCTTATTCAGGTCAGCGGGATAACGCGGCGCATTTTCCCCTTCTGCCGTCTTTTGGCCCAAAGAAAATCGAAGAGAATGGATTCCCTTCGATTTTCGGGTGATCGTTATTGGAAGGTGAGCAGATCCGATACGCTCTTGCGTCTGGGAGCGGCCGGTTCCTCCGCCGCATATCCGAGCGGGATCAGCGCCACCAGCTCTCTGTCCTCCGGAAGCTCCAGAAGCGCCTCCGCCCTGGCCCGGTCAAAAATACCCATGATCACGGAAGCGAGCCCCGCTTCGTGGGCGGCGAGACAAAAGGTCTGGGACGCGATGCCGGCGTCGAACATCTGCCAGGTGTCCCCCCGGGGAGTGGTGAAAGAACCGTCCCGTTCATAACCGCAGCGGTTTTTGAGGACCGTGACGGCGATCAGCATGGGCGCGCCGGCGATGATTTTGCCGTTGTTGGGGAACATTGCGGTGCATTCGTCCGCGATGCGGTCTTTTCGTTCCCCCTCCACCGCAATGTAACGGACGATCTGCGTATTTTTCCAACTGGGCGCATAGGAAGCGGTGGACACGATATCCTGAAGCAGCGTATGATCGACGGGCTGTTCAGTAAACCGGCGGACGCTTCTGCGGCTGAGAATACATTCCTTGGCAGTCATAAACCCTCCTTTTCCCGGCTGGGACGGGACGGTCTGCGCCCGGTCCCGGTCAGCGGTTTTCGTGCATTGGAATCAGTATAGCATAGGGAAAAAACGATTGCAACCGGGAATTGAAAAAAGAGCGGGGATGTCGTATACTGTCTGTAAAAGGGCGCACGCGGCCGAGGGCGGAAAGTGCGCGGCGACCGGTGCGGCCGGAGAAGGAGATGGGTATGGAATTTCGGGAAAAGAAGAGATGGCTGTGTTTTGCGCTTCCTCTCACATTTACCGTCTACACGGTGAAGGAGGACATGATCACGGTGGAGGAGGGCTTCTTCAACAAAAAGGAGAATGACTGTTACATGTATAAGGTGCAGGACGTAGAGCTCATCCGTTCGCTGGGGGAGCGGATATTCGGCCTGGGAACCGTGAAATGCTATACGGGCGATACCACGAACAAGGAGCTTCTGCTGGTGCACGTCAGGAACGCGAAGGCCATTAAGGATTTCATTTTGGAGGCCTCGGAGCAGGCGAGAATGAAGCGGCGCACGATGAACCTGCTGGACATCGGCGCGGGAGAGATGGAAGACGCGGCGGACGCGGACTGAAGATCCGGTTCGCGGCGGGGGTTCGGAAAGAGGCAGAGGTGTCTGGATGCTTCAGAAGCTGGAATCTGCGATCAACCAAGTGTTTGTGGGAAAAGAGGACGTGGTGGAAAAGGTGCTGGTCTGCCTGCTGGCCGGCGGCCATGTGCTGTTTGAGGATGTGCCGGGCGTGGGAAAGACCACGCTGGCCCAGGTGCTGGCGAAGGCGGTACAGGCCAGCTTCGGGCGGATCCAGTTCACGCCGGATACGCTGCCGGGGGATATCGTCGGGATGTCTGTTTACAATATGAAGACGGGCGAATTCGTGCACCGGGACGGCGCGGTAATGCATCAGATCCTGCTGGCGGATGAGATCAACCGGACATCGCCCCGGACGCAGGCGAGCCTGCTGGAGGCGATGGCGGAAGGACAGGTGACGGTGGACGGACAGGCCTATCCGCTGCCGGAACCGTTCATGGTGCTGGCGACGCAGAACCCCATCGAATTTCTGGGGACCTATCCGCTGCCGGAGGCCCAGATGGACCGCTTCATGATGCGGCTTTCGGTGGGGTATCCGGACCGGGAACGGGAGATCCTTATGGCGGAGCAGTTCCTTTCCGGGGAAACGCCGGATACCGTCAGTCAGGTCTGTACGCCGGCGGATGTACTGCGGATGCGCAGGGAGGCGGAGGGCGTTCACGTAAGCCGTACGGTGCTGGGATATCTGCAGGATCTGATGCGGCTGACCAGAGAGGAAACCCGGTTTCGGACCGGCGCCAGTCCCAGAGCGATGCTGTCCCTGATCCGGGCCAGTCAGGCCTGGGCCTATATGCAGGGACGGGATTTCGTGAAGCCGGACGACGCAAAGGCCATGGCGGAGCCGGTCCTGCTGCATCGCCTTTCGCTGACGTCCGAGGGGCGGCTGAAAAATGAGGATGCGTCCAAAATTCTGGTGAGCCTGATCCACCGGGCGAGGGTGCCGGTATGAAACGGAACAGGATTGTTTTCGCGGCCCTCTGGCTGCTGTCTCTGGCGGGCATCAGCTTTTACGGAGGAGCTGTCAGTTACGGCTTTTTCTTCTGTATGACGCTGATCCCGGCGGTTTGTCTGCTCTATCTGCTCGCGGTTTATTTCTGCTTTCATATCTATCAGGAGATCGGACAGCGGGATGTGGTCAGCTCCCAGCCGGTCTCTTATTACTTTGTCCTGCAGAATGAAAGCTTTTTCGCGTTTGCCGGGCTGGGCGTGAGCCTTTTTTCCGATCTGTCCTATGTGGAGGACATTCCGGACGGCATGGAATTCGAACTGCTTCCCGGCGACCGTTATCCCTTCCACACCCGCCTTGTCTGTAAATACCGGGGCGAGTATGAGGTGGGGGTGAAGGAGATCGCGGTGCGGGATTTCCTGCGGCTGTTTTCCGTCCGCTACCGGAATCCCGGGACCATCAAGGCGCTGGTGAAGCCGCGGATTCCCGTCCTTTCCGGCCTGCGCACCCTGCCGGAGGCGCTGGAGTACGCCAGGCGGGAAAACCGGCTGGCCAGAGACTGGCCGGATTCCTCCGCAAGAGATTATCTGCCGGGGGATCCGCTCAAACGGATCCACTGGGGCGCCACGGCCCGGGAGGGAAAGCTGAAAACGAGAGAGGAATACGGAGAGGAAAAGGAAGGGATCGTTCTTTTCCTGGATACCAGACGGTACGGAACGGACCGGGCGGCATATCTCGCTCTGGAGAACCGGATGCTGGAGATCGTGCTGGCGCTGGGCATGGTATTTGCGCGGGAAAATCTTCCATTTTCTTTTTTCTGCGGGCAGAGACAGCCGCGCTTTCTGCAGGTGGAGCGGATGCCCGATTTTGACGTGTTGTATGAGCAGATGTGTGAGCTGGCCTTTGACCCGCAGGATGACGCGGATGTCATGCTGGAGGCGCTGCGGGAAAGCGGCCGACTGAACGGATGCAGGATCGTCATCGGCGTGCTGCACAGGCTGAGCAGCGCGGCCCTCGGGCTGGCGGACCGGCTGGCGAGGGAAGGTACGCTGACAGTGTTCTATCTGACCGGCGCCCGGGAGGCGGGGGAGCCGGTTCCGCAGAGCGCGCCGCTGCGCAGGATCGTGGAAATCCCGGTGGAGGCCGAGCTGGAAGGGCTGCTGTAGGTCCGAAGGGACAGCGGCGAAGAGCTTCGGCAGGTCCGGAAGGACTGTGGCCGTGAAGGGGCGGCGGCCGGGCGGATGGTCGCAGGGGCGGCAGGAAGCGCCGCGGAGGAACTGTTTTGACGGCGGAACGGATTCGGGAACGGTATCAATTCATCTATCTGCTTTTTCAGGAGCTGCTCCTTCTGGGAATCTGTCTGTTCGGACTCGGGAGCAGAATCGGAATCGCCGCGCCGTTTGGGGCCCCGCTGGCGGCCGGCGTGACGGCGGTTCTTCTGTTCACCTGGGTCTGCAGTCTGCGGAGGCGGGAGAGAGCCTTCGCCTTTGCCGCGCTGGCCTGCGGTATCCTGGCGGCGGTCCCGGCGGCCGGAGAGAGCGGGGCGGCCTTTTTTGCCTCCTACCGGAGCTGGCTCGTGGGCGGAGAGGCGTGGATTCCGGAGTGGCAGACCGGATATGAGGTGATGCAGGCCATCCTGGCGGCGGCCGTCTGCTGCTTTGTGGGACGGCTGATCTGCCGCTTCTTCGCCGTGCGCGCGGGGCTGGCGGTTCTTCTGTCCGTTTCTCTTCTGACCGCTCTGTTCGGACGTTGGCAGATCAGTCACGCCGGGACCGTCCTGTCGCTCTGGTACGGGGTCATGACGCTGGCGGAGTATGTGAGGCTGCACTGGGAGAAAAAGAAGGAGGCGGACGCCGCGCTGTACACGGTCTGGCTCATGCCGGTCGGTCTGGTCCTTCTGGCGCTGATGCTGCTGATGCCTTCGCCGCAGGAGGCTTATGACTGGGCGTTCGTGAAGGAGGCATACGGACGGATCCGGGAAAGCGTCGTCTCCCGGATGCACGATCTGGTCGGGGGCGGACGGGAGGATTTCGGCGTTTCCTTTCAGGGCCTTTCGGAGGACGGCGATCTGCGCGGCGGTCTGCGCAGGGGGAGCCGGGCGCTTTTTCAGATCGAAAGCGACAGCGGATTCCTCACGAATCTGTATCTGGCCGGCGCCTCTTATGACCGCTTCGACGGCAGGGGATGGGAAAAGACCTGCCATGAGGAGGAACCCTGGCGGATCTGGGATACGCTGGAAACGGTCGGGGCGGTCCAGGCGAGCGCACAGAATCCTTCCGATTACCTGAAATATACGCAGCTTCATATTTCCTACGGCTGGTTTCGCACCGGTTATCTGTTTGCGCCGTTAAAGACCCGGCGGATCCGGGACTGTGAATATGAAAATGACGGTGGGGATCTTCGGTTCGGCTCGGGGAGAGGATACGGGACAAGCTATCAGGCCGATTATTATCAGATCAACGCCGGAACGGCCGGATTTTACGAGCTGATGGAGCGGCTGGCTTCGGAGCCCCGGACGGAAATCGGCGGAACGCAGGATGACGCGCCGGATCCCGGGGAGCTGGCGCGATACCGGAACAGTATCCGGGAAACTTACGGGGAAGGCACGGCGCTTTCTCCGGGCGTGCAGGACTGGCTGGAGCGGGTGCTGGAGGGTGCGGAAACGGATGCGGAAAAGCTGCGGGCTCTGGAGTACGTGCTGTCCTCCCTGGAATATACGAGAACGCCGGGAGAGCTGCCGGAAAAGGTGAAGGATGCCGGAAGCTTTCTGGATTATTTTCTGCTGGAAAGCGGACGGGGCTATTGCAGCTATTTCGCCACGGCCTTTGTGCTGCTGGCGCGCTCGCAGGGGATCCCGGCCCGGTATGTGGAGGGCTTTTGTGTACCCGCCCGGCAGAAAAAGTCTGTGACGGTGACCTCCGATATGACGCATGCCTGGCCGGAGGTATGGCTGGAGGGCTTTGGGTGGCTCCCCTTTGAGCCGACGCCGGGGTTTCTGGAGGTGCGGTATACGCCCTGGAGGATGAGCGGCGGAGAGAGCGAGAGCGCCTTCGCGGCGCCGGATGTGCGCCTTCCCGCGCGCCCGGCGGAACAGAACGGGGACCCGGAGCAGGCCGGGATGGAGGAAGCCGGGGACGAAACGGCGGACGGCGGGGAAAGCGAAGGGCAGGGAGAGCTCCTGAAACGCGTTCTGCGAAGCGTGCTCGCAGGTCTGGCTGCCCTCTTCTGCTGTTTCCCGGCGGTTCTGTGGGTGGACCGGGCGCTTCGGTCCAGACGGTTTTCGCGCATGGAAGCGGAAGAGAAGTTCCTGTATCTGCTGCGGCAGGAGCTGTGGCTTTTGTCCCGGCTGGGGCTGACCCGCGGGGAAACGGAGACGCTGCAGGAATTTCGGGTGCGGTGCGACAACGCGCTGGGGACGAAGCTCGCGGAAGCGCTGGCGTTTTATGAGGAGGTGCTTTACGCGGATAGGCCGGTGCCGGAGCAGGCGGCGGAAACGGCGGCACAGGAGCGACAGCTTCTCCTTTCCAGGCTCCGGGAGAATGGAAGGCTGCAGTACTGGCTGGCGCGGTTTCGGCTGGGCGGGTGACGGCTGCTTTCCCGGGAAAGGGAA
This sequence comes from uncultured Eisenbergiella sp., assembly GCA_947627215.1. Taxonomy (GTDB): domain Bacteria; phylum Bacillota; class Clostridia; order Lachnospirales; family Lachnospiraceae; genus Gallintestinimicrobium. The sequence continues at coordinate 84,362 of CANQVD010000013.1, forward strand.
AGAACTGTTTGCGCATTCGGGGGATAGCTGGTAAAATAGCCGCAGGGCGGCTGTTTGCTCAAGAATCAGGGATTCGTTCGTTATCATGCCAGGTGGAAGCAAATTAGAAAGGAGTCCGGGCCGGAGAGAGATGGAAACCAGACAATATCAGACAAAAGAACTGTTCAGGCGTTTTCTGCCGTATTTCGCGCCGTACTGGCGGACGATGGTCTTCGACCTGTGCTGCGCGGGGATGACCACGCTGTGTGAGCTGGTGCTGCCGATGATCATGCGCTATATCACCAACGAAGCGCTGCTGGACGCGGCGGCTCTTTCCATGCGCGCGGTGGGCGTCCTGACGGCGCTGTATCTGGCGCTGCGGATCGTGGACTGCATCGGCGCCTATTATATGGCCGGAACCGGCCACGTCATGGGGGCGAAGATCGAGACGGACATGCGCAGGGACGCCTATCAGCATCTGCAGCAGCTTTCCAATACCTATTACAGCAATACGAAGGTGGGACAGATCATGGGACGGATCACCAACGATCTGTTCGATGTGACGGAATTCGCCCATCACTGTCCGGAGGAATTTTTCATCGCCGGGGTGAAGCTGGTGATCTCCTTCATCATCCTGGCCCGGATCAACGTGCTGCTGACGCTGATCATTTTTGTCATCGTTCCGGTGATGGCCGCAGTCTGCATGAAGCTGAACTTTCGGATGCGCGCCGTGTTCCGCGCCCAGCGGCATCACATCGGAGAGCTCAATGCCCGCATCGAGGACAGCCTTCTGGGGCAGAAGGTGGTGAAGGCGTTCACCAATGAGGAGATGGAAAATCGGAAGTTCGAGTCGGACAACAGCAGATTTTTGGACATCAAGCGGGATTCCTATCATCTGATGGCGCAGTTCAACGCCGCGACCCGCGCGTTTGACGGCGCGATGTACGTGTCGGTAATCCTGTTCGGCAGCCTGTTCCTGATCAAAGGACTGGTGGAACCGGGCGATCTGGTGGCGTTTCTTCTGTATGTGTCCACGCTGATCGCGACCATTCGCCGGATCATCGAGTTCGCGGAGCAGTTCCAGCGGGGGATGACGGGAATCGAGCGCTTCCTGCAGATCATGGACGCGGATATCGAGATCTTCGACGAGCCGGACGCGGTGGAAATGGGGACGCCAAAAGGGGAGATCGCATTTCACAACGTGAGCTTTGAGTACCCGGATGACCACAATCAGGTATTTCAGAACCTGAATCTGGTCATTCATCCGGGCGAAAAGGTGGCGATCGTGGGGCCCTCCGGCGGCGGAAAGACGACCCTGTGCAACCTGATCCCCCGTTTTTACGACGTAACGGGCGGGACCATCACGATCGACGGACAGAATATCCGGGATTTCACCCTGAAAAGCCTGCGCCGGAACATCGGCATCGTCCAGCAGGATGTGTACCTGTTTTCGGGGACGGTCTATGAAAACATTTCCTACGGACGGCCGGAGGCCAGCCGGACCGAGGTGGAGGCGGCGGCGAAGCGGGCCGGCGCCCATGAGTTCATAATCGCGCTGAAAAACGGGTACGATACCTATGTGGGCGAGCGCGGCGTCAAGCTTTCCGGCGGACAGAAGCAGCGCATCAGCATCGCCCGGGTTTTTCTGAAAAATCCGCAGATCCTGATCCTGGATGAGGCCACCTCCGCGCTGGACAATGAAAGCGAGTACGCCGTGGCCCAATCCCTGGGACGGCTGGCCGTGGGCCGCACAACGCTGACCATTGCGCATCGGCTTTCCTCCATCCGCAATTCGGACCGGATCCTGGTGCTGACGGAGGAGGGCATCGTGGAAGAAGGCAATCACGAACAGCTTCTGGCGAAGAAGGGAATCTATTATCAGTTCTACCATATGGCGGATCAACTGAAATAGGTTTTATGGGAGGCCATACCCGGCCGCCGGATAAAAAGAAATGACAAAAGAGGGAAAAACAACGAAAGGAGAGGGGAAAGCGATGAAAAACTGTTTTGCAAAGCTGTGTGCGGCGGTCTGTCTGACGGCGCTGCTGCTGTCCGCCGCCGGGTGTGCGAAGACGGGCGAAAGCGCCGGTGCGCAGACGGAGGACGGCAGTTACAGAGAGGATGCGGCGACGGCGGAGCTGCAGGCCGCGGTGCAGGAGGCGCTGGGAGATGCCTATTGGCCCAATATGGATATCGATGCGCAGATGCTGGAGGATCTGTTCAGCGTTCCGGCGGAGCTGTATGAGGAGTTTTCCGGACAGATGCCGATGATCTCCGCCAACGTGGACACGCTGCTGATCTTTAAGGCCGCAGAAGGGAAAGAGGCCGATCTGGAGGCGGCGCTGAACGCTTACCGGGATTACAACATCAACGAAGCCATGCAGTATCCTTCCAACATGGGCAAGGTACAGGCCTCGCAGATTGAAACGTTCGGCCGCTATGTCTGCTTTGTGCAGTTGGGCGGGGATCTGACGGAGGTGGAAGAGTCTGCGGAGGACTCCGACGCCGCCATCATCGAACACTGTGAAAAGGAGAACGCGAAGGCGCTGGAGACCATAGAGAAGCTGCTGCTGAAGTGACGCGGGCATGCGCCAGGCGGCGGCCCGGCGCTGCAGGACGCGGCAGGGACTGCCGTCCTGTATGGGGGAAAGGATGACCATGGTTTTTTCCAGTCTGCTGTTTTTATTCCGTTTTCTGCCGGTATTCTTTCTGATCTATTTTCTGGCTCCCCACAGGGCAAAAAATCTTGTCCTGTTTTTGGGGAGCCTTGTTTTTTATGCCTGGGGGGAACCCGTGTATGTGGTCCTTCTTCTGTTTTCCACGGTGTCCGACTACGGTCACGGGCTGGCGATCGGACGGGCACGGCGTCTGGGGAAGGAAGGGGCGGCGAAAGCCCTTTTGATCTCCTCCGTGGCGGTCAATTTGCTGCTGCTGGGCTTTTTCAAATATGCGGATTTTCTCATCGGCAGCATCAATGCGGTGACGGGAAGCGGCATTCCTCTGCTGAATCTGCCGCTGCCCATCGGTATTTCCTTTTATACCTTCCAGACCATGTCCTATACGATAGAGGTGTACCGGCAGAGGGTGCCCGCCCAGCGGAATATCATCGCGTTCGGCGCCTTTGTCGCCATGTTTCCCCAGCTCATCGCCGGGCCGATCGTGCAGTACCGGGATGTGGAGAAAGCGCTGCGCGCCCGCAGGGTGACGGCGCGGGGACTGGACGAGGGCGTGCGCCGTTTCTGCATCGGACTTGGGAAAAAGGTGCTGCTGGCCAATCAGGCGGGAGCGCTGTTTGAACAGTTTACGGGCTGGGAAACGCCGGAGCGCACCGTGCTGGCGGCCTGGACCGCGATGCTGTGTTTCGCCTTTCAGATCTATTTCGACTTTTCCGGGTATTCCGACATGGCGTCCGGTCTCGGAAAAATGATGGGCTTTGCTTTCCCGGAGAATTTCCGATATCCCTATACGGCGAAAAGCGTCACCGAATTCTGGCGGCGCTGGCATATGTCCCTGTCCGGCTGGTTTCGGGAATACGTCTATATTCCGCTGGGCGGCAACCGCAGGGGGATCAGGCGGCAGCTTCTCAATATCCTGATCGTATGGACGCTCACCGGCCTGTGGCACGGCGCAGCCTGGAATTTCCTGCTCTGGGGACTGTGGTTCGCGGCTTTTCTGATCCTGGAGAAGCTCTGGCTGCTGAAGCCGCTTTCCAGGCATCCGGCGCTGGGGCACGTTTATACACTGCTGGCGGTGCTGGGAGGCTGGGTGCTGTTTTCCATGACAGAGCCCGGGACGCTTGCGGACTGTCTTCTGGCCATGACGGGGCAAAACGGGGCCGGACTGTGGAGCAATGCCGTGTTGTATGAGCTTTACAGCAACGGACCGCTGCTTCTGCTCATGGCGGCGGGATCCACGCCGCTTCCCGCCATGCTGGGGAGGAAGATCGCGGCCGCAAAGGGCGGATGGCTGGCGGCCTGTCTGTGGCCGCTGCTTCTGTTCGCGCTTTCGACAGCGTTTTTGGTGGACGCAAGCTATAATCCGTTCCTGTATTTTCGATTTTAAAGAGAGGAAAGTGCGGTGAAAAACAGATTGTGTTGCTTTTTCCGACGGCTGTTCCGTGCGGGATTGTCGGCCCGTCCGGCGGAGGAGCCGGCGCGTATGTCCGGGGCGGGGGCGTGCGGCGGACCGGATTCGGGACACTCACCGGAAATGCCGGCGCTGCTGCCGTTTCTGGCGGCGCTTTTGCTGGCCGGCGTGCTCATCTGGGACGCGGCCGTGCCGGTGAGAAGCTTTTCCGATACGGAAAACCGCCGTCTTTCGCAGTGGCCGGCGTTCAGCGTGCAGGCCGTGCTGGACGGTTCCTTTATGGAACAGTATGAGGCGTACGTGACGGATCAGATGCCGGGGCGGGACGCTTTTATCGCGGTCAAGGCCACCGCCCAGCGCCTGCTGGGAAGGCGGGATATCAACGGCGTTTATTTCGTATCCGGCGGCCTGATCGAGCAGCATACGCCGGAGTCTGTGGACCTTCAAAAAGCGGAACGCAAGACGGAACGCATGCTGGAACAGGCGGAGGAGATCTCCGAATGGATCCCAGGCAAAGTCGGTCTGATGCTGGTTCCCGCGGCGGACGCCGTGCGGCCCGAAGTCCTGCCGGCCTTTTCCCGGAACTTCGATCAGGAAAGCTGGCTTTCCGGAGTGCAGGAGACGGCACAGGAGCGGGGACTGACGGTGATCGATGCGCTGGAAGCGCTGCGGGAGCATGCGGTGGAGGAGCTCTATTACGCTACCGACCATCACTGGACCACGCTGGGGGCTTTTTACGGCTATCAGGCCATGCGCGAGGCCTTCGGGCTGGATCCGGCCGATCTGCGGATGTACGAAAGGCGTGCGGTGAGCGAAGATTTTTACGGCACGCTCCAGGCGAAGGTCAATGTGCCCATGAAGGCGGACCGCATCGAGATCTTCACCCGTCCGCAGGAGGGGGAGCATCCGGTCCGCTTCGTGTACGAGGAGAGAGAGGCCGGATCCTGCTATTTTTATGACAGGCTGGCCACCCGGGATGCCTATGCGTTTTTCCTGGACGGGAACTATCCGCTGGCGGAGATCGCCGGAGACGGCCCCGCGGACCGATCGATCCTGCTCATCAAGGATTCCTATGCCAACTGCTTTGCGCCGTTTCTGACCCGGGACTACGGGACGGTCTGGCTTTTGGACCGGCGGTATTACCGGGGAGACGTGACGGAGGCGGTGCGGGAGTACGCGCCCACGGACGTGCTCTATCTGTATCAGGTGTTCCAGTTCATCGAAAGCTTTTGAGACCGCCGTCCATTCTCTGTCCGGAGCGGCCCGGTGGAAAATGCGGTCCGCTTTCCCCGGAACAGCGGCGGTACAGGAAAATAAGGATAGCACCTTTTCTCCCGGAGGGAAAAGTGATAAAATGAAATAAATCAGTTCAGGCATTCCCCGGAATACGGCCCCGACGGAAGGCTGCGCCCGCGTCCGGCGTCCCTTCCATTTTCCCGGACCGTAGAAAAACGCCGGTACTTGGCAAGGCAAGTCCGTCAGGACGCAGCCGAGCCTAGTATCCGCTGCGTTTTTCTCCGAGCGAGAGCGTGTCCGGAAAAGGAAGGGACGCCGGACGCGGGCGCAGCCTTCCGTCGGGGCCGTATCCCGGGGAATGTCTGAGCAACTGCATGGCGGAGAGCGCGGCGGAAAAGGAGGAATATGGCATGAGGCTGGAATTTATCGGCGCGGCCCACGAGGTGACGGGGAGCTGTCATTATCTGGAGGTGGACGGAAAACATATTCTGGTGGATTACGGCATGGAGCAGGGGGTCAATATTTTCGAAAACTGCGGCCTGCCGGTGCCGGAGGCCCAGATCGATTATGTGCTGATCACACACGCGCATGCGGACCATACGGGGCTGCTTCCGCTTCTGTGCGCCAGAGGATTTCGGGGAAAGATCTTCGCTACGGAAGGGACGGCGGATCTGTGCGGCATCATGCTCCGTGACTGCGCACATATCCAGATGCAGGAGGCGGAGTGGAAGAACCGCAAGGCCAAGCGGCATAACGGTACGGAACCCTATGATCCCATCTATACGATGGAAGACGCGGAAACCGCCATCAGTCTGTTTGTGCCCGTGCGGTATGGGGAAACGGTTTCGGTCTGCGACTGCCTTCAGATCCGTTTTACGGATATCGGGCATCTGCTGGGATCGGCCAGCATCGAGGTCTGGGCGACGGAGAACGGCGTCTGTAAGAAGTTCGTATTTTCCGGGGACATCGGAAATCTGGATCAGCCCCTGCTGCGGGATCCCAGCCTGACGGAATCGGCGGATTATGTGATCATGGAATCCACCTACGGCGACCGGCTGCACGGGACAGAGCGGCCGGATTATGTGGCGGAGCTGACCCGGATTTTGCAGGAAACCTTTGACCGGGGCGGCAACGTGGTGATCCCGTCCTTCGCGGTGGGCAGGACGCAGCAGATGCTGTATTTTCTGCGCATCATCAAGGAGCGGGGGTTGGTGAAGGGCCATGACGGCTTCCCGGTTTTCGTGGACAGCCCTCTGGCAGTGGAGGCCACCGGCATTTTTACCCGCAATGACAGAAGCTGTTTTGACGAGGAAGCGCTGGCGCTGGTGGAGCAGGGGATCAATCCCATTTCCTTTAAAGGGCTGCGCCTGTCCATCACCAGCGACGAATCCAAGGAGATCAATTTTGACGATACGCCCAAGGTCATCATTTCCGCTTCCGGGATGTGCGATGCGGGCCGTGTCCGCCACCATCTGAAACACAATCTGTGGCGGCCGGAGTGCACGATCCTGTTTGTCGGTTATCAGTCTGTGGGGACGCCGGGGCGGGCGCTGGTGGACGGCGCGAAGGAGATGAAGCTGTTCGGAGAGATCGTGGATGTGCGGGCGCAGATTCGGACGCTGGCGGGAATGTCCGGTCACGCGGACCAAAACGGTCTGCTGCGCTGGGTCCGCGGCTTCCGGGAACGGCCGCAGCGCGTGTTCGTAGTGCACGGGGAGGACGGTGTGACGGATTCCTTTGCCGGATTGCTGCAGACGGAATGCGGTCTGAGGGCTTATGCGCCCTACAGCGGGACAGTCTTTGATCCCGTGGCGGACCGGTTCGTATATGAGGCGCAGCCCGTGCGGCTGAAGAAGACGGCGAAGGCGTCCGCGAAGAGCGGCCCGTACGCCAGACTGGCGGCGGCCGGCCAGAGACTTTTGGCTCTCATCGGACGCTGCAGCGGCATCGCCAACAAGGATATGGCGAAATTCGCGGATCAGATCAATTCGCTTTGTGACAAATGGGATCTGTGACGGTTGAAGAGCGCCGGGGCCGGCGTGAGGATAAATTGTGCGATCGCAGGGAGGAACGTGCGGCATGAGCATGGCGGATACTATTTTCATTCATATGTGTCAGGATATTCTGGAGAACGGCACCAGCACGGAGGGGGAAAAGGTGCGGCCCCGCTGGCCGGACGGAACGCCGGCTTATACGATCAAAAAGTTTGGCGTGGTCAACCGGTATGATCTTTCGAAAGAGTTTCCGCTTCTGACGCTGCGCCGAACCGCGCTGAAAAGCGCCACGGACGAGATGCTCTGGATCTGGCAGCAGAAGTCCAACAATATCCACGACCTGCATTCCCATATCTGGGACGAGTGGGCGGACGCGGACGGCAGTATCGGCAAGGCCTACGGCTATCAGTTGGGCGTGAAGCATCAGTATAAGGAGGGCATGTTCGATCAGGTGGACCGGGTGATCTACGATCTGAAGCACAATCCTTTTTCCAGGCGCATCCTGACGAACATTTACGTCCATCAGGATCTGCATGAGATGAACCTCTATCCCTGCGCCTACAGCATGACCTTCAATGTGACCCAGAAAAAGGGACATGAGAAACTGACGCTGAATGCGGTGCTCAACCAGCGTTCCCAGGATGTGCTGGCGGCCAACAACTGGAATGTGGTGCAGTATGCGGTGCTCCTCCACATGCTGGCGCAGGTGTGCGATATGGAGGCCGGGGAGCTGCTGCACGTCATCGCGGACGCGCATATTTATGACCGGCACGTACCCATCATCCGGGAGCTGATCGCCAGACAGCCCTATCCGGCGCCGAAGTTCTGGCTCAATCCGGAGGTGAAGGATTTCTATCAGTTCACCAGGAACGATGTGCGTGTGGAGGACTATGTGACGGGAGAACAGATCACGGACATTCCCATCGCGGTCTGAGCGGGAGAAAAGATCTTCGCTGACCGGAGGCTGGATCGGAGGATATATGAATATCATTGTGGCAGTGGATGAAAACTGGGCGATCGGCAATAAGGGAGATCTGCTGGTGCGGATCCCGGCGGATCACAAAATGTTCCGCCAGGAAACGCTGGGGAAGGTCGTGGTGCTGGGCAGAAAGACCCTGGCTACCTTTCCGGGCGGACTTCCGCTGAAGGGCCGGACAAATATCGTGCTGACCCGCGATCCCGGCTTTGCGGCGAAGGATGCCGTCGTGGTGCACGGCCTGGAAGAGCTGCAGGAAGAGTTGAAAAAATACAGAAGCGAAGACGTTTATGTCATCGGCGGGTCCAGCGTCTATGAACAGCTTCTGCCCCTGTGCGATACGGCCCATGTGACGAAGATCGACTATGCCTTTGAGGCGGATGCGTATTTCCCGGATCTGGACGCCGACCCGGGCTGGGAGATCACAGCGGACAGCGACGAGCAGTATTATTTTGACCTGACCTATCATTTTTTGAAATACGAAAGAAAGAAATGAA
>CANQVD010000014.1 GCA_947627215.1 uncultured Eisenbergiella sp.
TGTTTAGGTTTTTGTTCTCTGAAATTCAACTTTGGGCCGCGAGCAGAGGAATATGAGCTTGTGGAAGCTCAAGACCTTCGGCTGACGCCTGCGGTCTTTCGCTCGCGGACGGCCTTTCAATGCTTCGCATTGTACGGTCTCCTGAATCCGTCCGCCGGAAAGCGAGCTTTCCGCGGCCGCCTTCAGGATCCCTACAGCGCTCCGCGCTGTAAAGGCCTGTTTTTCGAATTTTCAGGGTTGCATTACTGTTTATTTGTCAAGGTGCGGTTGCTGCTTACTGCCGCAACAGAATAAGGATAACACATCCGTCCGGCACTGTCAAGCAATTTCTTCATTTTTCTGAAAGAAAACCCACCGCCGTTCTCTGCGGTGGGTTTTCAGTATAGCATTTCCCGGGCGAAATTGTCAACACCTTTTTTCACTTTCCGTCGGCGCCCATATTTTTTCTTTTCCCCGGAGTTTTCCATCGGCTTCGTCCCCGCGTTCGCAGGTTTACAGCCGCGCCGTCCAGTGCGCCAGCAGGTTCAGTCCGTATAACCGGGTCAGGGCCGGGCTCTCATACGTCCATTCCATGATCATCGTCCCGAATTTTCCGGTATCAAAGCTTTCGATCACCACATAGACGATCCAGAGCGCCACCACCGCTTCCACCGCGCCCGCGGCAATCCCCAGCACTTTATTCAGAAAGCGGATGATCGGAAGGTGGGCGATCGCGGAAAACGTCTTCACGAAAAGATTGACAAGCCTGACCGCGATTCCCGTTATGACGAGCACGATGACGGAAAGCACGATGTTTTCCGTGTTCTTCTCCTTCACGCTGGTATAGAGCAAAATTCCCACGGAGAGCGCAAACAGCGAAATCAGCAGCGAAATCAGCAGGCCGACCTCGTCCACCAGTCCCCTTTTCATGCCGCGCAGGCCGCGCCACAGAACGAGGGCGATCAATATCAGCAGAAGTACATTCATAAATGCGGTTTTATCCTCCACATATCCGAAGTCTTTTCCTTATCTCATCTCAAGAATATCCAGGGAATCCCGGGTAACGGCGAGATAACGGTTTCCGCTCAGCGGTTTCAGCAAAAGCGTCTGCTCCGTGATATCGCCCGCATATTTTTCGCCGCCCCGCATATTGCAGATCATGCATTCCGCTTCACTATATATAATGAAGCTGTCGCGCGAAAGCAGGATATCCCGATATTCAAGATCGAAGGTTTTGCTCAGCTCCTTTTTCCCGGATCTGTCATAGAGATCGAGACGGTACTTGTCCCCTCCCTCCGTATTGTAAAAAACGAGTCCGATATAGTCTTCACTGTAGCAGACGTCCTGTATTTCTTCCTCCAGGAAGGTCTGAAAAACATTTTTCGGGATCTCCGCGCCGTCGTCCCGATAGATCATCAGTTGATCGTCCGCGACGGAAAAAGCGGTCCCGGCATCCATAAACGCGGTAAAGGGCACCACAGAATCCGCATATTCATAGGAACTCACCATTTTATCCGTATAGTTTTGCCCCACTTCGCCAAAATTATAAAAGCTGACGGCAGCCTTCATGGCTCCGTTTTCCGGCCGCAGAAAAGCCGCCTGCATCAGCCGTCCGTTATCTGACAGCGAAACGGACATGGGATAGCCCGTTTTCTGCATGGTGGTCTTGATCGCGACCGCCCGTTCCCCGCCCGGATTGTATACATTGATCCACGTCGCGCCGCTGTCCTCCAGCACCGCGGCCACAACGCCGTTGGCGGACACGGTCAGATCTCGGATCGGAAGGTTGGTATCGATCTCCTGCACCGTTCCCTCAGCGCTGATATCGTAAATAATATGCCCGTTGTAATCCCCGGCAGCGACCCATCCGCCCCGGACGAACACGATCGGGGACTGCATCTGATAGGTCTGATTCCATACGGCACGCCCCTGCGAATCCGTATAGCTCACGCCGTCCTTGCTGTAGGTGATATATCCGTTCTGATACGCGATGACGGAGGAGCCCTCAAACTGCTGTTTATCCGTACTGGAAACCACCGAGAATCCCGTATAGGTCTGATTGCGCAACTGTATATAAACGAGGGCGCCGAGGCCCGCTAAAATCCCGATGAGCAAGACCGTCCGTAAAAACGTCGCCATGCGATGGCGAAATATCTGCCGGTCAAGATTCCGGTTCCCGGTTTCACCGCGTTTTTCCTTCTTCCTGATGTATTCTCTGATCCCTGCCATTTTTCTCTCCAGCGGCCGTCTGATCTGTTTCCTGCAATATTGTACCACACATATCCGAATTACGGTAGTAAAATATTTTGCCCCGGGACGATCTGGTCGGGATTTTTGATCTCATTGAGGGCGCAGATCTCCCTGACCATTTCATCGGAACCGTAAAAGCGCCTGGAAATCGCGGCCAGATTATCGCCCCGCTTCACAATATAGGTCGTCGGCCTGGCAAGCGCCTGCTGAACGGACTCCGTCTCCCCCGCGCTTTCCTCCGATTCCGTTTCGGGCGCTGCCGCGAATCCTTTCGCCGATTCTTCCGGGGAGCCTCCCGAGGACTCCTCTTCCAGTTTATCCGCAGGTTCCTCCGCAGGCGTCTCCGTTTCACTTCCGCCGCGTCCGATTCTCCAGTTCACCTCCGCTCCCGCCTGCGAAATCAACCCTTCCAGCCCGGATGCGGAGGTATCCGATCCGTTTCCGTCCGTCACAGCCGTTCCCGCCGTTTCCGTCCCCGCTTCGGGCAGGACATCCTGCGCTTCCTCCGTCTCCAACCGGGTTTCTTCTACAATCAGGCTGCTCTGCCCATTCGCCTCTTCCTTCTGCCCGCCCCTTACGCCGCGGATCGCTCCCACCGCTTCCGAGAACAGCTTCGTCACCGCGACCATATCCGGGTACCGGTTGACGGAGGTCAGTCCGACGGCAACGAGCAGCAGTGCCAGAACGATACAGCCCAGCCGGCAAAGCTGCGGCACAGTCCACGACCGGTTGGAGGCTGTTCGCCTGACGGTTTCCGGCATCCGCACGGGAGCGCTCCGACGGGCCTTTTTCTCCGCGCGCCGCAGGGCTTTCGCGGACCTTCCCGCCGGCCCTGAAAATGCCGCGCGGGAACGGAAGACCTGCACGCGTTCCCGTTCGCTTCCCTTCTGCCGCCGCCCGGAGGCCTTCGCCGCCCGTTTCCGCTTCGCGGCCATGCGCCGTTCCCCGCGGGCCGCTTTTTTCGCGCTGCGGCCCGCCTTCTCCTCCATGGCGGTATTTCCCGCGGAAACATCCCGCTCCGCCGTCAGGGTCTGCCGCTGCTCCGCCCGGCCGTCCTCCGCCCCAACGTCCTTTCCGCCGTCTTTTTGCTCCTGATTTTCGCCGTCTCCCTGCCGGCGCAGCTCCCGACGAAGCCGCACGGCCTCCATCACTTCCTCCTTTTCCTCGCTTCCCGGAATGGAATCCCTTTCCTTCACCGCAATCATATAGGACTGCATGTCCTCATTCTGTTCATAAAAAACAAAATAGCCGTCCAGCGCGGCGCTGTTTCCCCGTGTGGGACGAAAGACACGTCTGTCCGCAGGGCCGTCCATCACGCCCAGCCGTTCATATTTCTTAAAATAGGGATAGCTTCCCCTGTCCCAATCGCTCTTTCTTTCCACGCCGTAAATCATATAACAGGAAACATCTCCGCGATCTTCCTTTTTCCCGAAAACCAGATAGACCTCCGGCCGTCTGCTCTGTTCCAGAAAGGTATGTACATAATCCTCCATGTAAATCTTGATATGCGGATCGATCTCACCGTACTGCATCACGTTTTTGGGTAGCTGCATATGCCCTCGCCTCCTGCTTTTTTTGGCTATATCCTAGCACGGACAGACGGGCACATTCTGTCAAAACAGGCGGTGAAAAACAAAACCGAAAAAAACGACCAGCTATCGAAGCGCGGCCAAACAGCAGAAGGCCCCCCGGAGCGGACGCGCAAAAGCTCCCCGGTGCGGCGCGCAGACGCTTTGACAGCGCCTGTGCCCGCAGCGGGGAGCTTCACAGGACCGGCAGTCCGGTCAGATATTGAGATTCCGAAAATCACACGAAACGGTAAACCGTCACGGTATGATAATGCCGTCCGGGCCCGAATACGCTGGAAGGGAACTGCGGCTTATTGGGGGTATCCGGGAAAAACTGGGTCTCCAGGGCCAGCCCGCAGCGGCGCCGGTAGCGCGCGCCGTCCTTTCCCTCCTCCTCTTCCAGGAAATTGCCCGCGTAAAACTGCATGCCGGGCAGATCGGTCCATACCTCCATGGTCCTGGTTCCCGTCTGGTTTTTCAGCACGGCTACCCTGCGCACGGCGCCGTCCCAGCCATCGCAGACCCAGTTGTGGTCATAGCCGCCCGCCATTTTCAACTGATCGAAATCATCGCAGATCCGCTCCCCGATCACATGCGGCCGGGTGAAATCCATGGGCGTCCCGCACACCGGCACGATATCCCCATACGGGATCGAGCCGGCGTCCGCGGGCGTATAGGACTGCGCAAAAATCTGCAGGCTGTGATTCTCGATGGTCCCGGCGCCCTGTCCGTCCAGATTGAAATAGCAGTGATTGGTGAGGTTGATGACCGTATTTTTATCACTGTCCCCGTCATAGGTGATGCGCAGCCCGTTGTCCTCCGTCACCTCATAAAAAACGGAGAGCGTCTTATTGCCGCCGAAGCCCAGCTCCCCGTCCGCAAGCGTCAGAGAAAGGAGGAGCCCGCCGTCCTTCTCCTGCGCCTCCCAGACGCGCTTGTGCAGCCCCAGCTCCTTATGGCTGTGCAGATTGTTCGCGCCGTCATTGACGTCCAGATGATAGACCTTGCCCTCCAGCTCATAGCTGGCGCCGCCGATGCGGTTGGCGTTGGGGCCGATGACCGCGCCCAGAAAACATCCGTTGTGCAGATAGGGCTCCAGGCTGTCATAGCCCAGCGCCACATCCGCGAAATTTCCCGCATGATCCGGCGCGATGATGCGCACGATCAGCGCGCCGAAGTCGCTGATCACCGCCTGCATGCCGTTTTTATTTTCCAGCGTGTACAGAAAAACCTCCCGGCCTCCCACCGCGCCAAACGATTCCTTTTTCATTCTGTTCCTGCTCCTTTCCCGCGGCCGCGTTTAACAGGCCGCATCCATCTTCGCGCCGCCGTCACATCTCCACGCGCCCTTCCAGCGCCCGCAGTAGCGTCACCTCGTCGATATATTCCAGATCGCCGCCCACGGGCACGCCGCTGGCGATCCGCGTCACCCGGACTCCGGCGGGCTTGATCAGCTTGCTGATGTACATGGCCGTGGTCTCGCCCTCCAGGCTGGAATTGGTGGCGATGATCACCTCCCGGATCTGCGGGCCGGCCGAAAGCCGTTCCATCAGCTCCTTAAGCCGGATATCGTGGGGACCGATGCCCAGCATCGGGGAAATGGCCCCGTGCAGCACGTGATATACGCCGGTGTACTTGCCTGTTTTTTCGTAAGCGGCGAGGTCCCGGGTATTTTCCACCACCATGATCGTGGTGTGGTCGCGCCGGTCATTTTTACAGATGGGACAGATCTCGTCGTCCGTCAGCGTAAAGCATTCCCGGCAATAACGGACGTTCTGCTTCGCCTGTACCATGGCGTCGGCCAGCCGCCGCACCTTCGCCTCCGGCATGCTGATCAGGTGGAACGCCAGGCGCTGCGCCGATTTGCTTCCGATGCCCGGAAGGCCGGAAAGCTCGTCGATCAGTTTGTTGATATAGCCGCTGTAAAGATCCATCAGAAAGGAAGTCCTCCGCCAAGGCCGCCCGTCATCCTGCCCATCAGCTCCTGACCGGCCGCTTCCGCCTGTCCCATCGCCTCGTTGACTGCGGCGACGATCATATCCTGCAGCATTTCCACGTCGTCAGGGTCCACCGCCTCCTCGGATATTTTGATGGAAAGCAGCTCCTTTTTGCCGTTTACGCACGCCTCCACGGCGCCGCCGCCCGCCTTCGCCGTAAATTCCTTCGTCTCCAGCTCCTTCTGGCCTTCCTCCATCTGCCGCTGCATGCGCTGCGCCTGCTTCATCAGATTCGTCATATTGCCCGGCATTCCGCCCGGGAAACCGCCTCTTTTTGCCATGTCCTTCTCCATTCCGCCGCTCTGCGGCATATGCTCTGTGCTATGGGACGTCCGCGGCGCGCTCTCTTCGGCCGCCGCCCGCAGCCCTTATTCCTCCTCGATGTCCATGTGGATGACCTGCGACAGATCCACGTAGGAATCCGCGAACTCGTCCTTGCTCCGGATGCTGCGGATCTCGGTCTCCACCTTTTTCCCGGCATAATTGGAAAGCATGATCTCCAGCGCTTCCCGGTTGGCCGTGCCGATCGGCTCCTTCAGAAAATAATCCGCGGGCAGCCCGTCCTCCAGCACCACCAGGAGCTTTCCGTCCCCGCCGAGACTCAGCTTCGCGCCCTTCAGGTACGATTTCATGGGCTGCGCGGCTCCGTTCACGATGGCCGGCCAGTTGGACACGATCCGCTTCACGTCCTCCGGAACGGCTGCGGGAAGCTGCCTTACGGCGTCCCTGTCCGCCTGTTCCGTCTGAGAAACGGTCCCGCCGCTCCCGGCCGCCGGGGCCGCCGTCACCGCAATGGCCCCGCTCTGCAGCTTTTCCACCGTCTGTTCCAGACTGCGGATCCGGTCCAGCAGAGCGTCCGTCTTCGTCTCCATCTGGGGCCGGCAGAGGCGGATCAGCGTCATTTCAATCAGGATACGCTTCTGGCCGGAAAAGCGGATCTGTCCGGACAGCTCCGAAAAATTGCGGATATAACGCATGACCGCATCCGTCTGTGCGAGCTTTGCCTCTTCCTCCAGCCGCGTCAGATTTTCACCGGATATGTCGATCACTTCCCGGCTGTCTTCCCCGGAGGTCTGTACCAGCAGGAGGCTTCTCAGATACCAGGTAAAATCCGTCACAAACTGCCCCAGATCCCGGCCCAGCATCACGATTTCCTCCAGAATCCGAATGCATCCGGTCACATCCCGGTCCAGGATGCTCCGCAGCAGTCTGGAAAAAACCTCCGTATCCACGGCGCCCAGCACATCCAGTACCAGGTCATAAGTGAGCCGTTTGCCGAAATGAAACGCCATGCACTGATCCAGCAGGCTCCAGGCGTCGCGCATGGCGCCGTCCGCCGCCCTGGCGATAAACCGCAGCGCCCGATCCTCGATGTCCGGCGTCTCTCCGGCCTCCGCCAGCGCCTCCCGCATGCGCTCCTCAATCTGCTCCACGGTCAGCCGCTTGAAATCATAACGCTGACATCTGGAGAGGATCGTGACAGGGATCCGGTTCACCTCTGTGGTGGCCAGAATGAAGATCACATAGGAGGGCGGCTCCTCCAGCGTCTTGAGCAGGGCGTTGAACGCGCCCGGCGACAGCATATGCGCCTCGTCGATGATATAGACCCGGAAGCGTCCCTCCGTAGGGGAGTAGGAAACCTCATCGATGATTTCCCGGATGTTGTCCACGCCGTTGTTGGAGGCAGCGTCGATCTCCACCACGTTCATGCTCGCGCCGGCCGCGATGGCCCGGCAGGACGGGCATTCCATACAGGGGCTGCCGTCCACCGGATGCTCGCAGTTCACGCTTTTCGCGAACAGCTTGGCGATGGACGTCTTGCCGGTTCCCCGGGTCCCGCAGAAAAGGTACGCATGTCCGATACGGTCCGCCTTAATCTGGTTTTTCAGCGTCGTCACGATCGCCTCCTGCCCCTTGACCTCTTCAAAACGGGAGGGCCGGAATCTTCTGTACATCGCCGTATAAGACATGAAAGAACCTCCTCTTTATCACCGAAAGTTCCCGGCAGGATATGCCCTGCCGGGAATGATGGTTTGTCCTTTTTGCAAAAACACCGTATCTTCCGCGGCCGCCGTCCTTCTCGCCCGACCGCCGCACAGGCCTCTCCGGCCCGCTGTGCCGGAACCGGGATCAGTCGCCGAAGCTGATGCCCAGCATCTTCGCCTCTTTGACGATGCTGGCCTTGGGATCCAGTATTTTCAGCTTGCCCGCAACCTCTTCCAGCGGGACCTTGACGATCTCACGGTTCTTGTAGCCGACCATGAATCCGTACTCGCCCTTCAGGATCAGCTTGCCCGCTTCGGAACCTAGACGGCTGGCGAATACTCTGTCGTAAGGGCAGGGGGAACCGCCTCTCTGGGTATGGCCGGGAACGGTCACGCGCACATCCAGTCCGCTCTTCTCCTTGATCTGCTCAGCGATCTCGTAGGAAACGGAAGGATATTTATATTTTTCCATTTTCTTCTTGTATTCTTTCCTGGACAGCGCGGCGTCCTCCTTGGAGATCGCGCCCTCGGCCACCGCCAGGATCGTGAACGCGCTGCCGCGGTCATGACGCTCCTTAATCTTCTCCACGATCTTGTCGATATCGTAAGGGATCTCGGGAACCAGAATGATATCCGCGCCGCCCGCCATGCCGGCGTTCAGCGTCAGGAAGCCCACCTTGTGACCCATCACCTCCACGATGAACACGCGCCCGTGGGAGGCCGCTGTGGTATGGATGCGGTCGATGGCGTCCGTGGCGATGTCCACCGCGCTCTGGAAGCCGAAGGTCATATCCGTGCCCCAAAGATCATTGTCGATGGTCTTGGGCAGGGTGACGACGTTCAGCCCCTGCTCTCTGAGCAGATTCGCCGTCTTGTGCGTCCCGTTGCCGCCCAGGATCACCAGGCAGTCCAACTGCAGCTTGTAATAATTCTGCTTCATCGCGGCCACCTTGTCCAGGCCGTTCTCATCGGGATCCTGGATCGTCTTGAAAGGCGTCCGGCTGCTGCCGAGGAAGGTTCCGCCCTTTGTCAGAATGCCGGAAAAGTCCGCATAGGTGAGCAGACGGAACTTGCCGTAGATCAGCCCCTGATAGCCGTTCAGAAATCCGTAGATCTCCACTTCTTCCTTCGCGTTGAAAAGCGTCTTGGCCACGCCTCTCATCGCCGCGTTGAGCGCCTGGCAGTCGCCGCCGCTGGTCAACATACCGATTCTTTTCATTGCATGTAACCCTCCTTAAAGAATGTATTGCGATTGCCTTTATTATAACTTATTTTTCCGCGATACACAAGCCGTGGAGGCGATTTTGTTTGTATCGCCCAAAAAATTAGCGAAAAATGAGGCGAAAAGAAAAGATGATGTATCCGTTTAGGTTCAGTTTAGAATAGTATGCTATTCTTATTAACAGGAGGTGGAAACGATGTTCCAAATTCTTGTTGTAGACGACGATAAAAACACACGCCGGTTGCTGAAAGCCGTGCTTGAAACGGAACACTATTCCGTATTTACCGCCGCAAACGGTGAAGAAGCCCTCGATGTGATGGATAAAGAGTATATTGATCTTGTGATCCTTGATATCATGATGCCGAAAATGGACGGATATGAATTTACAAAGGTCCTCCGTGAAAGCCAAAATAATCTTCCCATTCTTATGGTTTCGGCAAAACAGCTTCCTGAAGATAAACATAAAGGTTTTTCGTTGGGGATCGACGACTACATGACGAAACCGATCGATGAGGAAGAAATGCTCTGGCGGATCAAAGCGCTTCTGCGCCGCGCTCAGATCGCCAGCGAACGCAAAATGACGATTGGAAATGTCATTTTGGATTACGATTCCTTTACCGTGACCAAAAACGGCGAAACACAGGAACTCCCGCAAAAGGAATTTTTGCTGCTTTATAAACTGCTGTCCTACCCCGGAAAGATTTTTACACGGATTCAACTGATGGATGAAATCTGGGGTACTGAGAGCGATACCGGCTGGGAAACCGTGACGGTTCACATCGGACGGCTGCGCAAACGGTTCGAGGGCTGGGAAGAATTTGATATTGAATCCGTGCGCGGACTTGGATATAAGGCGGTGAAAAAAGTATGAACAAACAAAATCGAAAACATTATTTTGCACTCACGTTTTTAATTTCGACCCTCATTTTTTTCATTCAATTTATTATTACTTCAATAACCGCTTCTATTATTTATATGCTGGTACATTTTCAAATTATCACGCTTGACACCGATATTCGGCCAAACATCGGCATGATCATCCTCTATATGATCGTCATCAGCAATCTTGTCGGTGTCATTGTTGCTTATTTTTCCAGTAAAATATCCGCCCGCCCCCTGCAGAATGTGATTTTTCAAATTGATCGGCTGGCATCCGGTGATTTCAGCGCCCGACTGGATTTTGGATGGCCTATCTCCAAACATCCTGTTTTTTCGCAACTCTCACGCAGCTTCAATCGTATGGCCTCCGAACTAAAAAACACAGAAATGCTTCGTGGGGATTTTGTCAATAACTTTTCGCACGAATTCAAAACGCCTATCGTATCTATTGCCGGATTTGCGAAGCTGCTTCGCCGCGGCGATCTGACAGAAGAACAAAAAGAGGAATACCTGGCGGTTATCGAAGAAGAATCCCTGCGGCTTTCCGACATGGCGACAAATGTATTGAATCTGACGCGGGTCGAAAATCAAACGATTTTAACCGATATTGTAAAGTTTAATCTTTCAGAACAGATCCGGTCGTCCATCCTGCTGCTTGCCGACAAGTGGGAAAAAAAGCAACTGGATTTTAAGGTGGATTTCGGTGAATACAGAATTTCCGCCAACGAGGAGCTTTTGAAGCAGGTATGGATCAATCTGCTGGATAATGCGATCAAGTTTTCTCCAAACGGCGGCGTCATTGAAGTCAATATCAGGAGTCGGCCGGATTCCCTGTCCGTGGATATTATCAATTCGGGAGAAGAAATTCCGGCGGAAAGCATATCAAGGATCTTTCAGAAATTTTATCAGGCTGACAGTTCACACTCCGGCGAAGGAAACGGAGTCGGACTTGCGATCGTCAAAAAAGTGGTGGAATTGCACAATGGAACGGTTTCGGCTCAAAGCGAAAACAATCTTACCATGTTTACGGTAACGCTGCCGAAATCGCAGCAAAACACAGAAAGGAAGTAAAAAATTTATGTTGGAACTGAAAAACATCAAAAAAGACTATCCGGCCGGCGACGGCACGGTACACGCCTTAAAGGGGATTTCACTGAAATTCCGGGACAGCGATTTTGTGTCGATCCTCGGCCCTTCCGGGTGCGGAAAAACCACGATGCTCAATATCATCGGGGGCCTGGACCAATATACCGAGGGCGATCTGATCATCAACGGCCGCTCCACAAAGGATTTTAAGGACCGGGATTGGGACGCTTACCGCAATCACTCCATCGGCTTTGTATTCCAGAGCTACAACCTGATCCCGCATCAGACCGTACTCCGCAATGTGGAGCTGGCGCTGACGCTTTCGGGCGTCTCGAAATCGGAGCATAAAAAGCGCGCAAAGGAAGCGCTGGAACGGGTCGGCCTCGGTACGCAGCTCAATAAACGGCCGGCCGAAATGTCCGGCGGACAGATGCAGCGGGTAGCGATCGCCCGCGCCATTGTCAACAATCCCGATATTATTTTGGCGGACGAGCCCACCGGCGCGCTGGACACCGAAACCAGCGTTCAGGTCATGGACATTCTCAAAGAGATCGCCAAAGACCGGCTGGTGGTGATGGTGACCCATAACCCCGATCTTGCCGAGAGATATTCCACGCGGATCATCCGTATGCTGGACGGCGAGATCACCGACGATTCCGCTCCGCTCACGCGGGAAGAAGAAAACCGGGAACATCTGAAAGACAAATCCAAAACGGAGAACAAGAAGCTGCCGTCCATGTCCTTTGCGACCTCCTTTGGCCTGTCGCTGAAGAATCTGTTCACGAAAAAGGGGCGCACGGCGCTGACCTCCTTTGCCGGCAGCATCGGCATTATCGGGATTGCGCTGATTTTCGCCGTGTCTCAGGGCATGACCGCCTACATCGACACGGTGCAGGAGGACACGCTTTCCTCTTATCCCCTGACGCTGGAAGCGCAGAGTATGGATATGACCGCCCTGATGGAAACCTTTATCGGCGCCGCGCAGTCCACGCACGAGCATGAAAAGGACGCTGTCTATGCCAAGGGCATGATCTACGATATGGTCAATTCTCTGAGCAAGATGGAAGAAAAGGAAAACGATCTGACGTCGTTCAAAAAGTACATCGAAGCGGAACTGGAAAAGCAGGACGGCGACAACGCCCTCAAAGAAGCGGTAAACGGGATTCAGTATACCTATGATCTGGATCTGCTGGTTTATACGAAAAATGTGGATGGAGAGATTATCCGTTCCGATATGGAAGAACTCATGCAGGATTTTCTCGTGGAATATCTGGGCACAGACATTTCTTCTCTGATGACGCTTCGGGATCAGTACGGGATCAGCGATTCGCCCATGCAGTCCATGATGCCCAGCGGAATGTCCTCGCAGCTCTGGCAGGAAATGCTGCCTGGCGAGGACGGAAAACTGGTGAGCCCGCTGCTTGAAAAGCAGTATGATGTTGTTTACGGCTCATGGCCGACCGATTATAACGAGATCGTTTTGGTCTTAGACGAAAACAATGAGCTGAACGATATGTCTCTTTACGCTTTGGGGCTTTCTCCAAAGGAAGATGTCGACGCCATTATGGAGGCGGCGATCAATCAGACGGAAGTCCCCGTAAACAAAAAGCAATGGTCCTATGAAGATATCTGCAATATGGAATATCGGACGCTCCTCAATTCCGACTGCTATACTTTGGACAGCGCCACGGGAACCTACAAAGACCTTCGCACAACGGAGGCCGGCCTTCAATATCTGTACGATAACGCGATTCCGTTAAAAGTGTCCGGCATCATTCGTCCGAAGGAAAACGCCGTTTCCGCCATGCTGTCCGGCTCCATCGGTTATACAAGCAAGCTGACGGAATATGTCATTGAACATTCCAAAGATTCGGACGCCATCAAAGCGCAGCAGGCGTCACCTGCTACCGATATTTTTACCGGTTTACCGTTCAATGAAAACACCGGCTCTCTGTCAGATTCGGAAAAGGAAACCGCCTTCCGGGAATATATAGAGGGAATGGACGAGTCTGAAAAGGCGGCCGCGTACATTCAGATCATGAGTATCCCCACCGAGGAACAGCTAAATGCCGGCGTTTCGCAGACCATGGGCTCCATGACAAGAGCGGATATGGAATCGTCAATGGTACAGGGCCTGACGGAGCAAATGGGAATGGACGAGGCGAGCGTCAGGGATTATGTCAGCGGCATGAGCGACAAGGAACTGACCGAGCTGTTTACGGAAATGGTCACCGAACAGGTGAAGACGCAGTACGCCGCGCAGGTACAGCAGCAAATGAGCGGAATGGAAGCGCCGCAGCTATCCGCCGCGCTGGATCAGGCGATGCCCGGCTACACGACCGAACAGTGCGCGGCCTATTATGATGAAATCACGGAGTTTTCCGAATCCACTTATGAGGAGAATTTGTCGGCGCTTGGCTGTGTAGACATCGAAAGTCCCGCAAGCATCAACATTTTCGCATCCACCTTTGAAAACAAGGATGTAATCGAGGACGCCATTTCCTCTTACAATGAAAATGTCGATGAACTGTCGCAGATCCAATACACTGACTATGTCGGGATCATGATGTCCTCCGTCACGACGATCATCAACGCCATCACCTATGTGCTGATTGCCTTTGTTGCGATCTCCCTGATCGTTTCCTCCATCATGATCGGTGTCATCACGCTGATCTCGGTACAGGAGCGGACAAAGGAAATCGGTATTCTGCGGGCAATCGGCGCCTCGAAACGCAATGTTTCCAGTATGTTCAGCGCGGAGACGGTGATTATCGGATTCACTTCCGGCGCGCTCGGCGTGTTGATCACCTATCTGCTGTGCATTCCCATCAACCTGATCCTGCACCATTTGACCGGCATCGGAAATTTGAGCGCTTTCCTGCCGCTGCCTGCCGCACTCATCCTGATCGCGATCAGCATGGCGCTGACATTGATCGCCGGTATCATCCCTTCCAGAAGCGCCGCAAGGAAAGACCCGGTTGTTGCGCTGCGGACAGAATAACAATAGGAAAACAGGCTGTAAAAGCCCGAAATGAAAGTCGAAAGCCCCGGCCGGCCGATGGGGGACCGCCGGACCCATCAGGTCCTCCGCAGTCTCCCACCGGCCGGCCGGGGCAGCATACTCACCATATAAACATGCTCTTTCCCTTCAGTTTAAGGACCGCCTCGATGAAGTAATAATCGCCGTAGATGATGGGCATGTGTGTTTCCGTGCCGGAGGGATCATGATAGAAGAAGGTCCCGCCATTCATGATGGAATCCTCCGCATTGTTCCAGTTGCAGAACTTTTTTTCGCAGGCTTTGAGGATATTGTGCCTGACCTGTTTCGGTCTTGGATACGCCATCGGCAGCAAAGATAATGACAAGACACAAAAATAGCCGCCCTGCTCCGCTAAAGTGAGGCGACTATTTTTGTCATAATCATTTGAATGGACTAACCGTCTATCGGCAGTCTCTATGGGGCACCTGTTATCAGCAGGTGTCCTTTTCTACGTCCAATATACCATAACTTTCTGAAGGTTTCAAGCATTTTTCTTCTCTCGAAGATGCATATAAAAATATTTAGAAGATAGAATTATCAACCTCCATTTCAAATGGGGGAGTAATTTTAACCCTTCGCTTTGCCGCCCCGCCGGAAAGAGTCCCCGCCCGCCGCCTGCGCGCATTCCGTTTTCCCGGACCGTTAGAAAAACGTCGGCGCTTAACGAAGCGAGCCCATTGGGCGAAGCTGAGTTTAGCGCCGTTACGTTTTTCTCGAGCGCGAGCGTGTCCGGAAACGGAATGCACGCAGGCGGCGGGCGGGGGCTCTTTCCGGCGAGTCCGTCCCCTTCCGGCCTACAGCGCCGCGAAGATCTCCCCGATGCTCCCAGCCACCACCAGGTCCGCCATGGAATCCCTGGGCGTGGGCGTCTTGTTCACCAGCACCAGCTTGTGCCCGCGGTAATAGTCGATCAGACCGGCCGCGGGATAAACCACCAGCGAGGTGCCGCCGATGATGAGCACATCCGCCTGGCTGATGAAGGAAATCGCCTCCTGCATCGTTCCCATGTCCAGGCTCTCTTCATAGAGCACCACATCCGGTTTGATGGAGCCGCCGCAGCCGCAGCGCGGCACGCCCGTGCTGTTCTGGATATATCTTGCATCATAGAATTTGCCGCACTTTTCGCAGTAATTGCGCAGAACGCTGCCGTGCAGCTCCAGCACCTTTTTGCTGCCCGCCGCCTGGTGCAGGCCGTCGATATTCTGGGTGATGACCGCTTTCAGCTTCCCTTCCCGCTCCCACTGCGCCAGCTTCAGGTGCGCGGCATTGGGCTGCGCGTCCAGCGCCAGCATCTTATTCCGGTAGAACCGGAAAAATTCTTCGGGCTTGCGCCGGAAAAAGGTGTGGCTCAAGATCGTCTCCGGCGGATAGTCGTACTGCTGATGATACAGGCCGTCCGTGCTGCGGAAATCCGGGATCCCGCTCTCCGTGGATACGCCCGCGCCGCCAAAAAAGACGATGTTGTCGCTGTTGTCGATGATCTCCTTCAGTTTCTGGATCTGTGGATCCTGCATGATCCGTCCCTCCTTCCGAAATGCGGGACCGGCAGGCGCGCACCGCATGCCCTGCCCGCTGTCCCGAAACAAAATATCACAGCTTCCCGATCCGCAGCACGTTCACCTTTTCATCGTACTGACAGGAAGTGCCCTGAATATAGGGGACGATGGCGTTGACCTCCATGACAAAGATCCCCTCGGGCGTCACATAGGGTTCGCCGTCCATCAGATTTTCCTGCCCGTTCACCAGCAGGTGGGTCTGCCCGGCCCTGGCCGTCGCCGTCACGCTCCCGGAATCCACGGTCAGGCTTTTCTGGTCCGCGTCGTAGGCGTAGGTGAACGCGCCGTCCCACTGGCTCTGCATCCGCTCCAGGATACAGAGCACCGCGCCCCAGATGCTGCCGTTTTTGTTGACGCTGCGCACGCCCCGGGTATCCGGCTCCTGGCCGTTCACCAGCACCTTGCAGTAAAGCTGGTCCTCCGGCTCATATTTCACCGCGTCCGCCTCCGGGATCCGCGGGAACATGTCCGTCCTGGCGGGAGGCGTCTCTTCATAGTCAGCATACCACACCGCCGGGCCCTTTGTACAGCAGTCTTCTCCCGGCGCGGGCACGCTGGTGACCGTCACGCACTGCGGCGCAAGCCCTTCCATCGAGGCCTCCACGCGCACCTCTCCCGCCTCTTTTGCCGCGCGCAGGAACACCCGGTTGACGCCGCACTCCGCGTACACATGGTTTTGATGGATCACGCTGTCATCTTTCCCATAGCCGTCGAACCGTCCGCTGTTGTAGCCGCCGAGAAAGACCGCCGGGCCCGCGGTGCGAAAGTCGATCCGATCGCTGCAGAGCGGGCAGATCCTCCCGTTCTCATCCAGCACCTCCACATCGATATAGGCGATATCCGCCCCGTCCGCCAGAAAGCCCTCCGGAGACGCGTGCGGGGTGAGGCGCAGGGACGCGGGCGCTCCCGCCGTGAACAGCTCCGCCCGCGCGGCTTCGTTTCCCGCGCGGTCATAGCCCACGGCCTCCACCCGGCCATGCTCCGTCACATCCACGCCGGGAAAAGCGAACAAAAATCCCGCCGTCGGCTTTTCACAGACGCCCACGGACCTGCCGTTGACAAAAAGCTCCGCCTTCATCACGGCATAGCCGCCGGCCACATAGACCGTTTTGTTCCGGGGATCCCGGCGGCCGAATTCTCCCGTCTCCTCCCAGAACTGCCCGTTGAACCGTTTGATCGGATACCGATACTGATCCGGCGTATCCGCCGGGTAATTCCAGTGCCCCAGGATACGCACCATGGGCTTCTGAGACTGCATCACCTGATACAGGTAAAAATTCTGCTTCCGCACGCGCACCGGGTCCACGCGCCCGCTCATGCGGCCGTTCTCGGACCAGGACTGGCGGCCGTGCTGCGCGGAATCCGTCCAGCACAGGCCCGCGCAGGCGCTGTACAGATCCTTCCCTGAAGCGCCGCCGATGCGGTCATGGAAAAATTCGCTGTAGCCCGCGGCCTCCGCCAGCGCCAGCTCCTCCATGGTCAGATCGTAAAAATCCCTGCCCTTCTGTTTTTTCCCGCCCTTGCCGATATAGCGGTTCCGGTAGTCGAAATCCGGCGGCGTGAAGTCGTCCCAGATCCGCCGGGGCGCCTCTTCTCTGCTGTATTCCGTCTCCGTGATAGGGCCGTGCTCCGCCAGGAACCGGGCCGCGTGGCGGTTGAGCATGGTGCCCACATATTCCGATTCCGCCAGCACATCCTCCGTGTTGATGGTACGGCACCCCATGAAGCGGCCGCCGTCCGGATCCAGTTCCTCCTTCAGCAGGCGCATCTGCCGCATGTGTTCCCGACCGATGGAATTGTTGCCCGCTTCCCAGAAGAAAATGGAGGGGTGATTGCGGAAGGAAACGATCACGTCGCGCATCAGCTCCAGCCGCTGCCCCCAGCTTCTGCCGAAGGTCTCCGCCTCCTTATCGCCCGCGGGCTGTGTGCAGACGATGCCGTTCCGGTCCAGACTGCGGATATCCGCCGGGGACGCCGCCACATGCATCCAGCGGATGTGATCGGCGCCGCTCTCCCGGATCAGCCTCGCGTCCATATCCTTCAGCCATTCCGGCGCGATGCCGATGGCCGCCCATTCGTTGGCGGCGCGCTGGGCATAGCCGGTGAGCCAGACGGAACGCCCGTTGAGCATCACGCCCCGGTCCTTCTCATAGGATACCTGCCGAAAGCCCGTTTCAATCTGCTCGCTGTCCGTCTCCTGTCCGTCTATGCAGAGCGTCACCTCCACCCGGTACAGATAGGGATCCCCGATATCCCAGAAGCGCAGCACAAGCGGCTCCGATACGGCGCTGCATACGCTGACCGCCTCGGAAGCGGTCCGCACCGGCGGCATCTGGTCCTCCGGCACCGGAACGTAATGCTTTTTCCCGTCCGGAAGGATCTCC
The DNA here is from genome assembly GCA_947627215.1 of uncultured Eisenbergiella sp. Taxonomy (GTDB): domain Bacteria; phylum Bacillota; class Clostridia; order Lachnospirales; family Lachnospiraceae; genus Gallintestinimicrobium. The sequence continues at coordinate 17,947 of CANQVD010000014.1, forward strand.
TCCCGATAGGCGTCTCCGGGGGTGACGGAAAGGGGCGCAAATCGCCCGCCCTTCGCACCGCACGCCGCCCCGGATACCGCGGGCGCAAAGAACGCCGCCTGTCCCAGGGCCGCCTTCCGCTCTTCTTCTCCGGCCGTTTCGCCGGGACACGCCGCCGGGATCACCGCTTCCTCAGAGGAGAACGCCGCCGCTTCCGCGCCGTCCAGGGTACGCACCCGCACCAGCAGGCTGCCCTTCACGGCCCTGCCGCTCTCGTTGCGCACCTCCGCCTGCACGGCCGCCCGGACGGTGCCACGTTCCGGGTCATAGTCCTTCCCATACACATAGACGCCCTTCGTCAGCAGGTTGCTGTACAGCGGCAGGGTCAGATAGACCGCGGGCTTGATGTGCAGCTTCACCGGCCTGGTGATCCCTCCCACGGAGGGGTTGAAATCATTGCAGTTCCACTGAAATCCCACACCGGCCCGCTCCGGCGGCACCGGCTCATCCTGCGCGGACAGATAGGAGCCCGGCTCCGCGTCCGGCCTGTTGGGCGTCTCCGCGATGCAGAAGCCGATATTGCGTGTCGCGGTGTTGTCCGTGGCCACCGCCAGCAGATTAGGCTCCCCGGGCCGAAGATACGGCGTCAGATCGAAGCCGAAGGGCGCAGCGCCCGCCTCGTAATAACCGGCCAGACGCCCGTTCACGTAGAGATAACAGGTCTGACGCATGCCCTCGAACTCGATAAAGGCCTTCCCGGACCGCCTCAGCGTCTCCGAAGCGTCATCCGGCAGGGTGAGCCATTTGCGGTAAAAAGCGCAGGTGCGCTTCTGCCCGCTCCCGGCGTCCTCGATCCGGGCTTTGAACAGATCCCCGTCATTGAACGTATGGGGCAGCGTGACCGCTTCCCAGCCGTTTTCCTCATATTCCCTTTCATAAAAGAACCGGCCCGCCGCGTCCTTATGCTTTTCCAGCGCGCCGCGCAGAGGGAAGGCATCCGCCAGCAGAAAATGCCAGCCGTTATGAATATAAAAACGCATTTGACCCACCTTTCAGACCGCTCAGGTCTCCTCCTCCTGTGCAAAGCCTTTTCGCCCGTCGGCCTTTTGCTCCAGCCCCGGCAGCACCTGGGAGAAGTCCATATCCGACGCATAGTAAAACTTCGTATAACAGGTCTGGTTGTAACAGTTGTTCTGCCAGGCGATGCCCGTGCGGTACATGACGTCGTGCATCAGCGTGAACAACTTATGGGATGTCAGCTCCGTGTTCGTGTAGATCCGGACCGCGCTGCTGTCCGCCGTGCGCAGCACCATTTCCTCCCGGAAATCGCCGAACAGATCCGCCACCAGGCAGGGATTCCCCTTGGTGCCGTTGTTGCACAGCACGCCCTCCGGCCGCAGCATCACGCCGTGGGTGTTGTCATTGATGATGCCGGTATGCGGCCCGTGCACATAGTCGGCCAGATCGAGAACCTGCGTGGTCAGATCCGCCGCCCAGCGGATCCCCTGATTGGTGGCGAGCACCCGGTCCGGCAGGCGGTTTCCCTTTGCGTCGTACATTTCGTTCACCCAGACCGACAGGCCGCGCACCTCGGGGCTCACATCGCCGATCATGCACCTGCCCAGATCCTCCTCCGCGTATTCCCCGAACAGGGCCTCGCCCGTCTCCGCGTCCCGCAGCGCCCAGCCATATGGCGCGTTTTTCGCGCCTTCAAACACGTTGAAGATCTGATAGCCCGGCCGGTCCGGATCGATGACGGCCACATGCATGGAATCGCCGTGCCCGAATTTGGCCCGACGCCCGTCCGGCAGATTCCCGTAGGAGGAATAGAGCAGCGTTCCGTCGTGGTCGATGACCGCCGCGCCGTAGATGATCTCCTGACAGCCGTCCCCGTCCACATCCGCGGCGGACAGGCTGTGATTTCCCTGGCCTGCCAGTGTCCCGTACACGGGACCGCTCCCCTCTTTTTCATGGGGAAAATCGCAGAACGGATTGTCCATGGGCACATAGCCGCTGTCCACATCGAACCTCAGCCGGTGTTTCCCTTCGAAGAAATCATAGGCCGCAACGGTGCTTCTCGTATAGTAGCCGCGGCAGACGATCAGGTAAGGGTGTTCCCCGTCCAGATAGGCCACGCCGGACAAAAACCGGTCCACCCGGTTGCAGGGCTCGATCCTGGGCATGGCGTAATCGCCCCACATCAGCCCGTCGTCCTCTCTGGGATGCGGAAAAGGAATGGTCTCCAGCTCCCGCCCGTCTCCGGCGAACATGGTCAGATATTCCGGCCCTTCAAAAATGAAGCCCTCGAATTCCCGCAGCCTGTTTTTCGGACTGCGGGAAGGCGCGTATTCGTCCAGAAAATAGTCCGTCAGCGCCGCAGCGTCCGCCTCGCACAGCGGATAGGTATAGCTGGGCTCCTTCCCCAGACAGACCTCCGCGCTGGAGGGCCACCGGCCGCTTTTCACCATGGGATGCTCCTGCCAGTTCATAAACAGCTTCACGAGGTGATCGTAATAATCCTGCGCGCTGCACACATAGTTGTCCGTATTCGCAGCGCCCTTTTCGATATCGCCCTTCGGCAGCGTGATGTACCGGCGTTCCCGCTCGCTTCCATCCGCATTGTAAAAGATCATGCAGGTGCCCGGCGCGGTCTTCACCGACATCTCCGCTTTCCCGTCGCCGTCGAAATCGTAGACCATGAACTGCGTGTAGTGAGCGCCCGCCCGGATATTGACCCCCATATCCAGCCGCCACAGCAGCCGCCCGTCCATTTTGTAACAGTCGATATAGCATTTCCCCGTGTACCCTTTCTGGGAAACATCATGGGAATTGGAGGGATCCCATTTCACATAGAGCTCGTATTCCCCGTCGCCGTCCGCATCGCCCACGCTCATATCGTTGGCGCTGTATGTATAGACCTCTCCGGCCGGCGTCACGCCGTCCTCCGGCTTACGCAGCGGGATCTCCAGGTAAGGGCCGTCATTGGCCCAGGGCGCCACCTCCGGGCAGGGCTCCTCCGCTTTTTCCGCCCGGCGCGGCGCACCCGCTCCGACGCTCTGCCCGGTCAGCCGATCTTCCTTTTCCGCCCGGCAGGCCGCCACCGCGTACCGGTCATCCGCCGTTCCGTCCCGGTCCAGATAATTGGTGCTGTCCGTGACCAGGGCGAGCTTCTCCCCGTTGCGGTATACCAGATAATCCGTACCGCTCATGCCCGTTTCGGTATACCCCGTCACCTCATCCAACCGCATCCGCCAGGACAGGAACACGCCCTGCTCCGTCTTCACCGCGATGAGACCGCGGTCCAGCTTCTCCAACTGCTCGCGGAATACCTTCTTCACCGGCGTTTTCAGCAGCGCGCTTTCTCCGACCTTCTCCGCGCCGCCGTTCCGATACGCCTCGACACGCAGATAATGCGGGATATGCGTCGCCCTGTGCAGCGTAAACTCCGTGCCCTCCGTCTCCCCCACGCACTTATACCGCATGAACGGCGTATACCGGTCCGCCCAGAAAACCCGATACGAAACATCCCCTCCGAACGCGCTTGACACCGGTTCCCAAACGACCGTCACAGAATCATCTTCTATGTTCTTTATCCTGAGTTCAAACGAATCCATATTCTCCTCCCCCGAAAAGAACTCACCGGCACCCGTAAACGGATGCCGGTGAGCGTCAGCCTGTTTCAGGCACACATATCAGCAAATGCTCTCTGTCATAAAGGAAAGCCACAGGCCGTCCTTATTTGTTCGCCGCGTACTGCTCGTTCACTTCCGCGATGATCTGATCATAGCCTCTCGCTCTGATCTCGTCAAAGCCTGCCTTCAGGTCGTCCAGGGAGATCGCGCCGCACACATACTGGGTTCTGAGCGCGGTAGCCTGGCTGTCCAGATCGGCGCCGTTCTCCGCGTAAGCGGGAGAATTCACCTTATAGGAAAGGGCGGGATCGATGACTGCGTAAGGAAGAGCCGCCTCATAAGCCTCGTTCTGCGCCTCGTCTCTCTCGGTGAGCACGGTAGGAAGCGTGGTCGCCTCGGTAGAAGGCAGGAAGCAGAGCAACTGGTTCAGGCCCTGATAGTTGGAGGAAAGCTCGGTATCCTCGGCATCCAGCTTCACGATTCTGCCTTCCTCATCCAGCTCGTAGTTAATGCCTTCCAGACCGTACTGGGTCAGGGTCAGCATTTCGGGATCGTTCAGCTTATCCAGAACGGTCAGAGCAGCCTCGATCTTCTCGGGTGTATCGCAGGTGGAAGCGGACAGGGTGTAGAAGCCGTTGTAACCGGCGGTAGCCAGCGTATGGCCGTTCACAGCGCCGTAAAGCACTTCACGGGCGGGCTCGTCAGGGTTCACCACGGAAGGGGTATAGGTATCTTCTGCCACGAAGTAGTTCCAGATTCTCTTGCCGGAATCCAGCACGTCGATGTACACGCCGTTCTCACCCTTCTTGCAGCCCTCGCTCCAACTGTCGGTCGGGATGGAAGGCCAATCCTGAGGCATCAGCTTCTCGTCGTACAGCTTCTTGATGTATTCCAGCGCCTCAAAATACTCGTCCTGCATCCACACGGGAACTAACTGTCCGTCCACTTCCGCCCAGCCGTTGCCGACGCCGAACCAGGTCTGGATGATATCGAAAGGACCGGTATAGGAGGTCATCTCCATCGGATAGTCGCAGAAGCCTTCATGCTTGTCGTTGCCGTTCTTCATGGCCACCAGCATGTTGTACACATCGTCGGGGGTCGCATTCTCGCCCAGCTCAACGCCCAGCGCTTCCGCCCAGTCCTGACGGTAGCAGAGACCGTAACGGCCTACCACACGGGTACGGGGCAGAGCGATCAGCTTGCCGTCCACCATCAGGTTCGCGGCTACGCTCTCGGACATGCCGGACAGGTTCGGATACTTCGCGCTGTCCCAGATATACTGGCCCAGATCGACGAAAGCGCCCGCCTTGGCGGCGTTCACAACGTCACCGGTCATGGTGCCGCCGTAGGACATGATCATCGGCATGGTGGAAGGGCTCGCATAGTACAGGGAGTTCTTCTCGCTCAGGGCATCGTTGTTCACCCAGGTGAGCTCGATGTCATGGCCGACATAATCTTCGATCTTCTGGAAAATCTCTTCCGCATAGTTGCCTACGTTGTTGTTGCCGGCGTTCAGATCGATAACGCTCCAGGTAATGGTCTGGCGCTCGATGGGGGCCGCCGCCTCTTCTCCGCCTTCTGCAGCGGCATCGCCGGTCGTATCGGCGGGCGCCGCTTCAGAGCTGCTCTGCGCGGGCTCGGAGGCGCTTCCGGAGCTGCTGGAGCTGCTTCCTCCGCAGGCTGTCAGTCCAAAAGCCATCACACCGGCCAGCGCCAGCGCAAGAATTTTGCTGATGCTTTTCTTTTTCATAGTGTCCTCCTTGTTGGATTTGAAAAAATTTTTATGAATACGGGTTGCCCCGCAGTCAACTGATTAACCCTTGACCGCGCCTACCATCACGCCCTTGGTGAAATACTTCTGCACGAACGGGTAAACGATCAGGATCGGCACCGTGGCGATCACGGTACAGGCCATCTTCACGGCCTTGTCGGGCGGCGCGCCGAACATATCGTAATCCAGCACCTGGTTGTCGGCGATCTTGGAGGTCTGCAGGATGATGGAACGAAGCTGGATCTGGATCGGGTACTTCTCCGCGGTAGACAGATAGATCATGGCGTTGAAGTAGTCGTTCCAGAAGCCCACGCCGTAAAACAGGGAAATGGAAGCGATCACGGGCTTGGACAGCGGCAGCGCGACCCTTGTGAAGATCTGCAGGTCATTGGCGCCGTCCATATAGGAAGCCTCGTCCAGCTCCACCGGCAGTCCCTGGAAAAACTTCTTGATGATGATCATGTTGAACGGACTGATCAGGCCAGGCAGGATCAGGGCCCACCAACTGTCCAGCAGGCCGTAGGCCTGATAGACCAGATAGGAAGGGATCATGCCGCCGCCGAACAGCATCGTGAAGATGACCATGTTCATCATCCAGTTGCGCCCCCGGAAATGGCTCTTGGACAGGGGATAGGCAAAGCTTAAGGAAAACGCCATACAGCAGACGGTGCCCAGGATCGTCAGCAGGATGGAGTTGCGCAGGCCCCGCAGAATATTGGCGGTCCGGATGGCGTACTGATACGCGTTCAGGGACCACTCGCTGGGAATGATGAAGAACGCTTTCTCCGTCAGCTCCTTCTCTGTGGCGAAGGAGCCCGCGAATACATACAGGAAGGGCAAAACCGTGCTCAGGGCGATCAGGCCCAGCGCAACATAAATGATGACATCAACGATCTGGTCGCCTGTGCTCTTGCGAACCTTGGCGCCTTCTTTGACTTTATGTTCTTTAGCCATAATTCACACTCCCTTCTCAATACAATCCGCTCTCGCCGAACATCTTGGCAACTCTGTCCGCAAGAAGTACCATTATCATGCCGACCACCGATTTGAACATACCGGCTGCGGAGGAGAAGGAATACTGGCCGCTCCGGATACCCTTTGTATAGATGTAGGTATCGAACACTTCCGCTCTGGCGATGTTCAGGTCGTTGCGCATCATGAAGATCTGCTCGTAGCCCGTGTTCAGGATGCTGCCCACACGCATGATCAGCATCATGACGATGGTGCTTCTGATGGAAGGAAGCGTGATGTGCCACATCAGCCTCCAGCGACCCGCGCCGTCCACTCTAGCCGCCTCGTAGAGCTCCTGATCCACGCCGGAGAGCGCTGCCAGGAATACGATGGTGCCATAGCCCGTCTCACGCCAGATATCCTGGCCGACGATCAGGCCCCAGAACGTGGAGGCGTTCTGCAGAATATCAAAGCTCTTGCCTCCGGAAAGGGACTGATATATGATATTGAAGATACCGTCGGATACGTTGAACAACTGATAGGTCAAGCTGGTCACGATAACCCAGGACACGAAGTGGGGAATGTACACCAGCGTCTGCACCACTCTCTTATAGCCGCTGTGCCGCACCTCATTCAGGAACAGGGAGAGGATGATCGGCGCCGGGAAATAGAGAAGTAGCTGCAGCAGGCTAATCCCCAGCGTGTTCACCAGCAGATTCGTGAAATCGTGATTGCTGAAGAACTTCGTGAACTGCCCGAACCCCACCCAGGGGCTGTCCCAGATTCCGATGAAGGGGGAATACTCCTTGAACGCGATCACCAGTCCGCCCATCGGAACGTAACGGAAGAGGATGAAATAGAGGAAACCGGGCAGGAACAGCAGATACAGCCATATATGCTGCTTCATATACTGGCTGGTGCTCATGCGTTTCAGCTTAATCGTCCGTCCGTCGGAGAGCGTGACCACTCCTTTTTTGTTGACTTTTGTCGCCATACCACAGGAACCACCTTTCGTTAAAATAGATACTTTGCCTGTCGTTCTCTCGCCAATTTGAACAATAGATTTAAAGTACCGTAATAAATTATATCCACGTTGCAGAATTACGTCTATAATCATTTCTTTGAATTTTCCAATTCTGACCGGAAAAATCGTCATGAAAGCGCTTACATGATATAACTTTGTCCATTTCTTTCCGTGTCTGTCCGCCTTTTTTCGCGCAGAAAAAACAATCATTTTATTTTTCGCTTTTCCTTCGTAAAAATAAAATGATTGTTTTCTGAATTCAACTGTGCAATTTTCACGCCTGCCGGCCTTTTTATTCCTGCCGACGGAACTTTCCGGGCGTGATGCCGGTACTCTTGCTGAAGAACCGGATGAAGTTCTGCGCATTGGTATAATTGAGCCGGGCCGCGATCTGGGCCACCGTGAGATCGGTCTCCAGCAGAAGCCGCTTCGCCTCCTCCAGCTTGTATTCCTCCAGATAATCGCTGAAGGACTTCCCCCGCTCTGTCTTCAAAAGCTTCCAGATATAAGAGGGGTGTACCTGCAGCGCGAAGGCGCATTCCGTCAGCGTGATATTCCCCTGCCGCTCCCGGATCAGCCGCTCGACATCCTCCATCATCGAACGGGCGCCCTTCTCCAACAGCTCGCTGCGCATCCGGAGCACGGGGTCCACCAGCCTCGATTCCACGAGGTGCCTCACCCTGACAGGCTCCGGCATCCACAGCAGATCGTCGCACAGGGCGACGAGTCCGCCCGGACACAGGCTGCGCAGATCCAGACCGGTCTCCAGCGCGACAGACAGGACCGCGTTCACAAACTGCAGGATATAGATGATTTCCTCTTCTTTTCCCGCCGTCTTTTTCAGAAAGCTCTCAAAGCCGTCCAGCGCCTGACCGCACAAAATCCTGTCAATGCCCTTCAGCCCCTTCTGAATCTCCTGCGCATACCGGAAATCGAAGAACCCCTCCGCGCCCTCCGGAGCGAAGAAGCGTGAGCCCGCCGGTTCCCCGTTCTCCGCCTTTTGCGCCCGGCAGCGCATCAGCGCGCGGATGCTCTCCTGACAGGCCTCCCGGAAATGGCCGCGGCCGCTGTGGACCGCGCTGATCCCCATGCGGATCCCGGCCTCCCAGAGAGGCGCGGCCAGCGTCTCCAGCTCCCTGTAATACGCGTCGATCCTCTCCAGCAGTTCTCCCTCTTCCTCACCCGTAAAAAGAACGGCTATGCTTCCGTCCGCGATGCAGACCGGCGGCAGCCAGAGGGCTTTTTTCATCGGCTCCGTCATCTCCCAGAGCAGCCGCCGGCAGACGGCGTTCGCCCGTTCATTCCCGTCCGGAGCAGCCGCCGAACCGTTTTCCTCCGGACACAGCGCGATGAACGCCAGCGCGTAATATCTTCCCATTTCCGGCGCCAGGCCGCCGATATAGCTGCGCCATTCCTCTTCCCCAACCGTCTCCCCCCGGAGCAGCCGGAGCTGAAAGAGCTTCAAAGCGGCCTCTCCGGCCTCCTGCTGTGCCCTTCGCAGGGCCGGACAGCGGGAAAACAGGACTGCGGCGGTTACGCCGCACCCCGCCGAAACCGCGGTCAGCGCCAGCCAGACCCACAGAAGAGGGGCCGCCTCCGCGGAGGCCGTCCCCGCCGTACAGGCGACATAAACGCCAAAAACGACCGCCAGAGCGCCGGGTACTCCCGCGATGCCTATATAGAGCCATGGGCCGGTTTTCCTTTTTCCTTCGTTCATTCGATGCTCCCCGTATTCTCTCGCTCCACACGCTCAGCCGTTCCCGCCGTCTTTCCGGAGGCGTTCCCCGGCACGAGCGCCTCCCGGCGTGGCCGCCAGGCCGCCCTCGCCCGTTTCCCGCAGGCAGGCCGGCAGGGATATGCCCACCTCCCGCATGGCGTCGATCACCTCGTCCGGCGCGATCCTGCTGACGATCCCCGCCAGCGCCATATCCGCCGCCGCCAGCGCCACCACAGCGCCGGAAACGTTGCGCTTGATGCAGGGAACCTCCACCAGTCCGGCGACCGGATCGCATACCAGCCCCAGCAGATTCTTCATCGCCATGGCAGCCGCCTGCGCGATCTTTGCGGCATCCCCGCCCCGCAGGCTGACGGCCGCTCCGGCCGCCATGGAGGAGGCCGAACCGATCTCCGCCTGACAGCCTCCCTCCGCGCCGGACAAAAAAGCGCGGGACGCGATCACGCCGCCGATACCGCCCGCCACATAGAGCGCCTCCGTCATCTGTTCATCCGAGAACCCGTATTTTTCCTGCATGGAAAGAAGCACTGCCGGAACCACGCCGCAGGCGCCCGCCGTAGGCGCGGCCACAATGCGCTTCATGCAGGCGTTGGACTCGCCCATTTTGATCGCCCGTTCCATCACCCGGCCCATGAATTCTCCGCAGACCGTATCCTGCGCGTCCACGTAAGCCCGCATTTTCCCGCCGTCTCCTCCCGCGAGCCGGCTGCCGGACGCCAGCGTCGGATCATAGGCGGCGTCCGCTTCCTTCATCGCCAGATACATGGCCTCCATCTGGGAAAAGGAGGTCTCCGGGGACAACTGACGCTCCTGACAGTCATCCGCCCGAATCACCTCCCAGAATTTCATCTTTTTTTCCGCCGCCGTACGGCAGATCTCCTCCAGAGAACGATACATTTTCTTCCCCCCATTGCCCGGTTTTCGTTTTTCAGGCCTGCATGCACAGATAGATCACTTTCTCAATGCCGCTCTCCCGCTCCAGATCCGCGATGCAGTCCGCGGGAACCTCCTGGTCCACCTCGATGACCATCACCGCATGTCCGCCGCGCGCGTCCCGATACACCTGCATGGTGGCGATATTGATCCCCGCCAGCCCAAGCTTCAGGGAAACCCGCACCACGACGCCTGGCTTATCCTGATTGTAAACCACCACAGTGGGCGCTTCCGCGGAAAAATCCGCCCGCAGTCCGTCGATCTCGCAGACGCGCACCCGGCCGCCTCCCACCGACGCGGCAGCCATCTCCAGCATCCGTCCCGTCACGCCGGTCACCTCCAGCTTCACGGAATTGGGATGGGCATTTCGCAGGTTCACCGCTTCAAAGCAATACGCCAGCCCCCGCTCCTTCGCCAGCGCGAAGCTCTCCGGAATGCGCCGGTCATCCACCGCCAGTCCCATCAGCCCCGCGATCAGGGCCCGGTCTGTTCCGTGTCCCCTGCCCGTAGCGAGAAAGGAACCGTGCAGGCCGATCCTGGCCTGCCTGACCTCTTCTCCCAGCAGCTTTCTCGCGATCTGTCCGATGCGGACCGCTCCCGCCGTGTGAGAGCTGGACGGCCCCACCATCACCGGGCCGATGATATCCAGAATATTCATGTTCTCCCCGTTTCCGCGCGGCTTTCGCACACCGGCCGCGCCCTCCCTTCATATCATATTAACTATACTAAAAAATAAACGTCCGTACAAGGGGAATTCCCATGAAAATCGGGATCGCCGGTCCTTCTGCCTCCGCTCTCAACTACATGGAGGCGCTCTGGCGCGCGGACCCGCGCCTGAAAATCGAGATCTCTCTGAACCTCCGCCGCGCGGCGGACTGGGACGCGCTTCTCCTCCCCGGGGGCGGCGACATCGATCCGCGCTTTCTCCCCGGGCATCCGCCCGCCGAACCGCACTGTACGGATATCGACCCGCTGCTGGACGAGCGCCAGCTCGGATTCCTGGAGAGATTTGTCCAAAGCGGGCGTCCCGTCCTGGGTATCTGTCGGGGGATGCAGCTCATCAGCCTCTATTTCGGCGAAGACCTCTGTCAGCACCTGCCCTCCGCCGGCCGCCACCGGCAACCGGGCCGTGATCTGCTCCACCCCACCCGTATTCTCCCCGGAAGCGCACTGGCGCGGCTGTACGGAACGTCGCTCACCGTCAACAGTGCGCACCACCAGGGTGTGCCTGTCCGCGGCGCAGGCAAAAAAATCGCCGTCATCCAATGGACGGATGACGGCGTCGCGGAAGGGATCGCGCACGAATCCCTTCCGATATTGGGTCTGCAGTGGCACCCGGAACGGCTCTGCGGCCGTTATGCGCGGGCAGACGCCGCGGACGGCGGAAAGATCTTCGAACGGTTTCTGGCCGCCGCGGGTTCCGCCTCCCGCGGGTTTGCGTGAGTATATCCCTCAGCAGAGCTTCTGCGTCTTTTCGCAGCGCACCTTCAGGCACACCGGCCTCTGGCCGGTCAGCGCCGCGCTCCTTTCATCCGGCTGCTGCATCCCGGCATAGACCGCATATTCTCCGGCCTCCAGCATGCATTCGCCGTCTTCGTTATAAAGGCCGAACGCCTGATCCTTCAGCGTGACGCACACCTGTTTTTCCTCGCCCGGCTGCAGATGGATCTTTTTCAGCCCCTTCAACTGCGCGTTGGGCGTGCCGTCCCGCAGCGCCTTCACATAGACCTGTACGGACTGCCCGCCGGCCATCGCCCCCGTGTTTTTCACAGTGACGGCAACCGTAACCGCGCCGCCGGCCTCTATGGTCCGCGCATCCAGCGAAGCCTCCTCCAGTTCAAAATCCGTATAGGAAAGGCCGTAGCCGAACGGATAGAGCGCGTCGTTCGTCATATACCGGTAGGTCCGGCCCTTCATGGAATAGTCCGTGAAATCCGGCAGCTCCTCCACCGTATAGGGGAAGGTCACGGGCAGCTTCCCTTCCGGACTGTAAGCCCCGAAGATCAGCTCCGCCACCGCGCGGCCGCCCTGGGAGCCGGGATACCAGGCCTGGATGATGGCCGGCACATGGGCATCCGCCCACACCGGCGCCATGGCCGACCCGGTCATGGATACCAGGATCACCGGCTTGCCGCTCTCATACGCGGCTTTAAGCACCTCCGGCTGAAGACCGGGATACTCCAGATGCGGCTTATCGCCGCTGCCGTACTCGTTGCTGGCGTCTCCCTGTTCTCCTTCGATGCCGCTGTCCAGACCCAGCACGACGACCACCACGTCGCTGACGTCACAGACCGCCTTCACCTCAGAGATCCGGTCGTCCTCCTGTGCCAGCCCGCTGGTCCTGTCCTTATAAAGATGACAGCCTTCCGAATACCGGACGCATACCTCATCGCCCACATAATCCTCGATGCCCTCCAGCACGGTGACATAGCGGGAAGCGGTGCCCTCATAATTGCCCACCAGCGCCCTTCTGGAATCCGCGTTGGGACCGATCACACCGATGGAACGGATCCTGCTCTTATCCAGCGGCAGGAAATGATTTTCGTTTTTCAAAAGCACCAGGCTCTTTTTCGCGATCTCCAGATTCAGCGCCCGGTGTTCCTTCGTATCCACCTGTTCATAGCCGATGCCGTCATAGGGCGTTCCGCCCTCCTCCGCAAGCAGGCCCAGCTTCAGGCGGCATTCCATCAGGTTCGTCACGGCCTCGTCCAGACGGGCCTCGTCCACATAGCCGCCGCGCACCGCGTCCCGCAGATTGGGGAACATGCAGCCGCAGTTGAGGTCGCAGCCGTTGTTCATGGCCATGGCCGCCGACTCCAGCGGGGTATTCGTGACCTTATGAAACGCATGGAAATCCGTAATGGCCCAGCAGTCGCTGACCACATGACCCTCAAAGCCCCACTCCTTCCGCAGGATGTCCTGCAGCAGGGTCTTGCTGCCGCAGCAGGGCTCTCCGTTGGTGCGGTTGTAGGCCCCCATCACAGCCTCCACCTTTCCCTCCTGCACGCAGGCCTTAAAGGCGGGCAGATAGGTCTCGTACAGATCCTGCTTCGAAACGACCGCGTCAAAGGAATGCCGCAGCTCCTCCGGTCCGGAATGTACGGCGAAATGCTTGGCACAGGCCGCGGTCTTGAGATGCTCCGGATCGTCCCCCTGCATGCCCTTCACAAAGCGCACGCCCATGCGGGAGGTCAGATACGGATCCTCCCCATAGGTCTCCTGGCCCCTGCCCCAGCGGGGATCCCGGAAAATGTTCACATTGGGGGACCAGAAGGTGAGGCCTTTATAGATGTCCCTGTCCCCCGCCCTGCTCTGCACATTGTATTTCGCCCTGGCCTCCGTGGAGATGACCTTCGCCATCCTTTCGACCAGGTCTTCATCAAAAGTGGCCGCCACGCCGATGGCCTGCGGAAAGAGAGTGGCGGTGCCGGCACGGGCCACGCCGTGCAGGGCCTCGTTCCACCAGTTGTAGGCCGGGATTCCCAGCCGCTCGATGGCAGGCGCGTTGTAAAGCGTCTGGCCCACTTTCTCTTCCAGCGTCATCTGTGCCACCAGCTCAGCGGCACGGGTGCGGTATTTGCTCATTTTTTCTTCTCCATATGCCGCGAACGTCTGCCGTTCCTCGCCCCGCGGGCAGCGGATCGTGTGCCCATGCGCATCCCCTCCGCAGGAACAGCAGGCCGCGCATGTGCTTACGCGCAGCGCGGCCCGTTCACGCTTTTTCTGTCAAAAATTCTGTTTACGCAAAAGGGTTCTCGGTGGGATACAGCATCCCCTTGGGCTGGTTGAAGTTGAGATCCTCCACCGGAACGCCCACATACTTGAACACCTCATACAGCGTCTTGCCGAAGTGTCCGAAGGCCACGGCGCCGTGATGCGGGAAATTCTTCTCGATCAGCACGTGCCTGTAAAAACGGCCCATCTCCGGGATCGCGAACACACCGATGCCGCCGAAGGAGCGGGTCGCGACAGGCAGCACCTCGCCCTGTGCGATATAGGCGCGCAGCTTCGCGTCGGAAGTGCTCTGCAGACGGAAGAAGGTGATGTCGCCGGGCGCGATGTCGCCTTCCAGCGTGCCCTGGGTCACTTCCTCGGGCAGGGTCCTGGCCATGATGCGCTGGAACTTCATCTCGCAGAACGCCAGCTTATTGGAAGGCGTATTGCCGCAGTGGAAGCCCATGAACGTATCCTTCAGCGTATAGTCGCCGTATTTGCCCCTGATCTCCGCATCGTACAGATCCGCCGGTACGGAATTGTTGATATCCAGCAGGGTCACCGCATCCTGACTGATGACGGTGCCGATGTACTCGCTGAGGGCGCCGTAAATATCCACCTCACAGGATACCGGAATGCCCATCTTGGTCAGGCGGCTGTTCACATAGCAGGGCACGAAACCGAACTGCGTCTGGAACGCGGGCCAGCACTTGCCGGCGATGGCCACATAGTCCCTGCTGCCCTTGTGCGCCTCCACCCAGTCCAGAAGGGTAAGCTCATACTGGGCCAGCTTCTTCAAGATCTCGGGCTTCTTGTTGCCTGCACCCAGCTCGGCGGCCATATCCGCGGCCACCGCGTCGATCCGTTCGTCGCCGTCATGCTTGTGGAACGCCTCGAACAGATCCAGCTCGGAATTCTCCTCGATCTCCACGCCCAGATTGTAGAGCTGCTTGATGGGCGCGTTGCAGGCCAGGAAATCCTGCGGACGGGGGCCGAAGGAAATGATCTTCAGATTGTTCAGCGCGATCACCGCTCTGGCGATGGGGCCGAACTCCGCGATCATGTCCGCGCACTGCGCCGCCGTGCCTACGGGATACTCGGGGATGTATGCTTTCAGATTGCGCAGCTTCAGGTTGTAACTGCAGTTCAGCACGCCGCAGTAAGCGTCGCCTCTGCCGTCGATCAGGTTATTGCCCGTCTCCTCAGCGGCCGCGACCACCATGCAGGGGCCGCCGAATTCCTTCACCAGCAGCGTCTCGGAGGATTCCGGTCCGAAGTTGCCCAGATAGACCACCAGCGCGTTGCAGCCGGCTTCCTTCACCTCCGCCAGAGCCTTTCTCATGTCCTTTTCATTCTCGATGCAGACAGAGCACTCGTAAATGTCGCCGTATTTCTCGCGGTAGGCCTTTACGACGGCCTGTCTCCTGGATACGGACAGGGTCATCGGGAAACAGTCGCGGCTTACAGCCACGATGCCGATCTTTTCAACAGGTACGTTGTTCATTTGCTTTTTCCTCCATCATCATATAGATTATTTTGAGGCGGCAGACGCCGCTGTCTTTCCTCCTTCCGACAGGCGGATATTCCGGTTCACAGGGACAGGTTCTCTCCCACCAGGCCCATGGGGCTTCCTTCCGGCAGACCGCCCTCGGGATGACCCAGCAGCCATTTGTTCTTCGCGGTCAGATGCCCGTCCTCTCCGCCGGCATGGGGCGCATCCAGATCCAGGTTGGTGTCCTTCGGGAGCACGATCACACAGCGGAATCCCTTTTCCTCGATATGGCAGGGCGCATAGTGCAGCGTGGTGGCATACAGCTCCACCGCCGTCCCGGCCGGGATCCGAAACGCCTCCGCCTTCGCGGTATCATAGGTGAAATCCGGCGTGATATCCGGCTGCCAGCCCAGCATCACCACCAGATCGTTGACCGCGATGTCAATCTCCGAGCTCCTGTGATATTCCAGCGCGTTGAGCTTCTGATTGTGGCCGTTGCAGTACCCGATCTGAATGGGCAGCTCCCCGTAGGTCTTCACCGTCAGCTCCCCGAACACCGGCAGAGCCTCCAGCTCCGGTACGGACGGCACATAGACCACATCCTCCGGCACCGGCGTGATCTCTTCCATTTTGGAAAGCAGGGCGGAAAAATCGATGCCCTTTACCACCTTCCCGTACTTCGCGAACGCGCTGTCCGTGACTTCCAGAATTTTCATGGCAATCAACCTCCTTTTTAATCTCCGATCTCTCTCAGCGGTTCCCAGGTTCTCGTTCCGGACCTCATTTCAGCTTCGGGAACAGCCCCTTCACCGTCGGATAAATCTGCCGGAACTGCTGATAACGTGCCTCGTATTTGGCCGCCAGCTCCGGTTCCGGCTCCACCGTATCCACCACCTTCACCAGCTTCCCGGCGGCCTCCTCCACGGAAGCATATTCGCCGCAGGCCACCGCCGCCAGCATGGCGCCGCCGTAGCCCGGCCCCTCTTCGCTCTCGATCACGTCCACCCTGACGTTCATCACGTTGGCGATGATCTTCTTCCAGAGCGGGCTCTTCGCGCCGCCGCCGCAGATCTTGGTGCGCTCGATCCGGATTCCCAAAGACTTCGCCACCTCGAAGGAATCCCGCAGGGCAAAGGCCACGCCCTCCAGCACCGCCTGAGTCATGTCCGCCCGGGTGGTGTCCATGGTCATGCCAATGAACGTGCCCCGTGCGTCCGGATCGTTGTGCGGGGAGCGCTCGCCCATCAGATAGGGCAGGAAATACACGTGGTTCTCGCCCAGCTTCCCGATGGCCGCCTGCTCCTTCGCGTAGTCCTGCGTGCCGATGATATCATCCATCCACCATTTGTTGCAGGAGGCCGCGGACAGCATACAGCCCATCAGATGATAGTGCCCATCCGCATGGGCGAAGGCATGAAGCGCGTTGTTCTGGTCCACGCCGAATTTCTCGGAGGAAATGAAGATCGTGCCGCTGGTGCCCAGGGAAATATTGCACCTTCCCTCTCCCACGGTCCCGGTACCCACGGCCGCCGCCGCGTTGTCCCCGGCGCCCGCCGCCACCTTCACGGTTCCGGGAATGCCCAGCTCCTGTGCGACGGCAGGCAGGACGCAGCCCACCGTCTCGTAGCTTTCGAAGATCCGGGCAAGCTGTGTCTCCTTCACATGGCAGATCTCACACATTTCCTTTGACCAGCAGCGGTTCTTCACATCAAACAGGAGCATGCCGGAAGCATCGGACACATCCGTGCAGTGAACGCCCGTCAGCTTATAGGCCAGATAGTCCTTGGGGAGCATGATCTTCGCGATCCTGGCGAAATTCTCCGGCTCGTTTTTCTCCACCCAGAGGAGCTTGGGGGCCGTGAAGCCCGTAAAGGAAATGTTCGCGGTATAGGAAGACAGCGTCTCTTTGCCGATCACGCTGTTCAGGTAATCGTTCTCCGCAGAGGTGCGTCCGTCGTTCCAGAGGATGGCCGGGCGGATCACATTGTCCTGCTCATCCAGGATCACCAGGCCGTGCATCTGACCGCCGAAGCTGATCCCCGCCACCTGCGTCCTGTCAAAACCCTCCAGCAGCTCCTTCATGCCCGCCATGGTCTGCGCGTACCAGTCCTCCGGCTTCTGCTCGGACCAGCCAGGATGCGGGAAATACAGCGGGTACTCCCTGGACACCACGTTGGCGATCTTTCCTTTCCCTTCCATCAGCAGAAGCTTCACCGCCGACGTGCCCAGATCAATTCCGATATAATACAACCCTGGTTCCTCCTTTCATGCCCTTCCGGTCCTTTCGGCCCGTCTGCCCACCGTCCGCCGGACAAGGTATTCCTCTTTTTATCATATCTTTTTCACCCCTGAAAATCAACACGCATTTTCAAAAATAGCAAAATGTAAACCATATGACAAAAAGTAACAACTCGGGGGATCCTGGCCAGGCTTCCATCCCGTCCTGTCCGGAGGAAGACGACCGGGAACCTCTCGCCTTTTACGCGATCGCCGACTGACGGGGCCGCCGATGCGGTATACGCCGCGGTATGTATTTCGGTATGTATTTCGCCAAGCTTTTCCCACAGCCGCTCCAAAAATACACCCGGCCCGCAGAGAAATCATACGGCATCGGGACGCCCCAGGCGGACAGCGCATTCTGCGGCCGGGCCTGATGCCGGAATACGAGAAAAACCGACAGCGGCACTTTGCGTCAACGCTGAAGAATACGGACTGTTCGAGCGAAGCGAGTTTCCGTATTCTTCAGCGGCTTTTGATGCAAAGTGCCACTGTCTGGTTTTTCCGCATTCCGACATGGTCCGGCCGCAGAACGCGCTGTCCGCCTGGGGCGTCCCGATGCCGTGGACTTTCGCCGAAGGCCGGGTTCTTCCGCCTTAGTTCCCCAGCGGCACGATCTCCAGGTTGTCGCCCTCCGCCGGGCCTTCTCCCTTCAGGAACAGCAGCGCGTCCACCTGGTCCGCATCTATCACCTGGCAGAAGGACTGGAGCGAGGAGCCGTTCCCCTCCTCATCCACCCGTCTAGGTCCGCCATCCATCACGTAGCGCAGCAGGGTCCCGTCCTTCATGCGCACGCCGGTACAGTACGGCAGATCGTCCGTATTCTCCGCAGGCGCGTCCGTGAACACATAGTCCAGCCGGACGGAAATGGGCGAAAGCTCCACGGATTTCAGGATGACGCCGGAATCGCCCAGCGGCGCCTGGGGCACATAGGCTTTGGCATCGCTGTTCCCGGAAATGGGCACATCAAACTCCCAGTCGGCGGCGATATCTCCGGCAAAGTCCGCATGATAGGTGGTCCCCAGATCGTGGAGAGCCACATGAAGGGTCTCACCCAGCAGGCTGTTCTCCCAGCGGGCAGGATAGAGCAGCAGATCGAATTCCAGCCGTCCGTTTTCATCCGTGTAGTCGCTGATGATCCCTCCGGTCTCATCCACCGTCACGGGGGTCCCATCCCGGCGCACCGGCTTCCCGTCGCTTCCCGTCACATAACCGTCGAAAAAGCTGCCGCTGAAATTCACCGCGTTCTGCGCATCGTCCCCCACAGAGACGTCGATCCGGTCAAAGCAAGGCTCCTCTCCCTCCTCCGGCACATATCCCTCTACCGAAAACGCCAGCAGGACGAAATGGCCGTCCGCGATGACACCCTCGGGCCGGACCGTCACGCCTTCCTTCGTGACGCCTGGATCCGCATGCTCCGGTTCCTGTTCAAACACGGTCGCCATCCCGTTTTCCACCAGCTCCTGCTGCTGTTCCGGCGTGGCCTCTATGGTTCCCTGCATCCTGCCGCTCCAAATGCGGTACGCGGCCGCCGCCGTCAGGCTGCACGCGAACAGCGCGCAGATGCCTGCTGCCGCCGCCGCTCTTTTCCCCAAAATGTACTGTTTTTTCATGGCTGTTCCCTCCGCTTGAATCTCCGAAAGGGCGGCCATCGCCTTCTTTTGCACGACTTCCGGCACTTTTACATCTTTCGCGAATATGCTTTCCGGGTCTGTTTCCCGCAAAATCTCCGGGTTCTTTTCCCGCAGAATCTCCGGCTCCATTTTCCGCATGAGATCTCCTCCTTTACCGCTTTTCGTGAAAATATGCCGCCAGCTTTTCTCTGCCCCGCTGCAGCCTTGTCTGAACGGTGCTCACCGGAATTCGCAGAAGCTGCGCGATCTCCCGGCTGTAATAGCCCTGTCCGTAATACAGGACCATCACGATCCGATATTTCTCCGGCAGCGCGGCCAGCGCCTCCTTCAGCTCCAGATTGTCCCGGTCCTCATAGACCGGTTCCTCACACGCCTCCAGATCCACGGTCCGTTCCCGCTCCCGGCGGATATCGTAACATTTGCGGATCAGGATCCTCGTCAGCCAGGTGCGGAAATACTGCGGCTGCTTCAGCGTATGTATTTTCTCCCAGCAGACCAGGATCGCGTCCTGAACCGCGTCCGCGGCGTCCTCGTCGTTCATGAGGATCGCCAGGGCGACCCGGTACATATCCTTCATACTGAGCTGCATCAGTTGTGCAAAAGCGTCCGGCTCCCGCCTTTTCGCTTTTTTGATCAGATATTCTGTCGTTTTGGGCTGCATCGCAGCTTCCTCCTGTGCGCACTGTGTAGTCCGGATTCCTCCGAAGCGTCCTTCGGTTCCTCCTACACCTATTAGACGGGGCCGCGGGCCGAAAAATCTCATATGCCATGAAAAAACTTACATGGCAGGAAAAATATTCTTTTTTACATCCTGATCCCGGGAAAATGTTTTCCCCCGGTTTTTCTTGATTTCGCAGGCTGTTCCCTTCTATAATAAAGAAAAGAATCTGCGCGGCCCATGGATGCCTGATTATACCGGATCACGGAGGAAACGGGAATACGCCGCAAAAGGGAGCGCCGTCATGAACATTTATCTGCTCCGCCACGGAGAAACCGACTGGAACCGGGAGGGACGCCTGCAGGGGCGCACGGATATCCCCCTGAACGAGGCCGGGAGAGAACAGGTCCGCCGGGCCGCGGATATCCTGGCCGCCCGAGCGCCGGATATCGAGCTGATCATCACCAGCCCTCTGGCGCGGGCCAGAGAGAGCGCCGAGATCGCCGCCGGGCGGCTGTCCGGGGCCGGCGGCGCGGCCATCCTGACGGAGCCCCTTCTCACCGAACGCAGCTACGGCGCGGGGGAGGGCACCACGCCGGAGGAACGGGCCGCGAAATTCCCCGACGGCATCTATCCCGGCAAAGAATCCTGGGAGGCGCTGCTGCAGAGAGGGACGCAGGCCTTCCGGAGGATCCTGGAAATGGCCGAAGGCAGGCAGAACATTCTCGCCGCCGCCCACGGCTCCATCCTGCGGGGCATGGTGACCGCCGTCACCGCGGGGACCCCAGCGGCCAGGCAGTGGGAGATCTTCGGCAACGGGAGCATTCACCTGATCCGGTACGACGGCGGTTCGATCGAAGTGGAAACCGTCTGTGCCGGAACGTCCAACGCAGTCTTTCAGGCCGACCGAAACAACATATATTGACCGAACGGTCATCAACAGGATATCAAAATCCACAGGAGGGAAAACACATGACGAACTGGAACGCAAAATGGATCCGGCCGCAGACGGACATGGGCGATGTCTGCCCGGTGTTTGAAAAGGACTTCGAGACGGCGCAGACGCCCGTTTCCGCCGTCCTGCGCATCACCGCGCTGGGCGTCTATGAGGCAAAGCTGAACGGACAGCGCATCGGCGATTTCGTGCTGGCCCCCGGCTGGACCTCCTATGAACACCGCCTGCAGTATCAGGAATACGATGTGACCGGACTGCTGGCAGCGCACAACCGCCTCTCCGTCACGGTGGGCAAGGGCTGGTACCGGAGCCCCCTGCCCGGCTGGCAGACGGAATACACCCGCCAGGCGGCGAACAAAACCGCCGGGCTGCTGGCGGAACTGATCCTCACCTTCGCGGACGGCAGCGCACAGACGGTCTGCTCCGACGAAAGCTGGACCGCATTGGAGAGCGGAGTCCGTTTTTCCGAGATCTATGACGGGGAAACCTATGACGCCTCCTTTTTCACAGAGGACAAAACACCGGCTGCCGTATTCGACGGCCCGTTCCATACCCTGATCCCCCAGCAGGGCGAAGAGATCCGGGAACAGGAGCGCATCTCACCCGTTTCCGTTTTCACCACGCCCGCCGGAGAGACCGTGGTGGATTTCGGCCAGGAGGTCACCGGATATGTGGAGCTCTCCCTGACCGCGGACGCCGGGCAGCGCGTGCATCTCTCCCACGCGGAGGTGCTGGATCGGGACGGCAATTTCTACACGGAAAACTACCGGAGCGCGAAGGCGGAGTATCTTTACATCTGCCGCGGCGGGCTCCAGACCTATAAACCGAAGATGACGTTTTTCGGCTTCCGCTATATCCGGGTGGACGAATTTCCCGACGGCCCCGCCTGCGCCCGCGCGGAGAACTTCACGGCCATCGCGGTGCATTCCGACATGAAGCGCACCGGCAGGCTCCGCTGCAGCGACGCGCTTTTAAACCGCCTGTTCGATAATATCGTCTGGGGACAGAAGGGGAACTTCCTGGATGTTCCCACCGACTGCCCGCAGCGCGACGAACGGCTGGGCTGGACGGGAGACGCGCAGGTCTTCACGCGCACGGCATGTCTGAATTTTGACGCGGAACGCTTCTTCACCAAATGGCTGGCGGACATGAGCGCGGACCAGAAGCCGGACGGACAGCTCTGCCATGTGATTCCGGCCGTGCTGGACGATCCGGACAGCAGCGCCGCCTGGGGAGACGCCGCCGCGGTCTGTCCCTGGGAGGTCTATCTGGCATATGGGAACCGGGAGCTGCTCCGGGATCAGTTCGACTGCATGAAAAAATGGGTGCACTACATCACCGCCCACACCGCCGACGAAAACCTCTGGACCGGCGGCACGCACTACGGCGACTGGCTGGGACTGGACGCGCCCGTCGGCAGCTATAAGGGCTCTTCCCGGGAGGATTTCATCGCCTCCGCCTTCTACGCCCACTCCACCGGGCTGGTGATCAGGGCGGGACGGGCGCTGGGCGAGGACGTGACGGAATTTGAAGCGCTTTCCGCGCGCATCCACGCCGCGTTCCGCAAAGCCTATCCGGAATACCGCACGCAGACGGAATGCGTGCTGGCGGCCCATTTCGGGCTCACCGACGATCCGCAGGCCGCGGCGGACCAGTTGGCGCAGATGATCCGCGCCTGCGGCACGAAGCTGCAAACCGGCTTCGTGGGAACGCCCTATCTGCTCCACGTGCTCTCCGACTACGGCTATGAAACGCTGGCCTGGGACCTGCTGCTGCGCCGGGAATACCCTTCCTGGCTCTATCCCGTAACCAAAGGCGCCACCACGGTATGGGAGCACTGGGACGGCATCATGGAAGACGGTTCCTTCTGGAGCCGCGATATGAACTCCTTCAACCATTATGCCTACGGCGCGGTGGCGGACTGGGTCTACAACGCGGCCGCCGGCATCCGGACCGTGGAGGAAGCGCCCGGCTACGCGAAGGTGCGGATCGCGCCCCATCCCGACGAGCGTCTGGACTGGCTGGAGGCCGATCTGGACACCCGCCGCGGCCATATCCGCTCCTGCTGGAAAAAACAGGACGGACTCTGGCGGTTTGAGATCGATACCCCCGTGGAGGCCGAGATCACCATTGCCGGAAAGACCCAAACAGTCGGCAGCGGACGCTATATCTTCTACGCGCCGGTCCGCATTCCGGAAATCACAGCCACCACGCTTCATGAATGACGGACGGATCGATGCTTTTTACATCCTTTGACCCGGTGCGCAGCATCATGGCCCGCAGCTCGTCCGTGAAGGCGCGGATCGTCTTCGCCACGCCATCGGCCCCTTCCTTTTCATAGGCCGGGATCAGCGGCCGTCCGACGCAGACCAGATCGGCTCCCAGCGCCAGCACCTTGAAGGCGTCGAAGCCGTCCGCGACGCCGCCGTCGGCAATGAGGATCAGATCGTTTCCCACGGCTCTGCGGATATCTCCTAACAGCGCGTAAGGGGGCATGGCCCAGCGCAGCAGCCCGTTGTGATGGCTGAGAATGATCCCCGCCGCGCCGATCCTTCCGGCCGTCAGCGCATCCTGTACGCTGAGCGCCCCTTTCAGGAAAAAGGGGAGACGGGTGGACTGCACATATTCCTTCAGCTCATCCAGAGAAGGCAGCTTCATCTGATGACCGGCCACCAGCGAGTCGGCGTCATCCTCAACATTTACGGCGTGCTCCACGTCCATCCCGACGCCGAGCGCGCCGTGTTCTTCGGCAAAACGGATGCGGGCAAAGATTTCCTCCCGATCGGCGTAGGGCTTGATCACCTTGATCACCTTCGCGCCGGTGGCCAGCACCTCCCCCAGAGAACCGTTGTCTCCCATGCCCACGGAACACAGGGCCCCGGCCGCCCGCGCGCCCGCGGCCAGACCGGCCATGCCGCCCTTTAAATGGCTCAGCGCACCGGTCATGATGGGCGTTTCAAACGTCTCTCCCAGTATGCTCAGCCTGCTGGAGGGATGCTGTGCGCCCAAAATCCTCCCTTCAACGACCAGAGAATCCAGATACTTTCTCGCGATCTGAATCGAATCCGCATTTTTATTTTCGCTCATGATGATCTCCTTTCCGCCGTTTTCGGCAATCTTCTCACAAAAAACCGGTTCCGGACCGGCCTGGAAAAGCGCCGGCCCGTCCGCAGGCCTCAGCTCCGCCGTCCGTTTTCGGCACATTTCCACAGCCGGAACACCTGCTCCGCCGCATCGGCCAGATTCGCCCTGGCCGCTTCCTCCCGCATCGCCTCCTCCAGCGTGCAGACCCGGCGCAGGATCGGGAAAAACGCGTCGATGCCGTTTTCATTGCAGGCCGCGGCCTCTTCCGTCACGCTGCCCGCGAGGGCCACCACCGGGATCCCGTATTTCTTCGCCAGACGGGCCACGCCCACCGGCGCTTTCCCCATGGCGGTCTGTCCGTCCAGCCTGCCCTCGCCCGTCACCACGATATCCGCATCCTTTATGCAGGACTCCAGTCCGGTTTCCTCCAGCACGATCTGAACGCCGGATTCCAGCACCGCGTTGGTGAAGGTCAGAAACGCGAAGCCCATCCCGCCGGCCGCGCCGGCGCCGGGGAACAGGGGATCCGCCTTCGGGAACTTCTCCTTCGCCAGCTTCGCGTATGCCTCCAGCCACCCGTCCATCTGCGGGATCACGGACGGCGCGGCGCCCTTCTGGGGCCCGTAAACGGCGCTGCAGCCCTGCTCGCCGCACAGCACGTTGGTCACGTCGCAGGCGATCCGGAATTCGCACTCCGCCAGCTCCGGGATCACGCCCTCATCTGTGATCCTAGCCAGACTCTCCAACCCCTTCGCGCCGAAGGGCACCTGCCTTCCGTCCCGATCCAGGAACCCATAGCCCAGCGCCTGCAGCATGCCTACGCCGCCGTCGTTGGTGGCGCTGCCGCCGATCCCCACGAGGAAGCGCCTGCACCCGGCGGCGATGGCGTCCCGAATGACCTCGCCCACGCCGTAGGTGGTGGTTTCCAGCGGATCCCGTTTCTCTGCGGGCACCAGCGTGAGTCCCGCCGCGCCGGACATCTCCACCACTGCCGTCTTCGTTTCCGCAAGGATGCCGTACGCGCAGTGCACCGGCGCGCCCAGCGGCCCGGTCACCGACACATTCCGAATCACGCCGTTCATGCCCGTCACCAGCGCGTCCACCGTTCCCTCTCCGCCGTCCGCCAGCGGGCGCACCAGTATCCGGGCGGACGCGTCTGCCCGGCGAATGCCCTCCGCCGCCGCATACCCGGCCTCCATGGAGGAAAGGCTTCCCTTCATGGAATCCATCGCGATCACTGCCTTCATTTTCCAACCCTCCGTCTCATTCCTGTTCTCTCCGCACAAATCTGCGCCGGTCCGTGCAGCGGATCTTTCTGTCTATAATCACTATAACAAAAAAACACCGACCGGGATATATCCGGAAGGCAAAAAGTAACATTTCAGCCATAAACGAGATAACATGCGGATCATGCCTGCATGAATGAGCATCTTGTATCGGCTATGAGCGGAGCGCCATGTCATGCGCAATTTTGAAGCGCGAAGCGCAGGATTGCGAATGGCGCGGGCTGATCTGTTATAAATTGTTTGCGGAAATCGAAAGTCGGGATTGACAGAACGTTCTACAGGATGTAATATGGGGATGTACTACATATTGTAGAATCAAAAAGAAGCGAGGGAAAAGTCCGGCGTGTATTGGCCCGCATACGCTGGCGGCAGGGAGGAAAAGATGGGTGATCTGAAAATGGGAACTTCGGAAGCAAAATTTGCGGATATGATCTGGGAGCGGGAGCCGATTGCGTCAGGAGAGCTGGCAAGGCTGGCCGGTCAGGTATTTTCCTGGAAAAAGACCACTGCCTTTACGGTATTAAAACGGCTGTGCGAACGGGGGCTTTTCCAGAATCGGAATGGAGTTGTCACTTCCCTGATATCGAAAAAAGAATTTTATGCCCGTCACAGCGAACAGTATGTAAAAGAGGCGTTCGGAGGATCTCTGCCGGCGTTTTTGGCCGCGTTTGGGTCGGGGAAAAAACTGACGGAGAAGGAAATTGATGAAATTCAGAAAATCATTGATTCTATGAGGGAATGAACGAATGCTGGAACAAATTTTTCTGAAGGTAACGCAGATGAGTCAGGCGGCGGGACTGCTCATTCTGGCCGTGCTTTTCATGCGCATGCTTTTCAGGGGATTCCCGAAATATATTTCCTATATGCTTTGGAGCGTTGTTTTGCTGCGACTGCTTTGTCCGATTACCCTGAAATCCGCATATAGTCCCGTGCCGGATTACGACTCTTTTTTTTACGGATATGCGTCGGTGCAGTCAGCCTTCGGACAGACTGCGGCGGAACAGGTCGTGCCGGAGCAGGCTGCGTCTGAGGCCGAAGAGGTGCCGGAACAGTCTGGCGCTCCGGCGTTGGAAGGGGAAGGAAAAAAAGACGGGAACGGCCCGGAGGCCGGGCAACACGTTGTTTTGCATTTTCCGGCAGGCATAAACCGGACGGACAGGGAAGCGTCCCTGCGGGTGCGTTTTTGGACGGCAGGAAAATATGTGTGGCTCGCGGGTGTCGTCATCCTGTTTTTGTATGGGGCGGTTTCCTTCGTCAGGATCCGCAGGAGAGTATCTTCGGCGGCGCCTCTGAGGGGGAATATTTATGTCACGGATGCCGGTCTTTCCCCGTTTGTCATGGGCGTATTCAGACCGCGGATCTATCTGCCGGAGGGGCTGAACAGGAGAGAGCGGAAATACATTATTTTACATGAAAGGCTGCATATCAGACGCCTGGATCACCTCGTAAAACCGCTGGCCTTCGCGGCGCTGTGCCTTCACTGGTTCAATCCCCTGGTATGGCTCGCCTTTTCCCTCTTTTGCAGGGATATGGAAATGAGCTGTGACGAAGCGGTCATCCGGAAAATGGGAAAAGGAATCCGGGCGGATTATGCCGCTTCCCTGCTGGCCCTTTCCACACGTAAATATCCTGTCCGGGGGATTCCCGTGGAATTTGGAGAGGGGGATATCAAGGGCCGAATCCAAAATCTGGCGTCCCTGCGAAAGAGGAAAAAGGCAGTATTGACGGCGGCTCTTGCGGGAGCCTGTGTCTTTCTTTTGTGTGCGGCGTATCTGGCGTTTACCCGCAGGACACCGGAGGCGGGATCGACGGGCCAGGAGACGGTTGGTTCGGAGGAGGAATCGGCGGAACCGGAAACAGCGGAGTCGGAAGCGGAAGCCGCCGCATTCCGGCCGGAGCTTTTGCCGGATATTACAGAGCAATACCGCACTCACACAGGCGATCCCTCGAATCTTTATTATATTGACGAAAATCATGTGCTGTGGGGAAGCGGGAGAAATGATTTCGGACAACTGGGGCAGGGAACGCGGGATGACGAATTTCACAGCACGGCGGTAAAAATTGCGGAAGACGTGATACATGTAGACCATTCGCAGAAGGGATTTGTCATTTACCTGACGCGGGATCACAGGCTGTACGGCATCGGAAACGCCGGAGGCGGGGCCTTGCAGCAGTATGAAACCTTCGACGGGAACAGATATGTCAATGATGAGAACTGTTTTGTGAGCGAACCGTATCTGCTCATGGAGCACGTAAAATACGCGTGCTGCGGAAGGGATGACATTGCCTGTATAGCGGAGGATGACAGCGTCTGGATATGGGGGACGGTTTGGTGCGACGGAAATACGCTTCTGGCGCCATGGGTTCCCGATCAGGTCAGTTTTATAAAAGAGCCGAAAAAGGTTCTGGAAAATGCGGCTCTGGTTACAGGCGGCTGGTGGAACCATGCGGCCCTGCTCCGGGACGGAACTGTCTGGACCTGGGGCTATAACAGCTCCGGGAACTGCGGCATTTCGGATTTCGGCGGAGTCAGTGAGCCGGTAAAGGTGGCGGAGGACGTCATCATGGTCTGGACGGATCTGGCCATAGACAATTATCCGCAGCCGGATGCAGACGATATCGCCATGGGCTGGACGGGAAAGAAGATCTACCGCGAGGATTATGAGGATATCGCGGAATTTGACGGGGTTTACCCCCGGTTTTTGAACAATACGGTGATTCTGAAAACAGACGGTTCCCATTGGGTGTGTGGAGAAAATGTGGGAGAACAGGAAAGGACGGTACACGGGGAAGAGGCGGACTATTCCGTTGTCTGCACCGGTGATTTTTTGCCCTGCGAGTAGCCGTACAGCGGGTGCGGTTATGCGCGGCCGCGCCGGCGGCGGCAGGCAGACCGGATCGGATGATCTGCGTTCCCTTTTTATCCGGAACGGGGGAAAAATCGGTTTTGGTATCCTTTTCCGTCAGCAAAACGCAGGAGGGCGGCGTCCATCCATGGCAGGAAATTATGAAAAAGCAGAACATAAAGAAGATGTTTCCAGGCTGAACGCATAAGATAAATTATTTTAAAAAAGGATTGTTGTCCGCCGCGTTTTCCGGTATGCTATATCCAGACTGCTCCTCCCGGGCCGAAACCGTTTCCGCCCTCCGAAGAGGCCGTCCTTTTTCCCGCAGCGGGAAACCTGTTCCCGGGCCCTCACCCGCGGACCGATCTTTGAACCTGCAGCGCGGCGCTGCCGCAGAATGGAGTTTTCATGCAAAAAAGCAAAGCGCTCTCTTTTCTTTTCGCCTTCCTCCTGCTCCTGTCCGGTCTGCTCTTCTGCATCCGGCCCGTCTGCGCCGGTCTGGTCCGGGAGGCCTATATCGGGCGGGCCGTGGCCCTGCGCATGAACGACGTGATCTTCACGCATTTCCCAGACATGGACATCGAAGCGGGCATTGCCATCCAGGAAAAAATGGAGGGGCACCGGCAGTTGGATCGCATCACGGCGGCCTATCTGGACGCTGTCGCGGACCGCGTCGGCTCCGGCGCGGCATGGAGCTCCCCGGATGTGAGCGAAGCCTTTGAAAAGCTGAGCCAGGACGTGATCCTCGCCCTGCAGCAGGAGGGCGGCTGCGTCATATCTCCGGAGCTGGAGGCGCAGCTTCTGACGGAGTTCCGGGAAAAGCAGGGCGCCGTCCTGTCCATCCTGGAGGAGCTTCCCCAGTTGTCCGACCGCTTCGGCAGACCCGCCCGGGCCGCGCTGATGCTGTATCGGTTCCTCACCTCCATCCCCTTCACCGCGGCCGTTCTCCTTCTGACCGCCGCGATCGGCATACTCCTGTATTTCCGCCGGAAGGAAAACGCGGAATGGATCAAAAGCTTCGCCGCCGCAGGGCTGGCGGACGGCATCGTTCTCGCCATCCTGCTCCCGCTGCTCATTCAGGCCATCGCACTGCCTCTGACCAACCGGGTTCTGGGGCGCAGCATGTTCATAGACGTTTCCGCCTTCCGCCTTTCCGGAACGATTCTCCTGCTGGCCGGGGGCCTGCTGGCTGCCTTTCGGCTCCTCTCCCGCCATGCCGCCGTGCAGGGCGCTGAGCCGGGACAGCCGCAGCAGGATGCTGAGCCCGAAACGGCCGCGCCGGAACGCTGAGCCTGAAACGGCCGCGCCGGGACGCTGAGCCCGAGGCAGCCGCTTTTTTACCCGGCCCACGGCCGCATCTCACAGACAAGGAGGGTATCCGCTTGAAATCCTTCAACCACGAATATATCCCCGAATTCCACCGCTCTCTCACGCCCACCGCCGAGATCAGCGGGTTTCCGGTGCGCCCCGGCATGTTCGACAACAACGGCGCCATCATGCTCCCCGTGGGCGTGAACTTCACCGTACACACCCAGGGCGGTACGGCCTGTACCCTGCTCCTGTTCCACCGGGGAGAGGAGGAGCCCTTTGCCCGGCTGCCCTTTCCCGAAGCCTACAAGATCGGCGACGTATATTCCATGATCGTGTTCGGACTGAACATCGAGGAATTTGAATACGCCTATCAGGTGGACGGTCCTTATGATCCCCGGAAGGGACTGATCTACGACCCCACCAAGGTGCTGCTGGACCCTTACGCCAAGGCCGTTGCCGGCCAGCGGGAATGGGGCGAGAGAAAACAGGGCAGCTATCATGCCCGGGTGGTGCGCGACGTGTTCGACTGGGGGGATATGCCCCAGTCTTCCCGCAAGATGAGCGATCTGATCATTTACGAGCTCCACATCCGCGGCTTCACCCGACATTCCTCCTCGGGCGTCGCGCATCCCGGCACGTTTGCCGGACTGAAAGAAAAGATCCCCTACTTAAAGGAGTTGGGGATCAACGCGGTGGAACTGATGCCGATCTTTGAATTCGATGAAACCCGCAATTCCCGCACGGTGAACGGGAAACAGCTGCTGGAATACTGGGGATACAACACGGTGGGTTTTTTTGCCCCGAATACCAGCTACAATTCCACGCCGGAATACAACCGGGAAGGTACGGAACTGAAGGATCTGATCAAAGCCCTGCATGACAGCGGCATCGAAGTGATCCTGGATGTGGTGTTCAACCACACGGCGGAGGGAAACGAAAAAGGCCCCATGTTCTGTTTCAAGGGCTTCGACAATAAGGTTTACTATATGCTGACGCCGGAAGGCCACTATTACAATTTCAGCGGCTGCGGCAATACCCTGAACTGCAACCATCCCGTGGTCCGGCAGATGATCCTGGAATGCCTGCGCTACTGGACTATCAACTACCGGGTGGACGGCTTTCGCTTCGATCTGGCCAGCATCCTGGGCCGTCAGGAGGACGGCTCCCCCATGAACAACCCGCCGCTTCTGGAGGTGCTGGCTTACGATCCGGTGCTGCGCAACGTCAAGCTGATCGCCGAGGCCTGGGACGCGGGCGGCATGTATCAGGTGGGCAGCTTCCCGGCCAGCAAACGCTGGGCGGAGTGGAACGGCCGCTACCGCGATTCCATCCGCGGTTTTCTGAAGGGGGACTGCTGGCTCTCCTGGGACGCCGCATGGCGCATCGCCGGCTCCGGCGACCTGTACGGCGGCTATTTCGACGATCACAACGACAACTACGCCGGTTATAACTCCTGCGTGAATTTCCTGACCTGTCACGACGGCTTCACGCTGTACGATCTGTATTCCTATAACGAAAAGCACAATGAGGCCAACGGCTGGAGCAACACCGACGGCGCCAACGACAACCGGAGCTGGAACTGCGGCGCGGAGGGCGACACCGACGACCCGGAGGTCCTTTCCTTACGCTTCCGCATGATCCGCAACGCCTGCGCGGTGCTGATGTGCAGCCGCGGCACGCCCATGTTCTTCGCGGGGGACGAATTCGGGAACACGCAGTACGGCAACAACAACGGCTACTGCCAGGACAACGAGATCTCCTGGCTGGACTGGGGCCTGCTGGAAAAGAACCGGGAGCTGTTCGAGTTTTTCAAATTCATGATCCACTACCGCCTGCGCCATCCGGTCATCCGGAAAAAACTCCCCAACGCGGTCTGCGGCATGGAGCCCCTGCACGCCCACGATGTCAACGCGGAAAACACCAATCTGCCCGAAAACACGCGGACCTTCGGCATTAGCTTCGCCGGCTACGACCGGGAGCGCGGGCAGGACGATCTGGTCTATGTGGCGGTCAATACCCACTGGGAAGACGCCGCGATCACGCTCCCCTCGCAGGGTCTCCGCGGCGCCTGGTACTTAAGCGTCAACACCTGGGGCGACGGCGAGGGCCGTTACTGCTACCCGGAGGGCACGGAGGTGCGCATCGACGGCGAATTCATCATGCGCCCCCGTTCCGTGGCTGTCTTCACGGGACGGCCGTTCTAGGCCGCGCGGCCTGTGTGCATTTCTTTTCCGGACACGCTCGCGCTCGGGAGAAAAACGCAGCGGACACGAAGCTCAGCCGTGCCTGATAAGGCAAAGAAAAGAAGTAGATGAATCAAACTCTGTCAGTGACCTGGCGGCCGGTAAAGAATATTATTGTGAAAAATTACAAATAGAAGGGGCTTTCGTGTGAATAGTATGAAATCATTATGCGGAAAAATATTGCTGATTATCGGGATTGCGGCCGGATTAACAGGATGCGGTTCCAGGGATTCTTCTTATGCCTGTACCCCTGTAGATGCTTCTTATCAGTTAAAGCAGATATATATTTTAGATGGGCAGAAGGGGTGGGCCCTGTCTTCGCAGAATGAATTGCTGTTTACCGAGGATGGAGTGGAAAATTTTGTGCTGGTAAAGGATATGGCGGAAGAGACGGATGGAAAGGATGCCAGTGTCGGAATTTTCCCGGAGGATGAGAACACTGTTCATGTGGCATATATTGCCCCCGACAGGCAGGCCATAGTGGTGGAGAGCACTTTTGACGCAGGAACGAACTGGTCGCAGACGGCGGCGGGAGAAACGGACGACGCATTGTACGAGGATGATGGGACGCTGTTCCTGAACTTTCAGGATGCGGAGAACGGGTATCTTCTCTACTGTGGGACGCCTGCAGCGGGCCTGATGGAGAAGAAGCTGTTTCGGACGCAGGATGGAGGGAAGACCTTTGCTTTGCGAAAGGATCTGACGGATGAAATAGACGGTTATCCCCAGGGAATTGCGTTCTCCGGTACAGGCGGCTATCTTGCCGTGACATATCATGGGAACGCAGCGTATCTTTATCAGACCGCGGATGCGGGGCAAACCTGGAAGAGTATCCATATTTTTACGCCCGATCAGGATGTGGCATATATAGATGCATACGCTCCCGTCTTCTGTTATAAGGAGAAAGCCAAGGGAGCCCTGATTGTCAGGGAAACCGGAAAGGATGCCGTATACAGGCTGTTTCTTACGGAAGATGGCGGCGCTTCCTGGAATCTGAAAGGAGAGCTTGCCTGCGATTCTGTGAAGGGTTATACTTATCTGAAGGAAGATGAGATTCTGATTCTGGATGCGACCGGGAAACTGTATCGCTGCGGCTTATAGGAAACTCCAGAGCCTGCAATTCGCACTGAATGAACAACTGAATACCAATACACAGCCCTTGCTTTCACAGGCGGCGAAAACGGAGGAACCGCCCCGACAGAAAGCGCCGCCCGCGGCCTGTGTGTATTCCTTTTCCGGACACGCTCGCGCTCGGGAGAAAAACGCAGCGGACACTAAGCTCAGCCGTGCCTGACGGCCCGGCTTCACTAAGTGCCGGCGTTTTTCTACGGTCCGGAAAAGGAATACACACAGGCCGCGGGCGGCGCTTTCTGTCGGGGCGGTTCCTCCGGGGCGGCTGCCGCACTTTGGCAAGGGCCTCAGAACACCGTCAGGCAGCCTCCTTTGGCCTCCACGACGGTATCCTCTACGGCCAGCCACGCGCTGTCCGCCGACGGATTGTACACCGCGCCGCAGTCTGCCGTGAAGCGCAGGCCGCGCAGAAGCTGCAGATAATCGATGATCTCGATGTTGGTGGCATACCAGATATCGGGCCGGTTCCCCATCAGTCCGCAGAAATCCTCGATCACCTTCCAGTTGTTGCGCTCCGTATTCTGATCGAACTCATAGCTGTGGCCCCAGACATACATCAGCTTCAGATACTGCTTCTTCGGGAAATCCACGAAATTCTGTCCGTACTCCATCAGCTTCGGATCGCTGTGATGACAGGTAGGATGCCACTCCATGGGATTCTCCGGCAGCGCGAAATCCGGCACGCTCTCCACCACGCGGCCGTATGCGATGCCGAGGCTCGCAAACAGCGTCTCGATCTCCTTCGTATAGGAGCCGTTGGGATAGGCATGTCCCCTGACCACATATCCAGTGAGCTTCTCCAGCCCCCTGCGGTCCTCCAGGATCTCCTCCGCCACCTCGGAAAGCGGACATCTGGCGATGGTGGGATGGTGCTGCGTGTGAGTCGCCACCTCGTGTCCCCGGTACAGCGTGCCGACTTCCTCCGCCAGGACCCTCTCGCCCCGTTCCATCAGGCCGTAATTCAAATTAAAGGTCCCGCGAATCCCGTACCGGTTGAAGATCTCCACCAGCTTCCGGTCCTGCTCTCTCCCGTCGTCATAGCTCATGGTGAGCGCCTTCGCCTTCCCCTGCGGGAAACAGTAATAAATGTTTTTCATCCTCTTCCTCCTCGTTCCCTCGGCCGGTTCCCTTTCATCCCTGCGAAATCTCGCTCCAGCTTTCGATGCCGATGATGGATTTTGCAAATTCCGTCACGGCCTCCGCGCCGGGCCTGTCGATATTTTTAAACACATCATAAATGAACTTGCGGCGTCCGCCCTGATAGGAAAGCCCCAGCGACAGCCCCTGCGCGACTTCCTCCGCAGCGTCCGTCTGGCGGGACAGGATCATGGCGTCGATATCCGGATTGCCGGCCGCCGCGTAATAGGCATACGCGAAGGCCGCCGCCTGATTCGCCTCGCCCTTCGCGGAGGAATAGCCCAGCTCGCTCAGAATGATGGGCCGCACCTCTCCGTCCGCCGTCAGCATTTCCTCGCTCCGCATGAAATCCGTCACCACATGAATGTTCTCCATCGTAACGATGGACGTATCCTCCGAATCGGTGATCAGCCGGTCGATCTTCGCAGAGGAATTCCAGAAGGTCGTATTGTTCAGCGGATACGCATACGGGTGATGCGCCAGTCCCCAGTCGATATTGCCTTCTTTTTTCACGATCCCGTTTATGGCGGTCAGCAGATCCTTCACGTCATAGCTGGTATTGGACTCCAGATCCCGGTTCCACTGCTGATCCATGGAAACGTAAATGCGGGCGTTGGCGTTGTAGCTCCGGATGCTGTTATAGAAAACCCGGACCGCGTTGGCATATTCCCTCGCGTAGGTTTCCAGATCCACGTACTGCATGTAGTTCCAGTCCGCCCGGACATTTACCTCATTGCCCACGATCCAGTTCATGACCGTGCCGTGTTCCGTATCCCGGTAACGCTGCGCCAGGAAGGAGGCCACCGCCCCCATCGTCTCGATCCCTGCGTCCTCCGCCGTATTGAAGGCATAATAATGGCCGGAGCCGCCGCGGGAAAGCGGATGGATGAGCTGGGGCTGCGCGGCGCTTTTATTGTTCAGAAGGATCGCCGTAATGGTGATGCCCTTCTCCGTCAGCGTGCTGAAAACGTGGTCGTACTCCGAAATGCGCTGCCCGTTGAAGGCATAGGTTTTCCCGTTATAGTCGTAATAAATGGTGGGATAGGCGCCGTGTGTGGTTTCTCCCAGGATCCTGGAAACAAAAATATTGTAGGCGGCATGGCTGACGCCCAGATCGTCCAGCTCCGGCCCGGTCAGCTTCAGCGGGTCTACCAGAATCCCCTTGATGGACGCGGTCTGCGGAAAATCCTCCCGATACGCCGCCAGCACCTCCGGATTGGTGATATACTGCGGATCGCAGAGCGGAACATACTCGCCGTCGAGCTTTACCGCCACCACGAACTTGGACAGCAGCCTGGAATCGGCGCGGCCGATATTGGTCTGCGCGGACAGGCTAAAGGACTTGTCCTTCGTCACCCGGGCAATATATTTCCCGGCCGGATCGGGCTGCGCATCGTACATCTTCATCTCAAGGAGGTAAAAGCTGTCGTCATCGCTGACGGGCTTTTCCTCCACCGTGCCCCGCAGCTCAAAGCTGCCTGTGCCGGGCCGGATCTCGCAGGACTCCACCTTCACAAAACCGTCCCGGTTCTCCTCCGTCAGCTCCACATAGACATCCGGCTCCTCCGTTTCGGTTTCGGTTTCGCTCTCCGGTTCCTCTTCCGCCTCCGTCTCCTGCACGGACTCCGGTTCCCACTGCGTTCCGCCCGCGGACTGCTCACTCACGGAAATGCCGTCCTGCGGCAGCTTTGCCTGAACGGGCTGCGCGTCCTCCGGCTTCTCCCGCAGGGCCCAGAACAGTCCGCCGCCCAGCATGACCGCAGCCAGAAAAACGGCCGTTCCGTATACCGCCGTCAAAATCCGCAGATTCCTGCCCCTTTTTCCGCCTCTCCCGGCCGAGGCCCCGCGGCGTTTCCCGCCGGCCTTCGCCGCAGGCCGTGACTTCTCCGCAGGCCGTGCTTTTGCCGCGGATCGGGTCTTTGCCCCGGACCGTACTTTTTCCGCGGACGGAACCTTCGCCGCAGACCGGACGCCGGCTCTTTTCCGGGCCGGTGAGGTCCGGCAGCTCTTTCTTCCGGCCTTCCGTCCCTCCGGCGCATCCGCCCTCCGCACCGTTCTGCTGTTATCGCTGCTGTCCTTCGCTCCCAAAACGCATCCCCCATACGCCGCCGCGGCCGTTCCTCATCGCCGCGCCCGGCTATTTTTCATTCTATCATCCTGCGGGGGCACGATGCAACATATTTTTGTAATAATTCCGTAACAACTTTTGACAATATTCCTGCCTGCCCCGCCCGGTCCGAACGCCGGCCGGATCAGGGGCGCCGGGAGACTCCCGCGTTCCCGGGTTTTATGCCCGATATCCGGTACGAAGATCCACCAGATTCCCCAGCGGCTCCCCCTTCAGATACCGGCGCAGATTCTGCGCGAAAAGCTCCACGATCTGTTCCAGCGTCTCCGGCAGCGCAAAACAGCCGGAGATATGGGGCGTGATGACGGCGTTGGGCGCATCCCAGAGCGGATGGGAAGACGGCAGCGGTTCCGGATCGGTCACATCCAGCGCCGCGCCCGCGATCCGGCCCGCATACAGCGCGTCACAGAGCGCGTCCGTATCGATCGCGCTGCCCCGTCCCACGTTGATCACCACCGCGTTCTTTTTTAACAGCGCGATGCGCTCCCGGTTCAGCGTATGCCGGGTGTCGGCATTCCCCGGCAGGCTTAAGGCCACCACGTCGGCCCAGGGCAGAAGCCGGTCCAGCGCCTCCATCCCGCACAGCTCCTCCAGCCATGCCGGCTTCTCCGAGGCCCGCCGCCGGATGCCGGCCACACGGCAGCCCAGGGCGGCCATTTTTCTCCCGAAGGCGGAGCCGATGTCCCCGAATCCGATGACCAGCACGCGGCTTCCCTCTATCACATCCACGAAGCCCTCCGATTTCCAGTCATGAGAAAGCTGATTCCGATAATATAAATGAAGCTTCTTGCGCAGCTCAAACAGGCTCCCGATCATGTGCTCGGAAATCGCCAGCCCGTAGGCCCCGGTGGCGTTGGCCAGAAGCGCGCCCTCCGGCAGGATCCCCGGTTCGCAGTAGCCCTCCGTCCCCGCATTGTTGAGCTGGATCCATTTCAGATTTTCACACTGCTTCAACTGGAGGGGCGACATCAGATTCCCCAGAATGATATCCGCGCGCCCGAGCGCCTCCGCTGTCACGGCCTCCTTATCCAGAAACCAGAACGTATGGCCCGGCGCGGCCTCCCGCAGCTTTTCCTTCTGCCGCTCATTGACCGGCGGCGTGACCAGAATATACATGGCTTCGCTTCCTTTCTATCGGGGATACAGCCCCATTTTGTTGATGATCCCTTCCGCGTCCACCCCCGGATGGGTCACGTACAGGCGGCAGATCTGCTCCGCCAGCGCTTCCCCGATCCGGTATTTTTCCGCGATCCGCTTCACGGGATAGCCTTTGTCCACGCTGCGCATCACATCGGACACCAGCTTTCGCAGATCCTTTTCCGGAAGCAGCGGCAGATCCGCATCGGATATCCCGGCGTCCGGTCCGGACTTCCCCGCGCCCGGGCCACCGGCGTCCGACGCGCCCCGGCCTGATGCCCCGGTATCCGATGCGCTACGGCCCGATGCCCCGGCGGACAGCTCCAGCCTCCGGACCTGCCGGCCGGTCTCCGAAAGCTCCAGCACCGCCATGGTGACCGGCAGAGAAAACCGCTTCGGTCCGCAGCTTCCGGGATTCAGGAAAAGCCTGCCGTCCTCCTGCCGCTCCTCATATCTGTGGGTATGGCCGGTCAGCACGATATTGCATTCCGGCAGCTTCCCGATCTTTTTCCGGTTATGGATCAGGAAAAAACGGACGCCGCAGATCGTGACCTGTACCGTCTCCGGCAGCGGCTCCGCCCAGCCGCGGTCCGTATTGCCCCGCACGGCGTATACCGGCGCGAGCGCGGAAAGCCGCTCCAGAATTTCCGGTCCGCCCACATCCCCGGCATGCAGGATCGCCCTGCAGCCCTTCAGCGCCTCAAGCACTTCCTCCCGCAGCAGTCCGTGGGTATCCGAAAGGATTCCGATCCTGTTCTTCGACATCTCCGACATTTCCGACGCCCTCCTTCTCTTAGGCCCCGCCTCCCGGCCAAAAGCTCTTTCCGGCAAAAAACCGGCAAAAAATCTTTCCCGGCGGGAAAATTCCGCTTCCCACCGGAGCGGAATGTTGCTATACTATACCCGCCGGCATTTTATCCCCGGCAAGGAGGTTTTTCATGGATATCACGATCGTCATACAGCAGATGTGCGTCATGCTGATCCTCATTCTGACCGGCTGCTTTCTCTTCCGGAGGAACATGCTCAGCGAAGAATCCGCCGGCCATATTTCCGGGCTGGTGGTGAACGTCTGCAACCCCGCCGCCCTGATCTGCTCCGCCTTTGAGGAGGGCCCCCGTCTTTCCGTTCCGGAGCTGGCCTCATGCTTTTTCCTGATGCTCCTTTTATATCTGGTTCTGATCGCGGCCGGTTCTCTGTTCCCGCTCCTTCTGGGGATAAAAAAAGAAAAGCGCTATCTGTACCATCTGCTGACGGTATACGGCAACGTGGGCTTTCTGGGGATCCCGCTGGTCACTGCCGTCCTCGGAAACAGCGCGCTCATCTATGTATCGGTCAATAACCTGATCTACAATCTCCTGTTCTATACCTGCGGCCTTTCTCTCCTGCGGAAAAAAGCCGGGCTGAAAGCGGAAAACAGTCTTCGGGAAACCCTGTCCGGCTTCGTCAACATCGGCACCGTCTCCGCCCTGCTGACCGTCGTGCTCTACATTCTCAATCCGCCCGTTCCCGCCGTGCTGTCGCAGACCGTCACCTACGCGGGCCGGTGCACCACGCTGCTGTCCATGCTGGTGCTGGGCGTTTCCGTGGCCCGGCTTCCGGTCAGGGAAATCTTTTCCCATAAAAAGGATTATCTGTTTCTTGCGCTGCGTCTCGTGCTGCTGCCCGCATGCTGCGTGCTGTGCCTGCGCCCGTTCCTCTCCGACCCGCTGCTGGCCGGCACCTGTGCCCTGCTGCTGGCCGCGCCCTGCGGCAACCTGCCGCTGATGTGCTCCAGACAGTTCGGCCTGGAAACGGACACGCTGGCCCGCACCATCGTCCTCGCCACCCTGCTCTCCGTACTCACGATCCCCATCGTGGCGATGTTTCTGTGAAAACAGCTCTGCCGCGCCGGAAAGAACCGCACAGCTTCTCCCGGCTGCATTGCTTCCCCCGGCCGCACCGCTTTTCCAAAATCACCGTTCGCCCCGCGCGCCGGGATGCTCTCTGAGGATCCGCATGAATTCCGCCGCGTCCTTCTCCGGATCGCGGAAAACGGCGGAGCCCGCCACGATCACATTGGCGCCCGCATCCAGGATCCGCTCCACGTTATCCCGGGTGACGCCGCCGTCCACCTCCAGATCGATGGGCCTGCCGCTTTTGCGGATCAGCCCGGCGGCCTCCCTGATCCGGTCGGTAGCGCTGGCAAAATAATGCTGTCCACCGAAGCCCGGATGTACGCTCATGATCAAAAGCTGATCGATCTGATCCAGATATTCCTCCACCGCGTCCACCGGCGTCTCCGGCCGGATCGTCAGGCCCGCCCGGCAGCCCTGCCGCCGGATCAGGGCGATGGTCTCCCGCACATCCACGCAGGCCTCCAGATGCACCGTGATGATATCCGCGCCCGCCTGTGCGAAGGCCTCCACATACCGGTGCGGCTCCACGATCATCAGATGCACGTCCAGCACCATATCGCAGGATTTCCGAATGGATTCCACCACACAGACGCCATAAGAAAGGGACGGTACGAAAACGCCGTCCATCACATCGATGTGCAGATATTTCGCGCCGGCCCTGCGCACTTCATCGATCTGATCTCCCAGCCGCATGATATCCGCGGCCAGGATCGAGGGGGCCAAAATATTTTCCATAAAAAACCTCTTTTATCTTCAGACACAAACAGGCGCGCGGGCGCTCATCCCGCTGCCTCATGCTGCTCACATTCTGTCGTACACCTAATTATGTACCACACTTCCCATGGCCCGGTCAAGCCCTTTTCCCGCGCTGTACGCAACAAACCGCAGCCCAGGCACAGAGCCGGCCGGCACCGGCGCCCGGAGGGGGACAGGGGTCGCGCAGACACGCTCCCGCTTCATGAAAAACGCAGCGGTTCTAAGCTCAGTTTCGCCCTGGTGGGCTCACTTCGCCAAGAACCGGCGTTTTTCAAGAGTCTGCCGGATTCCCTGTCCCCCTCCGGGCGCCGGTGCCGGCCGCTCTGTGCCTGGGCTGCGGTTTGTCTTTCATAATAAAAACCGGGGAGTCATAAGATAGTAAAAAATGCCAGGATTTCTATTTTGAAACGAAAAAGAACTCTCCTGTGGGGCCTGATGCTGGCCGGTCTGCTGGGCCTGTGCTGGTTCGGCTCCCAAAAATTTGACAGCTTCTGCTTCCGCCGTCTGACGGACGCTTTTTTCACCCGGTCCCTGGAAAGCGATCCCTTAAGCCTTCACTTCACCCTGGCCCGGCCGGAGCGATTCGGCGTATCGCCCGAATCCTATACCCTGCAGGTCTACGATCCGGACGGCGCGCAGCGATCCGCGGACGCCATCCGGGATATGCTGGAACGGCTCTCCAGGATCCGTCCCGGTCATCTCACAGAGGAGGAACGCTACACCCGGGACCTTCTGATCTCCTATCTGAATACCAATCTGGAGGGCACGCGCTTTTCCCTGTATGAGGAACCGCTTTCTCCCTCCTCCGGCATGCAGAGCGAGCTGCCCCTCCTGCTGGCGGAGTACACGCTGCGCACCGGGGAGGACGTCGCGCATTATCTCTCCCTCCTGGAATCCGTTCCCGCTTACCTGCAGGGTCTTTCCGACTATGAGGCCGCCAGAGCCGGGGCCGGCCTGTTCATGCCCGAGGCCGACGCATTGGCTGCGGCCGCACAGTGTGACCGCCTGCTGGACGCCAACGCCCTGGCGGAGGGGACACACTTCCTCCAGACCACCTTCCGAACCCGGCTGGACGGCCTTTCCGGACAGGAGACCCTCACCGCCGGACAGCGGGAGGCTTATCTGGCTGAAAACGACCGTCTACTCACCGAAGCGGTTCTTCCCGCCTACCAAAAGCTGTCCGACGACCTGATCCTGCTGTCCGGAAGCGGCCGGGAGCCCGGCGGCCTGTGCGAGCTGCCGGAGGGCCGGGCGTACTACGCCTGGCTGGTCAAAAAGACCACCGGCACCCGGCTGGACATGGACAGCCTTTACACCGTCCTGCAGAAATCCTTCCGCAAGAACTTTGAAACGCTGAAGGCCCTCGTGTCCCAGTATCGGGAAATGACCGGCGGCCTGCCGGATCCCGCTTCTCTGTCCGACGGTTTCCCGCTCACCGATCCATCCGGCATCCTGACCGACCTGCAGCAGAAAATGCAGGCGGATTTTCCGCCCCTGACCGCGCTTTCCGAGACCGGCATCTCCTGTACCGTCAAAAACGTGGACGCAGCGCTGGAATCCTACACCAGCCCGGCCTTTTATATGTCCCCGCCCATCGACGATCTCTTTCACAACACGATCTGCATCAACCGTTCCTCCACCTCGGACGGGATCGAGCTGTACACCACACTGGCCCATGAAGGATATCCCGGCCATCTCTATCAGACGGTATATTCCTCGCTTTACGGTTCCGTCCAAAACGGCCAGCGGGTCCGGGAGCTTCTCTTTTACGGCGGATACGTGGAGGGCTGGGCCTATTATACGGAACAGCTTTCCTACGATTATGCCGCGCAGCTCCTCGCCGCATCCGGCGCGCCGGATGCCTCCGTCCTGCTGTGCCGTCTCACCTCCGTCCAGCGGGATCTGCAGATCAGTCTGTATTCTCTGCTGGACATGGCCCTCCACTACTACGGCACGGCCAAACCGGATATCCTGCGTTCGCTCACATCCTTCGGCCTTCCCGCCGAAACGGCGGAGCGCGTATACGATTACCTGCGCACCGATCCGGCCGTCTATCTGAAATATTATGTGGGCTTCCTGGAGATGCGCGCGCTGCGCGCCCGGGCCGAAGCGCTGTGGGACGACGGCTTCACGCCGCTTCGGTTCCATCAATTCGTGCTGGAGGCAGGGCCCTCCGATTTCGCCAGTCTCAACCGGCGGCTCACGGAGCAGGCCGGGACCCACAGCAGTACAGCTCAAACCTGTTCCGCCAGGATCTCTTCGATCCTGGACATATCCAGACTTTCCCGCAGCGCAACGGCCAGCAGGTCATACTGACCCTGCAGAAAAGAGGCCGTATCCGTCTCCTGTACCGGTTCCTCACAGGAGAGCCCCCTGCGGGAGAGAAGCAGCTTTTCCAGGGCCGCAGCAGCGTCCCGGTCGAACAGGCCGTGAAGATAAGTGCCCGCCACGTTTCCTCTCACGGCACCCTCCACGCTGCCGTCCGCCAGGCGGCAAAAGGGAGCTGTATCTTTGCCGGGCGTCGAGATCCCCATATGGATCTGATAGCCCGAAAACGCCGCTCCCGCCAGCGGTCCGAAAATGCCCTCCGGCGGTTCGATGACGCCCTCCGACCGAAGTCTCGTTTTCCGGGCAGCAAAGACCGTCTCCAGAGGCAGAAGGCCCATTCCGCGCATTTCTCCTCCCCGTTCGGTCCCTTCGGGATCCGACAGGCGCTCTCCCAGCATCTGATAGCCGCCGCAGATCCCCAACACAGGCGTTCCCGCCGCCGCTGCCTTTTGAACCAGCGCCTCCAGCCCGTTCTGACGCATCCATTCCAGATCCGCCATCGTGCTTTTTGTGCCGGGCAGGATCACCATGTCCGGACGGCCGAATTCCGCCGGGCGGCCGACGTAACGCACATAGACCGCGGGCCGCCGCTGCAGCGGGTTGAAATCGGTGGAATTGGAAATGCGCGGGAAACGGATCACCGCGATCTCCAGCGGCCTGCGTCCCTTATTTTCCCGCTGGATCACGCTGTCCTCCTCATCGATATCCAACTGCAGATAAGGCACCACCCCGATCACGGGAACGCCGGTCAGTTCCTCTATCATGCGCAGTCCGGGACGCAGGATCTCCACGTCTCCCCGGAACTTGTTGATGATCACGCCCCGGATCCGCTTCCGCCATGCAGGAGGCAGCAGCATGATCGTCCCGTAGATCTGCGCGAAAACGCCGCCCCGGTCGATATCCGCCGTCAGCAGGACCGGCGCGTCGAACATGTCCGCGATCCCCATGTTCACCAGATCGTCCTGATTCAGATTGATCTCCGCCGGACTTCCCGCGCCCTCTATCACGATCCGCTCATACTCCTGCGCCAGCAGGTCGAACGCCTGCCGTATCGTGCCGCGCAGGGAAGGGCGGTAACGGTAGTACTCTTCGGCGTGCATGACGCCGACCGCCTCTCCGTTCACGATCACCTGACTTCCCATATCCGTACAGGGCTTCAGCAGGATCGGATTCATCCGCACGGAGGGTTCGGCACAGGCCGCCTGCGCCTGTACCGCCTGCGCCCTGCCCATCTCCAATCCATCCTCCGTGATAAAGCTGTTGAGCGCCATGTTCTGACTTTTAAACGGCGCGACGCGATATCCGTCCTGATGAAAAATGCGGCAAAGACCCGTCGCGATCAGGCTCTTTCCCGCGCTCGACATGGTTCCCTGGATCATGATCCGTTTCGCCATGGCTGAACTCATCTCCTCTCCTTCAGATCAGCTCCCGCACCGCCGCCAGCAGCCGGTCATTCTCCGCGGGCAGGCGGACGGCGGTCCGATAATCCCCTTCCTCCAGCCCCGGATAGGTCCGGCAGTCCCTGACCAGAATTCCCCGCTCCGCGAGCCGCGAGCCGAAATCCGGGATCTCCGTATGAAAAAACAGATAATTCGCTTCCCCGCCATACAGCTCGAAAGGATACGGGCTTTCCCGGAAAACAGCCTCCAGCTCCCGCTTCATGCGCCCGCGCTCCAACCGCAGAAGCGCCAGCGAACGCTCCAGATACGCGCTGTCTGCCAGCGCCGCGGTCCCCGCCGCCTCCGCCATCGCGGACACCGGCCAGCTCTGCCCCTGCGCCCACAGCTTCTCCGTCATTTCCGGATCAAAACAGAGCGCATAGCCCAGCCGCAGTCCTGCCATGGCATAGAGCTTGGTCAGCGCACCTATGAGAATGAGATTTCCGTACCGCTCCAACTGTCCCCGCAGCGAATGGGCCGCCGGTTCCTCCAGGAATCCGTTAAAGCATTCGTCCACGCAGAGCAGCACGCCGCAGTCCCGGCACCGCTCCAGGATGCGCAAAAGCAGCGCCCGCTCCACGGTCCGTCCCGTAGGGTTGTTGGGATTACAGAGAAAAACCGCCCCCAGATCCGCCGTGATCCGCGAAAGGAAATCCTCTGTCACGGAAAATCCGGTTTCCCGCAGGAGCTGAAAGCGGCGGATGCGGCATCCGAAGGCGGACAGCGCGGCTTCATATTCCGAAAAGGTGGGCGCGGTCAAAAGCGCCGGTTTTCCCCGCACGAGGGCGGCGATCCGCCAGATCAGATCAGCGGCGCCGTTTCCGGGCGTCACACAGCCTTCCGGGACCCCGCAGTGTTGTCCCAGCGCCCTGCACAGCCGCCGATACCGCATATCCGGATACCTTTCCCCATGGGAAAGCGCCTTCGCGGCGGCCTGTCGGGCGGACGGCGGCAGACCCGCCGGATTGACATTCACTGAAAAATCCAGCGGTTCCCGCCCATAGGTTTCCCGGAAACCGATCCTGTCCCCTCCGTGCGTCAGCATAAAAAGATCACGGCCCCTTTCACAAACATACAGAGCAGCCAGCACAGCACGCCCGCGGCATACTGCAGACGGTTGGCCCGTACGATATCCTCCGCCTCCACCGGTCGGTCATCGTCCCCGATGGTCGGTTTTTCCACCGGTTTCCCGAAATAACTGGAGGTTCCTCCCAGCCGGATGTGGAGCGCGCCCGCACAGGCCGCCTCCGTCTGTCCCGCATTGGGGCTGGAATGGCGTCTCCTGTCCCGGCAAAAGATCCGCAGCGCGTTTCCGGCGTCCAGCCCCAACAGGGCTGCGGCAAGGATCCACAAAACGGCCGCGAGCCGGGACGGGAAAAAATTGGCCGCGTCGTCCAGCCTGGCCGCC
Organism: uncultured Eisenbergiella sp.; assembly: GCA_947627215.1. Taxonomy (GTDB): domain Bacteria; phylum Bacillota; class Clostridia; order Lachnospirales; family Lachnospiraceae; genus Gallintestinimicrobium. Next base: position 62,831 of record CANQVD010000014.1, read on the forward strand.
GCCCGCCCGAAATACAGATACCGTTCGTTTTTATAGCCCAGCATGCTGTCCATGGTATTGACAGCCTTATACAGCACGCCGAGCGGCGCGCCGCCCAGGGCCAGATACAGCATCGGCGCGATCTCACCGTCCGAGCTGTTTTCCGCCACCGTCTCCACACAGGCCCGATAGACGCCCGCAAAATCCAGCGCGCCGGTATCGCGTCCCACGATGCGCCCTACTGCTTCCCTGGCCTTCGCGAGGCCGTCCCGCGCTTCATAAACGCGCATGCTCTCCGCCTTCAGACAGCGCATGGCAAGGCACTGCCAGCACAGAAAGCTCTCCCCGGCCAATCCGGCGGCGGGATGCAGCCGATACAGGACATACAGGGCCGCCGCGCTCCCGAGCCAGTTCCCCGCGCAGATGAGCAGAACGAGAAGCGCTCCTCCGACCAGCTCTCCCACGGCATTTTTCGGGAACAGCCGCCGAAGCCCTTTTTCCAGCAGGGAGATTTCCTTCCCCATCCAGACCACGATATGAAAACTCCCCAGCGGGTCGCCGAACAGCAGATCCGCCGCAAAGCCGATTACGAACGCGCACAAATGCCAGACCATCCTCTATTGCCCATCCGTTCTTTATATATTCTGCACCCTTATGATCTCTCCGTCCTCACAACATCTCCCAGCACAAAAGGAAGCCCGTCCGTCCCCGGCAGCACCGTGCAGACGATCCCCTGGCAGTTCTGCACATGTCCCTCATAAAACCCCATGGCCGGGCGGGCGTACTTTTCCAGCACAGCCATGATCGTACCGCCGTGCACCACGAAAACCGCCGGCTCCCAGGATGAGGCGGCTTCCACTCGCCTCTTGGCATCCTGTGCTCTATCCGCTTCCATCCGCGCGGCGATCACGCGCGCAAAGGCTTCCTGCACCCGGCGCGAGAAATCCGCTTTGGACTCTCCTCCCGGGCACGGCCCCTCGCATTCTCCTTCCACCCATTCCCGATAGGCCGCATCCTCCGCCATTTCCTCCGCGCTTCGGTCTTCGAAATCGCCGAAATCCATTTCCCGCAGATCGTCCACCACGATCTGCTCCGCGCCCGGAAAAAGGATCGCGGCGGTCTGCCGGGTCCGGACAAGCGGAGTGACATAGACGCATGCCGGAACGGACCAGGCAGTTCCGGCCCGGATGCCCCGCTCCGCAGAAAAAACCGTTTCCACCCGGATCCCGCGCTCCGCCAGCGTCCGGGCCTGGGCGATGCCCTGTCCGCTCAGCGGTTCATCCGTCCTGCCGATATATTTTCTTTGCTCGTTTCCGGCGGTGGCCCCGTGCCGCAGCAGCAGTATCTTCATGGGAGTTCTCCTTTGATCACCGCGGGGATGCCGCAGACCATGCGCACCACGGCGTCCGCTTCCCGGGCCAGCAGGATGCAGAGACGTCCCGCCGCCTCTCTTCCCAGGCGTTCCCCGCGGTCGATGGGGATGACGCCGCTGCCCACCTCATTGCAGATCACGACCTCTTTTTCCAGAAGCGCCCGATACAGCTCCTCCGTTCCGTCCGGACGGGCGAATGCCATTTTTTCTACATGAAAAACCACCGGCCGTTCATCGAGGCAGGCATCCGCCATGTCCTCCTGCCGATATCCCAGCGCGGCGGCATAGCTGCGCTTCCCGGAGCCCTCTCCTCCGACGATCAAAACCATAAACCCACCATCCTGTCCGTTATGAGATATGCAAAAAGCATCAAAAGCTCCGATATCGTGATGATATATCCGGCCAGATCCCCGGACATGCCGCCGAACTGTTTCTTCGCCATTCTGCGCAGATACAAAAAACAGAACAGAAACACGGCCAGACACGCGGCCCCTCCGGCGGGCGAAAGCAGGCACAGCGCCGCCGTGCAGAGGACCGTCCAGCCCAGCAGGAAAACGACGGCCCGGCCGGACGCGGCTCCCCGGAACGTATGCTGCAGCCCCTCCCCGGAGGCGGAAGGGAGACAAACACTCCCCAGAGCCCCCAGCGCCCGCGCGAACACCTGATGGAGCCCCAGCGCGAACACCGCCTCCCGGCTGCGGGGCAGCTCCGTGCAGAGGGCGAAAAACGACAGCAGCCAGAGCCCCGCATAGATCACGGCGAAGGCCCCCGCATGCGGATCCTTCAGAATTTCCCGCTTCCGCGCACTGGGCCCATGGCTCGCCAGCGCGTCCACGGTATCGCAGAAGCCGTCCATATGGATGCCGCCGGTGATCAGGACCGGCAGCAGCGTCAGACCGGCGGCGAACAGGACATTTCCGAAGGAAAGAGCCTCGCAGAGCATAAACCAGCCCCACTGCAGCAGGCCCGCCGCAGCTCCCACCAAGGGAAGGCAGGCCAGCATATATTTCATGTTTTCCTGTTTCCACTCGATCCGCGGCATGGGTATGACGGAAAACATCAGAAAGGCCATCGCCAGCGACCGCAAGAACTCTCTCATCCGGCGTTTTCCTCCTTCCCGCAGGCCGTCCCGCTCCCGCCCGGACAGCCCTTTTTCAGCAGCGGAATGCCGCAGACCAGCTCGAAGACCGCATCCGCCCGCTCCGCCAGGACTGCGTTGATCCGTCCCAGCGCCCGGATATAGGCGGTCGTGCCGGGATCGTATTCCCGCCCGTCGCTTCCCACATCATTGGTCACCACGATCAGATCCCGGCACTGACGGCGCAGCGCTTCCACCCCATCCAGCACCCGGGCGCAGGGATCCGTCCAGGCCCCCGTTTCATCAAACATTTCGTTGGCGGTCAGGTTGCAGATGCACTCCAGCAGCGCGACACCCCGGCCGGGAAGCGCAAGCCCGGCCAGATCCATATAACGTTCCACCGTCTCAAAGCCCCTGCCCTCCCGCATCCTCCGATGCTTTGCGATCTTTCGTTCGCTTTCTTCTCCATAGGGCCGCATGGCGGCGATATAATATCTGGGGCCCTCCATTTCTGCGCAGAGCGACTCCGCATAGGCGCTCTTTCCGCAGCCGGAGCCCCCGGTCAGCAGGATCATCATAACATTTCTTCTCCCTGCGGCGTGTACGCCGCGACTCCGGCGTCCGCAAACGCGGCGGCCCCGTCATAGACGGAAACGGCCAGATCCAGCAGCGGCATCATGCAGACCGCTCCGGTCCCCTCGCCCAGCCGAAGACCGGCATGGATCACGGCCTGAAGGGACAGCGCGTCCAGAACGGCCTGCGCGGCGGGCTCCGCCGAGCAGTGACTGGCGATCATCGCACAGACGCTCCCCGGACACAGCCGCGCGGCCGTCAGCGCGGCGACGGCGCTGATAAAGCCGTCGATGAGGACCGGCACCCGGTACAGCGCGCCGCCCAGAAACAGTCCGGCCATGCCCGCGATGTCAAGACCGCCCAGCTTCCAGAGCACCTCGAACGCGTTTCCGGCGTCCGGCCGGTTGCACGCCGCCGCACGGCGGACCGCCTCCCGCTTCCGCAAAAGCCCTTCCTCCGAAAGCCCGGCCCCGCGCCCCACGGCGCACTCCGCGGGGATCCCCAGCAGAACGGACGCCATGGCCCCGGCGGTCGTGGTGTTCCCGATCCCCATTTCGCCGGTGGCCAGAAGCGCATAGCCCTGTTCCCGGCACTCGCGGACCAGCCCGATGCCCGTTTCGACCGCCCGCTCCGCCTCCTGCGGGGTCATGGCAGGGCTCCGGGAAATATCGCCGGTTCCGTTTCGGATATGCAGATCCCGGACGCCCGGCGCCCGCCGGAGCATCCCGATATCCACGGGAAATACCGCCGCCCCGGCAGCCTCCGCCATCCGACAGACGCTGGATCTTCCGCGGGCAATCATTTCGGCCATGGAGGCCGTCACCGAAGCGTCCGTCTGCGTCACGCCCTGCGCGACGACGCCATTGTCCGCACAGAAGACCACCACAGCCCTTTTTTTCAGGGACAGCCTTTCACTGCCGGTCAGCCCCGCGATGCGGATGCAGATCTTCTCCAGCTCTCCAAGGCTGTTCAGCGGCTTGGCGATCGAATCCCACCGCGCCTTTGCGCGCCGCATCGCGCCCTCATCCGGGGGCAGGATCTCCCGGTTGAAACGTTCAAAATCCATTTTCTCTCCATACTGCGTCCGGCCGCCGCTCAGCTCCACTGGGACAGCAGTCCCCGCATCCACGCGTAAACATCCATTCGGTATACCTGCTCCAGCCGTTCCGGCGCGAGCACCTCCGGCACACCGCCCCGGGCCACACAGCGGCCCCGATCCATCAGCAGCGCCCCGGTGCCGCAGGCCCTGGCCAGCGACAGGTCATGGACCACCGAGATCACGGCCTTCCCCGGCCTTTTCAGCCAGTCGGAGATCATGCCGAACACCTGCTTCTGATAGATCAGATCCAGGTGGTTCGTGGGCTCGTCCAGAAGCAAAAGCTGCGGGTCCTGCGCGAACGCCTGCGCCAGAAACGTCCGCTGCAGTTCGCCGCCGGACAGGGTGAGCACAGACTGCCTGCGCTGCTCCCGCATCCCGGTCAGCTCCAGCGCGGTCTCCACCGCCGCCTCGTCCTCGTCCCCGCGGCCGGATAAAAGCCCCGCGGAATAGGCATAACGCCCCAGCGAGACCACCTCCTCCACCGAAAAGGAATAGGCCGCCGGATGCGACTGCGCCAGCATCCCGATACAGCGGGCCCGCTGTACGCTCTTCATCCGCCGGACATCCTGCCCCTCGAACAGGATCTGTCCCGTATAGGGAACGCCCTGCGTAACGGCGTTCAACACCGTGGATTTTCCCGCGCCGTTGGGGCCCACGATCATCAGCCACTGCCCCTCCTCCACGGCCAGGTCCAGACCGTCCACGACGGTCAGCTCCCCGAAACGCACGGTGAGTTTTTTGATCTCCAACATGGGAACCTCCATTCCGGCCCGGGGCAGCGGATCGCATTTTCCCGACCGTACGCTGCCCTGAAACGCATTCCCGTCAAAATACCGGCTTTTTCAGCCTTTGACCCTTTTTCTGGAGCGGTAAAAAATGATCACGAACACTACCGCGCCCACCAGGCTGGTGACGACGCCGATGGGCAGCTCCACCGGGTTCAGAAGAATGCGGGCCGTCAGATCCGCCAGCATCAGAAACACCGCGCCGCCGAACAGGGACGCGGGCAGAAGCCGCCGGTGGTTCGGGCCCGCCAGAAGCCGCACCGCATGGGGCGTCACCAGCCCCACGAAACCGATGGTCCCGCCGACGGACACGCAGACGCCGATGAGCCCGGACACGGCCAGCAGGATCAGGAGCCGGACCCGGCGCACGTTCACGCCAATGTGACGGGCGTTGTCCTCCCCCACCGCGAAGGCGTTCAGCTCACGCCAGCGGGAAAAAATGACGCTGCCGCAGACGAGCAGCGCGGCCCCCGTCAGCAGCACGTCCGTATAGTTTTTCCCCTGCAGGCTCCCCATCGTCCAGAAGGTGATATGCTGGATGCGGTCGGCCGCAAAGGTGATGATGACGCTCATGAGGCTGGACACGAACATGGAAAAGACCACGCCGATCAGAATGATCGTATTGGTGGAAAAAGAGCAGTCCATCCGGTAGGCCAGCCCCAGAATGATCAGCAGGGAAAAAAAGGCGAACAGGATCGCCATGGCTGTGGTGCCCGCAAAGGGCAGGAACGGGACCCGCACGCCGAAAGCGATGGCGATCACCGCGCCCAGCGACGCGCCGGAGGAAACGCCCAGCGTGGAGCCGTCCGCCAGCGCATTTTTCAGAAGTCCCTGCATGGCCGCACCCGCCAGCGCCAGCGACGCGCCCACCAGGGCGACACAGAGCACCCGCGGGATCCTGACCGACAGGATGATGGCGGCCCCCAGTCCGGAGGGACGCTCCCGATGCAGAACCAGGGCCCGCAGTGCCTCCGCGACGGCTGTCAGGGTCTCCCGCAGCGGCACATTGACGCTGCCGACACAGACGCAAAGGCACAGTACCGCCAGCGTTATGCCCGCGAAAAGGGCATATTCCCAAGGAGAAAAACGGTCCGACCGTGTTCCCATATCGCTCCTCCGAATCGGGCGGGAAGCGCCTCCCCGCCGCATACAGCGAAACCGCGCGCCGCGCGGGTCCGCCGGACGCGGCAGGGCCGATCCGCCCTGCCATGCCCGGCATGTCTGTGCGGGCCGGATGTCCGGCCCGCCGGAACGGTTCTCCTCTCAGTCCCCGCTCCCGTACACGAAATCATAAAGCATCCGCGCGCCCTCCGCCAGCCGCGGGGCCGGACGGGAAAGCTCGTCGTTCTGAAGGTTCAGGATCGCTTTGTTCTGCACGGCGGTGATGTTTTCCCAGCCGGAACGCCCCAGGATCTCCTCCTCCGGCGTAGGGCCCTCCCCGTAATACTGCGTGATGGTCAAAATATAATCCGGATCGCGCTCCAGCACCTGCTCCTCGGAGACCTCCGCCCAGCCTTCCACATCCGCGAAGCAGTTGGTCAGCCCCAGCATGCCCGCGATCTCATCCATGAAGGTGTGGCTTCCAGCGGCCCAGAGCCCCCACTGCAGCGGGGATACCTCAAAGTAGATCGTCTTGCCGCTTCCTTCTCCGGCCTTTTCCTGCAGATCCGCAAAGGTGCTCTTCATGCCGTCGATCACCTCAGCCGCCTCCGCATCCTTTCCCATCAGCGCGCCGATGAGCTCGATGGCCGTATAGACGCCCGCAATATCCTGCGCGTCGCTGACCACCACATGTACGCCGGCCGCCTCCAGTTGCGCCACCTGCTCCTCGGTCTGCGCCATGGTGCTCATCAGAAGCACCTGCGGCTCCAGAGAAAGGATCTGTTCGATATTGGTGTCCGCGCCGGACTGAACGGAAGGAACCTCCAGGACCTCTGCCGGATAATTACAGTATTCCCCGCGTCCCACCAGCGCGTCCCCCGCGCCGATGGCATAGAGGATCTCACAGTCAGAGGCGGTGAGCGCCACCACCTTCTCGGCGGGCTCCTCCAGCGTGATCTCCCGGCCTGTCATGTCCGTGACCGTGATCGGCCCGTTTTCCGCCGTCTGCGCGGATCCGGCTTCTCCCGCCTGTCCTGCCTCCTCCTGTGCGGACTCCGTTTCCGCCGCCTGTGCGGTCTCCGCCGCGGATCCGTTCTCCTCCGCCTGTGCGGATCCTTCCGCGGATCCGTTCTCCGCCGCCTGCACGGTTCCTTCCGCGGATCCGTTCTCTTCCGTTTGCGCGGCTTCGCTCACCGCCGCCTGGGAAGCAGTCTCCGGCGCCGTGCCGGAACCGTTTTGTGTGCCGCAGGCGGTCAAGGCCGCCAGCAGCGCGGCGATCAGGATCGCCGCCAACCGTCTTGTGCGTTTCATTTTGAATACGCTCCTTTCTTTTTTCACCGGACAGAGAAGGAGCATCTTTCACCGCGGCCATCCCAGACCAGACGGATTTTCTGTCGTTACGGCAGACCGGAGGGCGCTTCGCGAGCCCCGCCGCCGTAAACAAAAAATTGCTCCCCCGATTGGGGAGCAACAAAAAGAACGCAACTTCGCCTGCGCGAACTCACGTCGTTCCCACCCAACCCCAGAAGTGTTTCATACGCAGACAGGTCTCCCGGCTTGGCTTCATCCTACTGGGGCGCCTTCCCACCTTGCGGCAGTGACTTGATTGCCCGTTCGTCAGCTTCACGGTTACTGGGATAGCCCGGAAGTTTCATCCGATTCCCTCAACGCATCAGCGTTGGCGCCTCCCGGCGCAAAAGCGTATGCTGTTCGGTTTGCATCCAATATACCATCCGGCCCGAAGGCCGTCAATCGCTTTCTGAAAAAACGCATCCAAAAAGGCGCCGTGACACCCCGCCCCGGAAGGACGGCAGAGAAAGATCGCGGTGCCTTTGTGTCCGAATGCATCGTTTATCCGCCAGCCGTCCATTTGGGCCCGTGCCGGAAAATACGGGATGTCTGAGCGAAGCGAGTTTCCCGTATTTTCCGGCAGCTTCGGGCACAAACGGATGGCTGGCGGATGATGCATCCGGACGCAGGGCACGCGATCTTCCTCTGCCGTCCTCCCGGGGCGGGGTGCCACGGCGCCATGCAGGACGTGAACACAAAAGCGCAGATGCCGTGGCCGGCCCGCCGACACGCGTTACGCCTTCACCGCCTCGAACGCCGCGTCCAGAGCCGCGATCAGATCCTCCGCCTTCTCGATGCCGATCGACAGGCGGATCGTGTTCGGCCGGATGCCCTGATCCAGAAGCTCGGCCTCGTTCAGTTGTGAGTGCGTCGTGCTCGCCGGGTGGATGACCAGCGATTTCACGTCCGCCACGTTCGCCAGCAGAGAGAAAATGGCGAGGTTGTCGATGAATTTCTGCGCGGTCTTCGCGTCCCCTTTGATCTCAAAGGTGAAGATCGAACCGCCGCCGTTCGGCAGGTATTTCTGATACAGCGCATGGCTCGGCTCGCTGGGCAGCGACGGATGGTGCACCGCCTCCACCTGCGGATGGGCCGCGAGATATTTCACGATCTTCAGCGCGTTGCTCACATGGCGCTCCACGCGCAGCGACAGGGTTTCCAGCCCCTGCAGGAAGAGGAAGGCGTGGAACGGGGAGAGCGTCGCCCCCGTATCGCGCAGCAGGACGGCGCGGATATAGGTGGCAAATGCCGCCGCGCCGACGGCATCGGAGAAGGAAATACCATGATAGCTGGGATTCGCCTCCGAGATCCACGGATATTTGCCAGATGCCTTCCAGTCAAACTTTCCGCCGTCCACGATGACGCCGCCGATGGCCGTTCCGTGTCCGCCGATGAACTTCGTCGCGGAATGCACGACGATATCCGCCCCGTACTCGATCGGCCGGATCAGGTACGGCGTCGCAAAGGTGGAATCCACCACCAGCGGGATCCCATGCCGGTGCGCGACCTCGGAAAGCGCCTCCAGATCGACCAGATTGGAATTCGGATTGCCCAGCGTCTCCACGAAGATGGCCTTCGTGTTTTCCCGGATCGCCGCCTCAAAGGAGCCTTCCTCCTCCGGATCCACGAAGGTCGTCGTGACGCCGGCGGTCAGCGGAAGCGTGTGGGCGAGCAGGTTGTAGGTCCCGCCGTAGATCGTCTTGGACGCCACGATATGCTCCCCGGATCCGGCCAGCGCCTGGAACGTGTAGCTGATCGCCGCCGCGCCGGAGGCCACCGCCAGCGCCGCCGCGCCGCCCTCTAAGGACGCGATGCGCTGTTCAAAAACGTCCTCCGTCGGGTTGGTCAGCCTCCCGTATATGTTTCCCGCGTCCCGCAGTCCGAAGCGGTCCGCCGCATGCTGTGAATTGTGGAACACATAGGACGTCGTCGCGTAGATCGGCACCGCCCTCGCGTCCGTAGCCGGATCGGCCTGCTCCTGTCCGATGTGAAGCTGTCTCGTTTCAAATCCCCAGTTTTTGGAATCTCTGATGTCTGCCATTTTTCTTTCCTCCATGTTCTGTTTTCGTTCGGTCCCGAAAAGCCGGAAGCCCCGGTTTTTCTGCCGCCGTTCTTGTTTTTTATAAGCATACCAACGCGATAGGTTTTTGTCCAATACACAAAAAAAATACCCGGTTATAAATTGAATTTATAACCGGGCGTTCTGTTTCGCATGACAGCGGCAGGTTTCCGCTCTCTTCTATTCTGCGGGCAGGCAGCTTTTCAGCTTTTCCACATACCGCTCCCCGACCCCGCTCAGGATTGTATTTTCCCGCGTCACATAGCCGATCTCCATCGTGCTGTTGCGGTTGCTCTCATCCTCCTGGAACGGTATGGCCGCGTACTCGCTGCCGTTGAGCTCCTCGCAGATGATCCCGGAGCAGAGCGTATAGCCGTTCAGGCCGACCATCAGGTTCAGCATGGTCGCCCTGTCGTTCGCCCGGATCGTCCGCGGATACTCGTTCGTTGACAGGATTTCCTCCGCCAGGTAAAAGGCGCTGTTATCCCCCTGCTCAAAGGACAGGCAGGGATAGTTTTTCAACTGTTCAAAGCAGATCTGACTGCAGCCCGCCAGCGGATGGTTTTTCCAGAGATAGACATAGGCCCGGCATTCGATGAGCGGATGAAACGTCAGATTCGCCGTGCGCAGGAGCTTTTCCATGGGCTTCCGGTTGAGCTCGGAAAGATAAAGGATCCCGATCTCGCTTTTCATCTGGCTGACGTCGCGGATCACCTCCGCCGTCTTCGTCTCCCGGATCGCGAACTCATACTCCGACATGTCAAACTCCTTCGCCATATCCACGAAGGCCTTCACCGCGAAGGAATAGTGCTGCGTAGATACGCCGAACTTCTTTTTCCGGGCATCCCCTTTCCCGTATTTTTCCAGCACGGTCTCGTACTGCCCGTAGATCTGCTTCGCATAGAGCAGAAATTCCGCCCCGTCGTTCGTCAGGCTCACGCCCCGTCCGCTCCTGTGCAGCAGCGTGATCCCCAGCTCCTTTTCCAGCTCCTTCACCGCGCTGGTCAGGGACGGCTGGGACACATAGAGCTGCTCCGCCGCCTTATTCAGGGAACCCGTCTCCGCGATCGCGATGAGATACCGCAGTTGTATCAGCGTCATTTTTCAATCTTCTCCCCCATACCGGAGCATATGCGGGTCGGTGTGCGCGTCCCCGGAATCCGGCGCTTCTCCCTCCCGCGGCTCACTCGATGCTCTTTAACGACTCCGCCATATCGATCCGCTCCAGCTTGAGATACATGAAAACGTCCACCACCGCCATGAATACGAAGGTCAGCACGATGCTTTTGCAGAAGCTGGCGGGCAGAACGCGCACGTCGAAGCTGACCATATCCACCCGGATCTGGGACATGACGAACCGGTGCAGCAAAACGCCCAGACCCTGACCGACCAGCGCGCCGATGGCCGTCAGCACCACGTTTTCCCGGAACACATAGGAGGCCGTCTCCCCGGGATAAAAGCCCAGCACCTTGATGGTGGCGATCTCCCGGATGCGTTCGGTGATGTTGATATTGGTCAGGTTGTAAATGACGATAAAGGCCAGCGCGCCGGCGCACGAAATGACCAGCAGCACGATATAGTCCAGACTGCCCATCATGTTGTTGACCCGGTCCATGAAATCCCGGTTCACGGAAACCGCCGAAACCTCCTCACACTCCAGAAGCGCCTCCGACAGCGCCCGGAGGTCGGTATCCTCTCCGGCCGTCAGATACAGACTCTTATATTCCGGCAGCTCCCCGTTGTTCTCCTCCCAGGTTTCCGGACAGAGATAGGCATAATTGTATACAAAATTGCGGGACAGGGCGACGACCTTTCCCTCCAGCCGTTCTCCGTCGTCGTTGCGCAGGGACACGGTATCGCCCACGCGGATGCCGCATTTATCCGCCACCTCGCGGTTTAAGACCAGCTCTCCCGGCCCCGGCCAGGCGATGGGCTCCATCTCATCCGTACAGAGATTGATGAAGCTGCCGATCTCCTCCGGATTCTTCGCGATGACCACGTTGACCGCCTTCGTCGCGGCGGGCCCCGTCAGATCCAGAGCCTTCTCGCTGACCACCGTACAGGCTTCCATGCCGTTTCGCGCGGCGATCTCCAGCACCCCGGCAAGGCCGTCCACCGCTTCGCCGGAAGACCCCGCGGCTCCGTCCTCCTCCGGAATGGGATCCTTCAGCGTCAGGCTCATATCGTAGTTCAGGATCTCCTCATACTGCTGGGACGCCACATCCGCGATGGAATCCTTGATGCCGAAGCCCGTGACCAGCAGGGCGGTACAGCCGCCGATGCCTACCACCATCATGAAAAACCGCTTCTTATAGCGCATCACGTTGCGGATGGAAACCTTCACGAGGAAGGACAGTCGCCCCCAGAGGAACGTCGCGCGCTCCAGCAGGATGCGCTTCCCGTTTTTGGGCGCCCTGGGCCGGATCAGCTCCGCTGCCACGCTGCTCAGCTCATACCGGCAGGTCAGCCAGGTCGTTCCCATGGAACACAAAAGCGCCACCGCCAGAGAGATCAGCGCCAGCGGAATGCTGTACCGGATCCGGATCTCCCCCATCCGGTACATGATCTTATAGGCCTGCCAGATCACCTCCGGGAAAATGGACGCGCCCGCAAAAAAGCCTGCCACGGCCCCGATCACCGCGGCGCTGCCGGAGTAGAAGAGATATTTCCCCATGATCCTTCCTTCGGAATAGCCCAGCGCCTTGAGCACGCCGATCTGCGTCCGCTGCTCCTCCACCATCCGGTTCATCGTGGTGACGCACACCAGCGCCGCCACCAGGAAGAAGAAGATCGGGAATACCCGGGCGATGCCGGCCACGATAGAGGAATCGTTTTCAAAACAGGCGTAGCCCAGGTTGGTATCCCGGCCCAGCACATAGGTGTCGGGCTCCTCAATATCCGCCAGCTCCGCCCTGGCGTCGTCGATCTTTTCCTGCGCCTCCGCGGTCTGCTCCTCCAGCTCCCGCTCGCCGTCCTCGTATTCCTGCCGTCCCTCCTCCAGGTCCGCCTGCGCGTCCTCCAGCTTTTTCCGGTTCTCTTCCAGCTCCGCCTCGCCGTCCGCGATCTCGGCCCGGGCCTCTTCCAGCTCCGCCTCGCCGTCCCGGACCTGCGCCTCTCCCGCTTCGACCTGGGCCAGACGCGCCCGCAGCTCCGTTTCCTGCGCCTCCAACTGAGAAAGCTGCGCCAATAACTGCGGCAGTTGTGCCGTCAGCATGGCCGCCTGCGCCGGATCGGAACCGCCCTGCTGCATGGCCGCTTGCCCGGCGGCGATAGCGGCCTCGAGCTGTGCCTTCCCCTGCGAGATCTGCTCCAGCCCGTCCTCGAGCTGCGCTCTGGCGTCGGCCAGTTCGCCGGCGTTTTTCTCCAGCTCTTTTTCACCGTCCGCCAGCTCGGCCTTCGCATCCGCCAGTTCCTTTTCTCCGTCGGCGATCTTTTCCTGCGCGTCCGCCAGCTCGGCTTCCCCGTCGGCGATCTTTTCCTGCGCGTCCGCCAGCTCCTGCTTCGCGTCTGCGGTCTTTTCCTCCAGCTCCGCCTCGGCGTCCGCGATCTTCTCCTCCGCCTCGGCCATGATACTGTCATAGCGCTGCGCCGCCGCCCGCTCCGTCAGCGGCTCCGCCCAGTCCTTCAGCGCGTCGATGGACGCCTTATATTCGTCGCTGTATATCGTGCGGTCCTGCTTCTGCCGCAGAAAGATCTCCGTGTAATAATCGCCCGCAAAGCCCTCCGGCTGCAGATACACATAGCCGGTGATCCGCCCGTTTCCCAGAGAGCTGCTGCCGCGCTCATACTGGACGTAGGCCACCGCGTTTACCGTTCCGACGATCTTATAGTCGTCATACGCGAAAAGCTCCCGGCGCGCTTCCTCATTTTCCTCTGAAACATGCAGCGTGCCGCCCGGCGCAAGCCCCACAGCGCTGGCGTCGGCCAGGCATTCATCGGGCGCCTCCGGCATCCGTCCGTCCACCAGCACCACCTGATTCTGCACGTCCAGAAGCGTCTGCGCCATCAGCACGAAGCTCTCCCCGTCCTCCGTCTGCGCCAGAAAATCGGAGGAAACCGCGCCTTCTGCCGCTTCCAGATCCGGATTTCCCGCAAACAGCTCCACCGCGTCCTTTTCAAAGCCCAGCGTGGACAGAAGGCGTAGGTCATACAGCTCCTTCTCATTGATATAATCGCTGCCCGTCTGCAGCATGGACGGCGTGGTCATCATCAGGCCCGCAAAAAAGCCCACGCCCAGCGCCACAATGGCCAGAATGGCAAACCACCTGCCGAAGCTGCTTTTTATCTCCCGCAGCGTTGTTTTTTTCATCGAAGATCTCATAAGACCGCTCCTTCGCGCCGATATCTGCCTGCTGCCCGGCCGCTCACCGCTCGCCCGCGGCCCGAACCCGCTGCCGCTGACCGCCCGCCGTCCGGCCGCTCACCACTCGATCTGCTCTACCGGCACGATCCGGTCGTTTTTGCGCATATCCGTGATCAGGCCGTTCTTCACCGTGATGATCCGGTCCGCCATGGCCGTGATCGCCTGATTGTGCGTAATGACCACCACCGTCACGCCGCTTAGGCGGCAGGTATCCTGCAAAAGCTTCAGCACCGCCTTGCCGGTGTTGTAGTCCAGCGCGCCCGTGGGCTCGTCGCACAAAAGCAGCTTGGGATTTTTAGCCAGCGCCCGCGCGATGGCCACCCGCTGCTGCTCGCCGCCGGAAAGCTGGGCCGGAAAATTGTTCGCCCGCTCCTCCAGCCCCACCTTTTTCAGTACCTCCACCGCCGGGAGCGGATCGCGGCAGATCTGAGAGGCCAGCTCCACGTTTTCCAGCGCGGTCAGGTTCTGCACCAGATTGTAAAACTGAAACACGAAGCCGATCTCATGACGGCGGTAGGCCGTGAGCTGCTTTTTCTTATAGGAAGAGATCTCACTGCCGTCCAGCCGCACCGTTCCCTCCGTCAGCGTATCCATACCGCCCAGAATGTTCAGGATCGTGGTCTTTCCCGCGCCAGACGCGCCCACCACCACACAGAACTCCCCTTTTTCGATCTGAAAGCTGACGCCCCGCAGCGCCTCGATATCGACCTCGCCCATGTGATATACTTTTTTCACATTTTCAAATTCCACAAAGCTCATGCAACTTCTCCTTCCGGCATGAAACGCGTTTCTATTCCTCCATCATCGACTCCAGATAGCCCCTGTCCCAGAGCAGGATCTTCAGCTTCTTCGCCGCATCCACTGCGGGCTGGGTGAAATACTGGTTCGTCATCACCGCGCCCACCATCCGGTCGTAATATTCCCTTCCCGCACACGCCTCCTGTACGGCCTTCACGCCCACCGGCGCGTCGTAGCGCTTGCACTGCACCGCATAGGTCACGCCGTCCTTCTCCGCCAGCACATCCACGCCGAAATCGCCGCTCCCCTTCGTGACCTCCACCTCCTGAAAGCCGCGCTTTCTGAGCAGCTCCGCACAGAACCGTTCAAATTCGTGCCCTTCCATTTCATCCAGCTCCCGGCCGCGCAGGCGGTTCCGCAGCCGCCTGGCATTCCAAAACGCAAAGCCGACGATCAGGAATACCGCCAGCACCGCTGCCGCGCTGCCGCCCACCAGCCAGATCTGCTGATCCATTTTCCTCTGTCTCCTCATAAATATGGCGGAACCTGCGCCCTGCGGGCCCATCTCCGCCGAAAACCCTCCGTCTCCGAAGGGCCGCCCCTCCGACATTTAAAAGGTTACAATATTCGCAAATACTTTACAATGACTTTTGCGAAAATTTCATTTACTTTTTAGAAAACACAGGTATAATGAAAAGCAGGAAGCAGCAAAAACCGCATTTTTCACGGCAGGGGAAACGCGCTGAGAGGCGCCCGCTGCCACGACAAAAAGGAGGAAGCACCAATGGGATTTTTAACCGGCAAGACTGCTATCATCACC
This sequence comes from uncultured Eisenbergiella sp., assembly GCA_947627215.1. Taxonomy (GTDB): domain Bacteria; phylum Bacillota; class Clostridia; order Lachnospirales; family Lachnospiraceae; genus Gallintestinimicrobium. Next base: position 78,148 of record CANQVD010000014.1, read on the forward strand.
GGCGCCGGCCGCGCCGTCTTAAGTGACGGGCGCTGCGGCTCCATCGGCTACGGCATCGCTACCGCTTATGCGAAGGAGGGCGCGAATCTGGTCATCACAGGCCGCAATGTGAAGAAGCTGGAATCCGCGAAGGAGGAGCTGGAACGCCTCTACGGCATCCAGGTCCTGATCGTACAGGCGGATGTCAACGCGGGCGCGGACAATCTGGCCGTCGTCCAGAACGTCGTCGATAAGACGATCGAGACCTTCGGACACATCGATGTCCTGATCAATAACGCGCAGGCTTCCGCCTCCGGCGTCACGCTGGCGGACCACACCACGGAACAGTTCGACCTGGCGGTCTATTCCGGCCTGTACGCGGTGTTCTATTATATGAAGGCCTGCTATCCGCACCTGAAGGAGACCAAGGGTTCCGTCATCAACTTCGCCTCCGGCGCGGGCCTGTTCGGCAACTACGGACAGTGCGCCTATGCCGCGGCCAAGGAAGGCATCCGCGGCCTGACCCGTGTGGCCGCCACCGAATGGGCCAAGGACGGCATCAACGTCAACATCATCTGCCCGCTGGCATGGACCTCCCAGTTGGAGCAGTTCCAGACGGCATATCCGGACGCCTACAAGGCCAACGTGCATACGCCGCCCGCGGGGCATTTCGGCGACGCCGAGCTGGAGATCGGCCGGGTCTGCGTACAGCTCGCCTCTCCCGATTTCAAGTATATGACCGGCGAGACGCTGACGCTGGAGGGCGGACTGGGACAGAGGCCGTAAAGGCGGGGCCCGCCGCAGAATAATACGGACAGACCGGGGGCGTCATGCATGGCATGACGCCCCTTATGTAAATATTGACCTGTCACTCTTCCAATACCACCGGGCAGCCATCATAAAGCTCATGATCGCTGTATGCAATGACTCTTTCCGTTGCCGGGAGATTGCCCTCTGCTGCTGCAAGACTGTCATTGATATCTAACAAAGTTACATCTCTTTTTGCTGCTGCATAAGTATTTCCCAGGATTCCCTGCCGCTCTTCCAATACATATACAAAGCATTCCCCATTTTCCATGTGCAGTGCGTCAGCGGGCAAACAAGCCTGATATGACTTTCCGCCCCATTCCAAAGAAAATGTAACTTCAGGCACATAGTGTTCTATTGCCTCAATTTCAACAATACACCTGCATTTGGAATCTCTCTGCGCGCACTCCGTCAGCTTCCCCGGCAAAACCATACTCCCCACAGTTACATTCACATCCGTGCCAGGCAATTGATCCACATTGTCATAATATCCGGAAAACTCTCCTATAACCGATACATCCCCCATTCCAATGGTTACAGCCTCCTCACCAATACTGACAACCCAGCCGTCTGCTTCGGCAAAAACGCGTCCCTCCTGTTCATATAACCGCTTAAGCAAATCTGCGTCTTTTTGCAAAATACTCATTCGAGCGCGCAATACTTCTCCGTATTTTTCACTTGCAGCCTGAGACAAAAGGAAATCATACTCCAACAGCTTCAGTTCCTTTTCTGCCAGTTCCTCTTCCAGGGAAGCTGCGTTATATTGATATAGCGCATCTGTGCTTTTTACCCGGTCTCCGGCTTCCACAAAATAAGAATCTATGGACAGCCCCTCCGCATAACCGATCTGTGCCGTTTTTTCAAAGCTGATCTGACCCGTTCCGGTAATTTCATGTGTAATATAATCTTTATGGGGATATACAAAGCTGACCACAGGTGTATTATGCTCTCTCTGATACCAAATGCGGATTGTCAGGACAGTCATTGCTCCCCAGAAAAACATCCCGGCTAATATATAAATCTTTTTCCTTACTTTCATAGCATCCTCCTTATCTCTATCCCTTTAAGCCCGTATTTGCTATGCCTTCTTCCATCAAGTCATGCCCCAGCACAAAAATCAGAAGTGTCGGTATCAAAATAATAACGGATGCCGCTAACGCGATTCCCGCGTTTTCTTTTGTAATATTTGGCAAATAAAGAGACACCGGCCATTTTGAGTGCTGCCGCAAAAAAGTCATAGGGGCCTCAATGGCATTCCAATACTCAATAAAGCTTAAAATAACAGCAGCACCAATTCCCTGCTTTCCCAAAGGCAATCCTACATGAAAGAATATATAGGCTTCTGCTGCGCCGTCCAATCTGGCGGCCTCCAACAGTTCATCCGGCACAGCTTTAAAAAAACGTGTCATGATAAAAACCGGAAAAGTCGCAAATATGCCAGGCAATATGATGGAAAAATGCGTATCTATCATATTCAGATCATAAAGTGTTAAATATTCCGGAACCATCAATACCTGGAAGGGTATCAGCATGAGGATGATATATAGTCCAAACACATGGTTGATCCATTTCGCTTTCCATTTGGCAAAAGCCCATGCAGCAGGAACCCCAATTACCATTTGTCCCAATACAATACAGATCACCTGCCCCACAGAATTCCAGAACATCACAAAAAATTCGGAAGTGCGCAAAAGTAATTCTTTAAAATTGCCTGTACTAAAATAATATGGCAGGATCGGAACACTGGCATACCCTGTACTCCCCTGCAAAACGCCTCCAAAACTGATCCTGATCTCTTCGCCCTTCATAAAAGAACACACAACGACTATAAAGATCGGCTCCAACATGAACCATACAAGCAGCAATGTTCCCACAAAAGCCAGTCTGTTTTTTCTTCTCATACCATCATCTTTCCTCATGAATAAACATCTTTGTCCAACGCTTTTTGAAATAAAAGGGCTGCCGAACTGACGACGATCATGACTAATACAGCCGCCGCACATAAATTTTCCAATTTGAGGTCTGCCAGCCAATGATTCAATAAATGCTGGATCAAATAAATGCTCTGGTCAGGATATTCTCCTGCGATCAGATACACCTCCCGGAAAGCTTTAAAAGCATTGAGCAGCGACAGAATAACGATCACGCTGCCATACGGCAATATACACGGCCATGTGATATAACGAAACTGCGTGAATCTGTCTGCGCCATCCATGTCAGCCGCCTCATAAATGCTCCGGTCTATGCTGTTGAATGCAGCCGCCCACAATATGACATCATATCCGATATTTCTCCACACATAAGTTATCACCAACACTCCAAACGCCCACTTACTGTTGAGAAAGTCAACGCCCCCGGCGAAACCGCCTGTTAATTTGTCCAAAAGCCCATATCTGCTAAACATAAGCTTCCATACCAAAACAATGCTCGCTACCGGAATCGCCATAGGGATCAACAGGACTGTTTTCCTGATATCATCCTTCTTCCTGCTGACGAAATATGCTGTCAAAAGCGAAAAGAAAAGCAAAACAGGAATGCAGGTTCCCAAAAATAACACCGTATTTTTCACTGCCAGTTGAAAAGACGGATTGCCGATCACGCTGATATAATTTTGGAATCCTGCAAATGCTTTTGCAGTGTTATCTGTGAATGACCTCCTGAACATCTCTGCCATGGGAATGACATGAAAAACAGCCACTCCAACGATACTCGGCAAAAGCCTCCAAAACCCCCATGTATTATTCCTGAAGATATAAATCCGCTTCGTTTGCGATTTCCTGTACGGCAGCTTCAAGTGTGATCTCCCCTTTCAAATATGCGACAGCAGACGCTTCCAATCGTTGTCTGACAACCTGATCCCATACGACTGGCGTTTTCAGCGACAAAATTTCTTCATACAATCTGTTTCTGGATGCCGCATCCGGCCATTTATAATTTATTTGTATTCCGGTATCAGGATCACCGGTAGCGCCGCCTCTTTCACTGTCAGTGTCTCTCCATTTCTCAAGAGCTGACAGGCTTACCGGAAATCCTCCATGCCGGTATTCCGTCTCCTGAACTTCATAGGAAAGCGCTGTCTTTACAAATTCTATCGCCAGTTCTTTTTGCCCGCTTGCTTTATACACTCCCAAAAGACCATACGGTTCAAATAAATTCTGATAGACCGCATAATCTCCTTTCAGTTTGGCAAATGCGATCATTTCTGTAGCTTCATCGTCAATCATTCCCTTCATTGTGCAGACCGACAGGGACACCTGCCCGTATGCCAGCCTTCTGGGGGAATGCGAAGAATCAAAATCCGTGATCTCGACCGCATTTACAGAATCCGATATTTTCTTCATATCCTCCAAAAACATCCTGAGCTCATCCTGATCAATGCGGTTTTCATTCACGATGCTGTTGATATAAAAAGGCAAAAAGCTTTCGATCACTGTTTCATAGGATTCTGAACCTTCCACAAAATAGGGCGGTTCTGCCTGACTGGCATAATCAGCCAGACTGCTTAGGCTGCTGCTCCTGTTCATAACATCCTGTGTCCCAATGATAACAGGCAAACCGACTCTGGCCGGAACTGCATATATTTCTCCGCCGCTCTCATAAGCAGCCTGTATATTGGGGATCACATCTGTTTCAGAAAGCATCCCGGATAGATCTTCTAAGATTCCCCTGCCCACATAGGAATCCATCGGCAGGCCATCCAAAACAAAAATATCAGGGCCATTTCCTGCTGCAATACGCGCATTCAAAGTGCGCACCAGATCGCTCTCCGTCACCGCGCCCTCTGCGCTTTCTGCCGTCTCATAGATAATATCTATCTCCGGATGTTTTAATCTGAACTCGCTGCCCGCTGTTCTGATCAGCTCATTATCATATAACCCATAAATCGTCAGTTGACTGCCATCCGTGCTGACCAAGGATGCGTTATCCTTTCCGTCGCCCTGCCGATAGGATGCGTTATCATTTCCATCACCCTGCTGATAGGATGCGTTACCATTCCCACCACCCCGCTGATACAGAACAAGTCTTCCGCTCGTCTGATCCCGGTTCGTAAATAAAATATATATCGTTCCGTCCTTTTCCTCAAACCACAGCGGAAAATATGCGGCATTTGAGAGCATTGTCTGCTCCGCGGCAACTACGGTCACACATTTTTCACTCTCTCTGTCTATTTCTAAAATCCCCAGATCTCCAACCAAAAAGATACGGTTCTCCCCATTCATAAAAATCTGAGGCACATTCTGGTATTGTTTTGTCAGCAGGATTTCTTTTTCTATCTCCTTTTGTTCCACATTATACAGGTAAATCCCTGTATTTCCGTCATTATACCGTGCGGCATACTTTCCATATCCCGAAAGAACATAGACTTCTCCACCGTTAAAGCTGCCTGTCAACTCGCCATTTCTGTGAATCTGGCAGGTTCCGTCGCTTAACGTGGCCGCGACTGTATCCTTAGACAATACAGCTATTTTACTCACCACAGGATAATGATCCCCGTTTTCCGCTTTATACCAGCCCTGCATGTCTATTTCTGCCGCATTGATCTCATCTGTGGAGCTGATCAGGTGAAACCTTCCGCTCGTTTCGCCGTACACAGCATAATAACATCCGTCTCTATATTTTACCTGTGTGAGACCGGGCTGTATTTCCTCCTGTATGCTGTTAAGCCAGTCACAGGGTACTTCATTCCACTGACCTTCCCCGGATAATTCATATTTTCTGAACTGCCCCTCGCTCTGATCGTATAAAAAGAGCTCAAAGTTCTGATCGTTATCCTGTTCAAAGCCAACGATTGTTACATTCCCTTCACGCACAGAATCCGGCAGCGGAATTTCTTTCTCTGTGTATAAGTCCTGTGAGACCGCATTCTCAGATTCCGCCGCATCCTCTGTTTTCGCACCGCATCCGCTCAAAGCCATCACCGCTAAAACAGCGCTCCATAAGATGCATAACATTTTTTTCCAACATTTGTTTCCCATAATAAGCCTCCAATCGATCAATATATTTTATGCTGACCATTTTATATATGTAGTATCGAAAAGTCTTTAAAAAATCTAACTATTTATTCGATGATTTTTAGACATTTATGCCCTATAATAAGGTTATCAAACAATTCAGTTGAGGGAAAAAATGAGAATATTACTGATAGAAGACGATGTAAATTTAAGTCAGTTACTGACCGCTCAATTGACGCAAAATGATTTTATGGTTGATTCCTGCTTAAATGGAAAGGATGCCCTTTTTAATGTATCTCAGACCGCTTATGACGTGATCTTATTGGATAGGATACTGCCGGATATGGATGGAGTCGCGATCTTAAATTTCATTCGCACTTCCGGTATTTCCACCCCGGTCATTTTTATGACAGCACTGGGGGAATTACAACAGAAAATTGAAGGGTTCGACGCCGGCGCAGACGACTATATCACGAAACCATTTCACATAGAAGAGCTGATCGTCCGTATAAAAGCAATATTGAGAAGACCGGACCGCTTACAGCTTGGATCTTCCCTGCGTTATGGCGATCTCACTTTAGATCTGTCACGCCACACCTTAGAATGTAATCATAAAAGCGTAAACATGACAAAAACAGAATATTACTTAATGGAATTATTTTTGAAAAAGCCTGCAAAGGTTTTTTCGCGCGAGCAGCTATTATCCTGCGTATGGGGACCTGCCGCTGAAGTAGAATCCAATAATGTTGACAATTATATTTATTTTTTGCGCAGGCATCTAAAACGATTAAAAAGCTCCATTTCCATTCAGACCGTTTATGGAATCGGTTATATGCTTGTGTCCTCCGAAAATACCAGCGCCTGATCGTAAGCCGGAGATACGGCGGAATGCGGGGAAATATGATAAATAAGCTATACAAAAAATTTTTTTTGATATACTATATCACTTCTGTAACTTTTATTACCTTCATCATGCTGTTTATGATTTATAATAATTATTCTTCTTCGGTCAGCGGCAGATCCTTGCTGTTTCAAAGCTACACAAACAACATGATCCTCCAGTTGCAGAACAACATTGCTGTTTCCGAAAAGGCAATGGAACAATACGATGCCAATATTCCTATTCTGGTATTGGCCACAGATGAGAATGACAACGTCTTTTTTTCCTACTGTTCTTCCGAAATTGAAATATCCTCAGACTTATTAAAAGAAAAGATTCAGGAACAAATGCTCCATCATTTTAAAACAGATTCCATTCATAATAATGCCGGTCCCCAACTGTATTCTTTTGAGACAACAGAGCTTAACGGAGAAAAATTCAAATGGTCTTATATACAAATTAACGCATCAGACGGCACAATGTATGAATTATACACAGCGTGCCCGATAAACCATAAAATTTTTTCATTCTCTCAAATCGTTCAATACATTTTTTTAGAAGCATTCCTTTTGGCAGCTTTCTTTTTTCTGGGAAAATACATTGTAAAGACAGCCATTATGCCTATTGACCAAAACATGGAGAGCCAGAAACACTTTATCGCTTCTGCCTCTCATGAGTTAAAAACGCCTCTGTCTGTCATATCAATCGCAAATACCAGCAATTTGCCCAATGCAAAACATATTATTGAACAGGAATGCATCCGCATGGATAAAATTGTTAAGACGCTCCTGTTTATTGCATCAAGCGAAACGAATACATGGAAAACCGAATTTCAACCAACTAATTTTGAAAGGCTGCTTGCTGAATTCTATGAATTATCACAGCCATTATTATTGGAAAATAAAAAAAAGATGGAGTTCATACTGCCCGACAATGAAATAGAAGAGGCACTGCTGGATAAGACATTGGTTATGCAGCTTCTGACCATTCTGTTAGATAATGCCATTTCACACTCTGATACAAGTGACCTGATAACGCTTGAATTAAAGAATGAAAAAGAAAATTTACAACTGCGTTTCATCGATCATGGCTCCGGTATTCCTGACAAAGAAAAACCGTACATTTTTAGTAGATTCTATAAATCTCAATCCGCTTCCAGGGACCACTATGGTTTGGGATTGAGTATTGCCAGGACCATCATGGATCTGCATCACGGTAAAATATCCATAAAAGATACGCCCGGCGGCGGCGCAACATTTATACTTGAATTTCCCATGCATAAATAACACATAAGTCCATTCGAACAGCGGACAATTGCGCAATATCCGCAATATCCATTGCATCCCGCCCTCAAAAGGACTAATATGATACATAGAAGAAACGCATTTTGGGGATTCCCCCGCACCGTCAGAGAAAGGAACTCCTTCCCGATGAACGATCTGGATTACATTCTGGACTTCGCGGCCACGCTGGGGCAGCGGATGCTGGGCTGCGGCGCCAAT